>JAISVB010000057.1 GCA_031271755.1 Culturomica sp.
GCCGTCAGCACGCACGGGGTACGTCACGCCGTGAACCTGCTGTCGAATGAATTGAATAAAAGTTTTTACCTGAATCTGAAAACAGAACACCAGATCGACGTGGCTTTCCAGCAGGGAAGCATTACGGTGAACCGGGTGAAACACAATATTCTGGATCTGCGGGAAAAAGCATTGAAAATATACTACCACGAAATCATCGCTCCCAATTTGCGGAGAGCCTTTACCGACGACGATTTCAACAAAACCGCCAAAATGTACTTAGTTGGAGGCGGCGCCTTCTATCCGGAATTGGTGAACTGTTTCAAGGAAGAGTTCGGCAGCGTTGTTTCCGTAGAGATCTACCCCGAACCCGATAAATGCGCTTCGCACGGATATTGCCTCCACTCCAAGATCAAATCCGGAGCGGCCAAAACCAATATCCCCAACAACATCGAAGCGGATGAAATCAAAATATTCCGGAATCCCCAATTGGCAGTCGGAATGGATATAGGGAACTCCAATACCTGTGTGACCATCTACAAAGACGGAGAATAAACACTTCTTGTGAATTAAGAAAAGAGGCTGTCTAAATTTCATTTTTTAGACAGCCCCTTTCGTTTCCACACACTGCTCCCGGTTTACACGGGAATCGTTTTCAATCATCAATTACAACATAAACCTGAACATTTTATGAAATTACTGGAACAGATCAAAGAGAATGCACGCAAATGCAACAAACGGATCGTTCTTCCGGAGGGAACCGAAGAACGCACTTTACAAGCGGCGGATACGATTTTAGCCGAAGGATTGGCGCAACTGATCCTGATTGGAAATCCGGCGGAGATCGAAAAGAGATCCAAAGAGTTGGGGCTTTCCCACATCTCCCGCGCCACCGTCATCGACCCGCAACAGCATGCCCGCAAAGAAGCGTATGCCGACCTGCTGGTAGAATTGCGAAAAAGCAAAGGGATGTCCAAAGAGGAGGCCTTGAAGTTGGTAACCGACCCGCTCTACCTTGCTACGCTAATGATCAAAAGCGGCGATGCGGACGGAGAGGTAGCCGGAGCCATCAACGCTACAGGCGATGTATTGCGCCCCGCTTTTCAGATCGTCAAAACCGAACCCGGTATCTCTGTGGTGTCCGGAGCTTTTTTGCTGCTGACCAACAAACCCGAATTCGGAGAAAACGGCCTGTTGGTGGTAGCTGATTGCGCCGTCCACCCCAATCCCACTGCGGAAGAGCTGGCGCAGATCGCCGTCGTTACGGCCCGTACGGCTAAAAGCATTGCAAAGATCGAACCCCGGGTAGCCATGCTCAGTTTTTCCACCAAAGGTTCCGCCAAACATGAAATGGTAGACAAAGTTGTCCAGGCAACCGAATTGGCCAAACAGATGGCGCCGGAGCTGATGATCGACGGCGAGTTGCAGGCGGACGCCGCTTTGGTCCCCTCTGTCGGAACCCTGAAAGCGCCTGGAAGTCCGGTAGCCGGAAAAGCCAATGTATTGATCTTCCCCACTCTGGAAGTCGGAAACATCAGTTACAAATTGGTACAGCGGATCGCCGGGATAGAAGCCATCGGCCCCGTACTCCAGGGCATGGCCGCTCCTATCAACGACCTGTCGAGAGGCTGTTCGGTAAGCGACATTGTGAATTTGGTGGCGATCACCGTAAATCAGGCGGCCGGTCTGACGAAATAATATTGAATTTAAAAAATAGACACAATGAATATTCTCGTTTTGAACTGCGGAAGTTCTTCCATCAAATACCAATTGTTAGACATGCAAGCCGAACCGGTGGTGCTGGCCAAAGGGATCGTTGAAAAGATCGGCCTGGCGCAAGGCGCGTTCACGCACAAACCGGAAGGCAAAGAAAAATACGAAACGACGCTTCCCATTGCCGACCACACGGCCGGAATGGATCTGGTTCTGAAGGCCCTGACCGACAAGCAGCACGGAGTGATCCGTTCCCTGGAAGAGATCAACGCCGCCGGCCACCGCATTGCGCACGGCGGGGAGTATTTTTCAAAAAGCGTACGGATCACGCCGGAAGTGAAGGAGAAGATCGCTGCCTGCAGCGAAATCGCTCCCCTGCACAATCCGGCCCACCTGAAAGGGATCGACACCATGGAGCGGCTGCTCCCCAACATCCCGCAGGTAGCCGTGTTCGACACCTCTTTTCACCAGACCCTGCCGGCAGAGGCCTATATTTACGGTATCGACTACGAATACTACAAAAAGTACAGTGTCCGGAAATTCGGGTTTCACGGAACCTCCCACAAGTTTGTGGCGGAAAAAGCCTGTAAACTGTTAGGGTGGAAGATCGAAGAGAAAAAGATCATCACCTGCCATCTGGGCAACGGCTCTTCCATCACAGCCATTGACAAGGGAAAATCGGTGGATACCTCTATGGGTTTTACGCCGGTGGCCGGGGTGGTGATGGGTACCCGCTGCGGGGATCTGGATGTGGGCGCCCTGTTGTATATCTGTGAAAAGAAAGGGTTGTCGGCCGCCCAGGCTGTCGCCCTGACCAACAAGGAGTCCGGTGTGATGGGCATTTCCGGCGTATCGTCCGATTTTCGGGAACTCCACGCCGCAGCCGAATCCGGGAACGAACGGGCCAAATTAGCCCTGGAGGTTTTCTGCTACAATGTCAAAAAGTATGTCGGATCTTACGCTGCCGTACTCAACGGAGTGGATCTGCTCATCTTTACCGGCGGCATCGGGGAAAACGACCACGCCGTCAGGAGGATGGTCTCTTCCAATTTAGAGTTTCTGGGACTCCGTTTTAACGACGAGATCAACAAAGTCACCCGGGGAAAAGACCAGGTGTTGTCCACTCCCGACTCCAAAGCCGTGATCATGAGCATTACCACGGACGAAGAGTTGGTGATCGCTATGGATACCCTGCACCTTGTACAAACCAAATAAACCGGATCCATACTCCTGAAAGAGGCTGTCAATTCAGGCAGCCTCTTCTCCTTTTATAAAAAATGTCCAAAAAGTGCTTATATGCGAAGCCACTGATTTTCAGGCGGACGGGAGCATACTAACGTATGTGACCGACGACTGACAAATCAAGCAATGAAGCAGATAAGTACTTTTTGGACATTTTTATTTCATCCGCTCTATCCGGAGAGTATAGTCGGAAGCATACCGGATCATCAGGAGTCCACGATTTTCCCAGCCGCTCTCTGCGTTGAAGCGACCGAAACGGAACGACGAAAAGAGGCTCTCCCGGGGCGAGGAACCGATGGCGGCAAGCGTATTTCCCTTGAAACGGGCTGCCAGGGGAATAAAATAGAGCCCGATATCGAACGCTTTGTTGGAAAGTGTTTGCGGTTCCGTTCCAAACCACTCCCGGTACCGGGTGGAAAACGCTTTGGCTTCGTTCGAAAAATTATTAATGAAACTGTAGGAAAAAAACGTTACATTCAATTTATAAAAGGTTTCAAAATCCACCGATGTAAAATTTTGCCAGTCGGGCAATCCGATAACGGTCATGCGATAGGTACCGGCAAAAGAAGAGAGAACAGGTAATAATTTACTGACTTCGGCCTCTTTCGCCGTAGGGATCAACAAGATGTTCTCCCGGTTCGGATCCAGACACCCGCCCAGCGAATCCAGGGAGGCGCCGTCCACCGACCATTTGCAAAAACGTCCGGGAATGTGTCCGGGGAGGGCCAGCGAATCCTGGATGCGCATTTTTTGTTCCGTCAACCGGGTCATTGCTGCCTCCTCCCGGTACTCATCCCCAAAAAAGTGGAAAGAGACGACATGCGCTTCCGGGTAGCCGGAGATCCATCTCGCCACCTGTTCCGCCACCGAACCGGCTGCCGTATTGACCTGTATAAAATTGGGGTGTTTCCCGAACCCTTCCGTCCGGGCGGAAAGCGGATAAACCACCGGTATCTGTTTGTTCTCCAACTTCTCCTCCAGCATCCGGAATTCAGACGCATACACCGGACCGATGATCAGATCCGGATTTACGCGATTCAGCTCTTCGGCAAGAGCGGGCATCTTCGAAGAGATCCCGTCGGAAAAATATTCCGTATCGTACGTGTACAACTCCATGCGGAAACCTGCCCGTTTTAAACTGTCCGCCGCCAGGAGTAATCCTTCGTAAAAATAGAGGAATCCCTCCCATTTCGGGACAATTCCGGGGGTGTATCTCCAGGTTTGCAAAGTATCGTCCAGATCCGGACGGGTATTGTTCCGGAGCGTATTTTGGGCATGCAACGGGAGCAGAATGGCCACTTTCACTTCTCCGACCGGAAGTTGGTTGCTATCTTCCGCCATTTCCAGTGAACGGTCAATTTTCGGTTCCACAACCGGAGGAACAGCCTGCGGTTCGGATGTTCGAATTTCCGCCTCCACAATGGCTCTCCGCTCCTCTTTCCGCATCTCCGCCAACGGCAAGCGGACAATGCTTCCGACAGCAAGCGGCTTTTCTTCGTATTGCCTGTTTTCCTGCAAGATCCGCTTGGGTTTTATGCCGTATTGCCGGGAAAGCGAATAGATGGTCTCTCCCTTTTGCGCAACGTGGTAATAATAGGTATCATCCCGTTCCACATAAGGCGCCACATAGGGAATTTTCAGCACTTCGAACATGCTGAGCGCAGAGGTCTCTTTGCGGTTTATTTTGAGGATCGTCTCCACATCTACTCCGTACGCTTTGCCGATGGCATAAAGGCTCTGGCCCGCATCCACTACGTGCAGGTAGTAACTCTCTCCCCGAATGGTGATGATATCTCCGGAACGCTTCACCTCCGCCGGCTGGGCAAACAGCAACCGGCAGCACAAGAGCAACAGCAGTGTAAAAAAATACCTTGGCATACCTCTTTTTTTACCTTGTGGACGGAATACCCCGCCCGAATAGGCAAAATTAAGAAAAAGTAGGCGATTATTTAAAAATCTGGCTTATTTTTGCATGCACCTAACAAGGAGGGATATGATTTTCAAAAAACACCCGAGAATAACTTTTTACCTGCTGAACGTTATTGTTGCCTTTGCAATCCTTTTTGTGGCCGGTCTGTACACCCTGAAACAATTGAAAAAGTATACGGATCACGGCCATTTCATCATCGTACCGCTCTTTAAAGACTTGACGGTGGAAGAGGCCGAAGCAGTGGCCGCTCAACAGGATCTGCAGATTACCGTGACCGACTCCATTTACGATGACCGCGCCCAACCCGGTACGGTACAGGAACAATACCCGCTGACCGGCTCCTTAGTGAAATCGCAACGGTTGATTCACCTGATCGTAAACGCTTCGGCTCCGGAAACGGTGACAGTACCCCGGTTGAACAACTCCTCGCACCGGCAAACCCTCCAGACCTTAGAAGCCAAAGGGTTCCAGATCGGCCGGATCGAATACGAGCCTTCCGAATTTAAAAACTTAGTGTTGAAACTGAAACACCGGGAAGAGGAGATCGAACCCGGCACCCGTCTTTCGAAAGGAGCAACGATAGACATTGTGCTCGGCTCCGGGAACGGCGACAATGCCGTTCCGCTTCCCCGGCTGAACGGACTGGGATTGAACAAGGCGATCTCCCGGATCAGGGAGAGTTATCTGAATGTGGGCGAGATCGTTCCGGACGAAAGTGTACAGACCCGTGCGGACAGGCTGGCCGCCCGCGTATACAAACAGGAACCCGCTTATTACGAAGGATCATACGTACAGGCAGGCAGAGAGGTCACGCTCTACATCACCCGGGATAAAACCATTCTTCAATCGCTCGACTCACTGTTTGTCACCTACTGACCCATAAACTTTACATTGCCCGAAATGGTTGAATATCCAGAGGAAGCGGAAGAGTCGGACGAGTTGCCGGAGGAGGGACAGGAAGGCGATCTGTTTGAACATCACCGGATCGAAGCAGACCGGGGACAGGAGCTGTTGCGGATCGACAAATTCCTGATGGCCCGCCTCCCCCATGTTTCCCGCACCAAAATCCAAGATGCCGCCGACGCCGGCTACATCCGGGTGAACGACAAGCCGGTGAAATCCAATTACCGGGTCAAGCCGGGTGATGTGGTCTCCGTGGTGATGCGGTACCCCAAACGGGAGATTGAAATTGTTCCGGAAAACATCCCGTTGGACATTGTATTTGAAGACGACAGCCTGCTGGTGGTGAACAAACCCGCCGGCCTGGTGGTGCATCCGGCTTTCGGCCATTTCACCGGCACGCTGGTCAATGCGCTGGTGTATCACCTGCAAGAGAACCCGCTCTTTACGGGCAACGACATACGCCCCGGCCTTGTCCACCGGATCGACAAAGATACTTCCGGCCTGCTGGTCATTGCCAAAACCGAACAGGCCAAAGCACATTTGGCCGGACAGTTTTTCCACAAAACCTCCGAGCGCAAATACGTAGGCATCTGCTGGGGAACTCCCGAAGAGGAGGCCGGCACCATCACCGGTCACATCGGAAGGCACCCCGTCAACCGGAAGATCATGTCGGTCTATCCGGACGGTAGCCACGGGAAAGAGGCTGTTACCCACTACAAAGTGATCGAGCGCCTCGGTTATGTCAGCATGGTGGAGTGTGTACTGGAAACCGGACGGACACACCAGATCCGGGCCCATTTCAAATCCATCCGGCACCCGCTTTTCAACGACAAAGAGTATGGAGGAGACGAGATCCTGAAGGGAACCACTTTTACCAAATACAAGCAATTCATCCACAACTGCTTCGCTCTCTGTCCTCGCCAGGCGCTTCACGCCAAAACATTGGGATTTATACACCCTGTTACGGGCCAACACCTCTCTTTTGACTCCCCCCTGCCGGACGACATGGCGCAGTTGGTGGAAAAATGGCGGAACTACACAGCGGGAAGAACGGAAGAGTAAACCCTATTCGGCCACCCTCATCTGCCCGCTGATCAACAACAGGCTCAACTCCGAGATCTTCGCTTGGTAGATGGCCGCCAGTTTGCGGTCGATCGCATCGATGTAGCTTCTCTGAAATTCCCGGAACTCGATACCGGGCAACGATCCGATCTTGTATTTTTCCAACGCCGCATCCAGATTGTCGTAAGCGATCCCTGCGTTCTCGATCTCAAAATTCACGATGTGCAGGTTGTTTTCGTAGTTGTTGTACAACTGAGCCAGATCTGCCATGACCTGCAGTTCCAACTCCTTGCAGGACCACTCCGCATTCTCCTCCGTCAGCCGGGCATTCCGGATCTTGCGGTTGTTTTCCAACCGGTCGAAAAGAGGTACCCGCATGGTAAATCCCCAATAAAAACCGTTGGTGCGATTCAAAGAAGCGGAGGCAGAAGGCGTCTGCGTGCGGCTGTAATTGTAACCGGAATTAAAATCGAGCGTGGGAAAAAGCGCCGAACGGGCTATCTTCACATCCAAAGCGGATATCTTCTGATCTTTCCGGGCGATGATCAGAGAGGTGTTCGAACTCAGCGTGCTCTCCTGCAATTCCCCCAGCATCAACTGATCGAGCAGGGATATGGAGTCCCGGACATACAGGACCTTATTGAGTTCTATGTTCAAAATGTGGTTCAATGAAATATAGGCGCTCTTCAATACCTCCTGCTGTTTCACGTATCTGGAACTGTCCGCATTCAGGTCGATTTTGGCCTGTTGCGCCTCCAATCCGGACAAAACCCCCAGCACGTACTTGTCCAATGCCTCGTTGTACCGGTCCTTGGAAAGAGTCAGCGAATGGTGAACCGCCTCCAGTTTGTTGTGCTGGATCACCACATCGTAATACGCTTCGCTGACGGTAAGCACCAGATTCTCCAGCGCCATCTGCGTATTCAGTTCACCGATGGTGGCCATTTCCCGGTACTTCTCGTATGTGGTGAACATGGAAAGCCCGTCGAATAGGCGCCAATCCAACGCCACCCCGGCCGAAAGCGCATTGCTCCCGACACCGCTGTTCTCGATCGGTGTTCCGTCGACCTTACTCTTTGTCTGGTTGATCCGTTGCGTCTGCTGGGCATCGGCGTTCAGTGTCGGCAGAAAAGGGGCTATGTTCGCATTGTTGTCTGCTATCTGTTCTTCGTTCCTGACCATTTTGATGGAGTAGTTGGCTTCCAACGCCTGCTGAATACACTGCTCCAATGAAAGCACCCCCTGCGCTTCTGCAGCGAACAGCCCTGCCGTCACGATCACCCCTGTTCCGATAAATTTTAAAAGATTCATTCCATCCTGGTTTTATACGTCCATCGTTCACTCCTCTATTCCGCTCTGTACTCTCGGTCTGTCCGACGAGAAATAGGTATATATCGCCGGAATAATAAAGAGCGAAAGGAAGGTTGCACAGATCATCCCGCCGCAAACCGCCAATCCCATAGCGATACGGCTTTCCGCTCCGGCTCCCGTAGCGATCGCCATCGGAATCAACCCCAGCACCGTAGATAAACTGGTCATAAGAATGGCCCGGAAACGGGCTACTGCCGCATTCTTCACCGCTTCCACCATCGGTTCGCCCGTCGCCTTGCGCTGATTGGCGAACTCCACGATCAAAATCCCGTTTTTGCACACCAATCCGATCAGCATGATGATCCCGATCTGGCTGAATATGTTCATGGTCTGGTCAAAATAGCGCAATGTCAGCAACGCTCCCACCAACGCCAACGGAACCGTGAACATGATGATCAGCGGATCCTTGAAACTTTCAAATTGAGCTGCCAGCACTAAGTAAATAAATACCAACGCCAAGACAAAGGCGAACATCAGGCTGGAGGAGCTCTCCACAAAGTCTTTGGAACTCCCGGAAAGCGTGGTTTTAAAATCATCGCTCAACACCTCGTCCGCAATCCGGTCCATCTCCTGCAATCCCTGCGAAAGGGTCACCCGCTTGGCCAGACCGGCCGAAACGGTTGCAGAGACAAAACGGTCATACCGGAAAAGTTGCGGCGGCATGGAACTCTCGGAGGTGGTCACCACGTTGTCCAAAGAGATCAGCCGACCTGCGTTGTTCCGCACAAAGATGTTCTGCAAATCGGTCGGCTTGTTCCTGTCCGCACGGTTCAACTGGCTGAATATCTGGTATTGCTTCCCGTTCATGATGTAATATCCCACACGCTGCTCACTCATCGTCAACTGCAGGGTCTGGGCGATATTCTGCATGGAGATCCCCAAAACCGAAGCCTTGTTCCGGTTTATATTTATTGTCAATTCCGGTTTGGTAAATTTCAGGTCTGCGTCCGCCACGGAGAAAAACGGGCTTTGGTTCACCCGCTCCATGAACACCGGCAGGATCAATTTCAAGTCCTCCAGATTCTTGGCCTGTATCACATACTCCACCGGCAATCCCCCCCGCCGGCCGCCGAAAGTCTGCTGCTGGGAAACCATGGTCTTCGCCCCGGTGAAACGCCGCATCTTCGCACTCAGGTCGTCTGCGATCTCCTGTTGCGTCCGGGTGCGCTCTTCCGGCTGTTTCAGCCACAAGGTGATGTTGGAACGGTTGGTGCTTCCCATCCCCACCAATTCAATGACCCGGTCGTATTCCGGCACCTCCTCCATCGTAACGGCCGATACCTCGTCGGCGTACCGTTCCATGTATTCAAAGGTCGTCCCCTCCGTTCCCGTAGAAGAGATCCGGATGTTGGAACGGTCTTCCATCGGCGCCATTTCCGACGGGAGCGCCAGCCAGCAGAAATAGATCACCCCTCCCAGCACCACCAAAATAATGGGGGCCCAAAAACGGCGTTTCATGAATTTCTCCAACCCCCGGCGGTACGAATCCAGCATCCAGCTGAAAAAGGGTTCGGTTTTCCGGTAGAACCAGTTCTCCGTTGCATCCTTTCGCAACATCTTAACAGAGATCATCGGGGTAAAAGTCAGGGCGACAAAAGCCGAGATCATCACCGCCCCGGCGATCACCATGCTGAACTCCCGGAACAACCGCCCCGTCGTTCCCTGTAAAAAGATGATGGGAAAAAAGACGGCCACCAACGAAACGGTCGTAGAGATCACGGCAAAGAATATTTCGTTCGTCCCCTTGATACCGGCCTCCATCGGGCTCATCCCCTGTTCCACCTTGGTATAGATATTCTCCATGACGACGATCGCGTCGTCCACCACCAAACCGATCGACAGCACCACCGCCAGCAACGTCAGGATATTGATGGAAAAGCCCGCAATGTACATGATAAAAAAGGCCCCGATCAATGAGATCGGGATCGCCAGTACGGGAATCAGTGTCGTTCGCCAGTTCCGCAGGAAGAGGAAGATGATCAGCACCACCAGGACAAAGGCCTCGAAGATCGTATCCCGCACCTCGTTGATGGAGTTCCGGATAAAAACCGTGTTGTCAAAGTTGACACTGGCTGTTATGTCGACGGGCAGATCCTTCTCCAACTCCGCCATTACCTCTCGTGCCCGGTCGACGATATCGATGTAATTGGCGCCGGGTTGCGGGGTGATCACACAGGCCACCATCGGCACTCCGTTCTGCTTCAACACGGAACGGACATTCTCGGCCTCGATCGTCGCTATGCCGATATCCCGGAAGCGGACTACTTTCCCCTCTTTTTCCCGGATCACCAGGTTGTTAAAATCCTCCAAATTCATCAGGCGACCCAACGTACGGATGGTCAATTCCGTGTGCGCTCCTTCGATCCGGCCGGCCGGCAACTCCACATTCTCCTTGGCGACCACATCCTGCACATCCATCGGGGTAATCCCGTAGGCTGCCAACCGGACAGGATCCATTTGCAAACGCACCGAATACCGTTTCTCCCCCCAGATGCCCACGCTGCTCACCCCGTTGATGGTTTGCAACCGTTCCTTGTAGTAGTTTTCCGCAAACATGGAGAGATCGATCAGGGTGCGGCTCTCGCTGCTGAGGGAGATCCCGAAGATCGGCTGGGCGTCCGCATCCGCTTTGGTCACGGTAGGCGGATCCACATCCCGCGGAAGCCGCCTCATGGCGCCGGATACCTTGTCCCGGACGTCGTTCGCGGCTGTTTCCAGATCCACCTCCAACTCAAACTCCACCGTAATGTTGCTCCGGCCGTCCCGGCTGGTGCTCATCAGGGTACGGATCCCCGGTATGCCGTTGATGGCGGACTCCAACGGTTCAGTGATCTGTGTTTCGATCACATCCGCATTGGCTCCCGGGAAGCTGGTGGATACGGAAATAATAGGGGGATCCACACTGGGATAATCCCGGACCCCCAAATAAACAAAACCGATACACCCCACCAAAATAACGATGATGTTCATGACCGTGGCCAGAACAGGGCGTTTTATACAAGTAGTGGAAAAACTCATAGCCGATTGCGCATTAGAATGACCCTATACAGAACACTACAAAGAGACTTTTACCTGCATCCCCTCCCTCAACTGCATCAGGCCGTTGATCAGTACCGTATCCCCGGGCTGAATACCGGTCGTAATGTTTACATTTCGTTCGTCCCGGTTTTCAATCTCCACAGGCACGCTGACGGCTCTCCCGTTTTTGGCCACCCACAGTTTCTGTCCGTTCATTTCAGGCACGACCGCTTCTGTCGGGATGGAGATATACTCCTCGTCCCCGTCCAACACCAAAGTACCTTCGGTATACATCCCGGCCATCAGTTTTCCGTTGCTGTTGTCGTACCGGGCCCTCAGCGTGATCATCTTCACATCGGGATCCAGCATCGGATCCACCGCATAGACCCAAGCCGTGTACTTCCCTCCGACCTCCGGCGTAAAATCCACCCGTTTCCCCGGCAAATTATAGGTAGCATACCGTGCCGGAAGAGAAAATGAGAGTTTCAAACTGGAATTGTCGACAATGGTGGTAATTTTGGAACTGGGTTGTACGTAACTGCCTTCACTGACGTACCGGAATCCGGTTATTCCATCGAAAGGGGCCCGGATCTCCGTCCGGCCGATCTTGACTTTCAACAACAAAATGTCCGCTTCCAGCATGTTGTAATCGGTCTGCAACTGGTCAAACTGCTCCCGGCTGATAGACTCCCGTTGCAACAGGATGCGTTGCCGCTCCAATTTCTCGCTCAACAACTTCCGCTGGAACTCAGACCGGCTCAACTGCGCCTGCAAATCATCATCCTCCACTTTCAGCAACAGCTCGCCTCTTGTCACCCGGGTTCCGTCCTCAAAATAGACTTTTTTTACTTTCCCCACGATCTCCGCCACCAACTCCACCTCTTCATTCGGCAACAATGTACCGACAATGTGATAGCCGCCGACGGAGCGCATTTTTTCAGCCACCATTCCTTTCACCGGAAGCTCGGAAGCGCTTTTGCTGCCGGAAAGCGCCTCGCCACCTTCTTTCAGGGATAACATTCCCAGCCGGGGAATGAATATCATACCGGCGACCACCAAAACAACGGCGGCAAACACGCCTCTTTTAACCCATTTGTTCATACGAAATTAGTGCTTAATTCTTATTCCGATTGTCGTTTCAATAATGAGTGTTTGACCCGGAAAGCGGAAAAAGGTTTAGTTATTTTTTTTGTTAATTTTTTATAAAAACAGATCCACATACACCGGAAGATGGTCGCTGTACCCACCGTGGTAGCGGAAGCCAAGATAGGTTCTGAAAGGCTTGAAACCAAAATGGCTTTTGTCCTCTTCCAACAAAAAAGAGGGGGCGCAAACAGTCAGCCGTCGATCGGCCTGAATGGGACTTTTTCCGTTCAACATCGCGCCGGAAACGATCAGGTGATCGATGGTTTGCCAATTCCCCCGGTACCTGTAACTGCCGGCCGCCGCATTGTTCAACAGGTGGTAACCGGTATTGTACAGATAGCTGTCCCGAATCCTGCCCTTGGGAGCGCGGGTTTTCAGCACTTCCCGCTGCGCCGGCCGGTCTGCTTTGCCGTTCAGGTCACCCATGATCAGCACGGCTGCCGACGGATTTACCCGTTGAATGGAGTCCACCCGGCTCCGCACAACACGGGCTGCTTCTTTCCGCTTCCATTCGCTCTGCAACTCTCCTCCCGTCATGGAAGGGAAGTGGCACACAAAAAGATGCAGGGTATCCTTCCCCCTTAAAATACCGGATACATACAAAATATCCCGGGTATACAGCAACGTATCCTCCGAAACGGGAAGCGACGCTGTCCGGAGCGGTTCAAAAAGCGCTGCCCGATAGAGGAATGCCACATCGATCCCCCGGCGGTCGGGCGATTCGGCATGAACGATCCGATAGCCGCCTTTTACCAGGATGCTCTTTTCCGTCAGGTCTTCCAGTACTTTGCGGTTCTCCACTTCACACAGCCCGATCCCGACAGGCCACTCCCCGGATCCGGCCGCTTCCAGCACTTCCGCTATTTTCAACAATTTATCGGTGTACCGGGCGCGCGTCCAGTGCAGGCGCCCTTCCGGGGTGAACTCTTCGTCGTTCGTATCCGGATCGTCCGACGGGTCAAACAGATTTTCCACGTTGTAAAAAACCATTCGCGCCTGTTCCTGAGCCGTCGTTGTACCCGTCGTTACCAACAGAACAATAAATAGTATAAAAATACGCATCGTATTTATTTTCAACTATATAAATTATAAAATTTAAACTGATACTTAAAATCCTTCGGCTACCCGGACTTTGACAAAATCGTCCCAGGAGATGTCTTTGTAGGCATCCGATCCGATAAAATCCAGAATAAGCGCTCCCCGTTTAGCGTCCACATAATAGGGGATTCGCTCCATCAGGCCGCCTTCTTCGTTAAAAATATAGATTCCAGGAACCTGCAACGTCCTGTCGCTCAAAGCAATTGCCAATTCGTGCAGATTGCCTTCGTCGCTTCCGGCGTTTCCGAATGTATGCCCCATAAACACCACCGAATCGCGCGACGTTGCCTCTAATTGAAGGTTGTAGTAGTACTTCTGCGCCAATTCGGCGAACAGGGAGTCCGGAAAAACGATCCGTTCCATCATCCGGCTGGAATTGCTCCAGGGAGCGGAGAGAAACAGCAGCACTTTCCGGGGATCCTGTTCCCGCTTCTGTTCCAATTCGTTAAAACCGATCCAGTATTGCTTCGGTTCCGTCAATTTGTCCACACCCGCTTCCGGTTTGAACACCTTGTTAAAATCCTCTGCAAAATCGTTGATGGAGGTGGATTTGTAGCAGTTTTCCATAAAGAAAACCAGGAACGATTGCAACTGCAATGTCTCCAAATAACCGGGAACCGCCAACCGGATGTTCTCCTTTTCGTGCAGGAATACCGTACTCGGATAGGACATCTTTCCTCCCAGCATCTCCGCAGCCAGCGTACTGACAAAACGGGATCCACTGGCCACAGGCGGGTATTGCCTGCCGTTGTAATACATCGTATCGGACGACTCCGCATTGATTTTAACGGGGTAAAAATGGCGGTTCAACAGCGTGATCACGACCGGATCGGCATAGGTCGTCCTGTCCATGTGTTTACACCACCCGCACCAATCGGTGTAAAAATCGATCAGGATGGGCCGGGGTGCCTCCCCGTACTTCCGGGAAGCCTCCTCGATGGTCATCCAGTTCACCTGCTGCTCCTGTCCGTAGCAGATCGCTCCGCACAGGCAGGCTAAGAGTGTCGTTATATACCGTTTCATACGTTCTCTGTTTTTTCCTCTGTAAACGTTCTATCCGGCCGGCTGTTATCCGAAAAACCGGAAAATATCATTGATATTGGCCAGGAGGAACAGACCCAGTATCAGAAGCATACCCATCATCTGGGCATATTCCAGGAATTTCTCTTCCGGTTTCCGTCCGGTCACGATCTCGTACAGCAAAAACAACACGTGCCCGCCGTCCAAAGCCGGGATGGGCAGGATGTTCACCACCGCCAGCATAATGGAGATCAACGCCGTCAATTCCCAGAAAAGTTGCCAGTTCCACGTTCCGGAGAAGACACTGCCGATCATCAGGATCCCGCCGACAGATTTGTACGCTTCCGATTTGGGGGTAAAGAGGAGTTTAAACTGCTTCAGGTATCCCCCCAACTGTCCGATCCCTTTGCGAACACCCGCCGGTATGGATTCGAGCAACGAGTAGCGTATCGTAGCCAATTGCCAGCGTTCCGTCGAAGCGAATGCAATTCCCAATCTGGCATCGTGTTCCAATTGTACGGGAAAAAGCAGGGTATCCCGCCCTCTCAATACGCTCATCTCTATTTTTTGATCCCGGTATCCGGAAAGCGCATCGGAGAATTGGTCGTAAAAACGGAAGGTTTCTCCGTTTATTGTCAATATCCTGTCCTTTTGTCGGATGCCTGCATCATACGCCGGCGAATAATCGGCAAAATCGGTCACATACATACTGTCCTGCAACCGCCGGGGAGCCAGCAGCCGGATTTCAGGATCGCGGGCTGTTAAGGCCAATACCTCCGCCAGGAACGTTTCGGGAACCGGCAGGTTAACCGTCCGGTTCGCTCTCTTTACCTGTATGCTTTGGGAACGATTCAGGAGCAGGTTGGGAAGAATGTCGTAAAATTTCTCCACCTTTACCGAATCCAACGAAAGGATCACATCCCCGTTTTGCAGGCCGATCCGGTGGAACAGCGTGTCGCAAACCACCCCGTTCTCCACATTTTTGGCCGGCAGATAGGTATCTCCCCAGGTAAACAGCACACAGATATAGATCGCAAAGGCAAGCAGGATGTTGAGCGTCACTCCGCCCAGCATGATCAGCAAACGCTGCCAGGCAGGCTTGGAGCGGAATTCCCAGGGCTTCGGAGGTTGTTTCATTTGCTCGGTATCCATCGATTCGTCGATCATTCCGGCAATCTTTACATAGCCGCCCAGCGGAAGCCAGCCTACTCCGTATTCGGTCTCCCCCTTCTTGAATTTGAACAACGAGAACCAGGGATCAAAAAAGAGGTAAAACTTCTCCACCCGGGTCTTGAAGAGCTTGGCGAAGAGGAAGTGTCCGAATTCGTGACACAACACCAGGATCGACAAACTCAACACCACCTGCACTATTTTAATAAAAATCTCCATACTCGCTTACAATTTACACCATTTGCCGGTTAATTCCAAGGCCAGTTTGCGGGCTTCCCGGTCTGTTTCCGCATAATCCGCCAATTCCGGCGCAGCGACAAAGGCGGAGGCCTGCATCGTCCGTTCTATGAGTTCCGGCATCTTTGTAAAAGCGATCTCTTTCCGGAGAAAAGCGGCCACTGCCACCTCGTTGGCGGCGTTCAGCACACAGGGCATGTTCCCCCCCCGGAGCATCGCTTCCCTGGCCAGGTCTAAATTCCGGAAAGTTTTCCGGTCCGGCTCTTCAAAGGTCAGGGAACTACACCGCGCAAAATCCACCCGTTCCGCATCCAACTCCATACGCGCCGGCCAGGTCAGGGCATACTGTATGGGCAAGCGCATATCCGGCGCCCCTAATTGCGCCTTGATGCTTCCGTCTGTGAATTGAACCATGGAGTGTATCACGGATTGCGGGTGCACCACCACTTCGATCTGTTCCGGTTTCAATCCGAACAGCCAACGCGCCTCCATGACTTCAAATCCTTTGTTTATCAGGGAAGCGGAATCGATGGTTACTTTAGCGCCCATCTTCCAATTCGGGTGTTTCAACGCCATTTCGGGCGTCACCCGGTTCAGGAAAGCGGCGTCCCTGCCCCGGAAAGGGCCGCCGGAAGCTGTCAGGATCACCTTTTCGACGGGATTATCCCCCTCTCCGGCCAAACACTGAAAAATGGCGGAGTGTTCGGAATCCACGGGAATGATCGAAGCCTGCCGGTGTTCTTTCAACAACTCCGCGATCAACTCCCCGGCCACCACCAGCGTCTCCTTGTTAGCCAACGCAATGGTTTTACCGGCCCGGATCGCCTCCACGGTGGGCGACAATCCGCTGTAACCGACCGTAGCCGTCACCACTATGTCCACGGTTCCAGCCGCCGCCACCTGGGCGATGGCCCTTTCTCCCGCGTATACTTTGATATCTTCCTGCTCCAGGGCTTTGCTGACAGCCCGGTATTTTTCCTCGTTCGCGATGACCACCGCATTGGGTTTGAAACGGAGCGCCTGTTCGATCAACAGGGCGGCATTCTCGTTCGCCGTCAGCACCTCCGCGCAAAACTGCTCCGGATGTGCTTCGATCACCCGAAGTGTCTGGGTTCCGATAGAACCGGTAGAGCCTATAACAGCTACTCTCTTCATGAACCTATTTAAACTGGATAAAATTTTCCGGATTCAAAGGATTTCCGGAATGCCACAACTCGAAATGGAGGTGCGGGCCGGTGGTCTCCTCGCCCGTATTTCCGACAATGGCGACGACCTCTCCGGCCATCACATAATCTCCCTGTTTTTTCAACAGCGTAGAGTTGTGTTTGTAGATGGAAAGCAGATTATTGAAATGCTGTATCTGAATGACGTATCCTGTTTTAATGGTCCAGTCCGTAAAACAGACCACTCCGTCCATCACCGCGGAAACTTTGGAGTTCGCCTTGGATACGATGTCCGTACCGTAGTGCCTGTTTTTTTCGTCAAACCCGCGGCTCACAATTCCTTCCACCGGTGAAAAAAAATGGTAAAATTCGCTGCTGCTCTCTTTGTGGCGGCTGACCGTCAGATTGAACCGTTCCCGCTCCTCCATGGCCGCCCGGAAAGCGCTCTCCTCTTCGCTGATGGAGAACTGAATGGTATCGTAGCGCTGCAACAGCGAATCTTTCCGCATTTCCCTTACCTTCACCTCTTCGCCTTGCAACACCAATTTGATGGAATTCAGATAGGCGTCCTTTTTCTGCAACTCCACCCCTAATGAGTCCACCCGCAACGCATTCTCCGTGATCAATCTGCGCATATTCCCATCCGGAAATCCGGGAATAAACTCCTTCAAATCGGTAAAAGCGATCAGGAGAGTGGTCAATCCGACCAGCACCACAGCCAGTACGCTCAATCCCATGATGACCCGCAAACGCGACAACCGCATGGTAAAAAGCTCCTCGTAAGAGGTTTCGTTCGAAATGGAAAGTTTGTAGTTGTATTTCAGTTTTTTCCAGAATGCACCGCGCTTGCCTGCCATATTTATTCTCTCGTTTCCGGTTTATTTAGCTTCCAAATTTACTACAACTAATCGAGACTGGAAAATATTTCCCAAATTAACAGCGGTAGCAGGAAAAAAGTAACATTTTTTACTAATTTTGCTGCGAATTTCCGGACAGGCAGGCAATGCCTGCTGTTGTTTATTTGTGCCAATCATAAAAATAAAACAGATATTAGTAGCAAAATCATGGAAAAACTGAAGGGTATAAGTTCGCGTTTTCAATTGCAGGGAACGGTAGAGAGTATCAAGCCGCTGGGCGAAGGATTTATCAACGACACATTCACTATCCGGACGACGGAACCGGAAATGCCGGATTACATTCTTCAGCGGAAAAACAAAAATATCTTTACCAATGTGCCGGCCATGATGGAGAACATCCGGCAGGTCACCGAACACCTGAAAAAGAAAGTGGTCGCTGCCGGCGGGGATCCGATGCGGGAAGCCCTGACGGTGATCCCGGCCGCCGACGGAAAACTTTACCACCGGGACGAATCCGGCGAATATTGGGCTGTCTGCCTCTTTATCAAAGATACGGTGGATTACCAGAAGGCCGATACGCCGGAACTGGCGTACCAGGGAGGCAAAGGGATCGGAAAATTCCAATCGATGCTCTCCGATTTTACCGAGCCGTTGACCGATATTTTACCGGGTTTCCACAACATCCGCTTCCGTTTCAAACAGTGGGACGAAGTGCTTGCCAAAGACCCCGCCGGCCGGAAAGCATCCGTCGCAGAAGAGATCGGCTGGATCGAAAGCCGCCGGGAGGAGATGCTCCGTTTCTGGGAGTTGGTGGAAAACGGCACGATTCCGACCCGGGTCACTCACAACGACACCAAAATCAACAACATCCTGTTCGACAAACAGGGGAATGTACTGTGCGTAATCGATTTGGATACGGTGCTGAGCAGCACCTGCCTGAACGACTACGGAGATGCTATGCGTTCCTACACCAATACCGGATTGGAAGACGATGAAAATCTGGACAATGTTTCCATGAATCTGGCTATTTTCCGCGGATACACACAGGGATATCTTTCCGAAACGGCGCAGTTCCTGAATGAAAAAGAGATCGAATACCTGGCGTTTTCGGCCAAATACATCACCTACGAACAGGTGCTCCGCTTTCTGATGGATTACATCGACGGAGACCACTATTACAAGGTGAAAAGTGAGCGCCACAACCTGACCCGGGCCCGGGCGCAATACAAATTGCTGACCAGCATGGAGGCGCAATACGAACAAATGCGGGCGATCGTAAAAGAAGAGGTCGCCAAACAGAAATAGAATCAGATGACACCGGTAGACCGAATTTCCTATCTGCCCGGCTTGAGCGCTGTTGCTTTGGAAGCGGCCGCCACTTTGCTGGAATCTCTTCCGGCTCAACAACTGGTGCACAACAATTGGCCCGAAGCGTTCCCCTATACCCCTTCCGTTTCTTTCCGCATGGCGCACAACGGAGAGGAGCTTTTTATCCGGTACGATGTACGGGAGGAGTATACAAAGGCCGAAGTTTCCTGCGACAACGGCCCTGTCTGGACGGATTCCTGTGTGGAATTTTTTATCGCTCCCGACGCGGAGGGGTATTACAATTTTGAGTTCAATGGCATTGGAACGGCGTTGCTGGGGTACCGCAAAAGCCGGAACAACGGGGAACATGCTTCCGAAACAATCCTGAAAAGCATCCGGCGTTTACCGTCATTGGGAACGGAACCGTTTGCCGAACGGCAGGGGAAAAACCGCTGGTCTTTGGTGGTATCGATCCCGGTAACAGCGCTGTTTAAGCATACGTTACCCTCCTTTTCCGGCCTGAAGGCGACCGTTAATGTGTACAAATGCGGGGATGAACTCTCCCGGCCGCACTTTCTCTCCTGGAATCCGGTCGTTTCTCCGGAACCGGATTTTCACCTCCCGCGTTTCTTTAAAAAGATCTCTTTTGCGACGGATCAAGGATAGAACGGTCTACGGATGGCTGATCGGGGTGTTGGCCCCTTTTCCGGTGGTCGCCCTCTTTTACCTGTTACGGTTCAGTTACCTGCCGGTGGCTGAATTCATCGAACAATCCTTTTTGCTGAAAGTGCACCTGAAGCTGATCGCCATCGGCATCTTTTTTGCCAACCTCGGACTCTTTTACCTCTTCCTTCGCATGGAAAAATACCGGACGGCCAGAGGTATTGTCCTTTCCGTGATCTGCTGGTTTTTTGTGATGCTGCTGCTGTACCGGCTCTGATCCGTTTCACTTTTCGATCAGATCGACACTTCTCTTTACAAAACGGTTCAAAGCCTCTCCTTTCAACAAACCGTTGGCCAGTAAAGCCAGGTCGATCAACTGTCCCACTACCTGGTTGCCCTCTCCGTACACGGTCAGCAATTGATCGCGCTGTTGCCGCATATCCCGGATCTGGTCCTCGTACTCCTTCAGGCGGTCTTTGTCCACCTGCGGGATCTCCTCGTTCTTTTTATCCTTGTTCAAGGCATTCAATTCGGTCTTTTTGCTCTCGGCCGAACGGATCTCAAACCGGATCGGCTCCAATTTTTTGTCCATCTGATTCTTCTCCTCTTCCAAGACCTTCTTCACCAACGCATGATCGGTATTCACCACCAAAGTATACTGGTCGCCCATCGCTCCGTAGAATCCCATGCCCGGATTCATGGCCGCCATCTCTTTCATCCGGCGCATAAATTCGGCACGGGTAACGGTCACCGGATCGTGCTCTGCTCCCAACGCTTCAAAATTGACCACATACATGCCTCCCTCTTTGGGCAACTGGGAAAAAAATACCGTCCGCAACTCCTCCTGTTCGGCTTCTCCCAAACCGCTGGGACGGCTCTCCTCTTTCCGGATCAGGTTCTCCACCACGTCCGAATCCACCCGCAGGTATTTGTGATCGGCGTTTTTCTGTTCCAGGTGGTTGATAAAATGGGTATCCAACTGCCCGTCCATCAACAACACATCGTACCCTTTGGCGCGGGCCTTTTCGATGTAGCTGTACTGCTCCACCGCATCCGTGGCGTACAGATGGACGACCTGGTTCTCCTTATCGGTCTGACCGGCTTTCACCAAATTGTCGTACTCTTCCAGGGTAAAGTACCTGCTTTCGGTATTTTTCAGCAAAAAGATCTCCTTAGCCCGTTCGTCGAACTTTTCGTCCGTCAACATGCCGTACTGGATAAACACCTTCAGGTCGTCCCACTTTTTCTCGTACTCTTCCCGGTTGTTCTTAAAGATCTCTCCCAAACTGTCCGCTACCTTTTTGGTAATATGGCCGGATATTTTCTTGACGTTCCGGTCGCTCTGCAAATAGGAACGGGAAACATTCAGCGGGATATCCGGTGAATCGATCACCCCGTGAAGCAGGGTCAGGTATTCGGGCACAATTCCTTCCACCGAATCGGTCACATAGACCTGGTTGCTGTACAACTGAATCTTGTTCCGCTGGATCTCCATCCGGTTGGTGATCTTCGGAAAATAGAGGATCCCCGTCAGGGTAAAGGGATAATCCACGTTCAGGTGGATGTGAAACAGGGGATCTTCCCCCACCGGATAGAGCTTCCGGTAAAAATCCAGGTAATCTTCCTCCTTCAATTCCGACGGCTTGCGGGTCCAGGCGGGATTGGTATCGTTGATCACATTCTCCTCGTCCGTTTCCACCTGTTTTCCGTCTTTCCACTCTTTTTTCCGGCCGAACACGATCTCCACCGGCAGGAATTTGCAATATTTGTTCAGCAACCCGCTGATCTTGGACTCCTCCAGGAACTCCTTCTCCTCCTCGTTGATATACATGATGATATCGGTTCCCCGTTCCGGTTTTTCGGTATCCTCCAGCGTATATTCGGGGTTGCCCTCGCAAGACCACTTGACAGCCTGCGCCCCCTCCCTGCAGGACCGGGTGACGATCTCCACCCGGTCGCTCACCATGAACGAGGAGTAGAACCCCAATCCGAAATGGCCGATGATCGTTGCGGCATCGTCTTTGTGCTTGGCCAAAAACTCCTCCGCCCCGGAAAAAGCGATCTGGTTGATGTACTTCTCCACCTCCTCCCGGGTCATCCCGATGCCGTTGTCGGATATGGTCAGGGTGCCTGCCGCTTTGTCAGCTTTTACCCGCACGCGCAAACCGTCCGTTTCGCCTTTGAACTCCCCGGAGGTAGCCAATACCTTTAATTTCTGGGTGGCGTCTACTGCATTCGACACGATCTCCCGCAAAAAAATATCGTGGTCGGAATAGAGAAATTTTTTGATAATGGGAAACAAATCATTCGTTGAAACCCCTATTTTTCCTGTTGCCATAGTCTATGTAGTTTTAAATGTTGATCCATTTTGGAATGTACGGCTTACCACCGGCAATTGTTGTGCCAGAATAAATCCACAGCAAACCTGCTGACAAAACGGCAGGATCACTCCAGCTCCTCTTGCAGCAATTCCAATGCCTTCCGGGCCGAACAGACGATGTTTTGCTCCCGGACAGCGGAAAAGAGGTATTTCCGGGCGATGGTCCGTTCCGGGCCGGCCACACTGATCCAGACCGTTCCTACCGGCTTCTCCGGAGTGCCGCCGGAAGGCCCGGCAATGCCGGAAACCGACACGGCGTAATCCGTATCCAACCGCTTCCTTGCTCCTTCCGCCATCTGGCGCACCACGGTTTCGCTGACAGCCCCCTCTGTCCGGATGGCGGCGGGATCCACTCCCAACAACTGCTCTTTCACCCGGTTGGAATAGGCCACGACTCCTCCTTTAAAATAATCGGAACTGCCGGCGACCGATGTCAACAGGTGTGCGATATACCCTCCGGTACAACTCTCCGCAGTCGCGACTGTTTTTCCCCGGCTCTTTAACCGTCTTCCCGCCTCGATCTCCGGCGATTCCTGATGACTCTTGTTTTTCGGCATAACGCAAGTAAATCCCTATCTGGACTTTTTATGACTTGTATAGACCCAATATCCGTAACAGGTGATCACCACAAAACAGATAAACGGCAACACGAAGGATATCCGTACCGGCGACAACCATTCGAACCACGTAGCCCGGTCTATCAGCCACCCCTGCATGGGAGGCATGATGCAGCCGCCGCCGATCGCAAAGATCAATCCCGCGGAAGCCAATTTTGCTTCGTCGCCCATCCCCCGCAACGCAATGCCGTAAATGGTGGGGAACATCAGCGACATACAGGCCGAAATAGCTACCAAACAGTACAACCCCCAGTAGGCTCCGAAGTATTGCCCCTCCGCAAAGGGAGCATTGGGCAGGAAAATGGTTCCCAGCGTAAACAGCCCGCCTGCCACGGCTAAAGTAGAGAGCAACCGGGCAGGTTTGAAATACTTGAGCAGGAAGGTGCAGATAAACCGGCTCAAAACAAAAATGGTCATGGCTGCAATGTTAAAGTCCTGCGCCACCTTTTTCGGCATTCCAAGCTCGTGTTCGGCGTACTGGATAATGAATGTCCAGACCATGATCTGCACGCCTACGTAAAACGCCTGCGCCAATATAGACCAAAGGTATGTTTTGTTGCGGAACAGTTTTTGAACCGTTTCTTTCAACGAAAGCCTGTCGGACACTTCGGTTTTCACTTTGGGCAGGCGCGCCAGCAGGAACAGCAGGAAAAATACGAATACCACCGCTCCCAGTATCAGGTAAGGCCCGCTCACAATATTCAGGTCCGACTGCTGAATGGCGGCCAACGCATCGGGGTTCGTATCGCGCAGTACCAAACGTTCCGCCTCGGTAGCCGTATCCAAACGCCCCAGGATAAAGTGCCGGGCAACGAACATCCCCGTAATGGACCCCATCGGGTTGAACGCCTGCGCCAGATTGAGGCGCCGTGTAGCAGTTTCGTTTCCCCCCATCGCCAGGATGTAGGGATTGGAAGTTGTTTCGAGAAACGACAACCCGCAGGTCATGACAAAATAGGCGATGAGAAACGCCCAAAAAGCCATGGCGTTTCCGGCGGGAATAAAGAGCAGGCAGCCGGCGGCATAGAGAAACAGGCCGACCAGGATCCCGGTTTTGTAGTTAAAACGGCGCACGAACAGCGCGGCGGGAATGGCCATGACACAGTATCCTCCGTAAAAGGCGAACTGTACCAGCGAACTCTCGAAGTTGGAAATGAGCAAAATGTTTTTAAACGCCGCCACCATGGGATTGGTGATATCGTTTGCGAAGCCCCACAAAGCAAAAAGGCTCGTTACCAAAACGAACGACAGGATCAGGGGGCGGAAAATCAAAGGAGTGGTATTTTTCATGTCAACAGGTGTTATTTACAGATGAGTCATAGCTTTTATCTGGGTGCGGATGTTGCCGATGGCGGTTGCTTCCACAGCTCCGGGAACAACCCGCGCGCCGGTCAGCTCTTCCGTTAAGCGGTTGATCAGCCGGTTCCGGGAGCCGCCGCCCACGATGTGGATGGTGTCGATCTTCCGGCCGGAGCACTCCTCCAATTTGGTTTTTACCTCGGCGTATTTGGTAGCCAAAGAGAGGGCGATCAGGCGCATATATTCCCCTCCGGTGCGGGGTATTTCCTGTCCGCTGCGGCGGCAATAGTTGCAAATGGCTTCCTGCATGGAGGCCGGACAGGCGAACAGGGGGTCGTCCACATCGATTACCGAAGCAAAATCGCTCTGCTCCGCTTCGGCGATCAATGCGTCGTACTCCCGGCTTTTTCCTTCGGACTCCCACTCTTTCATCACGCATTGAAGCAACCACAATCCGGTGATGTTCCGCAAAAAACGAATGCCGCCGTCCACGGTGACTTCGTTGGTGAAATCGGCTTTCATCGCCTCTTCGGTCAGGATCGGGGTCGCTGTCCGGATCCCCATCAGGGACCAGGTGCCGGAGCTGATAAAAGCCCAATTCTCCCCTTCCGCTTCCACGGAGGCCAAAGCGCTGGCGGTGTCGTGCGATCCCACCGCAACGATGCGGGCGCCGGCTCCTCCTGTTTCCGCACTGACTTCCGGCAGGAGTTCTCCCAGCACCGTACCGGCCGGCACGATTTTCTGCAAAATCCCGGCCGGGATCCCCAATTTTTCAAGAACCGGTTTTGCCCATTCTCCGGTGAGCGGATTGTAAAGTTGCGAAGTTGACGCTATTGTTTGTTCGTTGACCGGTACGCCACTGAGGAAATAGTTGAAGAGATCCGGCATAAAGAGCAGTTTTCCGGCACAGGCCAATTGCGGATCCTCCGAAAGCGCCAAGCTGTACAACTGAAAAGCCGTATTGATCTCCATAAATTGGTTGCCGGTATAACCGTATAGGATTTCACTGGGTATTTTTTCAAATACACGCTCCAGGATACCCGCCGTGCGTGCATCCCGGTAACAGACGGGATTGCCCAGCAAGCGTCCCCGCCTGTCCAACAAGCCGAAGTCCACTCCCCAGGTATCCACTCCAATGGAGAGAATGTCGTCATACCGGCCGAACGCTTTTTTCAGTCCGGTTTTCAACTCCTCGAAAAGAGCGGGAAAGTCCCAGTATAGCGTATCTCCCAACCGGATCTGCCGGTTGGGAAAACGGTGCACCTCCTCTAGGAGGATGCCGGAAGGGGTGGGTTCACCCACGATGACCCGCCCGCTTCCGGCGCCAAAATCAGCAGCAATATACCTCATAGATCATCCGTCACAACAGACTTTTCCCAGGATGTATTTGTCCAGATCCCGTATCTCCTCTCCGGTAAGCGTACGGTACTCCATACCGCTGTGGATCATGATCTCACACGCCATCTCCAGAAATTCCGCTTTTTCGATGGCGTTTTTAAAATCCTTTCCGACAAAGACCTGTCCGTGTTTTTCCAACAGCACGGAGTCGTGTTCCCGCATCGCTTCCACCACGGCAGCGGCCAATTCCGGAGAGCCCGGACGGTAATAGGGCACAAACGCGATCTCCCGGCCGCAATGACAAGGCAGTTCCGCCGTTACGTTAAAGTCCGACGGCCGCTTTTTCATACAGGCTACCGTGGTGGCGTAAATACTCTGACAATGCAGTACCACATTGATCTCCGGACGGTTTCTCAACACGGCTAAGTGAAACGTGCTCTCCATGGAGGGTTTGACCCCGTTGATCCATTCTCCCGTATCCAACCGGCAGATGGATACCTGTTCCGCCCGCAGCTCCGGAACCCAGGAGCCGGTAGCGGACACCAACGCCCGCTCTCCGATCCGCCAGGAGAGGTTCCCGCTGCTGCAACGGGTCAGTTTGCGGGCGCCGATCTCATGCGCCGCCGCCACAAACTGTTCGATCTGTTTATCGGTGATCTCCATTGCCCATTTTTTATTTGTAGAGGCCGCCGTAATTTTCACAAGCCCGGTAATCCGCCCCTTCCGGATCCATGCCGAACGCATTCCAGGCGCTGGGACGGAAGATTTTACCTGATTCCACGTTGTGCATGCACACCGGGATCCGAAGCATGGAGGCCAGCGTGATCAGGTCGGCCCCGATGTGCCCGTAGCTGACGGCGCCGTGGTTGGCTCCCCAGCAGTTCATCACCGAATAGACATCTTTAAAAGCCCCCGTACCCGTCAGGCGCGGAGCAAACCAAGTGGTCGGCCAGGTCTTGTCCGTTCTTTCGTTCAAGGTTCTGTGCACTTCCGGATCGATCTCAACGGTATACCCCTCCGCCAATTGCAGGACAGGCCCGAGCCCTTTCACCAGATTCACCCGCATCATAGTCACCGGCATGCCTCCTTTGGAGAGGAAATTGGAGGAGAAGCCGCCTCCCCGGAAATAGTCCCGGTTAGCCGGAAACCAAGTGGTGGCTCCCAAACAATTTTCCACCTCTTTTTCCGAAATTTCCCAAAAAGGTTTCATGGCCGGTTTCCCCTCTTTTTGCTGTTCCCCTGTCCCGTCCAAGGAAGCAGCCCCTGAGTTGATCAGGTGAATAATGCCATTCGCAGCAGCTCCGGTCAATTTTTTGCCGGTTACCCGCTCTACCGCTTCGGGGCTCCAGTAGGTACGAACGTCGGAGAATATCTGGGCGGTATTGGTCAGCAATTTCCCGAAGAGCATGGCTACCCCGTTCAAAGCGTCGTTTTCGGTGGCCAGCACAAAGGCTTCCCGGATGCCGTTCCAGTCAAAAGAGCTGTTCATCAAAGCCTCCGGAAAATCGGCGTTGGGGAAATGGTCCGTCCACTGCCGTTGTCCCTGAAAACCGGCCACAATGGCGTTGTGCCCCAAGGTCTCTTCCTTAAAGCCCAACTCTTTCAGTTTCGGATTTCCGCACATCAGGTCCCGGAACACCATGTACATCTTCACCACAAACTCCCAATCCCTGTCCAACTCTGCCCGGTTCTTCTGTTTTTCCGGACGATTGAAATCGGTCCCCTCTTTCGGTTTGCAGTATTTTGTCGTCCACGCCAACGCCTTTGCGTACTCCTCTTTGTCGTAAATCTCCTCGTCGATGCGGCGGATCACTTCGCTCATGTCCACGTATTCGTTCCGCATGCCGAGGTAGGTCTGGAAAAAGTCGGAATCCACAATACTTCCGGCAATCCCCATGGATACGGAACCGATGGAGAGGTAGCTTTTGCCCCGCATGGCGGCCACCGCCAAGCCGGCTTTGGCAAAACGCAGTAATTTCTCCTGTACATCTTCCGGAATGCTCTGGTCGCCGGAATCCTGTACATGCTGCCCGTAAATACCGAAAGCGGGCATTCCCTTCTGGGTATGGCTGGCCAGGGCGGCCGCCAGGTACACTGCTCCGGGGCGTTCAGTGCCGTTAAAGCCCCAAATGGCTTGCGGAAGCGTTCCGTCGTAGTTGATGGTTTCGCTTCCGTAACACCAACAAGGGGTCACGGAAATGACAACGCCTACCCCTTCCTTTTTGAATTTCTCGGCGCAAGCGGCTGCCTGCGGTACCCGCCCGATGGTGGTATCCGCCACTACACACTGTACCGGCGTTCCGTCGGCGTATTTCAGTTTATCGCTCAACAATCCGGCTACGGCTTTCGCCATATTCATCGTCTGTTCTTCCAGCGATTCGCGTACACCGCCCTGACGCCCGTCGATGGTGGGCCGGATGCCTATTTTCGGGTTTTCCCCAATAAATCTCTTCTGTTTCATACTATTACCTGTTTTTCATTGGTTTCCGGTATCAAAAAGATGTTTAAAAAGTACCGGAATACTTCTTAATAAATAAAATAAGAGGCTGCTTCATTTTATTTTCAGACAGCCTCTTTCTTGAAAATTAGTGTTTTTTATGGGGTATCGATCCCATTATTTCATGGCATTTTTGATGTCGGCGATCAACTGTTTTACATCCGCATCTTCCGGGGAAACAGCCAATGCCTGATTAGCCTGCTTCAATGCTTCGTTGAACTCTTCCAAGGCGTTTGCCTTTTCAACTTCGTATTTCTCCTTGTCGCTGTTGGCGATCGGAGTGGCTTTTTGCAGGATGGAAGCGCCGTTGTTGAAATGCAACGATCCCAATGCCGTGTATGCTTTGGTTTTTAATGCTTTGTTTTTCAATGCCGTGATTTTTCCGTATTGCTCGGAGGCTTTGGAAATATTACCGGCTGTCTGCGCCTCTACTCCTTTTTTCAGGAAATAGTTTCCGTATGTATTTTCCAATTTTGTATTTCCGGGCACCGCTTTCAGTCCGGCTTCCAGGGTAGCGACCATTTCCGCCTCCTTTTTCAGGTCCTCCTGCGCCTTGGCTTTACCGAAGTAAGAATCTCCCAATTTGTAGTTTTTCCGGATAGCCATATCAAAATATTTCTCCGCTGCCAGGTAGTTCTCGATTCTGTCGGCTGCCACTGCGGTATTGTATAAATAAGCGGCATCCGAATATTTTACAATCTCCAGATATTTTTCAAAATTAGCAAATGCATCCTTGAAATTTTTAGCCTTCCACGCTGCATTCCCGGCATTTTTCTCGGCTGCTCCGTCGGATTCCTGAGCAAACAGGGCCATAGAAAATAAACTCACAAAAATCAATAACAGTACTTTCTTCATGGTTCTCTTATTTTATATTCAACATATATATTTGTTATTCTTGTTTTATGGCTCCGAAAATAGTATTCATTTGCCAAAAAAGCAACGTATGCAACATTTTTTAACTTCTGTCAGGCTTCAAACAACAGACTCAAAATTTTCTTCAATCCCTGTTCGTCCTCCCGGTCAAAAGCTCCCTCTGCATCGCTGTCGATATCCAGACAGCCGAACAGATTCCCTTCCCGGTCCCGCAGGGGAATGACGATCTCGCTTTTGGATCGGGGATTGCAGGCAATGTGTCCGGGAAACGTTCCCACATCCCCGACAATGACCGTCTGCCCCGAATCGATAGCCGCCCAGCAGACGCCGGTGTGGGCTTTCAGTTTCTGGCAGGCGACGGGCCCCTGGTAGGAACGGACCACCAATTCTCCTTCAGACAATACATAGACCCCTGTCCAGAAAAAAGAGGGCATTTTGTGGTGAAGCACCGCTTCCATGGTGGCCAAACGCGCCCAAATATCCGTTGTCGTCCCGACATAACCGGCGATCTGTTCGTACAACCGGTCGTACTTCTCCGATTTTTTAGACATACCGAAAGAGTTACCGGATCTGTTTTAAAATATCCAACAGGTGTTTCCACCACATTTCGACCGTGGCGATGTTCACCTGTTCATCCGGAGAGTGTACTCCGCGCAGTGTCGGCCCGAAGGAGATCATGTCCATGCCGGGGTATTTTTCCAAAAACAGCCCGCACTCCAATCCGGCGTGGATGGAACGCACCAGCGGCTGTTTGCCGAACAGCCGGGAGTAGGAGTCCACGGCCACTTTCAACAACGGGGAGTCCGGATTGGGCGCCCAGCCGGGGTACCCTTCTCCGTGCGTGACTTTTGCCCCCGCCAGCCGGAAAACCGACGCCACTGCGTGGGCGATGTTCAGCTTTTCCGAATCGACATCGCTGCGCTGGGAAGTGGTGATGGATATGAAGCCGGGTTTTGACTGTTTGACGGAAGCCAGATTGGTAGAGGTCTCCACCATGCCCGGCATCCGGTAACTCATGGAGTGCACCCCGTGCGGGCAGGTATAGAGCGCGTTCAGCAACCGGGCGGTATCGGCGGCCGTCAACGCCTGTTCCGGCACATCCGCAGACTCCAGTTCCAACTGCAAGCCCGGTTCGGTCTGTTTCCAAACACGTTCCATCTCGGCCGCGTACAGGTTAAAAGCCACCCGCAACGGCTCTTTGTCGCAACCGTTCACCACCACAACGGCCTCTGCCTCCCGGGCAATGGCGTTGCGCAGGTTCCCGCCGGTGAAGGAGGCTATGTTCAGGGGAAATTTCTCGTTCAGATCCCACAAAAAGCGGTTCAATATCTTGATGGCGTTCCCGCGCCCTTTGTTGATATCGTCACCGGAGTGGCCGCCCTGCAACCCCTTTACCGTTATCCGGACAGCGAACTTCCCGGCCGGTACTTTCTCTGTTTCCACTGGCAACTCGACGCTGGTGTCCATCCCGCCGGCGCAACCGATAAAGATCTGCCCTTCGTCCTCCGAATCCAGATTCAGCAGGATACGTCCCTCAAAAAAACCGGGCTGCAACGCAAAAGCGCCGCTCAGCCCCGTCTCTTCGTCCACGGTAAACAAGCATTCCAACGGGCCGTGCTCGATCTCTCCGGAAGCCAATATGGCCAACTGGGCGGCCATGCCGATCCCGTCGTCGGCCCCGAGGGTTGTCCCCCGCGCCTTCACCCACTCCCCGTCCGCGTAAGGACGAATGGGATCCCGGTCAAAATCGTGCTTTGTGTCGGCATTTTTTTCACACACCATGTCCATGTGGGATTGCAGCACCACAACCGGAGCCTGTTCCCGGCCCGGTGTGGCAGGTTTCCGGATAAGCACGTTCCCCGCTTCGTCCTGCTTCGTTTCCAAATGCAGGCGCTGACCGAATGCCACCAGATACGCGCCGATCTTTTCCTCTTTTTTAGAGGGACGGGGAATCCGGCAGATCTCCTCGAAATAATGCCATACCTGTTCCGGCTGTAATCCTTGTAATTCCATATACTATCCTATTAAATCGGTTAATTTTTTCAATACCCAGACACAGGATTTGATCTCCTGGGAAGCAATCGTAAAGGTGAGGTCTGCATGCAATTGTTCTTCGATCCCGGTGAGCGCTTTGCGCGCCTCCACCCCTTTCTCCGTCAATACCACGTAATTGTTCCGGCGATCTTCCCGGCACATCTGCCGCTGCACAAATCCCCGTTTGGAAAGTGTATTCAACAATTTGGTGACGTTGTATTTGTCTTTCTGCAATTTCTTGGAAACGGCCTGCTGGTTGATGTGGTCCTCCTCCCACAACACCTGCAGGAGTTCGTACTGTTCCCGGCTCAGATCAAAGCCTGCCTGCTGAAAGGCCCGGTTTAGCATTTTGGTGTACCCTCTCTCCGCCTTGCTCAGGTAGGATACCAATTCTCTGATGTCGTTCATTGATTCTGTTGCATTTTATACTATGTGCAAACATAGCGATTATTTTTTGAACGACAACCTATCGTGGTTATTTTTAAAACATTACAAAAAGAGCGTGTCCGGTATTTTTTCTCGGACACGCTCTTTTTCAGATAAATACCCAACTGCTACGCCAAATTCACATCGATTCGAAGCATGAGCCCGGCGGGTTTCTTGCTAAAATCTGTCTTACGGAGTTTCTGTAACTCCTCTGCCGCCAATCTATTCCCGTTCGTATTCATATATACCAATTCTCTTTTGATTATGTCGCTATGCACAATACGCAAGGTACGGCTGGATCAAACGGAAAAAACGGAAGTGGATTGAATCCGGCCGGCTTTAAATGCCGGCCGGAAATAATCAAATGAATCGAATGGGAGCGGACAAGCCGCTCCCAAATTATTCGGCGCGAACACAACGTACGGAGCCGCCGTTGCGCCGGCCGTAGTAGTTCCGGTCGACATAGCTGCTATCGAAATACAGGTTCCAGGCGATGAAAGAATCATTGGGTGAACTTGACCAGTAGCGCCCGTAGCTGCCTGTAGAGTAGAGCGAACCGTCATAGTAGCGGCTACCGGCAGCAGGAAGAAAGATGGAGTTACCGGAAATTTTGTCGGTAAACTTCCTGCCGTTGACACTGTTCAGCGTAGTCCACACGTTGATGACTTTGTCCGTGGCAAGCAAGGCGTCAAGCTCATCAGAGGT
>JAISVB010000019.1 GCA_031271755.1 Culturomica sp.
TGATGACGGGGAACCTGTCACAGGCGCATCAAATCGGAGTAGACGGAGCTGTATCGGGATTGGCGATAGGAGCTGTAAGCGGTGCAACCAGCGGATATGCCTCCGCAAAAGCAAGAGGACTGAATCCGTTCAATGGGAAAAACATTTATCCTCGGAATGATGGATTCAAAGGAAAATCTACAGAAACCACGTTACAACCTGGGCAAATAATAGATAGATATGGACCTGAAACAGGAAAATTTTTCGCTCCTGAGGGTACTCCTTTTTCAAATAGATCATTACATCCCAACACTAATATAGAGCTTTTTAATTCATACGAAGTACTTAGACCTTTTTCTGTACTGTCAGGAACGACTGCACCTTTTTATGGACAGCCAGGAGGTGGTACTCAATATTTTTCACCTTCTATGAATGTACAGCAACTTATACTGCAAGGGTATATTAGGCCAACTACAAGGTAGGCGGATATAGATTTATGTTGTAAAATATAACCTCTAAAAATAGAAACATGAAAATAAAAGATTTATATGATATTATAGACCAATTGCTACGAAAGCAAGACAAATATATACTCAATAATCCTAATCGAATAGATACTCATATTCTTGAATTTAATAGAAAAAACAAGGTGTGGGATTTTTATTTTTTAGATGAAAGAGGGGGAGAAAACAATCTACGTACCTTTACTACTGAAGAAGAAGCATGTGAGTATGTATTCAATGATATTATAGAATTCATAAAAACTTCAGAAAATGAATTGATTGAAGCAGTTAGATTTAAATATCTGGGAACACATAACTTGAATTATCAATTCATAAAATTACATGACTTATTTTATGCCATAGAACAGTTAGGACAAAATAAAGATATTTACCTTAAAGACCAAAGTATAAAGGAACTTTTCAGTACCCGTTGTATGTTTGAAAATAAAAAGTGGCTGTATAGTTATTTTCACGAAATTAACGGTGTCGGTATTTCTAAAACGTTCACTACGGAAAAAGAGGTTAGTGAATACATTTTTAATGTAGCAATAGAAAGTATAAAAACTTTTAGGGATGCGTATTTAAATTCCATTAAACAAAGTGATGTATGAAAATGGAGTTTCTAACTTAGCCCGCACAAAGAGTTAAGCCACTTGTGGAGGTATTATTATATCGAATACGACGACCACGGACGGGTGGCACTCACGCAGGACGGAAGGCAGGCCGCTGCCGGGCAGTGGACCTTCACCAAGTACGACAACCTCGACCGCCCGGTGCTAACGGGGATCCTTACCGGCGGAACGTATGAGGCGCACCGGAGCGCCCTGCAGATGCAGACGGCCTTCGGAGAAACGCGCGGCAGCACCCTGCACGGCTATACAAATCTGACCTACCCGCAGACGACGGTAGCGGAAAACGTCCTGACTGTCTAGTATTACGACGATTATGACTGGCTCGGCGGGGATCCGGTGTATGCTTTCCAGCCTGCGGAGGCTTTTGCAGGAACCGCGGCGGAGATGACGGGGGTTGTGGGCCTTCCCACCGGTACGAAAACAAAGGTGCTCGGCATTGCGGACGATCGGTGGCTAACTTCGGTGACCTACTACGATGCCAACTACCGGAGCATTCTGTCCATTGCCGGCCTCTATCCAGAAGGCAGGGAGGTTGTGTCGAATGCTCACAATTTTTCGGGCGATGTGACCGAAACGCGCGTGAAGCAGACTATGGGCGGGCAGACGTATGGTTACTCCAAGTGGTTCGAGTACGATGCTTCCGGCAGGCTCTCGGCGATCCGACAGCAGATGCAGGGCGACAGTGAGGCCGTGACGGTGGCTGCCTACACCTATGACGGGCTGGGGAACCTCGCGCAGACGGCACTGCACAACGGACTCGAAACGACCTCCCATGCGTACGACATGGCCGGGCGGCAGACGGGAACCTCCTCCCCTTCCTTCTCTTACAATCTGTGGTTTGACAGGGCGCCCAACGGACTGGCAGGACGAAACGACGGGCGGCTGGCGCACGTGACGTGGGGAGGCGGAAGCGCCACCGAGGCGGGCTATACCTTCTCCTACGACGGATTCGGGCAGATGGCTGCGGCACAGGCCCTGCAAACGGCGGGCGCGGCGTGGACGGTAACCGACGCCTGGGCGGAAAAGGGAACGGCCGGAATGAACACCCCCATCGAATACGACCGCAACGGAAACATCCGATCGCTGGCGCGGACGGACGGGAACGGTGGTATGGTGCACTCGCTGGAGTACCGCTACGATGATCCACAGAACGGGAATGCACTCAGCAGCTTAGTCACAAACGGCACTCCTTCCGCTTCCTTTGTATACGACGAAAACGGGAACATGACCACAGACGGCCTAACGGGAGTTCAGATCGAGTACAACCTGCTCAATCTTCCCCAAAGGATAGTTGCAGGCGGAGAGGAAATTCGCTATATTTACAGCGCAGACGGAACGAAACTGGCTTCCGTGCAGCCCAACGGTTCTTTGACATACTACCGGAGCGTGTTTACCTATACCCGGAGCGCCCTCTCCACACCGGAGGTGTTGCAGTATGTGCTGCATCCCGAAGGATTGGTGTGGAACCAAAACGGCACGTTTGTTTACAAATACTTCAAGCGCGACCACGTGGGCAGCACAAGGGTGCTGTTGTCGGCGGAGAACGGAGGCCTGACGGTAGACCAGCGGACGGATTACTATCCATTCGGGCTGGCGCAGGGAAGGTTGGATAACCCGAACCTGAATCCCTACCTCTACGGCGGGAAGGAGTTCCAGGATGCAACCCTAAACGGCGCCGTGCTCGGACTGTACGACTTCCACGCAAGATACTACAACCCGCTACTGGGCAGGTGGTTCAACCAGGATCCCGCACTCCAAACAACCAATCCATACCTATACTGTGCCAATTCTCCCATGATGTATGTAGATCCGGATGGAGAGTTCTTTTGGATAATCCCCAATATAGGCTGGAGCAAAAGTGGCGGTTTGAATATTGGCTTTAATTTTATGATAGGAATACCAGGTGTTGCAAGCGTACAGGCAGGTGTCGGATATAATTTTAAAAATAATGATTTTAATGCTACCGCAGGTGCTACTGTCGCTTTTAATACGGTGTATGCTTCATATTCAACTCAAAGTGGATTTAATGTTGGTTGGTCGGCAGGAATATCTCCTCAAATGGGATTCCCGATAAGTACAAATTTTACTTCGATAGGAGCTAATTACAATATTACGCACAATCATTGGAGTGGCAACCTGTCTGCTTGGAGTATAAATCAGAACAGTTGGGAATTTAATCCAAGCGTTTCGACAATGATATATCCCGAACATACGACTAATCTAATAAGAGGGCAAGGATTTAGAAGTAACAACAGAGTTTTTCGGAATTTTGTCGAAAACGGACAACAACAAAAGGCTTTAGATTATTTTGGATTTAAGGGAACTTATGACCCAAGTAAAACCAGAGGAAATCCTGGCTTAACCGATCCTCAAACAGGAGAAATCTTTTATGGAGATCACTCTTTTGAAGGTAATTTTGACAGATTAGCACTTACTGCATATCACGAAATGAGACATCAACGTAATGTCTTGTCTGGAAAATACCAAGGAGTAAAAATCGATTTAGAAGTTGCAGGAATGGAGGAATGGGAAACATACTTATACAGTTACCGTAATCAGGGACTTTATCGAAAACACAGAATTAATCTTTCTAATAGGATTAACTGGTATGGAAATCAAGCAGGAGTATACGGCTCAATAACAACACCTACAGGTGGATATACAACAAGTTTTAGTCCTCAATGGTGGCATTTCATTTATAAAATTCCAAGAATATGGTAAAGAAGTATTTATGTTCAATATTATTTGTAGTTATTAGCACTGTTAGTGTCTTTGCAGATGATTGGGAAAATCTCAGAATAATCACTATTTATTCTGATAACAAAGAATATATGCTAATGATTTATCCAATAGAATATCCCAATGACTACTTTACTGCCAAATATCAAAAGCAATTAAAAAAAGGAATTGTTACAGATAGTATTGTATCTTCTCATGCAATCTTATATCATATATGTAATTCCGACACGATTGAAGTATGGAACAGGCCTTTGGTAAATAGTCAATCGCCTGTAAATGCAATAGTGGCAAATGACGGTAAATCAATAGTCACGATTGACGATTGGTATTCCAAAGGATATGAGCATACATTAGTTATATATGGAGAAGACGGAGAATTAATAAAAGATTTTGAACTGAAAGATATAACCCCATTTCCATTAGAACAATATTTTTATTCAATTTCGTCAATACATTGGGGCGGCAAGGTGGAATATCTGGACAATGACAGAATGAAAATCTTTTTTAGAAACAAAAATGAGGAAGAGCAGACAAGAGTATTTAATATAAAGACAAGAGAATTTAAATGTATTCCCTGATGGGTAATCCTGTTTTCGGGGCCTCTTGGAAAGGCTTTGTGATTAAAAACATCATTTCTTCATTGAGAGATTGCAAATTCTCTTTTTATCGTAGTGCCACAGGTGATGAGTTGGATTTGCTTATTGAGAAGGGTAACCGGACAATAGCCGTAAAATGCAAAGCCTCATCGGCACCACAGGTAACTAAGGGTTTTTGGAGTGCTATAGAAACCACAAAACCGGATAAAACATACATTGTTGCGCCCGTATCAGCATCTTATCCGTTTAAAAATGATGTGGAAGTTTGCGGATTAAGTGACTTTTTTCAAAAAGTCGAATTATAATTTCCCCAAAGTCGCTTGTTTTTTTAACAGTTGTTGACTACATTGCAGCGGTAACATACCGTGCGTATGCTACTTGTGTGCCATAAACTCAAGGGTATTTGACTATCAATTAATTTCATAAAAAATGAAACATAAACTGCCTGTTACAGAAAATGGCTCTCGGCAGCGAAAAGCCGGTCGCCTGAACGCTTTCTCGCTACCGGAATTGTTAGTGGTATTGGTGATTATCGGCATATTGGTGCTGATCGCTCTCCCCAATCTCATGCCGTTGATCACCAAGGCCAAAGCGACGGAAGCCCAGCAGCAACTGGTATTTCTGCATACCTTGCAGAAAACCCATTTCTACACCCATTCGCGCTACTCCACCTCCCTGAAAGACCTGGGATTTGAACAGCAAAAATTAGTCACAGACCAGGGAAATGCCAACTACCGCATCGAGATCGCCGAAGCCAACGAGAAAGGGTTCCGGGCAACAGCCACAGCCGTTGTGGATTTTGACGGGGACGGAGCCTTCAACGTGTGGGAGATCAACCAGGAAAAAGAACTGAAAGAGACCACTCAGGACTAAGGCATGTACGCACTTCCCGCCTTTCTCCCCCTGTTCATAATGATCCGTTCCGATTTCCGGGAGCGGCAAATTGGTGTGGTATGGCTGATCCTTTTCGGATTGCTTGCCGTCGCAGGCAACTGCCTGGAATTCGGCTGGCGCGAATTCGGCTTCCGGATGTTGGTAAACGGAACAGCTGTGTTCTGTATGGCGGCCGTGGTATGGCTATACCTGCGCCTGCGCTACGGAACGACAAAGGGATACATTGGCTGGGGAGACCTTTGGTTCCTGGCCTGCCTGACTCCCCTGTTCGGTTTGAGGGAACTGGTGGGATTCCTGACGATCTCTTTTGTGTTGACCTTAGCAGTTTGGTGGATGTGTAAAAATGCGTGGACAACCCGGGGAGAGATCCCGTTGGTGGGTACGGTAGGCCTTTGTTACATAGGGTATGTCTGTCTAAAACTGATCACAAGATGACCGAGATCCGGATACCTACAGAGATCATCCAGTTGTTCACACCGGAAGAAGCCTGGGAATACAATCTGCTGCCCTATGGAAAAGAGGGGGCCGCGTTGTGCTGTTACGGAAATGCCGGGCGGGATTATACCTTGCAAGAGACGGAATTGGAAGTGGTATTCGGTTTACCGGTGCAGGTGACACTTCTTCCGGCCGATGAGTTACACCGTCTGCTGCACCGGTACTACCGGAAAGAAGAGGGGACGGAAAACGGCCGCTCCGTGCGCGTCATGAACGTCGACAGTCCGGACTACATCCGGGGATTGATCGAAGAGGGGTACCGGAACAACGCCAGCGATATCCATTTTGAACCGTACGAGCACCGGTGCCGGGTGCGGTTTCGTATAGACGGCAGCCTGATCGAGCGATACATCGTGGAAAAAGGGAACTATCCGGCGCTTGTAAACCGCCTGAAGATCATGGCCAACCTGGATATTTCGGAAAAGCGGTTGCCGCAGGACGGCCGTATCCTGTACCGGGTGGGGGATCGCCCCTTTGATCTGCGGGTTTCTTCCCTGCCCACTATTTATGGGGAGAAAGTGGTGCTTCGCCTGTTGACAAGGCGCTTGGAACTGCTTGAACTGGAAAATCTGGGATTTGACGACAAACAGTTAGAAGATTACACCCGCGCCATCCGGCGACCGAACGGCTTGGTGCTTATCAGCGGCCCCACAGGTTCCGGCAAAAGCACTACCCTGTACGCCACCTTGCGGCTCCTGAACAAAGAACGCAGCAACATCCTGACCATCGAAGACCCGGTGGAATACACTTTAGAGGGAGTCAACCAGGTGCAATTGAAAGAGGAGATCGGCCTGACCTTTGGAAGCGCCCTCCGGACATTTCTGCGGCAGGATCCCGACATCATTATGCTGGGCGAGATCCGGGACGCCGACACCGCACAGATGGCGGTACGCAGTTCGCTGACCGGCCACCTGCTCCTATCCACCATTCACACCAACAGCGCCTGGGGAAGCGTAGCGCGCATGACGGACATGGGCATTCACCCCTACCTGCTGGCCGACACATTGGTGCTGTGTGTCGCCCAACGGCTGGTGCGCATCCTTTGTCCACACTGCAAGCAACCGGCGGAACGGGATACACACCTGAAGTCCCTGTTGGGCGCCGGCCACAGCGAAGGCGCTTATTATCGGGCCGCCGGATGCGAACGTTGCTACTACACCGGCTACAGCGGCCGGAAAGCCGTTTACGAAGTGATACCGGTAGACCACTACTTGGCGGAGCAGGTCCGCCGGTCGGGCAACGAAGTCGACGCCCGTTTAAAACAACAGGGCATCCGCACCTTAAAGGACTCCATGATCAGCTTGTACCGCTCGGGCGAAACCTCGCTGGAGGAGTTGGCGCCTTTGCTGGGAGGCGAGAACAGTCAATAAAAACACAACACAATGAGAAGAATTATCTGGTGTACACTTTTTTTGCTCCAATGGCCCGGCCTGCAGGCACAACCCACCGCAGCCGACTCCCTGAAACAGGAACGCCTCCGTGCGGAACTGGAGTTGCTGGGACAACGCGACCCCGCTTTCCTTTTCGGGATCGATGTCTCGGCAGCAGGCCTGCCGCTGGCGGAACTGCTCAGGAATGTCGCCAAAGCCAACGAGGTGAACCTTTGTGTCCGGAATGCCGACCAGCAACTGGTCTCCTGCAATTTTAAAAACATACGGGTGACGGACTTGCTGGAATTCCTCTGCCGGGAGTATAAACTGAACTTAGAGGTGATCGGGAATATAGTCTCCGTCTATCCGGAAGCTCCGCTCCCTCTCCGGGAGCCGGAATTGCAGATCCGGTACGAACGGGAAAACGATCTCTTCAGTTGTGACCTCACCAACGCCCTTTTGATCAGAGTAGCCCGGAAAATAGCGGAACAGACCGGCCGGAATCTTATCGTCCCCCAACATTTGTATGACACGCGGGTATCCGCTTACATACACGGAATGCCTTTGGAAGAGGGGGTGAATACCCTGGCGGGGGTGAACGGACTGATCGTTGAAAAGAGCGGGGAACAGGGCTGGCTCTTCACCGGCCGGGAAGAGCCCGGCACCGGTAACAGAGGCCTTCCCCGGGAATTCAGTTACCGGCCGTCGTTTGCCGCCAGTCAGTTGGAAGTAGACTCTTTGGGCATGATATCGGCCATGATATCCTCCGGCAACCTGAGCGACATCATCACCGGCGTATGCGAAAAACTGCAACTCAGTTACTATTTTGTCACCCCCTTGCAACGGAACATCTCCGTCTTTGTGCGCCGGGTAGACCTCCCCACCTTCCTCCATGTACTGTTTACCGGCACGGAATACTCTTGGTACGAAAGCGGAGGGATCTACCTCTTCGGTACCGCCGGAAAAGAAAATACCGGCTCTTTCCTGACAGTGCGTACACTTCCCATGCGCTACCGCACAGTGGACAAAGTGGCGGATCTGATCCCCGAAACCCTGAAAACCGGTACGCAGGTCGTGGTGTTTCCCGATCAAAACAGCCTGATCCTGTGCGGGGATCAAAGCAAAGTGACCCGGATAGAACAATTTTTGACCTCTATCGACAAAAGTGTGCCCCTGGTCTCCATTGACGTGATCATTGTGGATGTCCGCAAAAGCATGATCAAAGAGGCGGGTATCTCCATGGGATTGGGGGATGCGCCGGCCACGACGGGAGGAGCCTTTTCACCGGGCGTGGGAGTGACCCTGGGGGCGACTTCCATCAACAGGCTGATAAACAGCTTCAACGGTTTCGGTTCCATCAATTTGGGCAAAGTGACCCCCAATTTTTACATGAATCTGAAATTTTTGGAAGAGAACGGCAACATCGAACTGCGCTCCACACCGAGGCTCTCCACATTGAACGGGCACGAGGCCAAGCTGAAAAGCGGCGAGACGCGTTATTACAAGGAAGTGAATACCAACATCATCGGTTATCAGAACCCGATGCAGACCGACTCATACGTGTGGAAAAGCATCGACGCCAACCTGGAGGTAACCGTGGTGCCCTTTGTCAGCCGGGACAGCATGATCACCCTGAACATTACCCTGGAGCAGACGGAATTTACGGAAAACAACTCCAAAGTGGACGAAAAAGAGCCGGCCCCGCCGGGCACTTCCACCCGCAGCTTTCAGTCCATCCTGCGGGTCCGGGACGGAGAGATGGTGCTGCTGGGAGGGATCGAGAAGAGTACAAAAAACAAAACCTCCACCGGTCTGCCTTTTCTGGCCCGGGTACCGGTGATCAAATGGCTCTTCGGTTCCTCGGCCGACAACAAAACTTCGCAGAAGTTGAACATATTCATCAGCCCGACCATCGTTTTTTAAACCGGATCCGCCACACATGCTCAACAGAATCATTCACCGGATCACCTATCTGAAAGTCCGTCTCGAACAGGACGGGGATGTCCGGGTTACGGCCTGCCCGATCTACTACAGGCGGGGAAAGATGGAATACGGAAAGAAGCAGGGGATCGTCTCTCCGAAAGAGTGGGCCGGGAAACGTCCGGCGCCCGCAGCAGTTGTGGTGGGGATCACCGGGCAGGGTGTAATTGCCAAAACCGTGCACCCGGGAGATGCCATCCGGGAAAAAGTGATCCGCAGTATGGACTTCCTGTGGGAAGAGTACACCGGGGAGGGAGGGGAACGCCGGTTGGTGTTTGTCCGCCGGGAGATGCCGGCGCAATTTTTAGAAACGATAAACCATCCGAAAGTAGCGGTCGTTGCTCTTTTTCCGGTAGACGAAGAGGGTGACGGAGAGGAGGAGAAACTGACGGCTGTTTTCCGGGAACGGCTGACTTTCCGGAACCTGCTGAAAACCGACCGACAGGCCGGACAATTAGCCGCTCTGCTGGCGGCAAAGGTCAGGATCCCCGTGCTGGCCTGTCTGTTTTTGATGGCAGCCCTCAATTTCGCTATCCATTCGGACATATCGGCAGAACACAACCGGCTGCGCTCGGAACTGGCGTTTTTCCAAAAAACATCGGAGCAGCAGCGGGGAGATGATCGCCGGCTTTCCGCTTTTTTACAGACCTACGGAAACGGCACCGCTTTTCCATTCAGCCGGACAGCCGACCGCATCGCTTCCCTGTTGCCGGAACAGGTGCGCCTGACGGAACTCTCCTTAGTTCCGTTGCAGAAAAACCCGGAAAAGGGGAAACCCTTGCAATTGCAATCTAACACGGTTCGCCTCAAAGGGCGGACGGAACGGGAAGAATCAGTGGGACGGCTAACCCGGCTGCTGTCGGACGAATCCTCCTTCCGGCAGGTACGGCTCACTTTTTTAGACAAACAACCGGAAGAGGCGTTTTTCACCTTTGAAATCATCATCGAACTATGAAGCGGTATATCGGACACCTGAAATTGGCGGGATGGCTGGTGATAGCTCCCCTGTTGGTATGGCAACTGACCTTGAAAAACACCCTGTCCCTGCAACGGGAGTGCAGGCGGATGGAAAAGGAACTGGAACAGTTACAGCGGACGCCGGAAAACAGCCCGGCGACTCTGACGCTTTCCGGCGCCGGTGCAGCGGTCAGCAGCGGAGAGATCCTGAACCGGCTCCGGGAGCGGATCGAAAAAAACAGGGTGACGGTGGAGCGGTACACCCCCTTTTTTACCGAAAGCGAAAAGGAGTTTGAGGTGTATACGGGCGAATTGGTCTTATCGGGGGCGTTTATCCCGCTTGTACGGCTGCTGGATTTTATGGAAGGAGAGGAGTGTCCCGGGAAGGTGGTATCCAGCCACTTTCGCCTGGAAACGGACAGAAGAAGCCGGGCGGAGCGTCTCTTGCTGACGGTTTTAGTGCAGGAAGTAGAATGAAAAACAACAGATATGAAACGAATTGTATTGATCTTACTGGCCATTACAACTGTTTGGGCCTGTGAAGATGTTTTTGAAAAGGACATCTCCGACGACCGGTTGGTGATCGTGGCGCCCACGGCGGATGCCGAAACGACTGAAAAAGAGCAGCTTTTCCTGTGGGAGGAGCTGGAGGGAGCAGACAGCTACCTGCTGCGGATCGTCACCCCTTCTTTCGAAACGGCAGCCCGCTGTTTAGTAGACACGGTGGTACAGGTGAACCGTTTTGAGTACTCGTTGCCTGCCGGAGTGTACGAATGGTCGTTGCAGGGATGCAACTCCGCCTGGCGGACAGCAACTCAAAAACAGAAGTTGACCATCATCGAAGAAGAAAAAGAGCAAGAAGAGGGCAAAGATGAAAGTGAGTAAACGGGTATCGGCGCTGCTTTTCTTAGCCGTTGTTGTGGTTTGGGGCCTGGTCATCCGGAAAGTCATAACAGCGCTCTCCGATCCGGGTCCCGTTTTCCCGGCAACTAGCAGGGAAACTGTGGCCGTTCCGGAAAAAAAGGCGGAGTTGTTGCTCAACTACCGCGATCCTTTTCTGGGAAGAACCTTCTCTCCTCCCCCCTCCCCGCCGGCGGATCCCGGAAAAAAAGGCCGGAATATTCCGGCTGTGCAGCCGGATACACCTCCTGCCTTCCGGTACAAAGGGATCATCGGAAAACAGCGGAAAGAGTGGCTCTTAATAGAAGCAGGCCGGGAAACGCGGATGATCGACTGGAAAAAGGAGAAACAGATCGAAGGATACGGCATTGAGCAGGTATACCCGGATTCATTGGTATTGAGCCGGGAGAAAAAGCGATACGTCATTCGGCTTCAATAAAACAGATGGTGCGAACAAAAGAGACAAAAGCAGTTTTAAGCGCTTCGGTGCTGGCAACGGTGCTGGTGGCCGGAACCTTGTTGCTGCTGGCCGTGCTGGGCGTTTTTTTGTTGTGGGACCTGCACACGGGACAGGCGGCGGCGTACCACCGGAAAAAGCAGTTGCAACTGCACGTGGAATCCGGCTTTGTCCTCTATGCGGCGGACAGCGTGGCCGGAAGCCGGATGGTACAGGACTCTGTTTACAGGCTGTACGAGGAGGAGGGAAACGCCTGCCTCCGGGCGGAACGGTACCTTTGGGGATTGTACGAAGTGGTAACCGTGGCGACGGTAGAGGGAAACGCCTCTTCCGTACGGATGTTCGGAAAGGCGCACCCCGGCCCGCAACACCCGGCCCTGTGGGTGTGCAACCGCCGCAAAGCGATCTCTTTTGCCGGAACCACCGCCCTGTTCGGAGAGGCGTGGCTCCCGGAGAACGGTTTGCAGTACGTCCAGATGCACGCCCGTTTTTTTGAAGGCAAACCGGTAGAGAAAGAACAGATCAAAACCAGCGGGGAGCAATTGCCCGCCACCGATCCGGCCGTACGGAAAAACACGGAAGCGTTGTGGCAACTGCCGGAGGATACGCTTTCCGGAGGCAACCTGTCGGTCCGGAGGAGCTTCCGGGAGGCGGCCTTGTGCGTGGGAATAGCGGGAGAGCGCCTGGAAGGTGACGCCCGGGGGCGCGTGATCTTACGGGGAGAGCACTTAGTCATCGGCAGCGAAAGCCGCCTGCAGGACATACTGATTGTAGCTGCTTCCGTCCGGATAGAGAGCGGGTTTACGGGCAAAGTACAGGTATTCGCCCGGGATTCGGTCGTTCTGGAAGAAAAGGTGCTGCTGGAATACCCTTCGGGCATCTACCTGCAAGGAGAAGCGCCGGAGGGATACCTGAAAATGGGGGAAGCGTGCGAGGTAAACGGGTATGTCATTGTGGAGGGAACAGCCCCTTTGAAAGGCCGGCCGAAAGCCCGGTACATACAGCCGGAAAACACCCGTATCAGAGGGTTGCTTTGGGTAAACGGCATTGCACAGGTACAGGGAAGCATAACCGGGAGCGTCTGGCTGTGCGAAAGTTACTATTTTGCGCCGGAAGGGTTTTATTCAAACATTTTTTACAACGCCCGCTTTTTTGCCACGGACCATTTTCCCTATCCCCTGTGGCAGGAAAGTGCGTACGAAAGGAGGTGCGTACAATGGCTGTATTGATGAAAAAAAAGGCTGTCGCTTCCACGCTGCCGGAGGTGGTGGTGGCTTCCGTGATCTGGCTGCTCTTCTTTTTCCTCACGCTCAACATATTGGTGTACGTGGGAACTTCCCGGACAGACAATAGCGATCTGCTTACCGCCGAGATGGAATTGCTGGCCTGCCGGATCGAAGCAGAGCGGCTGGCGGAAAATGAAACGGCAGTGCGGAGTTACGAATGGGGGGAGATAGAGATCCGGAAGGAACGGTACGGGGAAGCGATCGTCCGGATCCGGCTCAAAGCCATCATCGG
>JAISVB010000054.1 GCA_031271755.1 Culturomica sp.
ACCGCGCCGGGAACACGGAGTTTGTGTAAGGTTATGCCGGAATCCTGCAACTCCTTCCCGGCCTGAATAAAATAGCGGGTATCCGTCCAGAGACCGGCGTAGTCCGGGGTTACCACAACCGTTCCGAAAGAGCCGGTAAAACCGGAAAGCCACTCCCGTTGCTTCCAGGGAGCAGGCAAATATTCGCTGTTGTGCGGATCAGTACCGGACACGATGTAAGCGTCCAAATTTTCCCGGGCCATAATTTCCCGCAAGGAGCGTAGTTTGTCTTGTGTTGTCATGTGCGTAAAGATAGTAAAGAAGGAGGCAATTGACAAATCAAAAAAACATTACATATGTAAAAACAATAGGGATGAAAATCCATTGAGTTTGAGAAGCTACAGATGTAATAATTATTTTTAATTACAATTGTACATTCACATATGAATGATGTTTTAACATACATTTCTAACTATGCTATTTTACTGTATATCAGAGTTATAAATTGTATCAATAAAAGGAAAAGACGCATCTTTAAATACCATGAACAATGCTTAAAGGGATTTTGATCTGTGTTTTCGATGTTTTAAAATATATATGTGTTTTATTACCTGTCTATTATATTTATTAATTGAATAGTTGATTTATATAAATACATCCCGTATGGAGAAGATATAATACATTAATAGTCTGAAAGCCATGTGTTTAATGGCAACTACAATGAAAAGATACATCTATATATCTGATTATCATGATTCTGTTCTATCTTCTGATGAAACAAAAAGAGGTGCTTTACAACTGTAATACATGGATGATTACTCTTGTAACTTGCATATGTGCCGTTTATTGATTACATTTGTAATGTTTTCGGACTGCGATTTTTCGTAAAGGAAGAAGGAAAATTACAAACTTACCGCTGCTGTACAAATCCTGCATGCGGTAAAGTCCGGAAGTAAATACAAGCAAAAAGAGAAGCATGAGTACGATCAAAGACCGCCTGAACGAGATTATGGAATACAAAGAGTTGACCGCAACAAGATTTGCCGGGCTGATCGACGCCAACCCTTCTGCCATCTCCCATTTGCTGAAAGGGCGCAACCGGCCGGGTTTGGAAATGCTGGAACACATCGCCCGGGCATTCCCGGATATCAGCATGGATTGGTTGATCTCCGGAACGGGAAGTATAACGGGAAAAAATGCGGATACTCCGGTCATTGCGGAAGAACCGCTCTTCCGGCTCCAACCGCCGGCCGAACCGGAAGCCGTTCCCCCGGCAAAAACAGCCGCTCTCCCCGAAAGGACAACGGCTGTTCCGGCTTCTCTTCCGGGCAAAACACCGAAGAGAGTGATCCTTTTTTATGCGGACGGCAGTTTCGAAGAATTCCGAAACGATTAGACGCCGTAGATTAGCTATTTTTCTTAGATAATCCCGATAATTTCCCGGACATCCCCGAAACCGTTGGCATCTAAGTACGCTTCAATCCCGTCGATGATTTTTACGGTGACGGCAGGATCGATGAAATTCGCCGTACCGATCTGAACGGCAGAAGCGCCGGCCATCAGAAACTCCAGGGCGTCGGCTGCGTTCATGATCCCTCCCAAACCGACCACCGGTATTTTTACTGCTTTTGCTACCTGCCACACCATCCGGAGCGCTACCGGTTTGACACAGGGGCCGCTCAATCCGCCCGTAACCGTACTGAGCACCGGCTTTCGTTTCCGGATGTCCACCGCCATGCCCATCAGGGTATTGATCAGGGAGAGCGAATCGGCTCCTTCCGCTTCGGCCGTCCGTGCAATCTCCTGTATGTCCGTCACATTGGGAGATAATTTCACCATCAGGTGTTTCCGGTATACCTGCCGCACCGCCCGCACCACCTCCGATACGGAAGAACAGCGGGTTCCGAAGGCCATGCCGCCCTCTTTTACGTTGGGGCAGGAGATGTTCAATTCAATGGCCGGGATGTGCTCCAGTTCGTTAATTTTAGCGGCTGTTTCAACGTAATCGGAAACAGTAGACCCGGAAACATTTACTAAGATATTTGTTTTGAGCCCTTGTATTCCGGGATAGATCCGGTCGATAAAATAGTCTACCCCCTTGTTTTGCAACCCGACGGCATTCAACATGCCGGAAGCTGTCTCCGCCATGCGCGGATAGGGATTTCCTTCCCGGGGATGCAGGGTGGTTCCTTTGACGATAAAGCCTCCCAGGCGGGAGAGGTCTATAAAATCCTGAAATTCGGTACCGTACCCAAACGTACCGGAAGCGGTCAACACCGGATTTTTTAATTCCAATCCGGCCAGATTTATCGCTAATTTTGCCATTTCAATGCTTTTGTGTTAAAAACAGGCCCTTCCGTACAGACACATTTGTGTCCTTCCTGTGTCTCCGTGACACAACAGAGGCATGCGCCGATCCCGCAGGCCATTGTATTTTCCAAGGATACTTCGCACGCAATCCCCTTCCGGAAAGCATGATCCGCAACTGCTCTCATCATCGGATCCGGCCCGCAGCAATAGATCCGGTCGAATGTTTTCCGCCAGACCGAATGAGCGGTCGGAAATCCCTTTTCTCCGAACGTTCCGTCCTCTGTGGTGCAGTGGAGAGGAGCCACGATTTCGAGGTTTTCGCGCAACACCACGTCCGAACAGCTCCGCACCCCGATCAGCAGCTCCGGGTGCAGGCCTTTCTGGCGCAATGTTTTGGCTAAAAAGTGCATTGGGGCGATGCCGACACCTCCACCCACAAGCAGAATGCGCTCCTCTTTTCCGGGCAGGGTAAAGGTGTTGCCCAACGGCAGGAGGATATTCAGTTTTTCCCCTTTTTTCAGCTCCGCCAACCGGGCGGTTCCTTTTCCGGCGATTTTGATCAACAGGTAAAGAAGCCCGGCGGCCGGATCGGCGTCGAAAATGGAGATCGGCCGCCTCAGAAAGATTTCCGGACTGCCCTCAACTTTGATGTTGACAAATTGCCCCGCAGCAACTTCCGGAAGTTCCGGAGCGTAAAGGGTCAGGAAAAACAGGGTATCTGTTAACGGCCGGTTTTCCCGCACCGTAAAGTCAATGATCTTCTTCATCGTTTTTTCAGTTTCTCTTTCAGGTATTTACCGGTATAGGATTGTTTACATTGCGCCAACTCTTCGGGGGATCCGGCAAAAACAACACGGCCTCCCTCTTTGCCGCCTTCCGGCCCCAGATCGATGATGTGATCCGCACACTTGATCACATCCATGTTGTGTTCAATGATCACGACGGTGTGTTTCCGGGCGATCAGGGCGTTCAGGGAGTCCATCAATTTGTCGATGTCATAAAAATGCAGGCCGGTGGTGGGTTCGTCGAATACAAACAGGGTCGGAGCCGCATTTTCCCGGCTCAAGTGATAGGCTAATTTGACCCGCTGGCTCTCTCCGCCGCTCAATGTGCTGGAAGATTGCCCCAATTTTACATAGCCCAATCCGACATCCGTCAACTTCCGGAGTTTCTCCACGATGCTTCGTTCCGTGTGGGTTTTGCCTTCGGAAAAGAAGGCTACCGCCTGGTCTACGGTCATCTCTAAGATATCGTATATGTTTTGGCCTTTGAACCGGACTTCGAGCACCTCCTCCCTGAACCGTTTTCCTTTGCAATGTTCACACTCTAAGTAGACGTCGGCCATAAATTGCATCTCCACTTTGATGATCCCTTCTCCCTGGCACTCTTCGCAACGCCCGCCCGGAACGTTGAACGAGAAGTGGGAGGGTTTGAATCCCTGCGCCTTGGCCAATTTTTCGTCGGCAAACAATTTCCGGACATCGTCCCAGGCTTTCAGGTAAGTCACCGGATTGGAGCGGGAGGATTTCCCGATGGGATTCTGGTCGATGAACTCCACGCCCGACAGATCGGAGAGGTCGCCCAATAATTTATCGTAACTGCCGACGCGATCGGAATACTCGCCGTACTCTCTTTGCAAAGCCGGAACCAGCAGGGTTTTGATCAGAGTGCTTTTTCCGGAGCCGCTCACACCGGTGATGGCGGTCATGACGCCCAAGGGAATATCCACCGTGATGTTTTTCAGGTTGTTTTCCGTAGCTCCGGTGAGGGTGATCTTCCGGGAAGAGGTTCGCCTGCGGGAAGGGACTTCGATCTGTTTTTTCCCGTACAGATAATCGGAGGTAAGCGTACCGGCCGGTTTCAATTGTTTCAGGGTGCCCTGAAAGACGATCTCTCCGCCCAATTGACCGGCCAGCGGGCCGATGTCGATGATCTCATCGGCCGCCCGGATGATATCTTCGTCGTGTTCCACTACGGCCACGGTATTGCCCAGTTCCTTCAGTCGCTTCAACACACGGATCAACTGTTCGGTGTCCCGGGAGTGCAAGCCGATGCTCGGTTCGTCCAAAATGTACAGCGAACCGACCAGGGCAGATCCGAGGGAAGTGGCCAGGTTGATCCGTTGGGATTCTCCGCCGGAAAGGGTGGAGGAGAGGCGGTTCAGGGTCAGGTAACCCAATCCGACCTCCATCAGAAAATCCAGCCGGTTCCGGATATCCGGAAGAATTCGTTCCGCAATTTGCTGTTGCCGGCCGGTTAGCCGGATATCCCGGAAAAAGAGCTGTAACTCGCTGACCGGCATCTCCACCAGGTCAGGGATGGATTTACCGCCGACCCGTACCCAGGAGGCTTCCGGTTTCAGACGTGTTCCCCGGCAATCCGGACATGTCGTTTTACCCGTATACCTGGCAATCATTACCCGGTTCTGGATTTTATACCGTTGGGATTCCAACCAGGCAAAAAAGTCGTAAATACCTTTAAACCAAGCAGAACCGTCCCAAAGCATCTGTTTTTGTCCGGCCGTCAGTTCGTAGTAGGGGGTGTGAACCGGAAAGCCGGCTTTGTGCGCATTCCGCACTAAGTGCTGTTTCCATTCGCCCATGACCTCTCCGCGCCAACAAACAACGCAATCTTCGTAGACGCTCAAGGCCTGGTTCGGGATGACTAAATTTTCGTCGATCCCCAGCACCCTTCCGTATCCTTCGCACCGGGGACAGGCGCCGATGGGAGAGTTGAAACTGAACATGTTGACGGAAGGTACCTGAAAGATGATACCGTCCGCCTCGAAACGGTTGGAGAAGGTGCGTACCGTACCTGCCGTTTCGACCAAACATGTCCCGCCTCCCTCGTACAGAGCTGTTTCGATGGCATCTGAAATCCGGGAAACGGTATCTTTTTCGTTGTTGACGGAGATGCGGTCGATCACCAAGCTGACCTCTTCCCCGGACGAAAACTCTTTTTGCTGTTCCAACAGCTCTTCTATCCGCCGGTATTCGTTTCGGTATTTGACACGGGAAAATCCTTGAGTCAGTAACAGCGACAAGCCTCCCGGTTCAAAGAGACGGGGAGGACGCGCCAGGATCACTGCACTTTCTCCCCGGCTATTTTCCAGAATATAGCAGGTAATGTCGTCCGTCGTATCCCGTTTTACTTCCTTTCCCGAAACCGGGGAGAAGGTTTGACCGGCGCGGGCGTAGAGTAATTTCAGGTAATCGTAGATCTCGGTGGAGGTTCCGACGGTGGATCGCGGATTGGCCGTATTTACTTTCTGTTCGATGGCGACGGCAGGAGGGATCCCTTTGATGTAGTCGCATTCCGGTTTGTTGAGACGTCCCAGGAATTGCCGGGCGTATGCCGATAAACTCTCCACATATCTTCGCTGCCCTTCTGCATACAGTGTGTCAAACGCCAGAGAAGATTTGCCGCTCCCCGAAACTCCGGTGATCACAATCAGGTTGTTCAGATCGATGTTCAGGTCGATATTTTTTAGATTGTGTACCCGCACCCCCTTCAGTTCTATCTTTTGTTTTCCCATATTTCACAAAGATACTAAATAATATCTTTTCTTGTTCATCGTTTCGGCCTGCTGTTTTCGGAGACAAAAAGACGCTCCGGCCAAACGTTTAAAAATTGCACAATAAAAAAGCGCTCCGGAGAGGAGCGCTTAATTGTATGCGTGTAGCCCGGTTTTCCGGATTTATTCGGAAACAACCTCGAACTCCACGTTTACTTTTACATCCCGGTGCAGTTTGATCACCGCCGTGTGCGTGCCGATCTCTTTGATCTCTTTCAGCGCAATTTTCTTGCGGTCGATCTCAAATCCCTGGGCCAGCAATGCTTCGGCAACCATGATGTTGTTCACAGAACCGAAGATCTTGCCAGTGCTGCTGGTTTTGGCTCCGATGGTCAGTTTTACACTTTCCAATTTGGTGGCCAGTTCCTGCGCTTCTGCTTTCAGCTTGGCCTCTTTGTGGGCGCGCTGTTTGACATTTTCCGCCACTACTTTTTTGGCCGATTCGGTCGCCAGAATGGCATATCCCTGAGGAATAAGGTAGTTCCGTCCGTAACCGGGTTTCACATTGATGATATCGTCCTTGTGCCCTAAGTTGGCCAGATCGGTTAATAAGATAACTTGCATTTTTTCCTCCTTCCTTAATTATTTCATCAAATCGGTTACATAGGGCAACAAAGCCAGGTGTCTGGCCCTTTTTACCGCCGTAGCCACTTTCCGTTGATACTTCATAGAGGTTCCGGTGATCCTTCTGGGCAGGATCTTTCCCTGTTCGTTCAGAAATTTCTTCAGAAATTCCGGATCTTTGTAGTCGATGAATTTGATGCGGCTTTTCAGGAAGCGGCAATATTTCTTCTTTCTGATCTCTACCGAAGGCGGAGTTAAATATCTGATTTCACTTTCGTTCTGTGCCATAGCTTAGTCCTCCTTTTTTGCTTGGTTCTTACTTCTTCTCTTTAAGGCATACTCGTATGCGTACTTGTCCAACCGGAAGGTGAGGAAACGGATCACCCGTTCGTCGCGGCGGTAAGCTGTTTCCAACTTGTCTACCAATGCACCTTCTGCTTCGAATTGGAGCAGGTGGTAAAATCCGGTTGTCTTTTTCTGGATCGGATAAGCCAGTTTGCGAAGGCCCCAAGCCTCCTCGTGTTCAATCCGGCCGCCATTTTCCGTGATGGCCTGTTTGAACTTTTCTACCGCTTCCTTTATCTGGATCTCAGATAAAACGGGAGTTGTAATGAAAACGGTCTCGTAATGGTTCAACATACTGAATGGATTATAAGTAATAAAATAAATTTAACCGCGCAAAGATACTCTTTTTGGGGAAACCGCAAAAATTATTTTCGGGCAAATCGGCCAAGTTGCTTAAATTTTGCAACCGGAATTATTGGTAAATGTTCCGGCGGTTCAACTCCGCATGGTACCGGGCGGCATACTCGTTGTGCTGTTTCAGTGTTTTGGAGAACCGGTGTCTGCCGGAAAAATCGCTGTCCGCACAGAAGAAAATGTAGTCGTGCCGGGCGTAGTTCAGCACTGCATCCATCGCCCTCGGAGATGGCATCCGCACCGGACCGGGCGGTAATCCCTTGTGTTTGTAGGTATTATAGGGCGAATCCACCGCTATGTGCGTATGCAGGACCCGGCGGATGGTAAAGTCGTTCAGGGCGAATTTCAACGTCGGGCAAGCCTCTAAGAACATGCCTCGTTTCAGCCGGTTGATATAGACTCCGGCGATCAGCGGATACTCTTCCGTCAAGATCGTCTCTTCCTCCACAATGGAAGCCAGGATGGCGATATCCATGGGAGAGAGGCCGGCTTTGCGCGCCTGCTCCGTCCGTTCCCTGTTCCAAAAGGCGTGGTATTCCGCCGCCATCCGCCGGATCAATTCCTCCGGGGAGAGGCTCCAATAGACCTGGTAGGTATCGGGAATAAACAGGCCGATAACGTTTTCCGGCGTAAAACCGAGTTCCTGTTGCAATTCCCGGCTTTGGGCCGTGTGCAGAAAATCGGCGGAATCTATGTCCAACTGGCGGGATACGATCCCGGCCATCTGCTCCAGTGTCCGCACGTTGTTAAAGGTCAAATGGACAGCCAATTGATTGCCGGAGCGGAACAGGTTGATCAAATCATTGTTGTTCATGCCGTCTTCTATCCGGTAACAACCGGGCTTTACCTTTCCGGAATACCTTTTCAGTTCCGCCGTCCAGCGAAGGGTCGTACTATTTTTTACATACGACCGGCTTTGCAGCGAATCCAGCACAGTTTCAAACCGATCGCCTTCCCGGATGTAGATCCTTGCGTCGTCGTTCACCTCCGTATTGGGGGAAAGAACGACGTAATAGCCGGCCGCCGCAGCCAGCGCAGCCAAAACGGCCGCAACAACCAAAATCCTCAGTATCCGCTTCATAATTACTCTTCGTCCCGGAAATACAATTTGTAATAGTTCATATCCCGGGCAGTATCGTATCCCTTTTCGATGTATTTCCGCTGCCCGTGGATGTATACGTGAAAATTCTTATCCAATTTCAGGACGTTGCGGAAGTACCGTTTTTCGTCTTTGACCGCGTGATCCGAAACCGGAAAATCGTTGCTCAGGGGGATCTCTTTCTCTTCCTCATATTGTTGCCGGAAATCTTCGAAAGCGCGAATGACTTCCGGTTCCCGCACCACCTCTTCTTTGAAACGCTCTTCGGAAAAGGTTTCCGCTTCCTTGAAAAAGCCGATGGAGCGGTTCAGCATATCGATCTGATCCGCCACCGGTACATCGTTCTCTCTGTTGTATACTTCCCGGACAAACTCCTTGCACAGGTTCAGGTAGCCGCTGGTCTGAAAATAGCTGTCGTCGTATGCGGCCTCCAATCCCAGAAAATCATGCACCCAGTACAGCGCCTCCTTGCTGTTGGTTTTGTCTAAAACAGCGACCTTGTACCCGGATGCTTCCTGCACGTTGAAGATCAGGCAGGCTTTGTCCAATTTCCGGATGTTGATCCCCGATTCGCTCTCCAAACGGTAGCTGTTCTGTTGCAAAATGACCCGCAGAAAAGTGTCCCGGCTTTCGGATTTAAAGATCCCCACGGCATCACAGACTCCCTCTTCCACGTGACAGTCGCGAAACAGCACCACATACAGTTCCCCTTCCTTGATATTCGGGTTGTTGGATTGCTCGTAAAGGTGCTCCGCGATCTCCAGCGACCGGCTGTAAAACTCCCCGCTGTCCGCAAAGATCCGGGAAGCGGCAGCGTACACCGGATTGTTGGACAACTCTCCTTCGTAAGGAGAAAAGTGGTAAAAGGCATCTTTTTTGAACGCCGAAAGAAAGTAGCTTTTCAAAAGGCCGGTCACATTCGGGTCTTCCGGCAGAAAGCAGGCGTCCGAAAGCGTCAATGCGCCGCCTTCGTATTTGTTGCCGATCCGGTGGATGACAATCGTTTCTATGTAGCACTGTTCAAAATGGATCATATCAAAATCTAAAATTGACGCCTATATTCAGGTTTTCTTTAAATTGCAGCTTTTTGGAGTAATTTTTATCGAATACCGTATAAGTATAGATGGATGTTTGCATGAAATAGTTGATCCGGAAGTTGACCTGCACGTTCCAGTTGGCATTGAATTTCTGCTGGGTGTTGCCGTAACTGCTGAACAGGAGCAGTTCGTTCCGTATATTGACAATTTTTTTGATCGAAAATGTGTTGCGCAACTCCACCTTGGCTCCCGCATCTAATTTGTGCCTTTTCCGCTCCACGCCATAACGGGCCGGATCGATCCCGGTCGTATCCCGCAAATAGGTCCACTTGCCTGCGATGGGAGAGAGGTAGAGTGAAAAATGGTTGCTCGGTTTATAATCGATCCCGACAGAGGGGGTCACATACAACGGGGTCATAAAATTTCCCACGATTTTTTTGCTTTCACCCGAGTATTCATACGAATTGAACAGGGTAGTCTGGATATTCAACTGCGCCGTGTAGAACCAGTGTTTGAAAGCCTGTTGTCCCAACTTGGAATTGATCTCAAAACGCTCGTCGTTTTTCCGCAGGCTCTGGTCGCCGCTTTTTAAAAAACTCAGGCGGTAATAGACAAAGTTTTCCCAACTGATCTTGTTCTTGTTGTAATTCAGAAAATAACGCAGATTACTCAGCATCGAAAGGGAGTTCTCCCCGCCGCCCGACCAGTTGGCCACATATCCTTGTCCCATGGAGAAATCAACTTCCGTATGATACGTCCAATACCGGCGGTGCAACCGGTCTAACGAATATTTCCGGGCGTTGAAAGGATCTTTCAACGATCTTGGTTCCAATTTGGAGGAGGAAACGCTTTTCACGCGAATCCTGGAGGCTTGGACATCGTCGTCGATCAGCAGCCGGATCCGGTTGCCGCCGGGAGCTACCTGCACCCAGGTTCCGATGGAATCACCGTCCCTGGTCACGGGCCAGAAACGGTGGTAATGGGTTTGACCGTTGTTGATCCAGAAGCGGATGGATCGATCAGCCGAATTTTCCAATTCCAACAGGGCGGAGTCGCTGCTGATCTTTTTCAACCAGCGGTAGTTGGTATCCGCCCCAATGTACGCTGTCAGCATTTCGATGTCCGGCGAAACGGCCGACTCTGCTTCCGGATCGGACAGGAACTCTTTTTTCAAAAGCTCCAACGCTGCTTCCCGTTTTTCGATTGTCCGGATGTATCTCTGGAGGTACTCCACCATCGATTTCAACGTTTGATCGGTAGCGTAATTCAACAGCGTATTGATCGCCTGTTTAACTTCCGGATCCCGGAACCGTTCCTGTTGCAGATTCTGTATAGCGTAGCGAACTCCCGGATTTTCAACAAAAGTATAGCGGTTTTTTCGGAGCGGGAGGGTCAATCGGGCCGGTAACCGGGGACGGAGGGAGTCAGCGCCGATTACCGGCGCTATTCTGACCGTCCGGTCCGGTTCTATATAAGGCTCAAAGTATTGGGCAGAACCGGAAAATCCACACAGCAGACAGATCGATATGAAAAAAATCAACTTCATGTAAAAGGAGAATCGGGTTCTTTGGCCATGTGTGAGTACGTTAATTTCTCTACCCATTTCGGCCACCATTTGCTTAAAAAAACAGTCAATTTTCCTTCCACAAAGGTCAGGATGATCTCTCGTTTTCTTTTATTTATTCCTTTGATTATCAGTGATGCACATCGTTCTGCACTCATCATTTTTCCTTCGTCACGGGGCGTTTCGCCCTGCTGGCGTCCCTGGCTGTTCAGCGCCGTTTTCCGTATATTGGACGCCGTAAATCCCGGTGCGGCCACCAACACATGCAACCCTTTTTTCCGGGTTTCGATCCGGATGGTGTTCAAAAGCCCCCGGACGGCAAATTTACTGGCGGCGTAGCCTGTTCTGCCCGGTAATCCGATAAATCCCGCAATGGAAATGATCCCGACAAGGCTTCCGCGGTTCTGCAACAGGTAGGGAAGAGCGTATTTCGAACAATAAACGGTTCCCCAGAAATTGACATCCATCACTTTCCGCAACACATTCAGGTCAGACTCTTCAAAGAGCGCCCGCATAGAGATCCCTGCGTTGTTGATCAGCACATCGATCCTGCCAAAATGACGGAATGTCTGTTCTATCAACTCTTTGCAGGCAAATTCCTTGGTTACGTCCGTCCGGATGGAGATGCTGTCGGTGCCCTGAAGTTTCAACTCTTTTTCAATGGCCAGCAACTCTTCCAGCGACCGGGCTGCCATGGCGATTTTAGCACCCCGGCGGGCGCATTGGTATACCAGGGCTTTTCCGATCCCGGACGACGCACCGGTAATGATCACAACTTTGTCCTGCAATGTTTTACGCATCCTTTCCACATGTAAATTCGTGCAAATATAGCAAATTCCGGCATACTGCCGTGACCGGATGTGATTATCCGCCTGTTTTTAGCATATTTTAATTTGTCCTATAATTTACATTATGATAAGTTTTATAGATATAAAAAAGGAGAGAAGCCGATTCTCTCCTTTTTACGGATTATTTCAGTGCATCCACGGCTTTTTGAACCTCTTCGTATTTCTGCATGTATTCGGGTTTCTCATTTCTGAGTTTGAAATAGAGCTCTTTCAAATACGACAAGGTGTTGGCATCTGTCGGATTGATCTCCCGGGCTTTCTCAAAATACGGGATCACGGTTTCATAAGCGGCGTACACTTCTTTAATCTTTTTGTTGTACTCGTTTACATCCAGGATCTCGTTCACTTTGTTATGGAAGTCAATGACTTTGTTCAGATTGATGCTTCCCAGGTTGTATTGGGCGACAAACTCTTTCGGATCGATGCTCAACGCCTTTTTGTACATCTCTTCGGCTTTGTCCATCTCTCCGGTCTTTTCATACAATGACCCTTTAGCCCTGTAGAAAGAGGCGTTATTCGGATCCTGTTCGATCACCGCGTCCAGGTATTTTTCCGCTTTTTCAGGTTCTCCGCCGGACAGGTAGTAATTGATCAACTGCACCAGCATATAGGAGTCTCCCGGAAATTTTTCATACCCTTCGTGCAGGTATTTCAGCGACTCTTCTTCCTTGCCCTGTTCCTTCAGAATGTCGGACAGCATGGCGTATATTTTGGCCGGTTCGTAGTTCAGTTCCAGCGTTTGTTTGAAAAACATTTCGGCTTTGGCCAGATCGCCCGCTTTCTGAGCCGTGATGCCGGCATTGAAGATCACCACCGTATCGGCGGGTCTGGGCTGATCTACGATCTCCGATTTTTCAATCTCCAGCACTTTTTCAAAGGCAGCCAGAGCCGCTTTAAAATCGCCGCCGTTGTAAAACTCCACCGCTTTGTTGGTGTAATCGATGATCAGATTGTCGTACTGAGTCTTCAGTTTCTTGGTATACCTTCCTTTTACATCCAACGCAATGGTTTTTTGAAAAGCATCCCAAGCCACGTTTAACGCATTGGCGTCAAGATTTTTGTAGGTTTCCAGCGGACTTTCCGCGATCGCCTGGTAAATCTGGCCTTTGATAAAATAAGCCATGGGATCGTTCACGCTCTTTTCGTGTGTGATCGCTTCGTCTATCATCTTCTTGGCTTCGTCTAACTTACCGGCTGTAAAATAACTTTCGGCCGACATCACTTTTCCTTTCTGCGCAAAAGTTGCCAGAGAAGCGCAGAAAACAAGCGTCAAAATAAGAGTCACTTTTTTCATAGTATTGCTTTTTAATAAAGGTTATTCTTCGGTTATATCGTTTTCCTCACCGTTTTCGTTTCCGCCGGCCTCTTCTCCTCCCTCCTCTTCTTTGGAAGAAGAAACCTTGGCGACAGCGGCAATAGCATCGTCGTTTTTCAGATTTATCAGTCTGACTCCCTGTGTATTACGCCCCATTAACCGCAAGGCGGACACGGCCATCCGGATCGTCAGGCCGGATTTATTGATGATCATCAAATTGTCCTCGTCCGTCACGTCTATCAATGCGATCAATCCTCCCGTTTTATCCGTCAGGTTCAGGGTTTTAACCCCTTTCCCACCCCGATTGGTGATCCGGTAATCATCGATATCCGACCGTTTTCCATATCCGTTTTCGGAAACGACCAGCACGCTTGCCTGAGACGGTTCTACACAAATCATGCCAATCACTTCGTCGTTCTCACCGCTCAGGGTGATGGCCCGGACGCCGGAACCTGTCCGGCCGATCGGACGGACTTTTGTTTCGGGGAAACGGATGGCTTTACCCGATTTCACGGCGATCATGATATCGTTCTGTCCGTTGGTCAGTTTGGCCTCCAGCAACTGATCCCCTTCCTTGATGGTGATGGCGTTCACGCCTTTCTGGCGCGGCCGGGAATAGGCTTCCAAAGTGGTTTTCTTGATGATCCCCTTCTTGGTGCACAACACAATGTAGTTGCTGTTTATGTAATCGTCGTCCTTCAGGGTCAGGAGATTGATATACGCTTTTACCTTATCGTCCGGTTCGATGTTCAACAGGTTCTGGATGGCCCGACCTTTGGCCTGTTTGGTCCCTTCCGGAATTTCGTATACTTTGAGCCAGAAACACTTCCCTTTTTCCGTAAAGAACACCATGGTGTTGTGCATGGTGGCCATGATCAGGTGTTCCAGGAAATCTTCGTCGCGGGTGGCGGATCCTTTGGAACCCACTCCCCCCCTGTTCTGTACTTTGTATTCGCTGAGCGGCGTCCGTTTGATGTACCCCATGTGGGAGATCGTAATCACCATCTCTTCGTCTGCATAGAAATCTTCCGGGTTGAACTCTTCCGAAGCATACACAATGTCCGTACGGCGTTCGTCCCCGTACAACCGCTTCATTTCCAGCAACTCTTCTTTGATAATCGCCATCCGCATCTCCTCGCTGTCCAAAATCTGCTTCAAATGCAGGATCAGTTTTTCCAACTCCGCATATTCGGCGCGCAGCTTGTCCTGTTCCAAACCGGTCAGGTGGCGCAGGCGCATGTCCACGATCGCCGTTGCCTGGATCTCCGTCAGGGAAAAGCGGTCGATCAGGGCGTTCCTGGCCTCTTCCGGGGTCTGTGCCGCCCGGATGATCCGGATCACTTCGTCGATGTGGTCGCTGGCGATGATCAACCCCTCCAGAATGTGCGCCCGCCGTTCCGCCTGATTTAACTCAAAGCGGGTTCTCCGGGTCACCACATCGTGGCGGTGTTCCACAAAATAGTGGATCAATTCTTTGATATTCAGTAATTTCGGACGACCTTTGACCAACACGACGTTATTGACCCCGAACGAAGTCTGCAACGCCGTGTGTTTCAACAGGGTATTCAACACCACGTTGGAGATGGCATCTTTTTTCACATCGATCACGATGCGCATCCCGTTCCGGTCGGATTCGTCGTTGATATTGGAAATGCCCTCGATCTTCTTTTCGTTGATCAGGTCTGCAATGCGGAGGATCAACTCCAATTTATTGACCTGGTAGGGAATTTCGTGTACGATGATCTTTTCCCGGCCGCCGGGAGTAACTTCGATGGAGGTTTTGGCCCGGACAATGATCCGTCCCCGGCCGGTACGGTAAGCGTCTTTCACGCCACTGTGCCCGTAAATGGTGCCCCCGGTCGGAAAATCCGGCGCTTTTATGATAGGTATCAGGTCTTCGATATCGATCTCCCGGTCGTCGATGTAAGCGCAGATGGCGTCCACCACATCGCTGATGTTGTGCGGAGCCATGTTGGTGGCCATCCCGACGGCGATACCGGAAGCTCCGTTCACCAACAGATTCGGGATCTTGGAAGGCAAAACGGCCGGTTCTTTCAGCGATTCGTCGAAGTTGGGGATCATGTCGACGGTGTCCTTTTCCATATCCGCCAGCATCTCCTCCGCGATCTTCTTCATCCGGGCTTCGGTGTACCGCATGGCCGCCGGACTGTCGCCGTCTACCGATCCGAAGTTTCCCTGGCCGTCCACCAACGGATACCTGAGCGACCAGGATTGCGCCATGCGCACCATGGTCATGTATACGGAACTGTCGCCGTGCGGGTGGTATTTCCCCATCACCTCTCCGACAATTCTGGCCGATTTCTTAAAAGGTTTATTCGCGTGTACCCCCAATTCGTTCATTCCGAAAAGCACCCTGCGGTGTACGGGCTTCATTCCGTCCCTTACATCGGGCAATGCTCTCGAAACGATTACCGACATTGAATAATCAATGTAGGAGGATTTCATTTCATCTTCAATGTTGATCTTAATAATTTTTTCTCCGCCTTGTTCCATCCAATAGTTTCGTTAAATATGTGTCACACCTCACTTTTAAAAACCTACAAATGTAATAAATCCCATGAAATTTCCCTACACAATTCCGGCAAAGTTTTTAGAGTCTGTTAAACAGATTCTTAACCGATATCGGGCAGTTCGACCTCCATCCGGTCAAATGCAAGCCGGACGTGCGGAGGCAGCTGGCCGGACACCTTCGCGGCAAGCCCCATGTCGTGTCCGATGTGGGTCAGCCAGGCCTTCTTCACCTGCAAAGCACCGATCACCTCCAACGCTTGGGCCAGCGTAAAGTGCGACAAGTGGCTCTCTTTTCGTAACGCGTTGATCACAAGATGATCCACTCCTCTCAATTTATCCATTGATTCATCCGGAATAGCGTTCGCATCCGTTATGTAGGCAAAACTCCCGATCCGGAATCCGGTTATTTGCAACCGGTGGTGCATCACCGGAACAGGCAAAACGGCTGTATCGTCGATGTGGAACAGCTGGCTGTCTACCATGTGCAGGGAGATATCCGGTACTCCCGGATACCGGAACTCGCTGAAAGCATACGAATAGTCTTTGAAAATCACCTCTTTGGTTCGCAGATCCGCATACACGTCTACCGGTTCCTGTTTGATCCAGTTGAAAGCCCGCACATCGTCCAATCCCCCGGTGTGATCCTTGTGCCCGTGCGTCAGCAGGATGGCCCGGATATCCTTCACCCCTTCCCGCAACATCTGGTACCGGAAATCGGGGCCGGCGTCGAACACCAATTTTTTGCCTTTTATCTCCAGCATGGCCGAACAGCGCAACCGCTTATCGGCCGGATCCTTTGACCTGCACACGGGACAATCACAACCGATCACCGGTATTCCTTGCGATGTACCGCTCCCCAGAATTGTTAATTTCATAACATTAATTTGCCTTTCAAATTCCCAATCTTGCAAAGATACACTATTCCTTCCGTTGTGCGTTTCAAAAACAACTAAAAATAGCTGTTTTTTGTGTTTGATCGGAGCAATGGCGGAAAAAGAGAAAATACTTGTGTTTTAGTCCGGTTTGCATTATATTTACAGCAGAATTAAAATGCAGGAAGTATGTCGATCATTTCAATTTGGGAACAGGCTCTGACCGGACAGAGTATTGATACCGTTTATTTAGACAGTATAAAGATTTGACATCCGCCCGATGGGAACGCTGTACCTGCTGCCGAATCTTTTGGGTGAAACCTCCGTGGAGACTGTGATTCCGGCCGAAGTTGCGGAGATAATCAGGAATACCCGTGTCTTCGCTACGGAAAACACCAAAAACACCCGCAGGTTTCTGAAAAAAATAGATAAATCCATCGAAATCGACGACCGGATCTTTTTGGAACTGAACGAACACTCCTCCCGGATGGATGCGGAACAGTGCTTCGGTTATTTGGAAAAAGAGGATGTCGGCATTATTTCCGAAGCCGGTTGCCCGGGCATAGCGGATCCCGGGGCGGAATTGGTCGCACTGGCGCACCGGAAAGGGTTCCGGGTAGTTCCGCTGGTCGGCCCCTCCTCCATCCTGCTGGCGCTGATCGCCTCCGGGTTTAGCGGCCAATGTTTTTCGTTCAACGGTTACCTGCCCGTAAAAGGCCCTGACAGGGGGCGGGCGCTCCGGCAGTACGAAAAGCAGTCGGCTGCGGAAAAGCGGACGCAACTCTTTATCGAAACCCCTTACCGGAACCTGAAACTCTTCCAGGAGATGCTCGCCGTACTGCAACCTGCAACCAAACTCTCCATCGCCTGCGGCATCACCACCGGAGAGGAATACATCAAAACCGCCTCCATACACGAATGGAAAAAGGGCCAGGCGCCGGACATAGACAAAAAACCGGCCATCTTTTCCATCTACGCCGGATAATTTTTGTTACCTTTACCCCGTGTTTTTCCTGAGCAGCCTGAATATATTGATCTACTGTTTAGTTCCGGCCTTTTTGTTCCTCTGCATGGAAGCCGGAGTGGTGAACAAGCAGGATTTACCCGCCCTCTCCCGGGCAGGACGGGAGATCCCTGCGGATACGCAAAGCCGCCTGTCGGAATACGTCGATCACCGGACAGTCATTCGGGCGGAAGAACGCCCGGAATCCGGCCGGATATGCCCTGAAAAACCGAAATCCCTGTTTCGTTGCCTGATCCGCAGTGGCGGAGAAACGCCCGGCACTATCGGATTAAGGGCACCTCCACACCGGTAACTCATTCCTGTTTTCAGGACGACGCTGTCTAAAAAGTGACATTTAAGCAGCTTCTTGTTTATTAAGAAGTGTTCAAAAAGTACTCATCTGCTTCGCAGCTAAGCACTTTTTGAACATCTTCGGCAAGGTTTCATAATCACACCATTAAAAATAGTACAGATGAAATTTTATTACCCCATAATACTGTTTTGCCTGTTGTCCGGCCACGCATCCGCCGCAACGATCTCCGAAGACTCGATTTCCACGCATCTGACATTGCAGGACATTACCGTACAGGCCGAAAAGCGGGAAGTTCGCGCCACAGAGCTTCCGATTGCGGTCAGTGTGGTGCGTCCCGGCGACATCCCTGTTTCCGGAAGCACCGATATCCGGAACTTATCCGGTATCGTGCCCAACTTTTTTATGTTGGAGTACGGTTTAAAACTGTCCACGCCTGTCTTTCTGCGCGGCATCGGCACCCCTACCGCCAACCCGGCCGTAGGACTGTATATGGACGGCGTACCTGTATTCGACAAGAATGCCTACATTTTTGACCTGTACGACATCCGGCAGATCGAAGTGCTTCGCGGCCCCCAGGGAACCCTGCAGGGGCGGAACACCCTCGGCGGCATGATCAACATCCTGACCAATCCTCCCTCCTCCACTCCCTCCATCGCCTTCAAAGCCGGATACGCCAACCACAATACCCGGAATTTCCACCTCCTGGCCAATCTGCCGGCTACCGGGAACTTCTTCAACAAATTGCTGTTGGCCTGGTCGGGCAGCGACGGTTTTTTCACCAACAAATACAACGGAGAGAAGGTCGATAAAAACGAAGGGCTTACCCTGCGCTACCAGGGACGCTGGCTGCCGGGCACCGGCTGGGACATCCGGCTGGGGGCCAACTACTACAAAACCGAGGATGGCGGTTACGGCTACTACCATCCCGATTCGCTGCGGAAAGCGCCCTACAAGGTCTCTTACAATTCCCCCAGTTCCTATAAACGGGACCTGGTAACCGCTTACCTGAACATCCGGAAAGAGTTGGACGATCTGTCGCTGAATTCCGTCACCTCCTACACCTATTACGACGATGACCAGAAGACAGACCAAGACTACTCCGATCTGGATATCTACTACAACGAAAAGCCTTCCCGCCAAAACCTGCTGACACAGGAGATCAACCTGCGCTCCGGCAACACCGGGCGATTTGAGTGGGTGGTCGGCACCTTCGGCTTTTACAAAGACCTCTCCAACGACTTGACAACGAATTACGGCTCCCAAAAGAACCTGGTGCAGATCACCATGCGTCCCAACATGCCTCCGGTTCCGGTGCTGGCCGCTTATGTGCAGGACATCTACCACAACAACACATTGACCCGGGGATGGGCCGGATACGGACAGGCTACGATCAAAGAGGTGCTGCCCGGCCTGTCGTTTACGGCCGGCATCCGGTACGATACGGAGTACGCCCGGGCTAACTACGCAGACAAACGGGTGCGTACGAACAGGCCGGAGCAGGACACCGCTTTCCGGAACTCCCAAACTTCCCGGGAGTGGCTGCCCAAATTCTCCCTGCTCTACCGGTGGAACAGGCAGAACTCCGCCTACGCCACCGTCTCCAAAGGTTACAAAGCCGGCGGCTACAACATTGTCCTGAACATGGCGCGCAACAACCTGAGCTACCGAAACGACTACACCTGGAACTACGAGGCGGGCTACAAATATTTCAGCCGCAACCGCCATTTCCGCCTGAACGCAGCTCTTTTCTACATTGAGTGGAAGGATCAGCAACTCTTTCAGATGGAGATGAACGCCGCCATCATCAAAAACGGAGGAGACGCCTCCAGCCTGGGAGCCGAATTGGATGCGGAGTGGCGTTTCCTGCCAGAATGGACTGCTACGCTGGCGGCCGGTTACACACAGGCGGAATACACGGACTACTCCGGCACAGCCATCATGGGCGGAGGCGCATTTGATTACAAAGGGAACCGCCTTCCGATGGTGCCGGAGTACACCTTCAACGCCGGGTTGCAATACGACAAAAACATCCGGTGGCTCTTCTTCCGCCGGTTAGCGGCTTCTACACAGGTCAGTGGCATCGGCGCCCACCGGTTCGACGACGCGAACGACGCGGCGCTGGAACAAAAACCGTACTTTTTGTGGCACGCTTCCTGCCTCCTTTCCGGCGAACACATCGACTTGGAACTCTGGGCGAAAAACATCCTGAACACGCACTACTTTGCTAACATGCTTGCCAGTCCCATGTCGGTGGTAAGCCCGGACATGAAATACCTGGGGCAATCCGGCTCCCCCGCCGCTTTGGGAGTTTCACTGGGGGTGAAGTTTTAAGACAGTAAGACCGTAAGACAGTAAGAGAATGCGTGTTCAAAAGTGCTTATATGCGAAGCCGCTGGAGCGGATCAAGTATTTTTGAACACGTATTTACCAAATCATGGTGAAGACACTTCCCTTACCCGGTTCGGATTGGACTGTGAGCGTGCCGCCGTGACGGCTCATGATCTGGCGCGAAAGGCTCAGGCCAATGCCCGATCCCTTCGGTTTGGTCGTATAGAATGGGATGAAGATCCGCTCCAGCGCCTCCGGGACAATGCCGCTCCCGTTGTCCGATACACGAAGCACCGACCGGCCCTCTTTCCGGAAAGCTTCCACTCGGATTTCACCTCCGGACGCCTCTATAGCGTTCTTTATCAGGTTGATCAACACCTGTTCCAGCAGCGAACGGTCGGCATGCAGCCGCATCTCGGGCGGATCCGTCCGAAAAACAAGCATCCCCTCCTGCTCCGAAAAGATCTTCCGGATGGAATGGAACAGGTCGGCCACCGGAAAAAACTGTTTTACCGGGACGGAAATGCGCGTCAGGCGGCGGTAATTCTCCACAAATTCGAGCAGTCCGCTGCTCCGTCGCCGGATGGCTTGCATCGCCTCCAACAGGATCCGGTACTCTTTTTCGTCCGGCCGCTGCTCTCCGGAACGTTCCAGCACGGTCTGCGAAAGGGAGATGATGGGGGTCAGCGAATTCATGATTTCGTGGGTCAACACCCGGATCAGCTTTTGCCAGGCATCGGTTTCCGCTTCCGTGATCACATATTCGTGCAGGCGCGAGCGGAACGAAGCGAGCGCCTGGTTCATGGCCCGGTTCAATTCGCCATCCTTTATTCTGGCGCCTTCGGGAAAGGAGATATTCAGGTCTCCGTAGCGGATCGCGGCGATCATCTGCTCCATCCGCCGGGCGGCCGAGCGGCCGGTAGACAGAATGGAAATCGCCAGCGCGATCGCCGCGATCCCGATCAGCACAGCGGTAAAATAACTCTCCCGCACAAAGAAGAACACGCTGACGACCGGAAGGATCATCAGTACGATCAATTTCAGTACCAATCCGAGATTTTGCTTCATCGCTTCTGTTTTTCTAATTTGCGGTACAGGGCGTAACGGGTGATCCCCAACAGTTCGGCCGCCCGGCTGACGTTTCCTTCCGCCCGGCGGAGCGCCTGTTCGATGGCTTCGCTTTCGAGTTTGTCCAAATTCAACTCTTCCAGCGGTCGTCGTCCTGTCGAACCGGGCGTCAACATGAAGTGCTGCGGCAGCAACTCCTCCCCGCCGGAGAGGATCACGGCCCGTTCCACCGCATGCTCCAATTCACGGACATTCCCCGGCCAGGGATACTTCAACAGCTTTTTCTTCACCTCCTGCGAAAGCCTGCCCGGATTTTTCCGGTATTTTTTGCCGAAACGTTCCAGAAAATGTTCGGCCAGCAGCACCACATCGTCTCCCCGTTCGCGCAGAGGCGGGATGTGCAGTTCAATGGTATTGATCCGGTAAAGCAGGTCGGGGCGGAATTTCCCGGCGACGATCAGCTCCCGGATATCGGCATTGGTGGCCGAGATCAGGCGTACGTCGATCGGAACAGGCCGGGTGGCGCCCAACCGGACGATTTCGCGCTTCTCAATGGCGGTCAGCAGTTTGGCTTGCATAGGCAGGCTCAGGTTTCCGATCTCATCCAGGAAGAGCGTACCGCTTCCCGCCACTTCCAGGCGTCCCGGCTTCTCTTTTCTGGCGTCGGTGAATGCCCCTTTTTCGTAACCGAACAGTTCGCTTTCGAACAAAGTTTCGGGAATACTCCCCAGGTCGATGGAAACAAAAACCCGGTCTGCGCGGGGCGATCGGCGGTGCACAGCCCGGGCCACAAGGTCTTTTCCCGTACCGTTTTCACCGGTGATCAGGATATTGGCATCGGTATCCCGCAATTTTTCGATGGTGCGGAACAACTCCTGCATGGAGGCACTCGCGCCGATGATCTCCCCGCTCCCATCGACAGCCGGCGTACCCAGTACGGAAACCCGCTGTTGCAGGTCTTCTACCCGGCGGCGGCTTTTCCTCAACGCCACCGCCGAAGAGAGGGTGGCGAGCAATTTCTCCTTTTCCCAGGGTTTCGGCACAAAATCGACCGCTCCGGCCTTGATCGCCTCAACGGCCTTTTCCATGTCGGCATAGGCCGTCATAAAGATCACTGCGGCGTCGGGATCCATCCGCAGGATCTCCTCCAACCAGCGGAAACCTTCGCAGCCGCTGCTGGCATCCTGCCGGAAATTCATGTCGAGCAACACCACATCCGGCGGGTAGCGGGTCATGAAATGACCGATCCGTTCCGGGTCGGTCGTTACCCGGATCTCGTCCATGTACGGTTCCAACAACAGATTCAACGCGAAGAGGATATCTTCGTTGTCGTCGACGATCAATATTTTTCCCTTCTGCATACAAACTCTCTCTAACTGTTCCACATACACAAAGATATACAAAAACAGCGGGAAAAATTGTGCGAAATCGAACTTTTTTCGTGCGATAACGCACAGTTCGACAGCTCAAGAATACCATGTATAGTTCTGTATATGTGTAAATTATAAAATTGGCACACTTTGTGATATTACCAAATGCATGACATACAACAACGTGAAAAAAAACCTCTGTGTGCTGACGGGAATAGTGTTTGCGCTCTCTTCCCCGTTCCTGTGCCGGGCGCAGGAAAAACGGATACTGACCCTGGACGAAGCCATTGCCCGGGCGCGGATCTACTCCTCCCAAGCCCTTGCGGCGCGCCATACGTTCCGGGCTTCGTACTGGAATTGGCGCTCCTTTCAAGCTGACTATCTGCCGTCGGTATCTTTCAGCCTGAATCCTTCACTGAACCGTTCCATCGAATCGATCATCCTGCCCGACGGGAGCGACAGTTACGTACGCCGCGACCAATTGACCGTGAACAGCTCGCTGAACATCAGCCAGAATGTGCCCCTGACCGGCGGCCGGATCTACGCAGAGAGCTCCCTGCAACGCATCGACCTCCTGACCGATGGTTCCAAGGCCTACCGGAGCATGCCGGTGGTGATCGGCTACTCGCAGGATCTCTTCGGCTACAACAGCCAGAAATGGCAGCGCCGGATCCAGCCCCTGCGCTACACCGAAGCGGAAAAGAACTACATCGAAGCGATGGAAAACGTCTCCCGGACGGCAGCCCAGCTCTTTTTTGCCCTCATTGTGGCGCAAACCTCGTGGGAGATCGCCCGGGACAACCACGCCAACGCCGACACACTCTACCGCATTGCGCAGAGGCGTTACGAAAGATTGGGAACCATCACCGAAAACGACATGTTGCAATTGGAGATCAACCAACTCGGCGCCCAGACCGACAGGATGAACGCCCGGATGGAGGTCGACGACTGCATGTTCGAGTTGCGCCGTTACTTAGGCCTGACGGACGACGTGGAGATCGAAGCCGTTCCGGACGAACAGATCCCGCTTTTTGAAGTCGATGAGTTGCTGGCCTTAGAGATGGCGCTGGCCAACAATGCCGAGAGCATCTCCCTGCAGCGCCAATTGATCGAGAGCGAAAGTTCCGTTTCGTCCGCCCGCTCCCAACGGGGCTTTCAGGCCGATTTTTTTATGGAATTCGGGCTTTCCCAAAGCGCCGGCACCTTGCAGGAGGCTTTTCGTTCGCCGCGACAGCAGGAGGTCGTGCGCCTCGGCTTCCAGATCCCGATCTTGGACTGGGGCGTGGGGAAAGGACGGGTGAAGGTGGCCGAAAGCAACCACGAACGGGTGCAGATCGAGATAGAACAAAACCGGATCGCCTTTCGCCAGAATATAGTGAAAATGGTTCGGCAATTCAACCTGCAAGCGGACAAGATCACCATCGCCTCCAAAACCGACAAAACCGCCCGGCGCCGCTATGAAGTAACCCAGAAGCTTTATTTACAGGGAAAAGTCACGACGCTCGAATTGAATGCAGCCATCTCCGAAAAGGACGCCGCCCGCCGCAGTTACATCAACTCGATCTACCAGTTCTGGAACCTCTATTACAACCTGAGGGCGCTGACCGGCTACGATTTCCGGCGACAGGCCGTCATCACGGAAAATTTTACCACACTCATCCGATAAATGATGGATACAAATTTGCACACAGAAAATCATTCCGGAATGGACCGGAGCATTTCCCCGAAACCGTTCTGGTTCCGCTACCGGTATTACCTGATCGGAGCCCTCCTTTTCCTATCGTTGATCGTCTATATTTTAATCGTTTCGACCGGGGGGCAAAAACTGCGTATCGACCTCGAAAATATCGTCGTGGCCGAAGCCAGGCAGGATAAATTCTTAGAATACCTCAACGTCGAAGGGATCGTCCAGCCCATACTGACCGTAAAGATCAATACACTCGAATCCGGCCGGGTAGACCGGATCGTGGCCGAGGGAGGAATGATGGTGGACGAAGGCGACACCATCCTGGTACTCTCCAATCCCGAATTGCTGCGCACCATCGAAGACCAGCGCGACGAATGGGAGCGGCAACGGATCACCTTCCGGCAACAGGAGATCGAAATGGAACAGAAAAGCATCAACCTCCGGCAGCAAACCCTGCAAAATACCTACGAATTGAACCGCCTGGCCAAAAGCTTTGCCCTGGATCAGGAGGAGTTCGAGATGGGGGTCATCAGCAAAGCCCAACTGGAGGTCAAGCGGGACGAGTTTGAATACCGGAAAAAAAGCACCGCCCTGCAATTGGAAGGCCTGCGCGGCGACAGCATCTCCAGCCGCCTGCGACAGGAGTTGATGAAAAACGAGGTAGAGCAGGCCGGGAAAAAATTCCTCCGGGTACAGCAACGGGCGGACCATCTGGTGGTACGCGCCCCGGTATCCGGGCAGTTGAGTTCGGTCGAAGCTACGCCCGGACAGCAGGTGGGCGGTTCTACAACGATCGGCGAAATCAAGATCCTCGAACCGTTCAAGCTCTACACACAGTTGGACGAGTATTACATCGACCGCATCGTGTCCGGGCTCCCGGCCTATGCCATCGTGGGTGCGGAGCGTTATCCGCTGCGGATCACAAAGGTGGTCCCGGAGGTGCGCGACCGGAGTTTCGAAGTCGACCTGGTCTTTTCCGGCGAACGTCCGGAAAACATCCGGATCGGAAAAGCATTCCGGGTGCAGATCGAACTCGACCAGGCCGAGGAGGCGGTGATCATCCCCCGCGGCGATTTCTTCCCGGTCACGGGCGGGCAGTGGATTTTCCGGATAAACGAAGCCGGCACGAAAGCCGTGCGCGTACCCATTGCCATCGGGCGGCAAAATCCGCAGCATTACGAAGTGATTTCCGGGCTCGCAAATGGCGACCGGGTGATCCTTTCCGGCTACAACACCTTCGGCGAAGCAGCCGAACTGCTTCTGAAGCAGTAATCCTTACCTTCAAAAATACAACGCATGAAAAACCTCCGTCTGGCGATCCGTTCGCTGCTTCATTTCCGGCTTTACAGCGCAGTCAATGTACTGGGACTGGCGCTGAGCTTGGCCTGTGTCATCGTCATCGCCCGCTACGTGCACAACGAAACCACCGTCGACGGTTTCAATACAAGGCTGGACCGCACCTATGTCCTGACCGTCGAAAATTCCGGCTTCCGGGGAGAGCTCGAGATCCGGGGGATCGGACGGCACTTTGCGCCCAAACCGGAACAAGACATCCGCAAGGATCCCGCCGTCGAACGGTACACGGAGTTCGCGCTGTATGGGCGCTCCGAAACAGAGATTCAGACCGGTGAAAACAAAATCGCCGCAACCATACTGGTCGCGGACACCCATTTTCTGCGGATTTTCGATTACCCGGTGACATCGGGAAATCGTAATCTGAAACGACCGGAGCAGGCACTCATCACCGAAGCGTTTGCCCGGAAACTCTTCGGCGTCGAAGACCCGCTCGGCCGGACGATCAAATCCCCGACCAATCCGAAGGAATTCATTGTTTCCGGCATCATTGGCCGGCCGGCATACAAAAGCTCCCTGGATTTTGATGTTCTTGTATCGTCCGAATCGGGCATTTTCGAAGGCCGGATGGAGCAGACCGTCCTCCTGCTCCACCCGAAACAGGAGTATCGGGCGGTCAACGAAAAGTTCAACGAATTCATTTCGGGTCGCAACAGTTGGATGGGCGCTCCCCGGTACCAGCTCTTTCCACTGAAAGAGGTCTATTTCAACACCTTCGATTCCGATACCTTCCGGCAGGGCAACCGTACCAACGTGATCGTCCTGTTGGTGGTGGCGATCCTCCTGCTGACGGTCGGGGTATTGAATTTCCTGAACATCTATACCGCTGTCGTCCTGCGCCGGGGACGGGAATTCGGGATGAAAAAGGTATTCGGCGCCAGCGGGCGGCAAGTGTTCGGACAGTTGTTGGTCGAGAACGGGATCCTGATCGTTCTTGCAATGATCATCGCCCTGTCGCTGATCGAAGTGCTGCATCCGGTGATCCGGAACCTGTTGGGTTTCGAACAGTTACCCTTTGTCCGGTTCGATCTTCAATTCGGAGCGGGGCTGTTGATCGCGCTCCCGTTGCTGACCTCGGCGATTCCCTACCTGCGGTACAATTTCTCCGCGCCGGTCACTTCATTGCGCAGCGTGGGAAAGACGGGCAGACGAGGCGTCGGTCGCTGGGTTACGCTCACGTTCCAGTACCTGATCACACTGGCGATGATCATGGTCTCGCTGCTCTTTTTGAAGCAACTCCGGTTTGTACTGGATTACGATCCGGGGTATGCATCCGAAAACATCGTACAGGTTCAGTTCCAACGCACTCAATTCTTTAGCACTCGGGAGAATTGGCATACAGAGAATGAAAAAAGAACGCGGGAATACGAAGAGATCACCCGGCAGTTGGACGCTTCTCCGCTGATCCTCTCCTGGGTACGGGCGGAGAATCCGATCCGGATCGGATTCTCGATGAACTACCGGGCGTCCGGCGGAGAGTATCGGCCCTTTACGTTCACTCGTACCACCGGTGCCTGGATGCGGACTTTCGAGCCTGAATTGGTGGCCGGACGGTTGTGGGACGATGATCTGGATAAACCGGTCCCCTACCTTGAAACCGACGAATGGGGCTCGCGATATGTTGACAAATCTCCGCGCAGGGTCATTGTCGATGAATCGGCGCTGAAAGCCTTTGGGATCATTGATTACCGGGAAGCTGTTATTGAACAGAAATACAGAGAATTCAATCGCCGCAGAGGTGTTATGGAAGACCTTGTCATTCCTTACGAGATCATCGGAGTGATCCGGGATTTTAAAGCCATGCGCCTGTCGGATCAGCGCGCACCGTTTATTTTTCATTACGAATATGGATTCTCCGACGAACCGTTGCAGATCGCTTTTCTCCCCGAGCGGCGAAAAGAGGTGATCGAATTCCTGCGCCGGCTTCACGATGAGACCGTCGGTGGGGAATTCACCTACCTCTTCATCGAGGACGATCTCAAAGCCCTGTACGCCGAAGAGCGGAAAGTGGCGACCGTATACGGCATTTTCACCGGCATCGCCATTGCCATCTCGGTGCTCGGGCTGTTCAGCCTCTCGCTCTTCGACATCCAACAGCGGCGGCGGGAGATTGCCATCCGCAAGGTCAACGGCGCCACGACGGGCAATGTGCTCGGATTGTTGTTGAAACGGTACCTCTACCTCTTGTTGATCGCATTTGTGATCGCCGTACCCCTTGCCTGGTTTGCCATACAACGGTATCTGGAGGGTTTTGCCCACAAAACGGCGGTTTCGTGGTGGATCTTTGCCGTTTCGCTGCTTGTCACGGCGGGAGTATCGCTGTCGACGCTGATCCGGCAGACCCGCAAGGCCGCCTCCGCCGACCCGGCCCGGGTGATCCGGAGTGAATAGTAACATTACAAATACAACCTATGAAAAACCTCCGTCTGGCGATCCGTTCGCTGCTTCATTTCCGGCTTTACAGCGCGGTCAATGTGCTGGGACTGGCGCTGAGCTTGGCCTGTGTCATCGTCATTGCCCGCTATGTACACAACGAAACCACCGTCGATCGCTTTAACTCCCGGCTCGACAGGATCTATGTGACTACCCAGGAGAGTACCAATCGAACCGGGGAGATCAAATTCAGCGGCATCTTTAACCGCAACCGGGAAACGACCTTTGTCGATCTGCGCAAAGCCCCGGCCGTCGAACGGTCGACCAATTTTATCTATTATGACGACCAGGAGATGCAATCCGGTGAAAACAGATACACCATCCGGTCGATCGTAACCGACACCTCGTTCCTGAAAATCCTCGATTACCCCATCCTGGCTGGGAGCGGCGATCTTTCGGCGCCCGATAACATCCTGATCACCGAAGCTTTCGCCCGCAAAGTATTCGGAGAGAGCGACCCGCTGGGAAAACAATTGACCTACAACGTACAGGGAAAAACCGTGACCGTCACGGGAGTTATCGGCCCTATCCGGACAAAAAGCACCCTCACTTTCGACGTCATCGTCCCCATGTCGCACATTCGGATGTGGAGCCAGGTGGAAGAGACGCTGGTGCTGCTCCATCCCAATCAGGACTACCGGGCAGTGAACGAAAAATACAGCGGATTTTTTGAAATGAAGATCTGGGACTATTCCATCCGTTACCAATTGTTCCCGCTACGGAAGGTCTATTTAGACCACACGATCCTTGACTACGGCATTTTCCAGCACGGCAAACGCTCTTCGATCGCAGTGCTGAGCCTGGTAGGGCTATTGATCGGATTAGTGGGGGTATTCAACTTCATCAACATTTACACGGCGGTCATTCTGCGGCGCGGACGGGAATTCGGGATGAAAAAGGTCTTCGGCGCTCCGGGCGGACAGGTCTTCCTCCAATTGCTGATCGAAAACCTTCTGATGATCGCTCTCGCCCTGCTCATCGCCCTTGCGCTGACGGAACTGCTGAATCCCGTCGTGCGAAACCTGTTGGGCTTCGACCAGATGCCTTTCCGGCAGTTCGACGCGCTGCTGGCCTTCGGATTACTGATCGGATTGCCATTGGTGACCACTTTTTTCCCTTTTGTGCACTACAACTACGCAGCCCCGGTCAAATCGCTGCAAAGCGTTGGGAAAACCGGCGGACGATCGTCCGCCAGACGGCTCTTCCTGACCTTTCAGTACATCCTGACCATCGGGATGATCGCCGTTTCTCTCTTGTTCCTCAAACAGTTGCATTTTATGCTGCACGCCGACCTGGGATTTTCGACTGCCGGTATCATCAAAGTCCCAATACTGAAAAACATCGACAGCTTCGATCACAATGGAGGTGCCGACAGGTGGCGCGAAATCAGTAAAAAAGAGGAAACAATCCGACAGCGCCTTGCCGCCTCACCGCTCTTCATCGAATATTCTATGGGAGGAAGTCCTGTCCACCCGAAACTGAACACCAGCAATTTCCGGCTCGGCGAGGGTGATAACGAGTTAAAACCCCTTACAATGTTAGCGGGAGATGAAAAGTGGCTGAAACTCTTCGGCCTTGAGCTGACACAGGGACGATTCTTCAACGACGAGCAGGAAAACTTTTATACCTACCACCTGATGTTGACCGAATCGGCCCTGCCCTACATGGGAATTACCGACATCCGGACAGACAGGATACAGCCCGAAAGCCGGTGGTGGTGGTCTTACGACCGGAAAGAGGAGATGAAGACCAATCCCGCCTACGAAATCGTCGGGGTGGTGCGAGATTTTTATCCCTCGCATCTGGGGATCCAAACACCACCCATCGTCATCATGTTCGATAACGGCGGCTATTATTCAAACCCTGTTCTGGCCAAGGTCGCCCCCGGAAAACGGCAGGAAGCGATCGAATTTATGCGCCGGTTACATGAGGAGATGACCGGCGGGGAATTCACCTACACCTTTATCGAAGACGACGTGAAAGCGCTTTATGCCGAAGACCGGAAAGTGGCGACCGTATACGGCATTTTCACCGGCATCGCCATTGCCATCTCGGTGCTCGGGCTGTTCAGCCTCTCGCTCTTCGACATCCAGCAGCGGCGGCGGGAGATCGCCATCCGCAAGGTCAACGGCGCCACGACGGGCAATGTGCTCGGATTGCTGTTGAAACGGTACCTCTACCTGTTGTTGATCGCATTTGTGATCGCCGTACCCCTTGCCTGGTTTGCCATACAACGGTATCTGGAGAATTTTGCCCGTAAGACGGCGGTTTCGTGGTGGATCTTTGCCGTCGCGCTGCTTGTCACGGCGGGGGTATCGCTGTTGACACTGATCCGGCAAACCCGCAAGGCTGCCTCCGCCGACCCGGCCCGGGTGATCCGGAGCGAATAACGAACTGAGTTATTTACATAAAACAATCATTTTAAAAACCAGCCATTATGATTAAGACCTATGATCTTCAGAAAGTATTCCGTACGGAAGAGGTGGAAACCACAGCGCTGAGTAACGTCGGCATAGAGATCCGGAAAGGGGAATTCGTAGCCGTCATGGGCCCCTCCGGATGCGGGAAATCTACCCTGCTTAACATCTTGGGACTCTTAGACAATGCAACCGGAGGAAACTACCTGCTGAACGGCACGGATGTTACCCGTTTCACGGAAACCGAACGCACCCGGCTCCGCAAAGGAGAGATCGGTTTTATCTTTCAGAGCTTTAACCTGATCGACGAATTGAACGTGTACGAAAACATCGAATTGCCGCTGCTCTACATGAACATCCCGGCCGCCCGGCGGAAAGAAAAAGTCCAGGCAGCTCTGGAACGGATGGCGATCAGCCACCGGGCCAAGCATTTCCCGCAACAGTTGTCCGGCGGGCAGCAACAGCGGGCTGCCATCGCCCGGGCGGTGGTAGCCCGCCCATCATTGGTACTGGCCGACGAACCTACCGGGAACCTCGACAGCAAAAACGGCCAAGAGGTGATGAACCTGCTCAGCGAACTGAACCGGGAAGGCACCACGATCGTCATGGTCACCCACAGCCAGCACGACGCAGGATATGCCGGACGGGTGATCAACCTGTTCGATGGACGGATCGTCCCCGAAACGGTGATCTGAACCGGCAGCAGGATCGGTATCAAGTCAGGAGAGTTTCCGGATCTTGCAGCCGATGACGAATCCGTTGAGCAGGGATACCGTCAGGCAGAGGCCGGCGGCGGTCAGCAACATGCCCGATACGGAAACAGGCTTGAAATCAGGCCAGCTCTCCGTTAGCCAGGGAATGTACAGGCTTCGGAGATACAAAACCGCCGCCACTGACAGCAACAGCACGGTCATATTGAGTGTCCAGGTCAGCAGGCGGTACGGAGAGGATACCTGTGAAACGGAGTACCCGATCAGCAACAGGTTTTCCAATTTGGTGCTGTTTTTCTGCAACAACAGGTAGATACTCAGCATCAGGATATAGACCGAAAGCACACAGATCACCATCCCGACCGCACCGGTCACAAAGGTGATCCGGTTCAGCATCCCGACCGCTTTTCCGGCTTCCAGCTTCTCCTGATCCGTTTCGTATCCGTTGGCTTTCAGAAAACGCTCGGCCTCCGCATCTCCCGAAAGATTGGTTTCCAGGATGATGCGCGAAGAGGCGGGCTTGGTGTGCGAGGCATAGGTCTGGTTAGCCCATTTTATAAAATCATCCGGTACCAGTATGGTATTCAGACGGTTGGAGAAACCGACGATCTTTCCGGTAAATTCCCCCTGCCGCCCCTCTCCGCTCAACCGGATATCCAACCGCATCAGGCTGATGACCCCCTCCGACATCTTCGGCAAATTACGGGCCTGGGCAAAACCGAAATTGTACAGATCCAAGTAATTGCGCGGCAGAATGATCGGTATGGTTTTTCCGCCGGGCGTAAAATGCCACTCCGGGCTTTGTACATCCAAATATTCGTCGGGAACCGATTCAAAAAACATCTCTGTGGAAAAACCGATGTTCTGAAAAGCGATACCGGCTGCCACTTTAAAACGGGAAGCATCGAATACGCCCGCCTTTTTGATAAAGGGTTGCCGGCGGATCTCCTCCAACTCTTCCGGGGAAAAAAGGCTGTTCCGGCCGGACAGCATGCCGAGCGTGCTGACTTTTTTGGTCACGATCAGGTAGTTGTTCCGCATCAACCCGTCCTCCCCGCCAAAGAGCGGCCGGAGGTCGGCATAGACCTGTACGCACAGCAATACAATGACCATCCCCGTCAAATTGGCAACGAAAAAGCCGGTCAATTGCGCAATGCTCAAATGGCTTCGTAAAAGCTTCCGGATCAGGTTCATAAACGCAAGGTTTTATCGTATTTCAAGAGCGGATGCAAACCGATGGAGGTCAGGATCAGGCCGGCTCCCCGCTGCCGGACCTCTTCCGACAACAACTCCCCCACCACCCGGCTGTTAGCGGCGTCTAAGTGGCTGACCGGTTCGTCCAGCAAAATAAAATCAAAGGGCTGGCAAAGCGCCCGGATCAGGGCTACCCGCTGCTGCTGCCCAAAGGAGAGTTTACCGGCCGGAGACTCCCACTTATCGGCAATCCCCACTCTTTCAAACGCCGTCCGGATCCACTCTTTGCTTTTGTAGTGCGTCAATCTGTTTTTCAGCTTTATGTTCTCGGAGGCCGTCAATTCGGGGAAAAGCCGGAGATCCTGAAAAAGCATGCTCAACCGGTTGTTCCGGCACTCCCTCCATTCGCCTCTTCCCCACTTCCGGATATCCTTCCCGTCAAAGGCGATCGTTCCCCGGTAATCCTTCCGGTAGCCGTACAGGTAGCCGCAAAGCGAAGATTTCCCGGCTCCGGACACCGCCTCTACCAAACAAACCTCTCCCCGCCCGAACGTTCGTTCCGTCTGCCACACTTCCGACCCGGAAAGCTCCCGGCCGCCGAACGCATCGGGGGTTACCTGCCGCAATTCGATCGATTCCATCTTCCTCAAAAAATACTAAAAAATACCGGCTGCCAACCTGCCCAATTCCAGAAACAGCGGCAAACTATTCTGCTCTTTCTCTTTCAGGTAGACATTCCAAACCGTTTTGCCCGATTTTTCGGATACGATGTCCAGATGGGAAAAGGGTGCGATCAATTGCTTGAACTCATCCATGTTTTGGGGCGGTATCTTTTGGTAGACAAAGAGTTGAACCATCGGAAGCTCCATCAATCCGGCAATGTTGAGCATCCAGCCGGCCGCCGGTTGGCCCCAACCGGACGTAAGCGGGGATTGCGCTAAGGAAACGGCTGTTGCTTTGTCCAAATTCCGGTACCATTCCGGGCTGTTGGTCAGGTACGCCATTCCGTTTTTCCATCCGAACCAGACGGTCATGTTCAGCATAAATACCTTCATTTCGTATTGGTGCGCTCCGGTTTTGGAGAGCTCCGCTACCTGGTAAAATTGCCGCTCTCCCCACATTTTCAACTGTTCGAAGGCATCGGCATTGGGGCACTCCGCATAGAGCAGCACCACGGGGATCCCCATCGGCATCACGCCCGTCACGCCCAGTGAAATATCGCCATCCAAGGAGGAAAGTACCTGCTGCAACAACTGTTGTTCTTCGGTTTTCAGGTTGGCCCCTTTCCACACTCCCCATTGGTTTAATAACTCATACAGTTGACGGCCCTCTAAGTTGACGGTCTGGTAGCTGAGCAGATCGGCCGGATAACGGGTCAGGAAACGGTTGGTAACCGGACGGAGAAAGGCCGAGTATTGCGCCAACGACTCTTTGGTCTGTGCGTCCGCCGTGAAATATTCGTACGTTGCGGTCGCTTTGCCCTTTTCAAAACAGAGACGGAGCAAAATGGCCACTTTGGAGAGGTCTATTCCCTGCTGGGGCATGCCGGCTGTAAACGCCGGCCAGCGGTTGCCCAAGAACCATACGCATACGTCGTTGGTATCGGCCATAAACTCCGGATACCCGGGTTGTACCTCTTTTTCCCGCTGCTTGCCGGAGAGCTGTTTGTCTGCATATTTTTGCAGCGTCTGTTCGTCTTTTCCGGTGACACAGAACAGGAGCTGTTCGGTAAATACACACAACAGGCCGTTTTTGAGCAGGATCCGCCGGGTGCCGTTCTTTTCCGTCAAACTGCCGGCTACGCCCTCCCGCTCCATCCGGAGAAACCCCTCCTGCAGGCGGGCAGGATCGGAAACGGCAGCGACGCCTCCGGCAATTTGTTCTGTTTCCGAGGCAAAGAGATAGAGGTGCTTTTCCAGATCCAGCCCATAGATATCCCGGTTTTCCAACAGCGATCCCAGAATTTTTTCAAATTCGTTCCCGGGCGCTCCCTGCCGTAAATTTTCCAGCAACTGTTTTCCCGTTTCACCGGATTTTTCGATCAGGCGCCCGGCATGTACCGCTGCAAGAACGGTGGAATTTTCCGGGAGTGTTTTCCGGTAGTCGGTCTGTACGGCCGGCCGGCATCCCGCCGCCAACAACGCAATAAACAGGGATAAGCGAATTAAAATCAGGTACTTATTCATATGATCGTCATTTATTACAAAAACATATCCTGCAAATTTATTAAAATATGTTGCACATACCCCTCTCTCAGGGATACTTATTTTCTATTTTTGCAGAATCTGAAACCCCGATGACTGTAAAACGTACTTTAAGACTATGTGTAACCTAAACTGCAAAAATATGCATACCGAAAAACAAATTCCGCCCGTGCTGTTGAAATCCGATGAGATCAACCGGAAAAACGGGGAAAACAACTTTGTACTGCTGCCGTTCTTTTTTGCCGAAGAGGCGCTGGAACCTTACATGAGCCGGAAAACTGTCGAATTTCACTACGGCAAACATCTTGCCGGGTATATCGACAACACCAACAAGTTGAAAAAAGGGAGCGATTTCGACCGGATGAAGATCGAAGAGATCATGCTGGCGTCCGATGGAAAATTGTTCAACAATGCCGCACAGGTGTTTAACCACTATTTTCAGTTCGAAGCCCTGAAGCCTGCCCAAAACGGAGCCGCCGCCCCTTCCGATGAATTGAAGAGCCGGCTGGAAAAATCATTCGGCAGCCTGGACGGGTTTAAATCAAAATTCAGCGAGGCGGCTGTCGGCCTGTTCGGTTCCGGGTATGTATGGCTGGTATCCGACAAAAACGGAGAGTTGGAGATCGTCCAGACCAAAAATGCGGACAATCCACTGACGGACGGCAAAAAACCGCTCCTGAACTTGGACGTCTGGGAACATGCCTACTATTTGGACGTGCAAAACCTCCGCGCCAAATACGTTGAAAATTTCTGGCACATTGTGGATTGGGAAAAGATCAACGAACGCCTGGGACGTTAAATGGTGGCGTTTTTTCCGCTACCGTTTTTTCCATTATCGCTTCGGTCTGTTAATTTCCGGAAGCGGGTCCTCCGCTGCGGTTTTCTAAGTTGTGGCTTTCACTGGAATCCGACACTCCTCCGTCACTTCGTTCCTCCGTCGACCCTTCGGGCAGAACGGATTCCGGTCGTTCAGCCACAGCCCGAAAACAATTCGCAGCTCCCGGACCTGCTTCCGGAAATCAACAGACCTTCGCTTCTTGCGTAATTGATAACGAGATGACTTTGAGTAAATATCCCAACCGGAACTCTCATTTTTGGGTTGAAATGGAGTGGAGGCCGGGAGCAATTGTGAAAGTTTGCTTTCAAAGATTGCCAAAGCGCTTTTGTATTATGCAATGATCAGATGACCTCTCCAGAGCTCCGACCGTAAAGAACAACAAATTTCGCGTATTTGCCCTGAGGAGGTCAGGAGAAAACTTGTGTTTTGTTATTTCTTTCGCTATTCTGCCTTTGGAATACCGTCGGAATAAATGAGCATAAACCTCGTGTAAATTTCCCCCATTTCCTCCCCAAACTTCCCCAAACTTCCCCAAACTTCCCCAAACTTCCCCTCCGCCTCCCTCGGACCTCGGTCGTACCATCGTCGTACCATGTTCGAGTTTTGATCAGACAAACTTTGGCGCAAAAAACTGCGTTTTTTAATGCACAACGGGTTCGATTAATTTGTATATATTTTTACCAACAGATCAAAATATATTCCTGATACCGGAGGTTGTTTGATAAAAATTAATGAAAGTATCCTTTGAAATTAGAAATTACACACCTATACCCTAATGCTTTAGATGATATTTGTAAAATATGACTTCATTTTTAAAGAAAAAAGTTCAAAAAAACGTTTGCATTTAAAGGAAATTTAGGTATCATTGCAGCATGTTTTTTTTACAACTCGTAACAAAAAACAACATACATGCTGTGCAAGCATGTATGAAATACGATGATAATTTTTAGTTTTTAGATAGAACTCTTTGTGTAGATGGAAATTATGCAATCGATAATATGACGACAAAAATTGGACTAACACTTAAAAATCTATGAAAATTGTAAGCAGTAAATTGGTAATGATCGGTCTTGTCTTTCTCCTCTTCGGCTGCGAGAGCAAGATGGATGAGCACTACAAGCAGCCCGGCTGGCTGGCGGGGAATGCGTATGAAGTGTTGAAGAAAAGGGGGAATCACGAACGTTTTCTGGAAGCTGCGGAGAGAGGTGGTTTGAAGGAGGTGCTGGAAGGAAAGGTTTTGTGTACTGTTTTCGCCCCGGAGGACGATAAATTCATGGCTTACCTGCAGTCCAAAGGATACGCTTCCGTGCAGGAGGTGCCGGTAGTTGAGTTGCAGATCCTTGTGGGGTACCACATCATGCAGTACTCGTTTAAAAAAGGTCAATTGCTGGATTTTCCGGTGGACGGGCCGACAGCGGCAAGTTCCAAAGGATTGATCTATAAGCAGAAAACATTTGCCAAACCGCCCGTCTACCAGCGGGTAAATCCGGTGACCGGAAGCGGTCACCAGTACAACATCTACCGGAGAGAGTTGTTTTTGCCGGCGCTTTCCACAGTGATGTTCGCCACCAAAGAGTTAAGCAACTACGAATACAACTACAAATATTTCTTCCCCAACAGTCGATGGTACGGAGATCAGGAGAAAGTCTACGTGGCCAATGCCGGGATCTTGGAATACGATATCGCCTCCAGCAACGGATACGTTAATATCATAGACGATGTCATCTATCCGTTAAATACCGTGTACGAAGTATTGGAAAAACATTCCAATAACTTCTCCACCTTCAGACAGATTTACGACAAATTCGCCGTCTTCGATTACGACGCCACCTACTCCGGCAAATTTGCCGCTGCCGGCGATTCGCTCTTCCTTTTCTTTCACGGTCCCCGGAAGGAGAGTGTTTTACCGAAGATCGCATCGGAATGGACCTATAATAATGAACTCTCGCAAGCGGACTACCAATTTCAGGCGATTCTGACCCAACGCAGTTTTACGGCCGTTGTGCCGAACAATGCGGCGTTGGCGGAGTATTTCGCCCCGAGTGGATTTTTCGGAGCGTACCCGAATGTAGACGCAATCCCGCTGTTGACCCTCCACTATTTTGTGCGGGGACAGGTTTTTCAGGGCGATCTTTCGCTGCCGGAAGAGTTTAAATCGGGCAAGTTGAGTTCGGTGTTCGGGGACAGGATCGACATGGATCCGGACACGGATGTATCCCACAAAGAGCTTTGTTCCAACGGAACATTTTACGGCACCAGCAAGGTCATCACTTCTGCTCCCTTCCGTTCGGTGACCGGCCCCTTGTTCCGCTATCCGGAGTATACCATTTTCCAGCACATCATGCACCAGGCGGGTGAAATCATCCAATTGGTCAACATGTTGACGGATTATACCCTGTTCGCAGTACCGAACTCTGTGTTTGAAGAGGCCGGATACCGTTTAGACATGGGCGATCCGCTGTTGTTCGGGGACGAAAAATTAGTGCGGGCGGCCGGAGATACGGACGAAACTGTTTCCATGGCCTGGATGCAATCCCTGGCAGCCTGCCACATTGCCGCGAGCGCCATCCGGCCGGAAGATCTCAGTTCAGAGGGCGGCCGGAAGTTTGTGGACGCCAAACAGGGCTATACCTACTTGATCGTGGAAGACGACCGGCTGGAATCCATGGCCGGCGGCCCCATCAACATAATCAACCACTTAGGGACCATGGAGAACGGGGAAGTGTACGCTTTAGACGGCATGTTGGGCTCCCCGAACCGGGTGGTGTACAGTGAATTGAGAAACGATTCCCGCTTCAACCAATTTTACCAGTTGCTGCGGGAGGCCAAGTTGGTGGATGAAACCAACCTGACCATGCCGTTTGTGGCCGGCGAACGGACCATCGTGATGGCGTTGAGCAACGACGCGGTAACGGCGGGCAAAGCAAGCGGAGATATTCCCACCGATCCGGAAGAGTTGGCCGAATTTTTGAAATACTACTTTTTTACGGTAGAAGCGAACGTTTTTTCCGGTTACCCGCTTCCCGGCATGAAAGCAGACCTGCAGGTGAACACCAAACAGGAGGAGGGCGTTGTGGATAACAGCATGATCTACAAAAAGCTCCGGATCGAGCGGAAGAACGATAAACAGCTCACGGTCAGGAACCCGGCTACCTCCCTGACGGGAAGCACCACCGCCGATTTCCCCGTATTTGCTTACGATGGATTGATATACAGTATAGATACGGTATTGAATCCGAAGACTAACCCATAAATAACTGATGTATGAAGTTCGAGTATTTACTGAAAAGGATATTCACGATCGCTTTTCTGGCGCTGCCGGGAATGCTTTGGGCGCAGCAGAGCATGCTGAGAGGGGTGGTAACACACGTCACGGATGGCCCCATACCCGGTGTGACGGTGTATGTGCAGAATGAGAACAAGCGAACCCTGGTAGGAGTGGCCACCAATTTGAACGGTGAGTATTTCCTCTCCATTCCCAAGGAAGAGAATCTGACGATTATCTACTCTTTTGTCGGCATGAAAACCAAAACTATCCCGTACAAGGGGCAGGCGGTGGAGAACGTGGTGCTGGAAGACATGGAATCCATGCTGGAAGCAGTCCAGGTAACAGCCCGCCGGAGAGATGTCAATGCGGCGGGGATTGTGATGAGCGACCTGGGCGCCGCCCGTGAGCGGGTCAATACGGAGGAGATGCAAACCATGCAGGTCACCTCCATTGAAGACGCCTTGCAGGGACGTTTGGGAGGGGTGGACATCATCGCCTCTTCCGGAGATCCGGGCGCCCGCATGGGCATCCGCATCCGGGGCATCAGTTCGCTCTCTACCAGCAACGAACCGATGGTGGTGGTAGACCATGTTCCCTACGACGTCACCTTCGGAGGCGAATTTGATTTCCAAACAGCGACGGACGAAGATTTCGGCGCTCTGTTGAACATCGCTCCCAGCGACATCGAAGACATTGAAGTACTGAAAGATGCCACGGCTACCGCACTCTATGGCACCCGGGCCATCAACGGGGTGTTATTGATCACGACCAAAAGAGGTACGACCGGCAAGCCCCGTTTCTCGTTTGTGCAGAAAATCGACTGGAAAAAGGAGCCAAAAGGTATTCCACTGTTGAACGGAAAAGAGTATGTTTCCATGATCCAGGACGGGATGTGGAACCGGATGTACTCTTCCGAACAGGGATTCCACTGGACTTTGATGGAAAACATGATCAAATATCCGGAGATCAACTTTGACCCGGCCTTCAACTACTACGACGAATACAACCAGGATACCGACTGGCTGGGCTTGATCACCCGGACCGGCCTGACCAGCAATACCAACTTCTCCATGTCGGGAGGTGGCGACCGGGCGATGTACCGTTTCTCCATCGACTACCAGAGCGAAGAGGGAACCACTAAGGGAAGCGGACTCAAACGCCTTACCACCCGATTGAACGTGGATTACAGCTTCTCGGAAAAACTGCGGGTGACCGCCGGTTTCTCCTACACGGACACCCAAAAAGAGGACAACTGGTTCGACTCGGGCAAGATCCGCTCCCACGCCCGTAAAAAAATGCCGAACATGAGCCCGTACATCATCGGGGCGGACGGCAAACCGACCTCCGAATACTTTACCCCCATCGAAGCCAGCCACTTCCAGGGAGCGTGGAAGGCCGACGGGACAGGGGTATTCAACCCGTTGGCCATGGTAAACGAATCGTTTAAAAATCAGGCCATCAAAACCTCCGGCGTCAAATTCGGCCTTACCTACACCCTGACGGAAGATCTGATCTACCGGGGAGTGTTCGGGATAGACCTGGCGACCCAGAAAACCAAAGGATTTTTGCCGCAGGCAGCAACCGGATTGCTCTGGACGCACGAAGACTTCAACACCTCCTTAGACAACACGAACGATAAGCGGAGCATTGAAATGTCCAACCTGATTTCTTACTCCCGGAGTGAAATCAATCCGTGGCTCTACCGCCTGACCCTCTCCTTGAAGCAAGACGTATACGACCACATGGAGAGCGCCTACAGCGGGGAGGTATCCAAAGCCGCTTCCGCCGAAAACAGCGACCCGTCGGCCGGGGGAAGCCTTCGCAAAATCGGTTCCGGCTCCAGCCGCGCCCGGGGGTTGGGCGTCCTCTTCATGGGGAGTGTAAACCTGTGGGACCGCTACGTCATTTCTCCGTCGCTCCGGTACGAAGGAAGCACCAAAATGGGGAATTCCAACCGCTGGATGATCCAGCCGGTGGTAGACTTGAACTGGAAGATACACAACGAAGGTTTCATGGGATCTGTCGATTGGGTCGACGAACTGATGTTGCGCTACAACTGGGGAATATCCGGCACCAGCCCCAACGAAAACTATGCTTACGCCGGAACCTTTGCCCCGGAAGGAACCTACATCACGCGTCCCAATAACGGAGGAAGCATGAGTGGGATCGGCCCGAGCGAGATCCAGTTGGACAACCTGAAATGGCAAACTAAACGCTCTCACAACCTGGGCTTTACATTGAACATGAAATCCTACAGGTACGGGATCACCTTCGACGTTTACGACAACAAGATCAACGATATGCTCCACAAGGATGTGGGTATTCCCACCTCTACCGGGTTCAGCAAAGTAAATTGGTACAACACGGGGAGCATGAACAGCCGGGGATGGGAATTGGTGCTGAACATAAACAGGCTTCCGGTGGCGCAGGATTTGACCCTGAGCGCCAATTTCAATTTCAGCCGGAACCGGAACAAGATCCTCTCCCTGCCCTCCAACAAAAATTTTGTGGACTACCCGACGTCGCCGGCCAACGACCGTTACGCCAGTTCGGTGGAGTTGAACCAGCCCTTAGGCGCTTTTTACGGCTTCCGCTACCTCGGAGTCTACGACAACGAAGCGCAAACCGTGACCAAAGACCGCAACGGGAACCCTGTTTACGACCTGGCCGGCCGGCCGGTCTACACCACCGTCCGGGGGATACAGATGCGTCCCGGGGATGCCTGGTATGATGATGTGAACCACGACGGTGTCATCGATAACTACGACATTGTCTACCTGGGAAATGCCATGCCGGTGGTAACGGCGGGCGCTACCTTTACCCTGGCCTACAAAGACAAACTTTCGTTGCGGGCCGGCTTCCAGTCCCGGTACGGACAGAAGGTCATCAACCAGACCCGGATCAACACGGAAAACATGTACGGTACCAACAACCAGAGCAAAGCGGTGTTGAAGCGGTGGCGCAACACGGGCGACCGCACGGACATTCCGCGCGCGCTGAACGGATATGGATACAACTACCTCGGTTCGAGCCGTTTTGTGGAAGACGCTTCGTTCCTCCGCCTGAAAACCCTTTCGCTGACCTATACGTGGAAAGGGGCGAAACTGGCCGCTCTGGGCTTGCAGCGCATCCAGGCGTACGTAACCGGCTACGACCTCTTTACCTGGACCAAATACACCGGACAGGACCCGGAAATCATGCCGAGAGAGGGATTGCATGAATTTACCAAAGACGAAAGCTACACTCCGCGTCAGCGGCGCATAGCCCTGGGTGTCACCATTGACTTTTAAAGATGCATTGTATGAAAAAGAACGTGAAAAATTTAGGAATATACGTGCTGCTGTTGGTGCTGACAGGAAGCATGGCCTCGTGCAACAGTTGGCTGGACCTGGACCCGCAGAACAAACAGACCTCCGGCAGTTATTGGCAAAAGCAAAAAGATGTGGAAGCCGTTTTGACCTCCTGTTACCTCCGGATGCGGGAGTGCGCGGACGACTGCTTCTTCCGCTGGGGAGAGGTGCGGGGAGACGGGGTTGCCCTGGGCGCCGACGCGGCCGCGGATCTGAAAAAGATCAAAGAGTTGGATATCTTGCCGGAAAACAGCCTGAACGACTGGGGGAAGGTGTACCGGGTCATCGGCAGCGCCAATTCGGTGATCAAGTATGCGCCGGAGGTGTTTGAAAAAGACCCGATGTTCGAGGAGGTCGTGATGCGGGCGTATGTGGCGGAAGCGGTCTTTCTCCGTTCACTCTGCTACTTCTATTTGGTGCGCACCTTCGGGGAAGTTCCCTTTGTAACGGAGCCTTACGTAAACGACGAAGTATCCTTCAAAAAGGGCAAAGACACGGAAGCATACGTGCTGGAGCAAATTACCGCCGACCTGTTGGCGCACCTCCCGTACGCCAAACCGGGGCACGAATACGAGATCGACAACAAGACCCGCGCCACCCGTTGGGCTTCCTTTTCCCTGT
>JAISVB010000040.1 GCA_031271755.1 Culturomica sp.
TAAGGGCGCAGTAAAATAAAAAACGGAGCATCCGAAAGCCGTAAAAGTGGAGGAAAAATTTAAATTTTAAAATCATGTTAATACCAGGCAAGGCTGATTATGCAAAAATCCAGGGAAATATCCGAAACTATAACGATGTTCACATGTCTGTATGCGGCAGCGGTTGTAGTTGCCCTTGTAAACAAACAGCTTCAATCCATGTAGAGAGTTCCGTCGTTGCAGGATCGTGCTCTTGTAACTGTACCTGTGGCTGTAATTGCAACGCGCCTGTTTTGCAAAATCATCTTTCTACGGATGAACGGATCTTTTTGTAATTCGACAATAAGGGAGTGGCAGGTACGCCGCTGTCTGCCCTCTCTTAAATCTTCAAAGAAATTAAAATGAAATTTTCTAAATACGTATATTTCTTTAATATAAGAGAAAATATTATCGGCATATACCATTCTTTGCTGGTAAAAACTTTCTTTATTGATACGGAAGAACTTCGAAAAATCAATTTGTATTTTGAAACGAATACATTCGACAATCAGGAGATGGCAGATACCGTGAAGTATCTGTATCAGAATTATTTTATCGTAAAGCAGACGGAAGACGATCAGGCATTATACGAGAAATGTATAAGTTTAATTTATCCGCCTGCCATTTCTAATGCATATATAGTTGTAACGGAAAATTGTAATTTCAATTGCAAATATTGTTTTATAGCGGAAACCGTTAACGCCGACAAGCCCAATAAAATAATGACCCGGGCGGTTGCTAAGACGACTGTTGCTCTTTTGCAAAAAACATACGAAAAGCAAAAAACAGATTACGATAAAACAATAACTTTTTATGGTGGCGAGCCTTTGCTCAACATAGATATGATAAAATTTTTTATGGAAGAAATTGAACGGACAAAACAAACTATGTATTGGCCGGATGATGTAAAATTCACCATAATAAGCAATGGCGCATTATTAACTCCTCCCATAATAAGGTTCTTAAAATCCAACAACATCTCGCTTGGAATCTCTTATGACATAAATAAATCCGCTCACGCCAATCGCATAAGCAAGAACGATAAAGATACATTTGATATTGTCAGAGAAAAAATAGAACTGTGTAAACAACAAAACATCCCCTTGAGCCTCTCCATCACCATTACGGAAGACACACTGCAAAATCAAGCAACGGTTTTAGACGAGATTTTAAACATCAATCCTTTGGCAGTTGCCTTTAATTTATTAATACCCAATCACCATACACAACAGAACGCATCTTATTACGAGAATGCTACCGATTTTATGATTGCGGTTTTTAAAGAATTACGGCAACACGGTATTTACGAAGACAGAATGATGCGGAAAGTACAGGCGTTTGCCGATCACAAACTGTATTTGTACGATTGTTGCGCTTCCGGCGGTAATCAATATGTCATTTCTCCTTCCGGTGAAATAGGCATCTGTCACGGATATTTAAATGATAGAAAATATTTTTCATCCACTGTTTTTGACGAAAATTTCAATTTCCAAACAAATCCGGATTTTAAACATTGGCAAAAACGCAGCCCGTTATTTATGGAAAAATGCTTTGATTGTGCATGTTTAGGTATTTGCGGCGGCGGCTGTCCTTACGCGGCAGAATATGTTTACGGTTCGATTTATGATGTGGATGAAAGGTTTTGTATTCATGCAAAAAAAGTATTAAACTGGCTCATACATGATTTATATGATAATGTTAGAAATCATTAGTTATACTTTAAAAAATACGTTGATTGCCCAACTCGTTCTTCCTTTGAGCGTGTCGTTCGTATTTTTTCTCATTATAAATTATGCTTTTAGTCCTCGTATTAAAATCAGTCCTCAAATTAAACAATTTAAGGCGAATGGGGACGATAACAATTTTGAGTTTCAAATAAAAAATACGTCTCCAATATTCGGATTGAATGATATTCATATCGAATATAAAATTACCACTCCGCATGAGAATGGAAATGATATTTTGTGTTTTCTTGCACCTAATAGTATTCCGTATTTAGGTCGAAAAAAATGGAAGAAAGATGAAGATAAAGAATACGAATTATGCATAACAATAATGATCCCGCAAGAAGAGATAAAAGACTATCTTGTAAAGAAAAAAGACATTTATCATATTGACGAGAATAACATTACATTAAATAAATTCTTAGAAAAGGATCATACCTCTTTTCAAATTTTCGTTCTTGGATATTCCAGTTTCACAGGTATAAAAAATGTATATAAATCAAAGAAATTAGATAAAAAAGACATCAAAAACGGAAACATCAAATGGGGAACAAAGCTTACATTGGTAAAGGAAAATAATAATACAGGTTAATTGCCTTCCGGCCATTGAAAACCCGGGCGGATCCATCCCGCCCGTAAACTGCATTCTCGATCCATCAGACAACAATCCCCATGCATATTCCCGCATCTACACAATAGGGAACAGGATAAACACCATCACATCCCACAAGGCGTGGGATATCAGCAAAGGCACCAGGTTGCGCGGGCGGAAGAACATGTAGATGAATCCCCAGAAGACGCCGCAAACCAATGCCGCCATGATCAGCATAAAATTAAACGAAGAGATGTGTACAAAGGAGTAGATCAGGGTCGTTAAAACAAATCCCCGCCTGTCGCCCAGACGGTTCATCAGGTCCGACTGGACAAACCCCTGCCAGAAAATAACTTCCGCCGGGCCTACGACAAGCAGCAATTCCAGTGCGATCAACACACTTTGGGTACCGTCCCGCAGGCTGTAAATGGAAGAAACCTGCGGTTTGGCAAAATCGAACAGCAAAGCGGCGAGGTAATCCCCGACGTAAAAAACGCCCCACAACACACAAGCCGATCCAATCCCCAGAAGCACGCTTTTGCCGTCGAACCGGAAATCGTTCTTCCACTCCCTTTTCAGCGTAAAACTCATACACAGCAAGACCGATGCGGAGAAGAGCATGGACAACCAAAAATTCAGATACGGAGCCGTCCACGGCGAAAACATCCCGAACCAGAGGCAGAACGCTGCCAGAACAGGAAGGATCACGCGCCTCATACCCGGCAGGAGATAAAAAGCAGCAGGGCGAACAACGAACTGAACACCAATTGCAATTGCGCCGTCCTCACATCCAGGTCAACAATGCGGGAAGGATGCTCTACAGAGGCTGTGCAGATCAGTTTGCAATTTTTGACGGCGATCGGAAGCGTCAACAGAACGCCCAGCACCGGCCAGGCCAGAAAACCGGCCGCCACCATCCCGATCAGCGTTCCGTACGTCACCGCCACCAACAGAATATACTCTGCAATAGACCCTTTGATGCCCAACAGCATGGCCTGTGTGCGGATGCCTGCCCGCCGGTCGTGGGCAATGTCGCGGGTGTTGTTGGCGTGGAGGATATTCACTGTAATACACCCAATGGGAATGCTCAACCAAATCACCTTCCAGTCCACCATCCCGGTCATCGCATAAAATGTTCCCAGCGTGATCAGGGGGCCGTACACCAGGAAAATAAGGAGATCGCCCAAAGCGATGTATTTGAACTGATAATAGAACAGCGCCGCAATAAACCCCAATACGCCGATCACGAGCAGGGGCCAGCCCGTATAATACACCAGAACCACTCCCAACAGAGCGCCCAGGGAAAGAAAACCCAATCCCAACCGTAAAATGGTTTTGGGTGCGAACGTCCCGTTGACCAATAACCGGCTGGATCCGAACGTATCTTCCCGGTCCACGCCCCGCTTGTAATCAAAGTAATCGCTGATCAGATTGCCGCTGATCTGGTAAATAACGGCGCCCAGGATGGACAATATGCCGAACAGCCAATTCGGCGCAATATCAATTTGCTGCCGGTAGAAAAATACAAACATGAATGCAACCAGCGCAGGCATGCTGGAGGCGGGGAAAGACCACGGCCGGACAGCAGTGATCCACTCTTTCAGTGTATGTTTTTTGTTCATTTTCGCGTTGTTTTGTAAATGAATGCCAAAGGTAATATCTTCTTTTGAATAGCTCAAATTTCAACGGCAAATTTGTAGATTTGCAGGCATTTCCCCAGAATGACGAATTGGCAGGCAGCCTGCAAAATTACGAACATTGCATGCCGCACTCCCCGTCGGGCAATTCAAATTCCAACGTGGTGTGTTGGATGTGACGGGCTTTCAGCAGCTTTTTCAATGTACACTTGATCTCTTCCAGCGCTTCCGGATCCGGAATAACAACGTGGGCGGTGAGCGCGTTTTCGGTCGTACTGATCGCCCAGATGTGGATGTGGTGTACATCCCGGATCCGCGGATCGGCCTCTTGCAGGAGCCGGCCGATCTTTTCGGGATAAATACCCGCCGGCACCCCGTCCAGCGAAAGGCGCAGGCTGTCGTGCAGCAGGCCGGCGGTGGAGAGCAGGATAACGACGGCGATCACCATGCCGATAATGGGATCCAGCAGGTACCAGCCGGTGTACTGCATCAGCACGCCGGAAACCAATACACCCGCCGATACCAGCGTATCGGCAGCCATGTGCAGGTAAGCCCCCTTCACGTTCAGGTCTTTTTCCCGGTCCTTCCGGAAGAGCCAGGCCGTAAAGGCGTTGATAACGATCCCTGCCCCCGCGATCCAGGCAATGGCGCCCCCCTCCACCACAGGCGGGTGGCTCAGTTTCTGGATACTCTCGGTCAGAATGATCCCGACGGCTACTAAAAGGATGCAGGCATTCAGCAGGGAAACAAGCACCGTGCTTTTTTTATATCCGTACGTATAGCGGGCCGACGGTTTGACTTTTACCAGTTTGAAAGCCAGCATGGCCAGCACCAAACTGATCACATCGCTGAAATTGTGCCCGGCATCGGAGATCAGCGCCAGGGAGTCCAACCAAAGCCCGCTGCCGAACTCCACACAGACAAAGCCCAGGTTCAAGGCGATCCCCCAAATAAAAGCCCTGTTCAGGTGGTTCAAATCCGGGCTGTGGTGATGCGTGTGGCGAGCGGTTTCGGAATGTGCCATAATTAAAAAAAGGAGGCTGTCTAAAAGTGAAATTTAAACAACCTCTTCTTTATTACATGTTGTAAAACGTGGTAAAAGCTTTGACGATGTAATCGTGATCCTGCGTCCCCGCCGTTTCCCGGACGGAGTGCATCCCCCACATCGGATTACCGATGTCCACGCCCCGCATCTCCATTTGCGACAACAGGACGTTTCCGAGCGTGGAGCCTCCCGCCATGTCCGAGTGGTTCACAAAGGTCTGACAGGGAACGTTCGCCATTTGGCAGATGTTCTCGAACACGGCGGCGGAATCCCCGTCCGTCACGTATTTCTGATTGGCATTGATCTTGATGGCCGGCCCGCCGTTTATCAGCGGGTGATTGGTCGGGTCTTGCTTTTCCGGGTAGTTCGGATGGAGCGCATGCGCCATGTCGGCCGAAATCATAAAAGAGTTGTGGATGGCCCGGTGCAGATCCTCCGGGGTGCCGCCCAAAGAGAACACGATGCGTTCAATGATCGTCCGCAGAATGGGCGATCCGGCTCCCTGCTTGGTACCGCTTCCCACCTCTTCGTTGTCAAAAATGGCCAGGATCTTGCTCCGGGAGCACTCTTTCGAGCGGACAAGCGCCTTCAGGCCGGCATGCGCCATTGCCAGGTCGTCCAACCTGCTGCAGGAGATAAACTCCTCGTTCAAACCGGCCAGGCACCCCTTCTCCACATCGTACAATGTCAGGTCGAAATTTAGGATATCCGCCGGATTTATCTGCATTTCGGTTGCGATCAGCCGCACCAGAAAACCCTCTTTTTCAAAATGATCGTTGATCAATCCCACTACCGGCAACATATCCTTCTGCTTGCTGAGCGGGTTGCCCTGCTCGTTTACGGTGCGATTAAAATGAATGGCCAAATGCGGGATCAGTAACAACGGACGCTTAAAATCCACAAACTGAACGATCGGTTTCAACGGATTTTCGCTTCTCAACAACACCCGCCCGGCCAACGAAAGCGGCCGGTCGAACCAGGTATACATAATGGGCCCGCCATACACCTCCGTATTCAGTTTCAGGTATTTTCCTTCTACTGTCATCTCAGCTTTCGGCTTGATGCGGAAAGTCGGCGAGTCGCTGTGTGCACAGATCAGTTTAAAACCGTTCGTGGCGATATCACCGCTTCCGGGAACAAAAGCAAAGAGCGAGGAGTGGTTCTTGGTGACAAAATATTTGCCCCCCGGTTCGATTTTCCAGGCATCGCCGGAGAACAACTGCTGAAAACCGTTTTCCAGCAACAGTTTCTTACTACTCAGAATAGCGTGAAAATTAGTGGGGCTGCTGTCGATGAAATCAAGCAATTCCCGGGCGGCTTTTTTTTCCATACCTGTATATAAATGGTTTAATTTCCGTGTTTGGAGTGAAACTTCAGGCGCATCAGCCGGAGGTCCTCTTCGGGATACTCGCCGCCAAATTCGTCAAAGGCTTCGGAGATGTTGTCCGTCTGGGCTTCCATAAAATAGTCGAAGATCTCGTTCTGCTGGTCTTCGTCCAAAATCTTGTTGATGTAATAATCGATGTTCAGTTTGGTGCCCGAGAAGACGATCGCCTCCATCTCCTTGATCAGTTCCTCGTACGTAAGTCCCTGTGTGGAAGCAATATCTTCGAGGTCGATCTGCCGGTCGATGTTCTGGATGATGTATACTTTGAACTTGGACTTATTGGCGACGGTCTTCACCACCATGTCCTGCGCCCGTTCTATTTCGTTGTCCTCTACATACTGTTTAATGATCTCCAGAAACTCCTTCCCGTACTTCTGGGCTTTCCCCATGCCGACCCCCTGAATGTTGGCCAACTCCTCCAATGTCACCGGGTAGTTGGTACACATATCTTCCAACGAAGGATCCTGAAAAATGACATACGGCGGGAGATTGTTGGTTTTTGCAATCTTTTTCCTCAGGTCTTTCAGGATGGCGAACAGGGTCGTGTCCAACGCCGAAACCCCGCCTTTTTCTTGGATCTTTTCCTCGCTTTCCTCAAAATTCCGGTCTTCCATCAACATAAAATCTTTGGGGTTCTCTATAAAATCCATACCTTCTTTTGTGATCTTTATAACCCCGTATTGTTCAATATCTTTTTCAATTAAGTTGCTAATCAGTGCGCGGCGGAAAACCATGGTCCAGAACTGTTTGCTTTTTTCGGAGCCGGTCCCGAACATTTCCAGCTTATCGTGCCTGTACGCTTTTACGGCAGAATCCGCTTCGCCCGTCAGTATGTTCACCAAATGCTCTATTTTGAACTTCTCCTTTACCTCTGTGATCAGTTGCAAAGCGTCCTGTACATACTCCTGCCCCTCGAACTCTTTTCTCGGATAAAGACAGTTGTCGCAACATCCGCAGTTTTCGGTCTCGAACTCCTCGCCGAAATAGTGAAGCAGCACTTTGCGGCGGCACATGGAGGTTTCTGCATACGATACGGTTTCCAGCAGCAGTTGTTTACCGATCTCCTGTTCGGCGATGGGCCTTCCCTGCATAAATTTTTCCAATTTCTGTATATCCTTGTAGCTGTAGTAGGTAATACAGGTGCCTTCCCCTCCGTCGCGCCCGGCCCGTCCGGTTTCCTGGTAATACCCCTCCAGGCTTTTGGGGATGTTGTAGTGGATGACAAAACGTACGTCCGGCTTGTCGATCCCCATGCCGAAAGCAATAGTCGCCACGATCACATCGATCTCTTCCAGCAGGAATTTGTCCTGGTTGGCGCTGCGCGTTGCGGCATCCATACCGGCGTGGTAGGCTTCGGCTTTGATACCGTTGATCCGGAGCATTTCGGCCAGCTCTTCCACTTTTTTCCGGCTCAGGCAGTAGATGATCCCCGATACCCCCGGCTGTCCCTTGATGTATTTGATAATGTCCTTGGTCGGATCGTTTTTGGGCCTGATCTCGTAATACAGATTGGAGCGATTAAAGGAGGATTTGAATACCTCCGCCTCCAGCATGTTTAAATTTTTTTGTATGTCGTGCTGCACTTTCGGGGTAGCCGTCGCCGTCAATGCAATGATGGGCGCTTTTCCGATCTGTTCGACGATCGGACGGATTTTCCGGTATTCGGTACGGAAATCGTGTCCCCATTCCGAAATACAATGCGCTTCGTCCACGGCAAAGAACGAGATCCGGATCTTTTTCAGAAATTCCACACTGCTCTCCTTCGTCAGCGATTCGGGAGCGACATAAAGTAACTTCGTCCGCCCTTCCAGAATGTCTTCCTTTACCTGTAATATCTCGTTTTTAGTCAAAGAAGAGTTTAAAAAGTGGGCGATTCCTGCGGTGTTGCTGAACGCCCGCATGGCGTCCACCTGATTTTTCATCAATGCGATCAGGGGGGATATCACAATGGCAGTTCCCTCCAGAATGAGTGCAGGCAATTGATAACACAACGATTTGCCGCCGCCGGTCGGCATCAATACGAATGTATTGTTTCCCGCCAGCACATTCCTGATAATAGCCTCCTGATTCCCTTTAAAATGGTCAAAGCCAAAAAAGGTTTTCAATTTAGACTGTAAATCAATATCCGATCCCATTTTAATAATTTACGCGCACATTTCGCAAAAGGAAATGCAAATTTATAACTTAATTTGAATCTGCAAATAAATCAAACCTCATTTCTTTGTACCGTAAACCTGCGGGTACTCTGGAAATAAAGAGAGAAACCGACACCTTGTGTTCTTACGTAAAAGTAGTGTAAAAAATAACTCCGGCAAGCGGTTGACAGAATTTTTTTTGGGCATGCATTTTATGCCCTGCAGTTAAAAAGGCAATTTCAATGTAATTTCTTCGGCCTCCTTTTTCCTTTTCAGTTTCTCTTTTTCGCCTCTGCGGAAGACATAGATCAGGCCATACTCTTCACACATATAACGTTTCTCCTCCTCGTCTTTGACGTTCTGAAAATAACTCTCCACCTCGTTCCAGATATTCAGGATCAGCGCATCCGCTTCATTCCGGTACTGGGCGACCTCCGCGCTGAACCGCGCAGAATTGGCCTGCAATCTTTTCTGGTATTCGTATCCCTGTTTAAAATTCTCGTAATTCACCCGTACCAAGGCAATGGCCGGGCTGTAGATCGGATTCCCTCCCCGGTTGTTCAACCGGTCCTGTTCGCCTGTGATCATCCGTTCCCCCCACGTGACCAACTCCGGTTCCGTCAGGAGGGACGGCACTTTCCCGTCCTCCTCTTCCAAGCCGTAAAAGGTACGCGCTTGCGGTTTCAGTTCTCCGCGGGAGATCGTAAAATTCAGCACCTGAATAAAATGGGAAATATACAACCGGGCTTTTTTGGTCAGTTCGGCAAATTTCCGGCTGTTATCGATCTGTTTTTCCCGGGCCGCCTTGGAATTGACAATAGCGACCTCAAATTTCGGAAGAAAAATATCGATTTTCTGCTTCAAAGGAAACGGATATGCAATTTCATTGATATCGTTCAGTTTTTCTCCTTTCCGCAAAGCGGTTTTTAATGCCCTGATCCGTGCTGCGTCCGTATTTGGTAATCTTCTGTAAGGCATAAGATTATATAAAAAGCTCCGTAACGTATATTCCTGGTGCGAAGGTACGAAAAAAAATGCGCAAAAACAATATTCGTAAGTGCATATTTTGGAAAAGTGGATAGGGCAGCACCTAAGAATTCGCCGGGGTGTATCCTATGTTCTGTAATGATAGAAAACAGTAACAAAAGAGCTGTAATGTATTGTCATACAGTTATTTATCTATTTTTGATATTTGCTTTGTGGGTACGTTATTTCAACTTCTTAAATGTATTTACTGCTGATATTCAATGATTTAAAAGATCATGTCGCAAATATGGTACAAATAAAACGATTAATATCGGTTAGATTGTCGCCGTATTCTGATAATTACTACTCGTTTTCCTCATAATAATACGAGTAATCAATGCCTTTCATGAACATTTCACGGTCGTTAATTTTGTTGGTTAATGCACCCTTAATCAAAGTCTTAATAGTCGTACTATCCACAGGACTTGTCCGCATAGCATTAAGATAGTCGTTTTTATTGATTCTACTCCAATCCACGCATTTTTTCAGCGAGCGTTTCAGCATCAAATCAAGCCAAATGCGCGTACTTCTGCCATTACCCTCCATAAAAGGGTGAGCTATGTTCATCTCTACATATTTGTCGATAATCTCATTCAGCGTTGTTTCGGGCATTCTCTCAATGGTGGGTAAAGTAATGTTGAAATACTGGCAAGGAGCAAATGTAAATCCACCTTTGCTGATATTCTTTTGTCGTATCTGTCCTGCAAAGTCGTACAGTCCACCGAAAAGGTAAGCGTGGATTTGTTGCAGACATTTAACTGTCCCTGCATCCAAACTTTTCAGCAAGCCACTTTCAAACAAGGAATATGCCTTTTTCTTGCTTTGTCCGTCTATGGTATTGTCGCTGTATAGAAACCAATCCAAAAACTTCATGGCTTTGGTATTGGGAAAGTTCTTAGCCAATTCTGTAACTCCATGACTATCAAATGTATCCGACAGGCGTTTTTTCCCGTCAGCAGCAAGAAATTTGAAACCGTGAGTAGCACTCACAAGTTGATTATTCTCTAATTTCAATTTCCGTTTTAACCAACGCCAATAATTGTTCGCTTTTGTGTAGTCATCTTGTTCGTTGAGAATAGAGATTATATCAATAACATTAAACCACCATTTGCTATTTTCTTCATCCCAAATGGCACGAACTTCTTTATCGTCAAAGAAACGGATGGATATTTTTGTATTGTTGGTCATTGTTTTCTAACTTGAATTTTGGCAGTTATCGGCTACCGATTTACAATCAAGAGACTTTTCTTGTTTATTCCTATTGCGTCAGTTGTTGACTGACGATTTATCAGTTAAATGGTCTGTTTTGAATTTCGTTCGTTGACAGCGAACAATTTGAATTTAAGATTTTCCATTCCTCAAAGTAACGGAGTATAACCGCCATCAAACCGCCATTTGTCTTAAAAGGGACTGTTCTGCATTTATTCAACAATAATTTTCTCTGAACGAGTCTATATTTTGCTTTAATGGCGCTATTCTGGCGTTATTGAAATCTATTTGGCGTTTTTCCAGCATTTATTCGATAGAAAAACGGTAACAAAAAGCGGTAACATTGTATTACCGCTTTTTATCTATTTTTGATATTTGCTTTGTGAGGGGTATTACTTCACTTCCTCAAAATCCACGTCCGTCACGTCGTTCTCCGCAGAGCCGCTGTTCCCGCCGCCCGCATTCGGGTCGGCTTGGGGGCCTTGCTGGCCGCCGGCCTGTTGTTGGGCGTTGTACATCTCCTGGGAAGCAGCCTGGAACACCGTGTTGAGTTCCGTTGTGGCAGCGTCGATACCGGCAATATCCTGCGCCTTGTGGGCTTCCTTGAGTTTTTCCAAAGCCGCTTCAATCGGCGCCTTCTTATCGGCCGGGATTTTGTCGCCGAACTCCTTCATCTGCTTCTCCGTCTGGAAAATCAAACTGTCGGCGTGGTTCAGTTTATCGATCCGTTCGCGCTCCTTCTGATCCGCTTCCGCATTGGCGGTCGCTTCATCCTTCATCCGTTTGATGTCGGCTTCCGAGAGGCCGGAAGAGGCTTCGATCCGGATAGATTGCTCCTTACCGGTAGCCTTATCCTTTGCAGACACCTGAAGAATCCCGTTGGCGTCAATATCGAAAGTAACTTCGATCTGAGGCACCCCTCTGGGGGCAGGCGGAATACTGTCCAAATGGAACCGGCCGATGGTTTTATTGTCTCTTGCCATGGGACGTTCTCCCTGCAAAATATGGATCTCCACAGAAGGTTGGTTGTCCGCGGCCGTAGAGAACACCTCCGACTTTTTCGTCGGTATGGTCGTGTTGGATTCGATCAGGCGGGTCATCACACCTCCGAGCGTTTCGATACCAAGAGAGAGCGGAGTAACGTCCAACAGCAGCACATCCTTTACCTCACCGGTCAGCACACCTCCCTGAATAGCAGCACCGACCGCCACTACTTCGTCGGGATTCACTCCCTTGGAAGGGGTCTTGCCGAAAAATTCCTCTACTTTTTTCTGCACGGCCGGGATACGGGTGGAGCCGCCTACCAGGATCACTTCATCGATCTGCTTGGCCTGCATGCCTGCGTCCTTCAACGCCTTTCTGCACGGTTCAATGGTGTTCTCCACCAACTGGTGGGTCAACTGGTCGAACTGCGCCCGGGAAAGGCTTCTCACCAGGTGCTTGGGAATACCGTCCACCGGGAAGATATACGGCAGGTTGATCTCAGTGGTCGTAGAACTGGAGAGTTCAATCTTCGCCTTCTCCGCCGCCTCCTTCAAACGCTGGTGCGCCATCGGATCTTTCCGGATATCGATACCCTCGTCTTTTTTAAATTCATCTGCCAGCCAATTGATGATAATATCGTCAAAATCGTCTCCTCCCAGGTGGGTATCCCCATTGGTCGATTTTACCTCAAAAACACCGTCACCCAATTCCAGGATCGAAATATCGAACGTACCGCCTCCGAGGTCGAATACGGCGATTTTCATATCCTTGTCTTTTTTGTCCAATCCGTAAGCCAGTGCGGCAGCCGTCGGTTCGTTGATGATCCGTTTCACCGTCAGGCCGGCAATCTCGCCCGCCTCTTTCGTCGCCTGACGCTGGGAGTCGCTGAAATAGGCAGGCACGGTGATCACCGCCTCCGTCACTTCCTGGCCCAAATAATCCTCGGCTGTTTTTTTCATCTTCTGCAGGACCATGGCGGAAATCTCCTGCGGAGAGTATTGTCGATTATCGATCACCACACGGGGCGTGTTATTCTCTCCTTTCACCACTTCGTAAGGCACCCGCTTGATCTCTTTAGATACCTGATCATACGTTTCACCCATAAAACGTTTGATGGAATAGATCGTCTTCCTCGGATTGGTGATCGCCTGGCGTTTAGCCGGATCGCCCACTTTCCGTTCTCCATTATCCACAAAAGCGACAATCGAAGGAGTTGTCCGCCGACCTTCACTGTTAGGAATGACTACAGGTTCATTCCCCTCCATAACAGCAACACACGAGTTCGTGGTTCCCAAGTCAATACCGATTATTTTTCCCATACTAATCCTCAATTATATTGTTTATTATTCGTTTTCGTATTTGCGAAAGTTTCCTGAAATACGATAATCTTTTATCAAAGCTTGTGCCAACACTTTTTCGTGTCATGTTTTCTGACGATATGTCAGTATCGGGTCATATTTCCTGTACATACCTCCCTCGGACCTCGGTCGTACCATCGTCGTACCATGTTCGAGTTTTAAGACATCTGACAACCTCGTTAGTCTAAGCGGCAAATTTTCACACCTTTATCCTGAAAGTGGTATTTATACCCCGAACGGAGCAGAGATATTTCATTATTTTTGTCCACCCGTTTCATCCTAAACAGAAACCGCATGACAAAATACACCCTGCGTTCCCGTTGCTGCGACCACTCTTACGAAGACGGCGAGTGGACTTTGGAGTGCCCCCGCAAGGACGGGACAGCTCTGATCTACACCGAATACGCCCAAAAACAGTTGCGGGTAAGGGACGACCTTCCCGGATTGTACAAATTTGCGGACTGGTTACCGATTAGCCGGACACTGGAAGGCTCCGCGGCGCCGGTGACCTACAAAAGCGAAGGGTTGGCCGCCGAATTGGGACTCTCCCGGCTCTACATCACTTTCAGCGGCTATTGGCCGGAAAAGGGAGCGGGGATGCTCACCGGCGCATTTAAGGAGTGCGAGGCTTACTCCGTATGCGCCCGCATCAACCGGAACACCGGTAAAGTGATGGTAGTAGCTTCGGCCGGGAACACCGCCCGGGCCTTTGCGCGGGTGTGCTCCGAAAACAAAATCCCGCTGCTGCTTTGTGTGCCCCAAGATTGCACAGGCGCTCTGTGGTCGGCCGCCCCGTTGGATCCCTGTGTCAAACTGATCGCAACCGCCAGCGGAAGCGACTACTTCGATGCCATTCACCTCTCCAACATCGTATGCGGATCGGATCATTTTTATCCGGAAGGCGGAGCTAAAAACGTAGCCCGCAGGGACGGAATGGGAACCACCGTCCTTTCGGCCGTCACCACCATCGGCCGCATTCCGGACTACTACTTTCAGGCGGTCGGCAGCGGAACCGGGGCCATTGCCGCCTGGGAAGCCAACAAACGGTTCCTGGCGGACGGACGCTTCGGGAACCACCTGATGAAATTAATGGTCTCCCAAAACAGCCCCTTTGTACCCATGTACGACGCCTGGCAGGCTGCCTCCCGGCAACTGCTGCCTTTGGACGACCAATTGGCCCGCAAACAGGTGGAAGAGATTTCCGCCAAAGTGCTTTCAAACCGGAAACCGCCTTACGCGGTAGAAGGAGGGTTGTTCGACGCCCTGACGGAGAGCGGGGGAGATGTCTTGGTAGCCACCAACGAAGAGGCGACAGCAGCAGCGGAACTGTTCCGGCAGGCGGAAGGCAACGACATCGAGCCGGCGGCGGCAGTAGCGGTAGCAACCCTGCGGCAGGCTGTAAACGACGGTAAGGTGGAAAAAGACGCCGTCATCATGCTCAACATCACCGGCGGCGGGATCGAGCGCTACAAACGGGAACACACGTTGGTGTACAAAAAACCGGACGTAATTTTCCCCATCGATGCCGATCCGGAAAAGATCCGGGATACGGTGTCCCGATTATTTTTCTGATTTCCATGTCCGTTTTGTTCTTTTTTTCGTACAACTTTGTGTCGGATTAAGCGTTGTCACATGGCCCAAAAAACATCCAAATACCTGTCGTTGAATTACTACTACATCCTGCTAAGGCGGGACAGGCATCAATCCGGCCGGATCGCTTTTTTTCTGGGAAAAGCAGTAGCAATTCTGGTGGTATCGGCAGACCGTTTCGTAAAGAACGTAGGGACGGTTTCGGCCTCCGCACTGACCTTCTATACCGTGTTGTCACTGATCCCGGTCTTGGCGTTACTTTTGGCCGTAGCCAAAGGATTCGGCGTCTCCCGGATACTGGAAGACCTGTTTCGGGAGCAGTCGTTCGCCAATCCGGAAATGACCGGATTCTTTTTGAATTTTGCCAACCGGGCCTTGGAAAATACCCGGGGCGGGCTGATCACCGGTATCGGGATCGTCATGTTGTTGTGGATGGTTATCAAAGTATTAAGCAACACGGAGGACGCTATGAACCGGATCTGGGGGATCCGCCAGGGGAGGGGATTGGCCAAAAAATTTGCCGATTACCTCTCCATCCTCTTTATTGCACCGCTCCTGATCGCCCTGGTCAGCGGAATGAACGTATTCCTTTCCACCAACCTGCAGGAAATAGCCCGGGAAGAAGGGATTTTGCGGTACGCCGGTTCCGCCGTCATCTTTTTAGTCAAGCTCTCCCCCTATGTACTGTTGTGGCTGCTGTTCACCTTTCTCTACATCTTCATGCCGGCTGCGCCGGTTCGCTTCAGACACGCCGTGGTCGCAGGGATTGTTGCCGGCTCGGCCTGCCAGATCGTACAGTGGTTCTACCTCCGTTTCCAGATCGGGGTCAGTTCATACAACGCCATTTACGGCAGTTTGGCAGCCCTTCCCCTCTTGCTGGTTTGGTTGCAATTGAGCTGGAGCATCGTACTGTGGGGAGCGGAAATATCCTACATCCTCCGCAACCGGCACATCATATTCCGGAGCGAAACGGAAAAAGAAAACCGCTGGTTGGACAACATCGAATTAGCAGTGCGCATCATGCGCATCATCGCTTCGGAATACACAGCCGGCCGGGGAGCGCTCTCCTTAGGTGCGCTCTGTAAAGAATTAAAGATGAACAGCCAAAAAATTCGGGTGGTCTTGGACGAATTGGTCGGAAAGAAAATCCTGGCGGAATTGAAAAACGGGGACGAACCGGCCTACCTGCCGGAGGTCGACCTGCACAAACTATCCCTGGCAGACCTCTTTTTGCAGATGTCCGACATAGAAAAACACCAAAAAGAGGCTTGGGAAGAAAAATTTGTACGCCTCATCACCAAAGAGTTCGGCCACGAAACGTTCGCCTGATATTTTTTGAAAAGCAATGATTTGGCTGTTTCAACCAGATTTTGTATCTTGCTTTCAAAATTTTTTGTATGAGAAAAAAAATAGAGTTGGAATACCCGTTCTCATCGTCCGTCAAGGTGCTGTTCTCCCGCCTGAGTACGGCGCCCGGCCTGGCCGAATGGTTCGCGGACGATGTCCGGCAAAGAGACGGGAAATTCATATTTATCTGGAACGGAGTGGAACATCCGGCAGAGTTGGTGGAAACCAAAAGCAACCAATATGCCCGTTTTCAATGGGACGAACGGGAAGAAGAGGACGAATATTTTGAAATGGGGATCCGCGTAGAACCTTTGACCGAAGATGTAGCGCTGCTGATCACCGATTTTTCCGATCCGGAAGACGAAGCAGACGCCGTCGGCTTCTGGGACAAACAAATTGAAATACTGCACCGGAATCTGGGTGCGTGACTTTGTATATGAAGAAACTATACCTCTATATGATAAAGAGCTTCAGCGGCCCTTTTATCGCGACCTTTTTTATCAGCATATTCGTACTGTTAATGCAGATGTTGTGGCGGTACATCGACGATCTGGTAGGCAAGGGGTTGGATTTTTCCATCATCGCCGAACTGCTGCTCTACTTCTGCATGTCATTGGTGCCGATGGCGCTCCCCATCACCGTCCTGCTCTCCTCCATCATGACCTTCGGCACCCTCGGGGAGAACTACGAACTGATCGCCCTCAAATCGGCCGGCATATCGCTCTACCGCATTATGTACCCGCTGATCGTTTTTATTGTGGGGCTTTCCCTGTTCGCCTACTTCTTTTCCAACAACATCCTGCCGGTGGCCCGCCTGAAAATGGGCAGCCTCATGTACGACATCCGCAAACACAAACCGGAAGTCTCTTTCAAAGAAGGGATCTTTACCAACGACCTGGAGGGCTACAGCATCAAAGTCGACCGGATCGACAAAGAGAGCGGAATGATGTACAACATGTTGATCTACAACCACACGGTCGTTCCCGGCAATTACGAAGTAACCCGCGCCGACTCCGGGCTCATGGTCACCTATCCCAACAACAGCAATCTGGAATTAAGACTCTTCAACGGCCACACCTACACGGATCAGGGCATGGAGCCCGACTACCGCAAAACATACCCCTTCAGGCGCTTGGAGTTCGGCCGGCAGAGCGTACTGATCCAATTGCCGGACACCGAACTTAAACGAACGGACGAAGATCTTTTCCGGGCGGCCACCATGCTGAACCAAAGCCAGTTAAAGTACATGTCCGATTCATTGCAAGGAGTTGTGGATCAGCGAAAAGAAGCGGAGGTTGTCCGCCTGCTCTCCTCTTCCTACCTGAAAAGTAAAAGTCCGGTGCCGGGCATGGACAGCACCTTGCGGGCGGAAACAAAAGGAAAAACCGGGAACATCGACAGCCTGTTCCAAACATTCGATCCGGAAGAGCGGCAGCATGCCGTCAACAACGCGCTGCAATACGCCCGGGATGTACAACAAAGCTCCCAGGTGGATGCCGCCTCCATTCTCAGACAGGAAGAAGATATCCGGAAACACCAGATCGAATGGCACTCCAAATTTACCATGGCTTTTGCCTGTTTTATCTTCTTTTTTATCGGAGCGCCGCTGGGAGCCATCATCCGGAAAGGCGGTTTGGGAATGCCGGCTGTCGTATCCATCTTCCTTTTTATTGTCTACTACATCATCTCCATGATCGGGGAACGTTCCGCACGGGAAGCTGCGCTTACTCCCTGGTTCGGAAGCTGGATGTCCTCCTTGATCCTGTTGGTTCTCGGCGTCTTCCTGACCTACAAATCCGTGACCGATTCGGAAATGATGAGCGGTGAATCCTATGCCGAGCTTTTCAAAAAGATCACATCGTTTTTTAAAAAGCAACCCAAAAATGAACAGGCATAACATGCGGATCGTCTACATGGGTACGCCGGATTTTGCGGTATTGCCCCTAAAAAAAATAGTGGAAGCCGGTTTCAAGGTGGTCGGCGTGGTAACCAATCCGGACAAACCGGCCGGTCGCGGACAGCAGTTGCAGGAATCTGCGGTCAAAAAATACGCAGTGGCGGCAGGATTGCCGGTACTGCAGCCGGAAAAATTCCGGGACGAAACTTTTCTGGAAGAATTACGGGCGTGGAAAGCCGATTTACAACTCGTAGTAGCTTTTAAAATGCTCCCGGAGGTGGTGTGGAACATGCCCCCTTTGGGAACAGTCAACCTGCATGCCTCCCTGCTTCCGGACTACCGCGGAGCCGCTCCCATTAATTGGGCGGTCATCAACGGAGAAAAAGAGTCCGGGGTGACCACATTTCTCCTGCGCCACGAAGTGGATACAGGCAGCCTGATCTTCCAACAACGGGTAGAGATCCCGGAAGATATGACAGCCGGAGAACTGCACGACCGGTTGATGGAAACAGGGGCGGATCTGTTGCTCAAGACAGTGAAAGCCATGGAAGCCGGGGAGTATCCGCTGACAGAACAAACGCCCTTGCTGCACGGCCGGGAACCGGTGTACGCTCCCAAGATATTCAAAGAAGACATGCGCATAGCATGGGGACAGGGCGTGGAGGCGGTCTACAACCACATCCGGGGGCTCTCCCCCTTTCCGGCCGCCTGGACAGAACTCAAACACAAAATCACCGGAGAAACCATCCCCCTGAAAATTTTCCGGACAGATAAAGCATACATGACGCACGAACATCCGCCCGGCGAATTGCAGACAGATGGGAAAAACTGCTTGGCCGGTTATACTCCGGACGGAGTTTTATACATCCGGGAGTTGCAGTTAGCGGGGAAAAAACGGATGACAACGGAAGAATTCCTGCGGGGATTTCCGGCAAACAACTACCTCTTTATATAATACTTCCCTCTCTTCGGAAACGTTTCCTTAAAAAAAAGCAAAAAAAACGCATTCCTCCCTTGGAGAATCAGATTCTTGTATTACTTTTGCACTCACTTTTTCTGATGGTTTTGTAGAATATGTTCTTTGATATATTGAAGTGATGAATTAGCAAATTGTATAGCATTCATTTTGCGTATCAAGTATGTAAAAGGATCCGTAGATTTTGGTCTTTGGTATTTTTTATAGTAATTTTTAG
>JAISVB010000039.1 GCA_031271755.1 Culturomica sp.
TTGGGGATCTTTGCCACTTTCATCGGAGCGCTCTGGTTGGGATTTGCTCCGCCCGAAGCCGGCGCTATCGGTATTATCGGGGGGGCTGACGGCCCGACGGCTATTTTCCTCTCTTCAAAACTGGCGAACGGGGTCAATATGCTGGCGGACGGAACAATTGTGAAGAACCTGATCGGCCCGATCGCGATCGCCGCTTACTCCTACATGGCGTTGGTGCCGGTGATCCAGCCGCCTGTCATCAATTTGCTGACCACTAAAAAGGAGCGGAAGATCAAGATGAGAGCGCCCCGGCAGGTGAGCCGTTTGGAAAAACAGATGTTCCCGATCATCGGATTGTTGCTGACGGCGTTTATTGCTCCTTCGGCGCTTCCCTTGCTGGGTATGCTGTTCTTCGGGAACCTGTTGAAGGAATCGACTGTTACAAACCGCTTGGCCAACACGGCCAGCAATGCATTGATCGACACCATTACGATGTTGTTGGGGATCACGGTAGGCGCGTCTACCCAGGCGGATGTCTTCCTGACCAGCGACTCCATCCTGATCTTTGGATTGGGAGCCGCCTCTTTTATCATTGCCACGGCGGGAGGTGTTTTGGTCGGCAAGATCATGAACTGGTGCTCGCCCAAAAGCAATCCGGTCAATCCGATGCTGGGCGCCGCCGGGGTTTCGGCTGTTCCCGACAGTGCGCGCGTGGTGCAAATGGAGGGTTTGAAGAACGACCCGACCAACTACCTGCTGATGCACGCCATGGCGCCCAATGTATCCGGCGTCATCGGATCGGCCGTTGCCGCCGGAACGTTGCTCAGCTTCCTGATGTAATTTGCCGGAAGATATTTTTGAAGGAGCTGTCTCAGTCGAGGCAGCTCCTTTTATATAGGAATATTTATAAAGGCATGTTTCCCTGTTTTTGGGGAGGAGGGGTTTTCCGTCTAATCACATGAAGGCCGGTGGAAACGTGTCTAAGGTTATACGATCGTCAAGATCATCAGTTGGGCAAATAATACCCGCAAAAACATTGTTAAAGGATAGACTGCGGCATAACTTACGGCATGCGTATCGTTGCTGCTCATTTCATTGACTATGGCCAAAGCCGGCGCATCGGTCATGGCTCCCGCCATCAGTCCGCAGAGCGTAAAATAGTTCATTTTGTATGCTTTACGCGCTATGATCCCCATGATGAGCAAAGGTATGACAGTGATCATGATCCCGTACCCGATCCATTTATACCCTCCGTTCATAACCGTTTCTATGAAATCCCCGCCAACACTCAATCCCACACCTGCCAGGAATAAAGCAATACCTATTTCCCGTAACATCAAAGTAGCGCTTTCGGTGGTGTAGGTAACTATTTTCAGCCTGGGGCCAAAGCGGCTCAATAAAATGGCGACGATCAACGGGCCTCCCGCAAGCCCTAATTTTACGGGTTGAGGTATTCCCGGGAACCAGATCGGAATGCTGCCAAGAATAATCCCGATGGTGATGCCTGCAAAAATCTGAAACAAATTGGGGTGATTGAGGCGTTTGAATGAGTTGCCGAGTTTTCCGGCAACAACTTCCACGGAGCGTTCCGCTCCTACCACCGTAACAGTATCGCCCACTTGAAGTTGAAGCACCGGCGAAGCCACAAGGTCTATCCCGATCCTGTTTATGCGTGTGACGTTCACCCCTATACTTCTTAAACGTAATTGAGGCAATGTTTTCCCATTTATTTCGGGCTTGGTGATGACGATGTTGCGCGACACAAACCGGTCGCTCGATTCATCCCAATTTACATGTACCTCTTCTCCGATAAAAGCGATGATACCCGGGGCTGTTTCCGCAGACGTGACAACAAACAGATCATCATCCAGGCTCAATACAGTTTCTGCACCGACCATTTTTACCGTACCATCGGCAAAACGAATGCGCGATATAACAAAATCCCGCCGGATCAGATCGTGTACTTCACTGACTTTTAATCCGTGCAAAGCTTTATTGGTTACTTTTAATGACAGTAAGCGCGTACTGTTTTCCTGTTTATGGGTGGAAACAGCAGCTTCATTTTCCTCCTTGGCGGTATTGATCCGGAAGATATAATGGAAAAATAACATGGTGAGTATGGTACCGATAACAGCTAAAGGATAGGCTATTGCATATCCGGCCGATATATCGGGATTGTCTATGCCCGTAATGTCGAAATTTGCCTGCTGGGCGGCGCCAAGTCCCGGGGTATTGGTTACTGCGCCGGACATGATCCCGACCATCGTTGAAATGGGGGTATGGGAGTATAAATAAATGGCATAAGTAACTACACAGCCCAAGACGACAATTCCCGATGCAAGGAGATTCAGCCTGATCCCTCCTTTTTTGAACGTAGCAAAAAAGCCCGGGCCGACCTGCATTCCCACCGAATAAACAAAAAGGATCAATCCGAATTCTTTAAATACGTTCAGGATGGTGTGATTGGCCTGCATACCAAAATGAGCGAAGGCGATCCCTATGAACAGTGTCCAGGTAACTCCCAATGAAAGCCCTTTGATTTTCAGTTTTCCGATCGCCACTCCTACTGCAATGACAATGACTATTTTCAAAATAGAACCGGCAATTTCCTGTCCTGCTAATAATTCATTTAACCACTCCATAGTTTTATTGCGTAATATTCTTTTTAAAACTTCGGCACCAGAATCGGCGCGAAAGTACGAAATGGTTTTAGCAAAAGCAATGACCGGGGAATTTTTTATTCCGTCTGTTTTTGTTACCTTTACGCCGTTAAAAAGTTAGCATGACATTTGAAGATTTGGATTTGATAGAGCCGATTCGGAAGGCTCTGAAAGAAGAAGGATACGTAACTCCCACCCCGATACAACAAGAAGCCATCCCCATTGTCTTAACAGGCAGCGACCTGCTGGGATGCGCACAGACTGGCACCGGCAAGACCGCCGCCTTTTCCATTCCGATCCTGCAACGGCTTTACCGGAACAACAACCGGAGGGGGATCAAAGCCCTCGTTCTGACGCCGACGCGCGAACTGGCGTTGCAGATTGACGAAAGTTTCGGCGCTTACGGACGGTACACAGGCCTGCGGCATACGGTCATTTTCGGCGGGGTTTCACAGGTTCCGCAAACGGAAATACTGCGGAAAGGGATCGATATCCTGACGGCGACGCCGGGACGTTTGTTGGACCTGATCAATCAAGGCTATATCCGCTTGCAGGATCTGGAGTATTTTGTGTTGGACGAAGCCGACCGGATGTTGGACATGGGTTTTATCCACGACATCCGGCGCATTCTGCCCTTGTTGCCCAAAAAGCGGCAAAGCCTCTTCTTTTCCGCCACCATGCCGCCGGAGATCGCCCGGTTGGCCGATACCATTCTGTATAAACCGCAGAAGGTGGAGGTGACGCCCCCTGCTTCTACGGTAGAGATCATCGACCAGTCGGTCTATTTTGTTGAAAAGGGCGACAAGAAAGCGTTGTTGCTGGAACTGTTAAAAGATCCTTCCATTGAATCGGCTTTGGTCTTTACCCGCACCAAGTACGGGGCAGACAAATTGGCGAAACAGTTGAGCCGGGCCGGGATCGCAGCGGAGGCTATCCACGGGGAGAAGTCCCAGACTGCCCGGCAGCGGGCGTTGAGCAATTTTAAAAGCCGGAAGTCCCGTCTGTTGATCGCTACGGATATTGCCGCCCGGGGCATAGACATCGATCTGTTGTCCCACGTGTTTAACTACGAATTACCGGAGGTAGCCGAAACCTACGTACACCGGATCGGCCGGACGGGGCGCGCCGGGAACGACGGAAGGGCTATCTCTTTTTGCAGCCCGGAAGAGGAGCCGCTTTTAAAAGCCATCCAGAAACTGACCGGGAAACGGGTCCGTCCGGAAGAACTCCCGGAATTGCCAGCGGAAGCCGGAAAACAGCCGGTAGCCTCCGCTCCGCCTGTTCCCTCTTCCCAGCCGGCTTCCAAACCGGACGAAGCGAAACGCCCCGACCGCAAACGCCGTTTTTTCCGGCGCTCCCCCCGGAAATAATTCAGGTATGTTATTCGCTTTTCAGGAAAGCCCCGACAGAAACTAACGCATCGACCATTACGGGCACGGTCTTTGCCCGGTTCCAGTCACGCTGCAATTCGCAAACGAACTGGGCAACGGTTGTCAGGCGCGCTCCGGCCTGGGCCATGCGTTTCAACGCTACTTTGTGGGCTATTTCCGAAGTGCCGCCTACGGCGTCCACTACGGGATAGACCTCGTATCCTTCGTGCAAGGCGTCCAAAGTCGGCAAAGAGAGGCACACTTCTGTCCACAGGGCGGTCATGATCAATTTTTTGCGGCCGGTTTTTTTTACGGCCTCGACAAATTCTTTGTCTTCCCAGGAGTTGATCGCAGTACGTTCGTAAGAAGGGATGTTGCCCAATACATCGCGCAGGACTTTGATGGTGTCCCCGTTCTTCTTATTAACGGTGGAGAGGATGATGGGGAGTTTGTACCCGACGGCCACTTTTGCCACGGTCACAATATTTTCGATCAATTCGGCACGCGGCATTGAGTTGATGGAGTTGACCTGAACAGGTTGGTAATCAATAATGACAAGCGCTGAATTCTCCGGCGTCAGGAGGTGATCGTTCTTGGGATCACGAATGGTGGGATAACTGCTCATAACGATACATTTTAGAGGTTTGTTGTTGTTTTGTTCAATAGAAAGCTATTGTTTTATGCGATACGTGTTTCCCGCATCCGGGTTTCAAGCCTTTCGGAGAATTTGCAGGACAACCGTATGAATATGGTCTTTTTTTCACCCTCTCTTCGCAGGGCAAGCATACGAAAATTTGTTGTTTTTGGACATTATTTATTTGTCTTATTCCAAGAATTCAATAAAAGATACATATTTTTCACTTTTTCATAACTTTTCCTCTAATTCCTTCTCCCGAATTCAGGTTATTTTACGCAATACTATTGGTCCTGGACAATGACAGTGTGCATAGAAGTGCGAAAAATAAACAGATGCGACCTCTGTGGGAAAAGAGGGGACTCTTGCTTTTCTATATCCTGCACCTGAACATTGCTGAGACGCTTTGGAGGGTAATGAAAGGGAAGTAGCTCAGACCGCAGGATTTCAGCTGCACAGAAAGACTCTTTTATGCAACGAATAGAGTATTGGCGGCTATCGGACTGAACTCTACATTAACTATGCACATGATGCTGCGTAATTATGAACACTTACTTACCAATAAAGTGGACTATGCGTAAATTTCATGCGTTTGCCCTGATATTTTCATCAAAAATAGCATAAATTGAAAATTTTATGTAGATTTGAAACATAAACTTATACTAATTTTTATTAAAACTACAATTATGGAACGTATTACAGATCAAAAATTTCAAAAGTTATCCTTCAAAGAAATGGAAAACTTGAATGGGGGTAAAAACATTGTTCTTCATCATCCTTGCGTTGGAGGTATGAGCGACAGCGAACCCGTTTCTGAAACTCTTGTGGGTTATTCATGGATTAATAGAGTTTTTACAAAACACACAAAATACGATGTCAAATATCAAGAATATGATGAAGCTTACAACTGTGAGTAATGTTATTTGGCATTTCACAGAACTTAGATACCGTATTAGTGGTCTTATTCTGTTTTTGATTTTATCCTGCCCACTATGCGGACAGGATAAAATTTTTATCGCCAATCCGGTAGAATTTCTGAATGAAATAGAACCGTATCGGGATAAGGAAGAATATGACATTATTATTGCAAATCTTCAACAAAGATTGCAACACGATACCTCCAAGCATTGGTGTTATTACCAATTGGCATGTATATATAGCCTCAAACAGGACACAATTCAAGCCTTTGCATACCTGTATAAAGCACTGGATTATGGAGTACTTGCCGAAGATGTACTGTCCGATACGGATTTTCAGAATCTTTATTACACGAAGCAATGGGAAACACTTACAAATGAGTTCGTCCGACAATATTTAGAAAAAAACAAAGGCATTACTCTAACCGAATTAAGTGTCAAGTTGTGGTTTCTAAAAATAGCCGATCAGAAATTCCGGACATTACGTGGGAACTATAAAATGAACTTACCGGCTCCATATACGCTGGAAACGGCCCTATTGATGAAAAAGGAGGTAAAAAATGATAAACAAAGAGCTAAATACATCACTAATCTCATCCGAACCAGGAAAAAATGGTTTTACTATTCTGAGGTCGGGAAAATAGGAGCAGATGCTGCACTATATATCATACAACATGCCAAAGGCAGCAAAAGACAAAAACAGGCACTTCCTTACCTAAAGCAGGCCGTAGAGGCAAATGAAGCGGATCCTCGTATGTATGCCGTTATGCTGGATCGGTATTTGATCGATAAGGGGAAAAAGCAGATCTACGGAACTTCTTGGTATAGAGATAAAAATGGGACATTTTTTTATGAGATCGAAGACTTTAAAAATATCAATGTTCGCAGGGCGCAGGTTGGAATGTCTTCCATTGAAGATTTGGCAAAACGTTATAACATAGAACTACCCAAATGATTTATATCTATACCACAGCTATTGATATTACGACCAATTCTGTTATAAACTGGCTAAATTATTATGAAGCACCATTTACACGAATAAATGATGTTACAGATTTTTATCAACTCTTTATAAATTGGAACAATACTCCTAAAAGAGACGTACATTGGTTTTGGAAATGGAATCATCCTGCGAAGTTTACAAGTGGAGAAGCGTTAATATCCGATTTACAGAATCATTTGAATAGTGCACTAAAAGAAGAATACAGAACTATTTTCCATTTACATTTCAATAACATTCATACAGTTGTCAATCATCCGAAACACATTGGACTTGATAAATTTTCGCAATTGATGGCCGCACAAAAATGTGGGTTAAAAATCCCTGATACGCTTATAACATCTTCCAAAGGAGAATTGCAACAATTTGCCTTAAAATATGACAATATAATCACAAAAAATTTCTCCGCTTCTTTGACCATTGCTTCTGAAGGAGAAATTTATAAAACGTATACATCCATATTGAATGCTGAAAAAATACGGAAACTGCCCGATTCATTTTTCCCCTCATTGTTTCAACAATACATTGATAAAAAATTTGAAATCAGGGTTATATACATTGGTGGTAAAATTTATTCTTGTGCACTTTTGGCTAGTAACAATATTGTAGACGTAAGGCAATCAAATCAACAAACACCTATCAGGATCCTGCCTTACAAAATACCTGAAAATATTGAACTACAGATTCGTGCCTTCATGTCTATAACGAACCTGCAATTGGGATCCATTGACTTAATTTACAACCAGCAAGATGAATACTATTTTTTAGAAATAAATCCTTCTGGACAATTTTTAGGGTACTCTACAGAATGCAACTACTGTGTTGAAAAGGAAGTTGCAAACTATTTAATTCAGAGAAGTTATGAATGATCTTTTAAAAATATCAGATGACATTGGTAGTCATATGCTGCTTCCTGCCAATTTCTATTTTATGAAAAAAGTTGATATTCGCTATTTTGGCTGCCATCATGATTATTATAGAAAGAAATACAAGTGTCTGTTTCAAAGTTACAAAAAACATTATAAGCCTCTGGATATTTTGTAATTATGTATAAACTATATCCTGACTGTATCCCTGTTAAGGGTTTCTCAAGAAGTGTAATTTTCAATTTATTTCATAACGAATATATCTACATTCCGAATGACCTTTACAATTTACTTAATAAATATGAAAATACAACTGAATGGTATAAACATATAGAAAAAAGCAAACATTTAATTCTTGATGAGTATATAAAGCATTTGGTAGATGAAAAATGCTTATATCATGTTAATGACCTCTCTTCTGGTCTAGTGTCTTTAGAATATACTTGGGATACACCTGAGGATGTTTCAATCTTAAATATTGAAACCACACACAATGTGTCTTACAAAGAATTGGACTTGGTTAATTACCTAAAGAAAACCCGTGTTCAGAATCTCGTGATAAATTCTGTTTCTTTGGCAATATCAGAAAAAATATTGTCATTATTACAGGAAACTTATGTCCTTGATGTGAATTTGTATTTGCCCTATTGTCATCAAAACGCTCTTCAATTTGATCATTTAATTGAGAAGTATCCATTCATTACCAAAATAGTCCTGACTGGGGCAAAGGATAATACATCCTGTCCTTTAGATTCCAGTAACCAAGTAATAGTCCATTATCTCAAAGAATACAAAACAGACCCTGCTAACAGAAGCATCAGTTTTGTCATCAATAAAAAATTTTTCTTAGAAGCTCGTTCTTTCAATAGCTTCTACAATAAACGATTGTTTATTGATACTAATGGTAATATCAAAGATTGCTATTCCGGACCGGTATTGTCTAATATAAAAACATGCTCTCTTACTGAGCATAAAATTAGCGGAAAGTACTGGTCGGTAAAAAAAGATAGTGTTGAGACATGTAAAGATTGTGAACACCGATATATGTGCTATGATCCTCGAATCCCGATCAAAACCGGGGAGAAAACAATATATGCTACTCATTGTGGGTATGATCCATACAAAGTCGAATGGATAGGCAACAAATAAAACACTTCAGTTTTAGTGTTCCTGCTTAATTCCATACGAAGTTGTCGTTTAGAGCTGTCAACCTATTTTGGAATAAGACACAACTCGAACATGGTACGACGGAGGTGGAGGGGAAATCCATCAGGAAAACGCATGAAATTTTTCTCTTTTCCGCTACCGTTTTTTTCATCATCGCTTCGGTCTGTTGTTTCCGGAAGCGAGTCCTCCACTGCGGTTTCTAAGCCGTGGCTTTCACTGGAATCCGACATTGAGCTTTTATTCTCTATTTGCGGTTCAGGTATCAAATTACCCTCTGCCAAGCGCAGGTGTATTGATCCGGCGGGAGTGTTGGCGGGAGCAACGATCGTTCTCTTTCCCGGTCGGAGCGACCGGAATCCGGGCTCCCCGCAGGGGCGCCGAATGACCGAAGGGAAGAAGGCGGTTAGGATTCCAGCGAACGGGCGGGAATAGAGAACCGTTGCGGAGACATTACTTCCGAAGGACAATACACCGAAGCGTCCGGATGCTCCTCCACTCCAAAAACAACAAATTCCCATGCGCTTACCCCGAAGCAAATTATTCTGTTATTTGTCGATTGGAATATTATTGCTACCTTTGCAGACAGAAATTTTCTTCGGGGCAGGGTGTGATTCCCTACCGGCGGTGAGAGTCCGCGACTCCCTTCGGGGATTGAACCGGTGAAATTCCGGTACCGACGGTGACAGTCCGGATGGTAGAAGAAACAGAACGGAAAAGAACTATCCGTATAGAACGATATAAACAGCCCCGGACACATTGGTTCGGGGCTGTTTTTTCAAGAAAAGCATGGTAACGGAAGAGGACAGGAAATACATCGGCAGGGCGGCGGAGTTGGCGGAACACGGCAAAGGGTTTGTGAATCCGAACCCGTTGGTGGGAGCCGTAATTGTCCGGGAAGGACGGATCATCGGCGAAGGGTTCCACGCCCGGTGCGGGGGGCCGCACGCCGAACGGGAAGCATTCCGGAACTGCACGGAGGATCCCCGCGGAGCTACCTTGTATGTGACGCTGGAACCCTGTTGCCATTACGGCAAAACCCCTCCCTGTACGGAGATCATCCTGGAGAAAGGAATTGCACGAGTGGTGATTGGGTTGACCGATCCCAATCCGCTGGTGGCCGGTAAAGGAATAGCCATCCTGCAAAACGCCGGCATAGCGGTGGAGAGCGGAGTAGAAGTCGAACGGTTAACCAAACAGAACCGGGTATTTTTAAAGTACATCACCACCCGGACACCATGGGTGGTGCTGAAAACGGCAATGACATTAGACGGTAAAATCGCCACTTACACCGGCGATTCGAAATGGGTGACGGGAGAAGAGGCCAGAAAAGAGGTGCACCGGATGCGGGCAGAATATACGGGGATCGTGGCAGGTTCCGGAACCGTGAAAGCGGACGACCCCCTGCTGAATTGCCGGGGAGTGGCCGGATGCCACCAGCCTGTCCGGATCGTGGTGGACAGCGCCGCTTCCTTGCCGGTAACCTCCCGGATCTTTCGGACAGCGAAAGAGCAGCCGGTGATTTTGGCCCATACGGCAAAAGCCGGGGCAGAGAAACTCGAAACCCTGCAAGCGGCAGGCATTGAAACACTCCTCTGCACAGAGCAGGAAGGGAAAGTATCGATACCGGACCTGTTGCGGAAGCTGGGGGAGAAACAGATAGACTCCCTGCTGCTGGAAGGAGGAGGAGAATTGAACGCCTCTTTCCTGAACGCAGGGATGGTGGACGAAGTGGTGGCTTTTATCGCCCCAAAACTGACCGGAGGCCGGGAGGCGCCGACGCCGGTGGAGGGAAAAGGAATCGCCCGAATGAACGAAGCTATCCGCCTGCGGGAAGTGGAGAGCGGAAGGATCGGTGAAGATATCCGGATACGGGGGGTGGTTGAACACAGAAAATAGCGGGAGCATGTTTACAGGGATTATCGAAGAGATCGGGACGGTCAAACGCATGACGCGGGGCAAACGGAGCGTGGTATTGGAGATCGAAGCGCACAAAATACTGGAAGATACCAAAATAGGAGACAGCATCTCCACCAACGGGGTGTGCCTGACGGTGACGGAACTGGGAGCGGACTTTTTCCGGGCGGATGTAATGCCGGAAACCGTGAGCCGCTCGGGACTGGGAGAGTTCCGGCCGGGCGACCGGGTGAACCTGGAACGGGCGCTGACCCTGAAAAGCCGGTTGGGGGGACACTTGGTGGCCGGGCATGTGGACGGCACCGGAACGATCACCGCTTTGGAACGGGACGACAACGCCATCGGGATCACTATCCGGACATCGCCGGAACTGTTGCGGTACATTCTGGAGAAAGGCTCCATTGCCGTGGACGGGGTGAGCCTGACAGTGGTATACGCGGACGAGGCGGTTTTCCGGGTCGCCGTGATCCCTCATACGCAGACGGAAACAACGCTGACTTCCCGCAAACCGGGCGATACCGTCAACATAGAGAACGACATGATCGCCCGGTATGTGGAAAAATTACTGGGCGGGAACGGGAAAAAAAACGGATTGAGCCTTGATTTTTTACAAGAAAACGGATTTTAAACAACAGGATGTATGAGCGAAATAAAATTTAATACGATCGAAGAGGCGGTAGCCGACCTGAAAGCGGGGAAAATTATTTTAGTGGTGGACGATCCCGACCGGGAGAACGAAGGCGACCTGATCTGTGCGGCCGAATTTGCCACGACAGAAAACGTCAATTTTATGGCTACCCATGCCAAAGGATTGATCTGCATGCCAATGAGTCCGGAGTTGACCCGGAAATTAGACCTGCACCAAATGGTCACCCACAATACGGACAACCACGCGACAGCCTTTACGGTATCCATCGACCACATCTCTACCGGAACGGGCATATCGGCCCAGGAACGTTCCGTGACCGCGTTGAAAAGCATAGAAGAAGACGCGAAACCCGCCGATTTCAGGAGGCCGGGACACATGTTCCCGCTGGAAGCCAAACCGGGCGGCGTGCTGGAACGGATGGGGCACACGGAGGCGACCGTAGACCTGATGCGGATTGCCGGACTGAAAGCGTGCGGCCTCTGCTGCGAGATCATGCGGGAAGACGGGGAGATGATGCGGACCACGGAGTTGATTGATTTTGCCCGCAAACACCGGTTGAAAGTTATTACCGTGGCCGACCTAATCGCTTACCGGCGCCACACGGAAGTATTGGCGGAACGGGTAACGGAGGCGGAGATGCCCACCAAATACGGTATCTTTAAGGCATACGGGTATGTGAACAAGATCAACGGCGAACACCACATTGCTTTGGTGAAGGGGGATGTATCCAACGGCGAGCCGGTGTTGTGCCGGGTGCACTCCGAGTGCCTGACGGGGGATGTGTTCGGTTCCCTGCGGTGCGATTGCGGGGATCAGTTGAGCGAAGCGCTGCGGCGGATCGAACAGGCGGGGCGCGGTATTTTGCTTTACATGCGGCAGGAGGGCCGGGGGATCGGATTGATCAATAAGTTACGGGCTTACCAGTTACAGGACGGCGGTATGGATACCGTCGAGGCCAATCTGGCGCTGGGATTCAAGGCCGATTTGCGGGAATACGGCACCGGGGCTGAGATCCTGGCCGACCTGGGAGCCAAAAAACTGATCCTGATGACCAACAATCCGTTGAAGATCAAAGGACTTGACGGATACGGCCTGGAAGTGGTCGGACGCGAACCCATTGAAATGAGCTGCAACGAAAAGAACGAATTTTACCTCTACACCAAATACAAAAAAATGGGGCACATCCTGCACGTAAAAGAGGATTGGAAAGAAGATCAGCAATAACAAACCTAAAAACCGAATATCATGAATTTATTGGAAGGAAAACTGTTGGCCGAAGGGCAGAAGATAGGCATCGTGGCCGGCCGGTTCAACGAGTTTATTACGGCAAAACTGCTGGGAGGCGCCAAGGATGCTTTTGTGCGCCACGGCGGGGAGGAAAAGAACATCGACCTGGCGTGGGTGCCGGGCGCTTTCGAGATCCCGCTGGTAGCGAAAAAGATGGCGGAAAGCGGCAAATACGATGCGGTGATCTGCCTGGGGGCTGTGATCCGCGGCGCTACCCCGCACTTTGACATGGTGGCTAACGAAACCACCAAAGGCATTGCCAACGTCGGCATCCAGACAGGCGTTCCCGTTATTTTCGGGGTGCTGACGACCGATTCCATTGAACAAGCCGTGGAACGGTCCGGCACCAAAGCCGGGAACAAAGGGTTCGACGCAGTGGTCAGCGCCATTGAAATGGTTAACCTGCTGAAACAGATCTGACGCTGAGAGCCGGACACAAAACACACGACGGATGGAAACAGATTTTGAACACCCGGAAAATTCGCCGGAATACGAAGGATTGAAGGTAAACAAAGGGATCGCCCGGCCCGATTCCGTCAATCCGGATCTGGCCGCCCGCTTGAGCGGCCTCCGGAAAAAGGAGTTGAGCGTGGAGGAGTACGTAAACGGCATCCTGAAAGGAAATATCAACATCCTGAGCCAGGCCATTACCCTGGTAGAGAGTTCCAAAACGGAGCACCAGGCCGTGGCACAGGAGGTGATCCGGCGTTGCCTGCCCTCTGCCGGAGGCTCCATCCGCATCGGCGTGACCGGGGTTCCCGGAGCCGGAAAAAGCACCTTCATCGAGAGTTTCGGGAAATTCCTGACGGCTCAGGGGCACCGTATCGCGGTTTTGGCTATCGACCCCAGCAGCGAACGCTCCAAAGGGAGCATCCTGGGGGATAAAACCCGCATGGAAGAGTTGGCGGGCGATCCGCACGCCTACATCCGCCCCTCCCCTTCGGCCGGCTCGCTGGGCGGAGTGGCCCGTAAAACCCGGGAGGCGATGATCCTGTGCGAAGTGGCCGGATTCGACATCATCCTGATCGAGACCGTCGGCGTGGGACAGAGCGAAACCGCCGTCCACTCCATGGTCGATTTTTTCCTGCTGGTGCAGATCGCCGGCGCCGGGGACGAATTACAGGGCATCAAACGGGGCATCATGGAGATGGCCGACGGCATTGTCATCAACAAAGCCGACGGGAACAACATCCCCAAAGCCGAACTGGCCAAGGTGCAGTTGCAGACCGCCCTGCACCTGTTCCCCCCGCACGAATCGGGGAGCGAACCCAAAGTGCTGACCGCTTCTGCGTATGAAAGAACGGGGATCAAAGAGGTGTGGGAAACCATATTGGACTATTGCAACACGACCCAGCAGAACGGCTATTTCGATAAACGCCGGAACGAACAGGCCAAGTACTGGATGTACGAAACCATCAACGAGCAACTGAAAAGCCGTTTCTACGAAAAAGAGAAAGAGCAACTGAAAACGGCCGAAGCGAAAGTAATGGCGAATCAGGTCAGCTCTTTTACGGCCGCCTACGAGTTGTTGGACGATTATTTCTCCTGAGAAGCGGAAGGGGGAAAGCCGGGGATCTCCCGCAACAGGGTAAATTCCCGGTTTCCCCCCGTCGTTCCGCAAAAATGTTCGATCCCGTTGGTCACCGCCACGTAGGGAGCTTCCAAACAGAGGTTGTACCCGAATGCCTGCTCAAATACCTCCCGGCTCAGCTTTACGGAGGCGGCTTTGCACTCGACGATCAGCCACGGATCGGCCTTCCGGTCGTAACAGACCAGATCGAACCGGCGTTTCAGGCCGCACACCCGGATCTCCTTTTCGACGGCGATCAGCGAAGCGGGATAGTCCCGGAACCGGATCAGGTAGTGGACGACGTGTTGCCGCACCCACTCTTCCGGCGTAAGCGATACGTATTTCTTGCGGATAATATCGTAGATCAACAAGGCGCCTTCCACCCGTTTCACCCGGTATTCAAAAGGGGGTAAAGAGAGTTCCATCACCTTATTCCGGTTTGGGATTTACATACAACAGGCTGCTGTCCCCGTAGCTCAGGAAACGGAAATCGCGGGAGAGCGCATAGTCGTACACCTCTTTCCATCCCTCCCCGACAGCCGCCGCCACCAACAGCAACAGGGTGCTCCGGGGCTGGTGGAAGTTGGTAAAAAAGGCGTCCGTCATCCGGAAGCGGTAACCGGGGGCGATCAGGATGGTGGTTTGGGCTTTCAGCCACTCCTCCCCCGTCTCTTCAAACCAGCCGGCCAGCGCTTTCAACGCCTCCCGCCGCGAATAACGGCCGGGCAGGCTGTAAGCCTCCCACTGGGAGAGTTGCCGGAACCCGTCCACTCCCGTCAGGCGTTTTACCCCCATCCAGTACAGGCTCTCCAATGTTCTGACCGACGTCGTCCCCACGGCCGTTATCTCTTTTCCCTCCTGCAACAGCAGTTCGATCAACTCCCTGTTCAGCAGGATGTGCTCGGTGTGCATTTCATGCGCCCCGACCGTATCGCTCTTGACCGGCCGGAAAGTCCCCGCCCCCACGTGCAGGGTCAGTTGCCCGATCGCCGCGCCCCGTTGCCGGATATCCGCCAGCAGCCGCTCCGTAAAGTGCAGCCCGGCCGTAGGCGCGGCGACAGAACCCTCCTCTTTGGAATAGACGGTTTGGTAACGCAACCGGTCCGACACTTCGGCCTCCCGGTTCAGGTAAGGAGGGATCGGGATCCGGCCGCAACACTCCAGCACTTCGCTGAAGGTGATGTCCGCATCCCAACTGAAACGCACCCGCAGTTCCGGTCCGGCCGGCCCGCTCTTTTCCGCTTTCAGTACAACCGGTTGGCCGTTGTGTTCAAACGAGAGGGTGACAGCCCCCTCCCTCCACTTTTTCAGGTTACCGGCCATGCAACTCCATTCGCAACAACGAATCGCGGCAAAATTCCGGGCGTAATCGGCAGGCAAAAGCGGTTCCAGACAAAACACCTCGATCACCGCTCCGGTGGGTTTGCGGAAAAGAAGACGGGCGTGGATCACCCTGGTGTTGTTGAACACCAGGAGGTGCGAAGGGCCGAACAGCTCCGGCGTTCCGGCAAAAACCGTCTCCCGGATCGCTCCGTCCCGGTAAATCAGCAAGCGGGAGGCTTCCCGGTCGGGCAAAGGGTAACAGGCAATCTTTTTGTCCGGTAAATCGTACGAATAATCGGCAATTTTTATATTTTTGGGAACGATAAACTGTATATCCATGTTGTGAATTTCCGCACACAAAGGTAGTAAAAAATGAACTTTATCCGCTTACTCATCAGTTTGGGCTGCCTGATCGCCCTCCTTTCCTGCCGGGAAAATAAGAAAACACCTCCGCAGCAGGAAAAGAAAGAGACTTCCATCGAATTTTCCCGGACTGTTTTTGATATCGGGAAGATCACAGCGGGCGAAACGGTGGTCTGTGTATTCCGGTACAAAAACAGCGGCAAGGCGCCCCTGGTGATCCAAAAAACAGAAACGGATTGCGGCTGTACCGCCACGGACTATGCCCGGGAACCCATTGCACCCGGCGGGGAGGGGAAATTGGAGGTTACTTTTAACTCTTCGGGCAAAAACGGCAAACAATACAAAGAAATCCGTATCTTTGCCAACATTCCGGAGAAACAGGTCAAGCTGCACCTCACAGCCGAGGTTCAACCGGCTGCCGCAAGATTCTGACACAACGGGACAGATGTTAAAATTAAACCAATCAAAACGTATGAACACACTATTTTTCATTGCATTGCAAGCCGAAGGAGGAAATCCCCTCATGAGTTTCCTGCCCTTGTTGGCCATCATTGTGATCTTCTGGCTTTTTATGATCCGGCCACAGATGAAAAGGCAAAAAGAACTCAAAAACTTCCGCGACTCCCTGAAAAAAGGGGATAAGATCGTGACCACCGGCGGTATTTACGGAAAGGTCGCCGAGATCCAGGAGCATGCCATCGTCATGGAAGTGGAAGGAGGGGTTAAACTGAAAATAGACAAGGCTGCCGTTATCAAGGACATGACGGACGCTGCTCCTGCAAAATAAGATGGGATCCCGTATTGTTGCTTTTCTGAAAAAGTACCACTTGTCGGTAAACCGGAGAATACCGGGCTATTTGGTGTGTGTGGCTATTGCAACAATACTCTGGTTACTGAACGCTCTGAATAAAGAGTACGTCGGAACGATCTCTTACCCGATCGAATACACGGACTTTCCGAAAGGAAAATTCTTAGTTTCCCCATTGCCGGAGCGGTTGGATTGTGAGGTAAGTACCAAAGGATATACGCTGCTCCGGTACCGGATAAGCACCCCTTTCCGGCCGATCGTTCTGGATATAAATACGTTGAGTAACCAGGTGCTGGAAAAGCAACATATCTGGGAGTATACGCTGAAATTAAACGATATCCGGGAAAAAATAAACCAGCGGATGGAAAACAACATCCGCCTGCTGAGCGTCCACCCGGAAGAGATCCTGTTTGCGTTCTCTCCGGCAGTCGCCCGGAAAGTACCTGTCCGGCCGGACATCCGCTATTCGCTGGAGAAACAGTACATTCTGAAAAACAAGATCGAAACGGTTCCCGACGCTGTTGTCATTAACGGCCCCCGGGCTATTGTCGATACGATCGAATACATCTGCACTGCTTCCTGGAATGCCGGGGTGATCACTAAAGAGATCAAAAAAAGACTCCGCCTGTTGCCTGTTCCGGGCATTACCTTAGAAACCGGGGAGGTTTCCGTCGCCTTGGAAGCGGAACGGGCTACCGAAGCCCGGAAAACCGTTCCCGTAGAGATATTAAACCTGCCAAAATCCCTGAAAATCAAACTGTTTCCTGCTTCCGTGGAGATCAGCTACGAAGTGGGGTTGAGCCGGTACGACAAAATCACCGAACAGGATTTCCGGTTTACGGCGGACTACAGCCAGCGGGACGGATCCGCTTACCTGACCGTGACGCCTGCCGGCGTTCCGGAACTGATCCGGAACCTCTCTTTCCAGCCTCACCGGGTGGAGTACATCCTCGAAACCCACGATAAAGAAGATGAAAATAACTGACCGGTTATGCTCAGAGTGGGGATAACAGGCGGCATCGGATCGGGCAAGACAACGGTAGCCCGGATTCTGGCGGAGAAAGGATTTCCGGTGTACATTGCCGACCGGGAAGCTGCCCGATTGATGCGTTCCGATCCTTTCATCCGGGAACATCTCTGCCGTCTGTTCGGGGCGGATATCTATACGCCGGACGGAGAGCCGGATAAAAAGAGGCTGGCGGGGATCATTTTCCGGAACCGGGAAGCATTGGCCCAAGTAAATGCCCTGGTTCATCCGGAAGTGATCCGGGATTTTGAACAATGGAGCCGGAAACAGCCGGGAGAGATCGTTTTTTTTGAAACGGCTCTCCTTTACGAAGCCGGCCTGTCGCATCATTTTGACCGGATCGTGATGGTTTACGCCTCTCCCGAAACCCGGATAAAACGGGTGATGGCCAGAGACGGACTTTCGGAAGAGCAGGTGCGGGAACGGATGGCAAACCAGGGAAACAGCGAAGAGCACTGCCGGAAAGCGGACTTTGTCATTTACACGGAGAACGGCGAAGATTTGTGCCGGCAAATTGAAAACATGCTGGAAAAAATCGCGGAGTAAAAAAAATTGGCTATTTTTGCATTTCGTTTTACTTCATTCGATAAAATTATACAGTATGTTGAAAGAAATCCTATCCATTTCTGGGAAACCGGGACTTTACAAACTGATCAATAATACTCCGAACGCTATTATTGTGGAATCTTTAGTGGACGGGAAACGGTTCCCGGCCTATTCAAACTCCAAGGTCACCACATTGGCAGACATTTCCGTTTATACGGATAACGAAGATATTCCTTTGAAAACCGTTCTGAAAAGCATCTCCGAAAAGGAAAACGGAGTGCCTGTTTTTTCACACAAGGAGCCGACCGAAAAGATCATCGGGTACTTTGAGGAGATCCTTCCCGCCTACGACCGGGATAAGGTATACGTGTCCGATATGCGGAAAATCATCCAGTGGTACAATCTGTTGGCTGAGAAAAAGATGCTGGATTTCAGCGAAGAAAGCGCGGAAAACAGTTGAACTCAGACTTCCGTTTTAAACAGTTTACCGTACGGCAGGAGAAAGCGGCCATGAAGATCGGCACCGACGGTGTGCTGCTTGGCGCCTGGGCCCGGCTGGAACAGGCCGGATGCATCTTAGACATAGGAACGGGTACCGGAGTGATCGCCCTGATGGCAGCGCAACGGAATCCGGCCGCCTGCATCGACGCGGTCGAGATCGAAGACGATGCGGCAGAGCAGGCCGCCGGGAACATTGCTGCTTCTCCCTGGAAAGAGCGGATCACGTTGCACCACCTCTCCATTTTTGATTATGCGCCACCGGCCGGATACGATTACCTCATCTGCAACCCGCCCTTTTTCAACCGTTCTACTCCGACGCCGGAAAGCTCCCGGAACACGGCCCGGCACTGCATCCGTTTTTCGCACGAAGAGCTCCTGAAAAAAGCAGCCCTTTTACTGACTCCCCAAGGCCGTTTCAGCTTGATTCTTCCTCCCAAAGAGGCGGAAGAGCTGATCCGGAAAGCCTCTCTCCTTTCCCTTTTTCCTCTCCGAATCACCCGGGTAAAGCCCACTCCGGACCTTCCTGTCAAACGCTGGCTGATCGAATTAAGTCGCATGCCGGTTCTCCCGGAAGAATCCGAGTTGGTCATTGAGTGGCAACGGCATCGATACACCGCTGAGTACATCGCACTGACAAAAGAGTTCTATCTCTATTTGTAATACTCTGAACATACAAATAGGCTACAGCAAAATATCACATAACTCAAATTAGACCAAATCAATAATTGATAATAAAAAAAATAAAACAAGATGAAAGCGATTTTAAAAAAAATATCCTTAGTAGCAAATATTGTCTTATCTTCTTCAATCTGTATTATTTTTCGCGCATAATGAGAATTTTTTCATGCATGATGAGAAATTTTCGTTGAGAATTTTCCTTCCAACTTAGAATAATTTCCCCTATCCTTCTACTTGGGTAATCGCATAATT
>JAISVB010000059.1 GCA_031271755.1 Culturomica sp.
GGATATGTCTATATAATAGACAATGTCATCGAGCCGTTGCGTACCATTTACAAGGTAATGGAGGATTCTACCAACTACTTCAACATCATGCGGAAACTGTACGACCGTTTCCCCAATTTTCAGAATATGAGCACGTATGGAGGCGGTAACCCCAACTACAGCGTGCAGTACGGAGATGGCGCGAGCGACAATTTTTTGTTTTTCCACTACAACAAGGCAGCCTACATGTTGCTGTCGATTGCCAGCGAATGGACAACCGACCGGGACGACTGGAACTTGCTGGGACGAATCACCTACAACGGCTTTGTGCCGAACGACGAAGCGATGAACCGGTACTTCCGGGAGTTCTGGGGCAGTACGGAACTGGGTGAATCCTACGACAGTTGGGAAGAGATAGACCCTCTCTCCATCTACCATTTCCTCCGGAACCACTTTACGGATGTAAACGGAATGGTGTTCCCGGAGATGCTCCGGGCGGGATTGTCCTCCGATTGGGGATATCCCTACGAATTTAACGTGGATGCAGACGTGAACTTCAAGGAGATGTGCGGGAACGGCGTGATCTACGGCTTGACCACCGTGGAGGAGCCTCCGCTTTTCAACTCCGTAGCGCGTCCTGCTTTCCAATCGCCCAAATATTCGCTTTTCGGCTATATGCTGGACAAAGCTGCGTTGTTGCAGGATGTTGCCAACCGGGAACGGGAACTGACACTGTTCATTCCCTCCAACTCTGTTTTGCAGGCGGAAGGATACAGCTTGAACAGGAGCGGAGCGGCGTATGACCTGAACAGCACGACCGTCCGGAGCGGAACCGCCACAGTGTCTACGCCTGACCTGCAAACGCTGGTGAGAAATCAACTGGTGAACGGCCTGTTAACACCGGCTGACCTGAGCAGCCAGACCCCTGTCTGGATCGAATCGGACCGGGAAGACTCCTACCTGAAAGTCGGGAACAACCGGATCGAAGCCGAGGACGGCACACAGGTACAACTCGGCCAGGAGGAGTTCAACGCCAGCGGACGGTACGGCACCTGGAGAGCGTATGAGATCAAGGGGCTGTTGGGAAAAGGAAGCGTGCAGAACTTCCATACCCTGATCAACAATACCGCAAAAGGATACAACGGTCTGCTGAACAAATACGACGACGAAATCATTGCCAACTCCTCTTTTGACAATGGGACAGGCGACCTGTATCCTTTCCGGAATTCCAGAGGCCTGCTGTTTGTTACCATGGATACCTGGGCCACGCCGGGCGAGAACGGGATCCCCGAAGCAACTCCCAACAACCGGTACGACATGACGGAGTGGCTGAACAAACACGCCGTCGGGAGAACATCCGACGAGAATTTTAAGATACTGGATTTTCTGACCGGCGATGTAGTCGGAAAAACACTCCAAACATTGGACGAAAATTTTGCCATAACCGTTATCGATTCCGAAGAGGTAACAAGTTCTTACGGAACGACCCGGCTGACCATACAACTTCCGATCTCGGAAAACAGCAGAATGGTGAGCGCTTACGGACCGCATTTTTCCAAAGAGTGTATGTTTTACATCCTGACGACGTCAAACGACCGCTTTGTGTGGGGTGAGTGATAAAAATTAATGAAAAAAATACAACGTATGAAATTGGCAAGATACAGTTTATTGGTTATCACCCTGTTGGTCGGTTCGGTGCAGCTTTTTGCCCAGAACCGGATCCTGAGGGGAACCATACGGGATGCCAGCGGGGCTATGCCGGGTGTCCACGTATATGTATTGACGGAAAATCAGCGGGTGCTTACGGGGGTCATATCGGATGCCAACGGAGAGTACTATGTCAGTATACCTCCCGGTGACGGATTAAAGATCAGCTACTCCTTTATCGGGTACAAAACCCAGGAGATCGTTTACACGGGACAAACCACGCTGAATATTACCCTGGAGGAGTCCTCTCTTGCATTGGACGCGGTTACCGTAATGGGATCCGTTTCGCGAAACGACATGGGGGTAAACGTCAAAAATGTGGTATCCTCTACGGAAAGACTTACCCTGGAAGGGATCGAGGAACTGCCGGTCACCTCGCTCGGAGAGGCGCTGCAGGGAAAATTGGCGAACGTCGACATTATTTCCACTTCCGGTGCGCCCGGCGCCGGTTCGGCCATCCGTATCCGGGGGATCAGTTCGCTTTCGGTCTCTTCGGAACCGTTGATCGTACTGAACGGCGTTCCTTACAACACACAGCTCCGCGAAGGATTTGACTTTGCAACCGCTACCGACGAAGACTTGAGCGGATTGGTAAACCTATCCCCCAGCGACATCGAGTCCATCGAAGTGTTGAAAGACGCGGCAGCTACCGCTCCCTGGGGCGCCCAGGGCGCTAACGGAGTGCTGATGATCACCAGTAAAAAAGGGGCCAAGGGGAAAATGGTCACCACGGTGACAGAGAAATTTTCCCTGAAATTCGAACCCGAATCGATAAAGCAGTTGAACGGGAACCAATACGTTTCATTGATGCAGGACGAACTCTGGAACTGGGGGTTCGACACCTACATGGACTTTGACAAGGTGCGTCAACTGTTGCGGGACGGTATCAACTTCAACCCCAACTACATCTATTGGAAAGAGTATGACCAGAACACCGACTGGCTGAATGAGATCACCCGGGATGTCAGCACCAGCAGTGAAACGAACGTTTCGCTGGAAGGGGGCGGCGACCGCGCCATCTACCGTTTCTCCGCCTCTTACCTCACGGAACGCGGAACCACCATCGGGGAAGACTTTAACCGGGTCAACGCCACGTTGTACCTGTTGTACAACTTTACCGACAACTTCTCGGTACAGACCGAGATGATGTACGGCCAGGGGAACCGGAACCAGCCGTTCCACGATCCCCGTTCCGCCGCGTTGCGGAAGATGCCGAACATGAGTCCCTACTTCATGGAGGAGGACAATGTGACCCGGACGGGCGACTACTTTACACCGTACAGTACGCTCCAGGGGAATTACGACGCAGATCCGGCCGATGATAAAAAGCATTTCAACCCTGTAGCCATGGTAAACGAATCGACTAAGAACACGGAGAGCCGGGATATGCGCCTGCGCCTGACGCTGGACTACCGGATCACCCCGAACCTGCGCTACCTCGGAAACCTCTCTTTTTCCGTGAACACCTACGAAACCCATGCCTTTTTGCCGCAAATCGTAACCGGCGTCTACAAAACCAGCGCAAACTACAACCTGGGAACCACTAACAACGACGACAACACCAGCCTGTACGTAAGCAACAACCTCCAATTCAACAAAACGTTCTTTGAAAAGCTGCACGTCAGCGCCGCTGCCAAAACGGACATGCAGTCCTCTGCCGCCGCAGCCTGGAACAACAAGGTCTCCGGAAGCGCCTCCCCGGAACTTTCCGCTCCGCAGACCGGAGGGATCATCCGGGAGTTAAAATCCTCCTCGTCGGAAAGAAGGACATTTTCGATGATGGGAAGCTTGCACTTTTCGTACCTGGAGCGTTACCTGTTGAGCGGAACCTACAACTACTCCGCCTCCTCGGTGATGAACACCAACAACCGCTGGCTGGGAATGCCCAGTATCGGCATCGGCTGGCGTATCGACAACGAACCCTTTATGGCCAACTACAAAGAGATGCTTTCCCTGTTGAAGGTCCGGGCAAGCTGGGGGATCAACGGGAACAACCCCACCTCCGGTTTCCCGTCGGCCGGCCGTTTCACCAACGAGGGATACTACGGCGGCCTCGGAGCCGTCGGTCCGACCACCATGGAGTTGAGCAAAATGGGGTGGGAAAAGAAGGAGAAACAGAACGTCGGACTCGACCTGGAGTTGTTCAACGGAAAATATTTCTTTTCGTTCGACTACTACAAAGACCTCACCAAAAACATGTTGCAAAAGAAAGTAACCATCCCCTCCCACACCGGATACACACAGATCGAGTATTACAACTCCGGAGAGATGTCGAACGAGGGGTGGGAGTTCCGGGCATCGGCCAACAACATTCCGTTAACGGAAAATTGGAGACTGAATGCCAGCATGAACATCTCCGGCAACAACAACAAGATCCTGAAGTTGCCCGACAACAAAAACTTTATGCAGTACCCGGACAAGGCAACCAACAAAGAGTACGCCATTACCATCACCGAAGGGGACCCGCTGGGAGCGTTCTACGGCTTTAAATGCCTGGGGGTCTATTCCGACCCGAAAGCGGTTTGGGTACGGGACCGGGACGGGAACCTGTTGCCCGACATCTCCGGCAACCCCATCCGCATGCGACACGAAGAGCGCGAAGTACGGCCCGGTGACGCCCACTACCAGGACATGAACCAGGACGGGGTGATCGACCGCTACGACATCACCTACTTAGGGCACGCCATGCCCAAGATCACCGGCGGATTCGGGTTGGGGATCAGTTACAAGCAACTCCGCCTGCAATCCGATTTCCACTACCGTTTGAAATACGACGTGGTCAACGACACCCGGATGCACATGGAGAGCATGGACGGTTACGACAACCAAAGCGTGGCGGTACTGGACCGCTGGCGGTACGAAGGGGATGTGACGGGAATACCCCGCGCCATCCACGGGAATGCCAATCACTACAACACATTGGGTTCCGACCGTTTTGTGGAGGACGCCAGCTTCCTGCGCCTGAAAACACTCTCCCTGAGCTACAGCGTTCCCAGAAAACGGATCGAACGCCTGGGGCTCTCCCAACTCTCTCTCGGGCTGACGGCATACAACCTCCTGACCTGGACCAACTACACGGGGCAGGATCCGGAGGTGAACATCAACGGAGGGATGAACGAGAACGGTGATTTTGTCCTGATGGGGGTAGACAAGTCGAGGACTCCGGTCGCCCGCAGGGTATCTTTTAATATGACGGTTAAATTTTAAGGGATTGAGCTATGAAGTACACGATAATTTTTCTGTTGACGGCCGTTCTGCTGGCAACCGGTTGTAATACCTGGTTGGATCTGGAACCGGACAACGAACGGCTGACCCAGCAGTACTGGGAAAAAGAGGAGGATGTCTCCACAACGGTCATATCCGGCTATGTGCGGCTGCGGAAAGCCCTGCCCCGCCTGATCCAATGGGGAGAAGCGCGGGCGGATGTCGCGCAGGTATCGAGCACCTATGCGGATCTGACCCGGATGAATCAGCAAAACATCACTTCCGACGACGAATTTGTAAAATGGGGCGATCTCTACGCGTCCATCAATTCGGCCAATGCCGTGATCAAATACGCCTCTTTGGTATTGGAGAAAGACCCCCTGTTCACCGAGCAGAAATTAGACCGGTACGTCGCCGAAGCCAAAGCAATACGGGCATTGGCCTATTTTTACTTGGTACGGACTTTCGGGGAGGTTCCGTTGATTTTGGAACCATACGTGAGCGACCGGCAGGAATTTGCCACACCCAAAAGCCCACAGGCCACCATCCTCAACCAGATCACAACGGATTTGCGCTGGTGCATGAAACGGTTGCGTACCGAATACACCGATTGGGAAGAGCCGACCAGCAGTTTAGCGTGGCAGAACCGCTCCCGGATGACCGTTTGGGCCGCACACGCCCTGCTGGCGGATATTTTCCTCTGGAACGAACAGTACGAAGAGTGCATTGAAGAGTGTAATACGTTGATAAACAGTAACCGTTTCCGGTTGATCGCGGCCGACCTGACCATCGAAGAGTACGAAAACGAAACCTGGTTCCAGCTTTTCTATCCGGGAGCCACCGAAGAATCGATCTTTGAATTCTATTTCAACAGCCTGGAGAATGAGGGCAATACGCTGATGACCCTCTTCTACGGAGACGGAAGCAACTATACCTACAGCGGTTCAAGTGCCTTGTCGGAAGAGTTTAACGAAACGCCCCGGGATGTACGCGGATTGAACGGAAGCTTTGCGGGAACCGCCAACTACTTCTGGAAATACCTCGGAACGGAATTTTCCAACGCAGATGCCACCAACAGACGCACGAGCAACACGGCGGCCAACTGGATTGTATACCGGTATGCCGAAATATTCCTGATGCGTGCCGAAGCGTACGCCATGCTGGACGACCGGGCGAGCGCCGTAGCGGACATGAACCGGGTAAGGGTGCGGGCACAGTCGCCGGCGCTGACTCCGGAAGCGGCCGCTTCCATGAGCAGGCAGGAGTTCCTGTTCGAGATCCTGAACGACCGGAAAAAAGAGTTACTGGTAGAGGGAAAACGGTGGTACGACCTGGTGCGCTATGCTAAAAAAGATCACTTCGCCTACAAGTCGGAGGTGTTGGAGGTACTGCTGCAACGGATCTCGGTGAACGAGCGCCCGATTTGGGTGACCCGCCTGAACCAGAACGAAAGTTTTTATCTGCCGATCCACAAAGACGAATTGGAAACAAACAAGCTGTTGGTGCAAAATCCGGCCTATAAATAAAAAGAGAAAAGCATATGAAAAAGATCGTATATTTACTGATAACAGCCGGGTTGTTCTCGTTAGCAGCCTGCCAGGAAGACGAGGCCGGTAAAATGTTCGAACCGCCCGGCACAGACAAATCCGCACAGTTCCTGATCCAGGAGGAGTACCCCGAATGGTACGGACTTTTAGAAGCGACAGGGATGGAAGCTGCCTTTAATCTGGGCTCCACTCCCCTCACCTGCTTCGTAACGAACGACAGCGTACTGCTGAAATACGTTGAATCCAGGGGATACAACGACATCCCCTCCTGGGTGGCGGCAGAGCCCGATTTCGCCCAATTTTTTGTCCGGTACCACACGGTACTGAACCAAGCGTATGAACTCTCCATGTTCCGGAACGGAAAAATGCAGGACTCCACCGCCTCCGGCGACTTCCTGACCTGCCGTTTTGTGGCCGGTACGGAAGGCGGTATCTACATGAACAACGCCAGCAGGATCCTCGGGAGCGCCCAGGAAGCCCTGAACGGGTTCGTACACGAATTAGACCGGGTGATCGACCCCGTCACGCAAACCCTCTACGGGTATGTGGAGCAACCGGGTTACTCCCTGTTCAAACAAGCCATCGACGCAACGGGTACCCGGAACTATTTCGACCAGATGACGGTGGAGCAATTGGAGTTGCGTTGTCGCCGGACCCTCTTCCTCACACCGGACGAAGTATACCGGGAAAAAGGGATCACCAGTTTAGACGACCTGAAAGCATTGGTATCTCCGGGACAGACAAACTATACGGACCCGGAAAACCCGTTAAACCTCTATGTGCTCTTCCACCTGCTGGAGGGTGACTACAGCACCACCGAACTGGCGGAGATGTACGACATTGTGAACAGGCGGCAACCCGGTTTCTACGTAAGCACCGCTACCGGCTACACACTGGGAACTTACGCCGAAAACAAACTCCTGCTGATCCAGGCGCTGGGAGCGGATTACATCTTCAACGGACAGGTCAAATTCAGGGGAGACAAGAACAACCAGCCGGTAAGGAACGGATTTGTCCACGAAATCGACGGTATGCTGGAGATCGTGGAGCACGAAAATATCCTGACCACCATAGAAACCACCGAATGGTTCGGTTTTACCAAAATTTCGGAGTACCGGAACCAAAGCATCGAACGTTTCAAACAGTACCTGGTGGCGGAAGAGTTAACACCCTGGTTTACCTGGAAAACAACTCCGGTCAACAAACCGAACGCCGTAGCCTATTCCGCTTTCACAACGGGCGCTTACAGCCACTATACCTATAATTGGGGCCGGGTAATGGCCTACGGCGACTTCATCGTTGCAGACGTAGGGGCGGCAGGCGAAGTGACCCTCCTCACTCGCCCGATCCCCAAAGGCACCTACAAAGTAAACGTAATGGCTCAGACCATCAAACAGGTAGGAGGCATCTTCCAACTCTACATCGACGGCCGGAAGGTAGGCGGGAATATTTCAATGTACGATCCGGAATGGGACTCGGTACCCGCCCGTGAAGTAACGTCGGAGATCATTTTTGAAGAGACCAGGCGGCACACCATCACCATGAAAGCCGTGAAATCGGGGATCATGACCTGGGACTCCATAGTATTCACCCCTGTAATCTGATAAATGTATGAAAAGAAATATCCTATACAGCAGTTTGGCCGTTCTTCTCTCTTTCTGGGGGTGCAGCGAATGGAGCGACCACTACGACAAGAACGGGGAGAGCATGCCTCAATCCGACAAGACCGTTCTGGAGTACCTGAGAGGGGATTCCGGCTACGCAGATTACCTCTCCCTGTTGGAATCCACCGGCATGGACACTGTTTTTAACGGGATCCGGCTGCATACGCTCTTTCTGGCGCCCAACGGACAGTACGGCGCCATCTCCTCCCTGAACGACTCCCTGAAAAGATTGGCCGTTGCCAACCAGATCGCGGGAGGCAAGTACTTTGAAAGCGGGTTCAGGGAGAACCTCAGCCTGCTGGCGCTTTCCGGAAAAATGGTACGGATCCTCGGCGCCGGGAACAGCTTCTCCGTCGAGGGGAGCGACATTGTAAAAAGTGTTGTCAACTGCAAAGACGGGATCATCTACCAGGTAGACCGGCCCGTCGCCTACAAACAGACCCTTTGGGAACGGATCAAAGACGACCCTGATTACAGTTTGATCGTGAGCTATTTAGAGCAGGAACTGGATACCGTGTTCGACCGGGAGTTAAGCCGGCCTACCGGATACTTCGACGACGAAAACCGGCCGTTGTACGACTCTGTTTTTGTACCGGAGCCGGCCATGTTCAGCCACGGACGTATCAACAAAGACTATAGCTACTACACGGTATTTGTGGCCTCCAACGAATTATACGAACGCAAATTGGCCGAATATTATGCCGACCGGAGCCTGATAACCGGCTTTACACCGACCCGGGAAGATACGGTGAACCTGACCAATTGGCTCGTGCGGTCAATGATCCACTACGGATTGATCGACCAATACGGCGAAGAGGAGGTGATCCTTTCGGTATACGGCACCAAATGGAGGACAAACGCACAAAAAGTAACGGGAGCGCCGGAAAGTTTGAGCAACGGCTATCTCTACAAACTGCAGGATCTCTCCATTCCGAACAGCCTGCTGCAAAACGGGATCTTTACGCACCAGGTTTCCATGACCTACGACGCAAAGCCGGACTCCGTGAAGATGGAGGTAACGGGGCCGGGCGCCGGTGCTGTAACCGCCACACTGGAAAAGACCCGGATCAGCGGGATCCTCAACTACCTGTATGCCAAAGCAGAATTGAGCGCCGGCTACCAGGAGCTGTTCGATCCGTTCGAACTCTCCTTCTATTGGGTGACCGGCCTGCTGGACGAAGAGACGTTCGAATTCAAACCGGTCTATGCAGCTCCCGGGGAGTATATTCTGAGGATACAGTTCTTTAAAAGAATAGAAGCGGCCCAGGAATTCGATATCTATCTCCACGGCATCCACGCAGGCCGGGTAGAAGTAGAGGATGGGTCGTGGGATCAGCCTTATACCTATCAGGTAGGCCAGGTGGTCATTCCGGAAAGCATCGGCGTCCAACCCCTGCGGGTAACGTTGAAAAACCGGGGTACAGGCTGGCAAAAAGCATTGACACCCGTCAGCATTGAATTGGCGCCCACAGTAAATAACTATTAAGGTTCGGATTATGAAGGCAAAAAGTATATTGTTGATTTTAGGAGTATTTGCTGCCCTCGCTGTTTTCGGGCAGGAAGCAGCAGAGACATTCACCTTGCGCGGCAAGGTGCTCAATTCGCAGGACAAAAAACCGGTGGCGGGAGCAGTTGTTTCCACAGCCTCCGTGACCGAACCTGTGGAGACGGATGCAAACGGAGAGTTTTCCCTGACCGCTGCAACTTCAGACCGGGTTCTGACGGTGCGGTACAGCGGATTCTACCCGGTGGAATACACCCTCGACCAGCGCCGGGAATTGGTGATCTACCTGTTGCCGGACAACACGCCCGGTTACCATTCCGAGATCCGTCTGCCTTTCGGCGTACGCAAAACCGAAGAGAAAACCGGTAATTCCGCACAATTGGTCGCTAAAGACATGGGCGAAGGCCGGGCGTACGGCGACGACGTATTGACCGGTAAGTTCGCCGGCGTACGCACCTTGCAGAAAAGCGGCATGCCGGGCGAGGGGAACTACGTCAACTACCGGGGCATCCGGAGCCTGTACGGCAGCAACACGCCGCTGTTGATGGTGGACGGGATGCCGGTCGTTTCAAACACCACCCCCTCCTCCGTATTTACCGGATACTCCCGGAACATCTTCTCGTTCGTTTCCCGGAATGAATTGGAACAGATCTCCGTATCGTCCGGTTACGACGCTGCCCTGCTGGGCGCCGTCGGTTCGAACGGGGTGATCGTGATGAATACGGAACACGCCACGGACCTGGACACGCGGGTGGAATTCGAAACGGTGAACAGCCTTTCGTTCCTGGGGCGGAAAATCCCCCTGCTGAAAGGCGCCGATTACCGGGAGTACCTGGACCAGGTTGCCCAGACGACCTTTCCGGGAGATGTGATCTCCAATCTTTTCCCCTTTCTGAACGGCAATGAAACCCTCGGCGAGAACTACTGGAACTACCAACACAACACCGATTGGCAGGAGGAAATCTTCAAAACAGCCTTCTCCACCAGCAACCTGTTGAAGGTAAAAGGGGGAGATAACATCGCCAAATACGCCATCATGGCCGGATACACACACGAGCAGGGCATCGAGGACAACACCAACCTGAACCGCTACTTTGCCCGTTTCAACGGGGACATGGTGATGAGCCGCCGGCTCACCATGTTTACCAACGTGGGGTTCAGCCACTACGACAATACCATCTTTGAACAGGGCATGGTGCGGGAGATCAACCCGATGCTGGCCGCTCTGCTCAATCCCGCCATCATGGGCCCCAGACGGAGCAACATGGAGGGAAAACCGATCGACGTATGGATGCCGTACCAGTCGATTATCCGGGTGAGCAACCCCGCTTTCCTGACGGAGGAGTTCCGGAGCGACAACTTCGCCTACAACATGATGATCAACATGGGAATGCGGTATCTCCTCACCCCCAAGATCGATCTGGAGGCGCTGATCGGGATCAACTACGACTACAACCGGGAGAAGCTCTTTGTACCGGGACGTTCCGTAACCGCCGTGGTACCGACCTATTACGGCGTATACGCCGGCTACAACGCCATCCGGTTGGGAGTGGGACAGGACATGTCGTACTACGGCAACCTGAAAGCCGGCTACACGGACAGTTGGCAGGGAAAACACTACTTAGACGTGACGGGAGGCTTGCAGATCCTGATGAACAAGAAGAAATACGAAATGGGCAAAGGGTTTAACACGGCCACCGACTACAACCGCAGTCTGGAAAATGTGGCAAACGCCGCCGGGAAATTCCTGGACGGATACGATGACCAATGGCGGTGGAGCAGTGTTTTTGCCCGCGCGGACTACAATTTCCGGAAACAATTCTACGCAGGAGCGGCGCTCTCCGTGGACGCCAGTTCGGTGGCAGGCGACCGCTCCGAGCTCTTTCTGCTGAATCCGGCGGTAAACGCAGGCTGGAAAATGCACAACGCCCCGTTCCTCCGGGATGTCGCTTTTGTCAGCGACCTGACCCTGCGGGCAGAGTGGTCGAAGAAACACAACGCCCACTTCCCGCCCATGCTGGGTAAATTTTACTACGAAGCGTCCTACTTCAAAGAAATGGGCGGTATTGTACGGGCCAACATCCCGAACGAAAAGCTGACGCCGGAGGCTGTTTCGACCTTCAATGCCGGAGTGGATTTCAGCACCCTGGGACGGAAACTGAACATCAGTTTGGACTACTACCACAACACCACGACCGACCTGATCCTGCCGGAGAACCTGGCCGACGCCTTCGGGAGCAAAGTACGCTACGTGAACAGCGGCAAACTGAAAGGGAGCGGCTTCGGCATCTCTGTGGACGCAACCCTGCTGACCACGGGCGATTTCCAATGGCGGATGGGGGCGAACATCGCTTCCGACAAATCGGAAGTGGTAAGTCTGGGGGGCTTTGAGCAATCCATCATGCCGTTGACCGACGGGGCGGAGATCATCACCCGCAAGGGAGAGAGTCCCTACCTCTTCTACGGTTACAAAGCAGACGGAGTATACGCCACCACCGCCGAAGCGCAAAGCGCCGGCCTCACCGACTACACGGGCGCCGCTTTCCGCGGAGGGGACATGCGCTATGCAAATGTAAACGGCTCGGATCAGGTCATCGATGAGCGGGATAAAACGGTGATCGGAGATCCCACTCCCGATTTTTACGGCGGTTTCTCCTCCTCTTTCCGCTACGGACAGTTCACACTGGACGCTCAGTTTACTTACTCCTGCGGGAACGATGTTTACAACGCCGTACGCAGGGAAACTGAAGGGATGAGCACCTTTGCTTCCCAGACCGAAGCGGTAAAGAACCGCTGGACGTACGAAGGACAGCACACCGGCGTTCCGAGAGCGGACCTGAACGATCCGATGGGGAACAGCCGGTTCTCCTCCCGGTGGATAGAGGACGGATCTTTCCTGAAGCTGAAGTACCTGACGTTGAATTATACACATCCGGAAAAGTGGTTTGTTTTCAATTCGGTGCAGGCCTATTTTACGGCGGAAAACCTTTTCACCGTTACCAGATACTTAGGGTATGATCCGGAATTCGCCTACTCCTACGACCAGCAATTTTTGGGGCTGGATTACGGAAAAGTTCCCGGAGCCCGGATGTTTAAGATCGGACTGCGTTTGGGATTCTGATGCGAATAGAGTTGAAACATGTAAACTGAATATATATGAAAAAGATCAAATTATATACGAAAATCCTGCCGGTGCTCCTCCTCTCCTTTTCCGCCTGCGAAAGCATGATGGACGTGGAGTTGCCGGACGCCTTGGATGCCGGGGAGCACTACTCCTCCTCGGGGGAAGTATACGGCGCTTTTTTCGGGATCAACGCAACCTTCACAAAAGTGACCGAACAAACCATCCTCCTGGCCGGGCTAAAAGGGGATTTGATGGAGCCTACCTCTTTTGCACCGGAAAGTTTCTGGAGCATTTACCGGTACGAAGCGGACAATACCACCCCCTATACCGGTTCGGCCCCTTACTACGATATCGTCATCAATTGCAACGATTTTATCAAGCGGTTGGTCAACTACAACCTGACCCGGCCCGGGGAGATCCCCGAAGCCGCTTACAGGGGCATGCTCTCCCAGGCCATCTGCTACAAAACCTGGAGCCTGATGATGATCGGGCAGTTCTGGGGCGAAGCGCGTTTCTACAACGAACCGCTCACAGATGATTCCGGACAGGGCATGGTGCTGTTGAACATGGACGCCCTTCCCTCCTTCCTGATCAGCTACATGCGGGAAGGGGTAGCAGGGGTCGACGCTTTTCAGGATCTGGATTGGAAAGTCGTATTGGACAATCCGGCCGCCAACTGGAACGGGCGGATGATGGAACCCAATATCCTGTTGGGAGAACTCTCTCTCTGGAACAAAGATTATTCGTCCGCCTTTGACTCGTTCCTGAAGGGTTTGGCCAAGAACGCTGAAAACCTCCATCCGTTGGTGACGAGAGGGTACCTAAACATTTTTTCATCGGAACCCCACGAGGTTTTTACGGAGGTGATCTCCGGCGCCGTATTCGATACCCGTTATCACCAGACACACAACCTCACGGTTTATTTCACACTTCCCGCCACAGGAGTGCAATCAGGTTCTGCCAGGTATTACATCCGGCCCAACCGGGTGATCCTCGATCTTTACGACACGCAGGTCGACATGCTGTACGGAAAAGGGGATTTCATCCGGAAAAGCACGGCGATCTACGAAAAGATCGATATCATCGGAAGTTACAGGAATGAATACGCGGGAATTGATAAATTCCAGTCGGATGACTCCCCCATCCCCGTATATCGTTCCGGACAGGTGTTCCTGAATGTCATCGAAGCGCTTGCTTTTATGGGGCGCTACGAAGAGGCTTTCGGCCTGTTGAACGGAGGGCTGCGGGATGCTTTCGACGGAACAGCCTACGAAGCGCCTTTCCAAGCGTATCCGGCCGATCTGAAAGAGAGTTACGGCATACGCAGCCGGGTACAACTGTCGGAATACAAAGAACAGGAGGTATTCGGGGAGACAGCGATCTCTTCCCGGGACTCTTTGGTCCGTTTTCTGGGAGTGGTGGCCGACGAAATAGCGATGGAACTCTCCTTCGAAGGCAAGCGGTGGCCGACTTTGGTACGCATGGCCCGCAACCTGCAGGATCCGGCCTTTTTGGCCGACCGGGTTTCCCGCAAATTTGAAAACAGCGGGGAGACGGAAACATACAGGAATTTGTTGCTGGATCCGGCGAACTGGTATATTAAAGACGACGAGAAGAACACATTAAAGTAAAGGATGATGAGAACGATAGTCAGTAAATTGTGGATAATCCTTGCATGGGCGGTATTGGGTACCGCCTGCGAACGGGACGGGATCGAACCGGGCACGCTGTACGGGGAGGCGAAATTTGTGCCCATCGACAGCGTGAAAAGCAGCCGAGATTACGGATCGGTTACCTTTACCTGGGTAAAACCGGACTCCTCCTCTTCCCTGCTGTACACAGCCATTACCTGGGAGAATCCGGAAGGAGAAGCGGAGCATGTGTATGTTCCCCGGCACATCGACACGGTAACGCTGGCCGGTTTGGCCACCTTCGAGTATACCTTTCACTTCCGGTCGTACGCCGAAGACGGTACGGGAATGGAGATCACCTCTGTGAAACTCTCCGTGGAAGATTGGTTGCAGGAGCCCCCGGCCGCCGTAACAGACCTCTCCGCCGATGTGGCGGAACAGTTCCTCATCCTCAACTGGACCCATCCGGTACAGCGCACTTACGCAGGGGTGAAATTCGACGTATACGCCGGAGAGGAATTGGTGAAAACAGTGACGGTGGGCAAAGAGGAAGCGCCGCAGACAGAGATCGAACTGAAACACACCACCGGCTACCGGTTGGTGTACTACTCATTCAATGCCCGCAACATCCGGTCGGCCGAAGCGGAGATCCCGTTCACAACGGGAGAATGGGCGCCGGCCGCTCCGGTAATTGTGCTGAATAAATCCCGGATCGACTACGCCCACAGCGGGGAGATCACCTGGACAGCCGGCGGCGATACCGATTCGCTGCGGATCTCCTACCGGGATCTGAACGGCGAGATGCGCGCTTACCATTTCGACGCCACTACCGGCAAAGGGTACCTCTCCCTGCTGCCCGGCGGAAAAACTCCGGTATCCGTACAAGCGAAGGGAGCAACCAATACCTGGTCCATCCCCGTGGTGTCCGAACTCACCACCCGCCAAACCACTGACCTATATCGCTTGCGGGCCGGAAACGGGAACACCACGATGTCCAAGTTGTCGGAACGTTTCTACAACGCCCTCGGGCACGGAACGTACGAAGACTACAAAGCCAATCCGAACGGCGCCTACTACACTTTTGCCGAAATGGCTCTCTTGAAGGAGCTTTCTCTGCAATACGAAGTGGAACAGATCGACGAGATCGAGTTGCTGGTCAATCTGGAAACGCTGATCGTTTTATCGCCCGGACCCGCCCTGGCCAACTGCCCGCCGGTATCCGAGTGGCTGGCGCTGGCCGACCGGCTCCCGCTCCTAAAGACGCTCCGGGTAGCCACGGGGTATCCCCGGTATGCGGAGTTGCAGGCAGCTTTTGCCAACCACCCCCAAGTAACGTTTGAATAGTGAATGTATAAATAGTTTAAAGCACAATATGAGACGATTATTATGGATAGTTGCACTGTTCACGCTGGCGTGGGCATGCAAGGACGACGACAAGACGATCGGGCCGGGTCCGGGCGACTTTTACTTGGATCTGTCGAAAGAGTCGGTATTGGCGTGGGACACGCTGACCTACGTAAAGATCGACGTGAGCACCAACGGAGAGTTTTGGGATGTACAGGCGGATTCAACCGCCCCCTGGTGCGAACCCTCCATGAACGACACCAAAACAGACCGCTCCATCACCCTGCGGATCGCCCCGAACGGGAACGCCGGGGAGCGGCAGGCTGAGATCAAAGTGAACGGGGAAGATGACATTGTCAAGATCATCACGGTCAAACAGATGGGAACCGCCCCTACGATCATCTACCATGCCGGGGACTTAGACAAAATATCGGACGACTCCGTCAGGCTGATCATCGACATAGAGGCCAACATGGAGTACGATATCATCATTCCGGAGGCTTACCAAAGCTGGCTCTCCTGGGCCGGCACGGAGGAAGGGGATCGTGTCCGGAACTACTTTACCGTAAACCGGAACCTCGGGGAGCCCCGGGACGGGATGATCATTCTGAAAGGGATCCAATACCCGGAAATAGAGGAGGAGATCTACCTGCGCCAGCTCGCCTACAATTCGGAATATACACCGGTGGATCCGGGCGACATCGGCAAATCGAAAGATATCAAGCTCAAAATGGTTTCCGCCACGGCCAGCAGTTATCAGGGAGGCGCTGAAGCCAGTAAACTCATCGACGGAGGCCTCGGTACAGGCTGGCACTCCAACTGGGGCGGAGCAAACACGGATCTTCCCATCACTTTGGAACTTACGCTGGAAGAGAACCAAAACACACTGGATTACATTATGTACTATCCCCGTTCTCCGAGAGGAAACGGTACGCCGGGGCTGGTAGACATCGACTATACGACAGCAGACGATCCGACCAACTACAAAGTATTCGGTAAATACGACTTCGGGATGTTGGCCGACACCCGGAAGCTGACGCCTCCGGCACCCATCACGGCGCCTGCCAAGATCCGGTTGATCGTCCGCAGCGGTGTGGGAGGATTTGGCTCTATCAATGAAGTCGAAGCCTGGCAGATCGCTCAGCCGGATCCCACCATCCTCGGTATCTTCACGGACAATACCTATTCGGCATTGAATCCGGGAGTCACTTACGAAATGATCACTCAACTCCCCGAACCGTTCCTGTTCAACATCGCCAAATATTTGCTGACGGGAGACTATCCCGTCGCCGACCGGGTACGGGAGTATCTCCCCTACCGCCATCCGGACAACGTAGCCAAAGAGTTGAAAACCTCAACGTATAGCCTCTATGATAATCCGACGGGGATCTATTTCCGGCCGATGGACGATGTGGTGGTCTTTGTCGGAGCGACCAACGGCGAACAGGTCGGGATCCGGATCATAAACCCCATGAACGGCGGATTGCAGGAAGAGACCTTCTCGTTACAGGAAGGTGAAAACAAATTTACCAGCCGGTACGGCGGATTGGCCTACATAAACTACTATACCGAAAACAGTAAGGCGCAACCGTTGAAGGTACATGTGGCTTCCGGTTTTGTAAACGGTTTATTTGACGTGACCAAACATACCAAAGCGGACTGGGGAGGGATTTTGGACAATGCAACCTATGCAGCGTTGGACGTAGTGGGTGAGAGAATGCACCTGTTATTCGAAGTGGAAGACTGGAAAACTGTTTCCGATCCGGTAGAATTGATCAGGGCCTGGGACGATATCGTGAAGTTGGAAGAAGAGTTGATGGGATTGGTGAAATACGACCGGGTACCGAAAAACCGGGTTTTCGGCCACGTGGACAAATCCCCGACAGCCTCCTGGATGTACGCCACTGCTTACCGGACTGGCTACTCCG
>JAISVB010000006.1 GCA_031271755.1 Culturomica sp.
TATCCAAAGCCTCAATCTCCGGCGCATACTTCGCCCTGATCCCATCCTCAATAACATTCCATGTATTCGTTTCATCTTTCCGGTTCGTTGCCGACCGGAGCAGAGGATTCATGTTCGTAAGCTTTCACTTCTTTTTCTGTCAAAAGAGATCTATCCCATCCCTCAAGGGCATATATATTATTCAATATCTCTTTGTAGAGAGATTCATCTATCTTCCTGGTGTTATTGTTTTTCATTTCCCCAAAATTTATTTTCAGCTCTTGGTGATAATTTTCCTGTATAGGAAGAACTCCTTATAACGTTACATGCTTCCCAACAAACTGATCATCATTCGAACTTCCCGTCATGAAATTCTGGATACTTCTTGCCGCATCCAATGCCAAAGCATAGTCTTTCTGCTGATCTGCAGCGTATCTATATGCGGAAAATTGACTCGGAGCCATTTTTATCTGCGTCTTATCAGGGGGATTTGAACACTATACTCTTTATGAGTAATATTTATTACAACAGGGTAAAACCCATCTTTATTCCTCTTTCGAGTGTCTAATTTAATTTTTGCGGTTGCCATACCATTGATTTTATAGCAACGAAGATAAAAAAAAGTGCAAGTATTTTGCAAGTAAAAACACCCATTAATTCCATATTTAAGGGCGTGTAATTACAAAAAAAAGAGGTTAGACTATTTCTAACCTCCTGATTTTCAGTAGTCGGGGCGACAGGATTTGAACCTGCGACCACACGCCCCCCAGACGTGTACTCTACCGGGCTGAGCTACGCCCCGATCTTTTAGCGACGCAAAAGTAGGACAAATATTTAAATTACAAAAAAAATGACCGAATTTCTTCTGTTTAATGTTAAAGATCCGTGCCAATCATTTAGACGCGAGATGTGGGTGATATATCGAAATATTTTAGTACTTTTGAAAAAATTATAATAAAATCTGTGTTGACCTAATAAAAAAGAGCATGAAAAAGATAGTCATTCTTGTCTGCGGCCTTCTGCTTTTCGGAACAGCCGGAGCACAACAGAAAACCACTTTTGTTTCGTTTAGCAGTAATGCATATAAAACAAGTGGAGTGAGCAGAATGGTGATTGACGAAGAGGGAATTGAAAATTGGAAGATCCCGGGGACTATCACTCTGTTTTTTCACATTTCCCAACAGGAAACGATCCAATTAGCCTTAAGGGCCAAGGGGCATGCACAATTGAAGCTTCAAGTGGAAGAACAAACATTCCCTGTTGTATTGGATTCGGATGAATACACCACAGTTTCGATAGGAAGTGTCAAAATAGCAAAGGCCGGATATGTCCGGATAGATCTTCACAGTACTTCTAAAGAAATATCTGGAAGTACATTCGGAGAGATCAGCGACTTAATTGTAACAAACCGAAAAGGGGAATTGACTTTTGTTAAATCGTTGCCTGCAAAGAGCGGCAGGATGGGGCCATCCCTCTTTTTAAATTATCAATTACCGGAAAGAACGGAGTGGTTTTACAGCGAGATAACCGTTCCGCAGGAAGGGGAACGGCAGGCGTGTTATTATGCCGCCAACGGGTTTGATTGTGGGTACGTCGGATTGTATATGAGCGCTCCTTCCCGCAGGGTGGTAATGTTCAATGTATGGAATCCTGACCAGAAACCATCGGAACGGGTTAGATCGTCCAAAGGAAACCTCCGGTTGCTCCGCAAAGACGGGGAAGTTATACAGGAAGCATCTTTGCAACAAACCGAAGAGAGTTGTAAATTGCCGTACAATTGGCAAGCCGGAGAGACCTACCGTTTTCTGACACGCATCTATCCGGACGAGAGCGGCCATGCAATCTATTCCGCCTATTTTTACCATCCGGAGAAGGAGAAATGGGTTTTAATGGGCAGTTACTTACGGCTTCAAGCGTATACCGGTTATACTTACGGTTTTTCCATGCTGAAAAATACCTCCCCGGAACTGGGATACAAACCCCGGGAAATGCAGGTAAACCGGGTATGGGCTTTAGCTCCGGAAGGAGAGTGGGAAGAGGTTACCCAAGCTGTTTTTGCGACGGATATTCCTTATCTGTCAAAGAACCGATTGGATTACAAGGGGGGCGTGAACGAAGCAAACAACAGCCTGTTTTTGAAAGGCGGAGGCTTTTTTGACGATTTTACCCCGGAAGGAACGCTGCTTCACCGGAAACCGGCAGAACAGCCCGCATCTTTGCCGGATGTGGAGGTCATCAAGCAATTATAATCCCGCCGCCGAGCAGCCGCTCTTGCCTGTAGAGGGCGGCCGGTTGTCCGGGAGCAACTGCCCAAGCCGGTGAAGAGAGCCGGAGCCGCAAGGTGCCGTCCGGCAGTTCTTCGGCCTGTACGGCTCCTTCCGGATTCTGTCCGATCCCCCGGATCTTTACTTCGAGGCCGGGGTGCCGGATGTCACCGGGATCGATGAGGTGGACGTTGCCGAGCAGCAGTTCACGGGAAAAGAGTTGCTCCTTGCTGTCCACGATCAGTTTGCCCGCAACGGTATCCAAAACGGCCACATACATCGGTTGCCCATCCCGGAGCGGTACCTCCCTTTTTTGTCCGACAGTGTAGTTTAAGAGGCCGGAGTGGTATCCGAGCCGGTTCCCCGCCCGATCCGTGATCTCGCCCGGAAGCGATCCGGCGCCGGCCGGAGCGTTGGAACGGATAAATTCCCGGTAGTCCATTCCGTTCAGAAAACAGACGCCCATGCTTTCCGGCTGACCGGAAAAAGCGGAATAGCCCCGGCCGGCCACAAGGAGGCGGATCTCTTTTTTGGTGAAATCGCCCAGCGGCGTCACGGCCCGGGCGAGCAGCTCTTTTTTCAAGCCCCAGAGAAAGTAGGATTGGTCTTTCTCCCCGTCTTTCCCTTTGTGGATATAGGGTGTTCCGTTGTCGTCCAGAATCCGGACGTAATGTCCCGTCGCTATTTTCGCTATGCCGCGTCTATCAGCCTCTTCTTGCAGGAGGCGCCATTTGACCGCATTGTTGCAATAGACACAGGGATTGGGGGTGCGCCCGTTCCGGTAGTCGCGGACAAAAGGGCGGATCACTTCCCGGTCGAACAGCTCCCGGCCATCCACGCAAACCAATTCCATGCCGCGCTCCGAACAGAAACGAATCAGCCCGGCGGAGGGGCCGTCACCCGCAAGGCGCAGGTGGACGGCTGTCACTTCACAGCCCCGCTCCTGCAATAACAAAGCGGCGGCGGCACTGTCGACCCCGCCGCTCATTCCCAAGACCACGCGCTTCATGGTCAGGCAAAGAAGATATACGCCATTGCAACGGCGGCCAGGATGCCGGCCAGGTCTGCAATGAGGCCGCAGGTGATGGCGTGGCGGGTGTTTTTGATCCCTACCGCCCCGAAATAGACGGCAATGATGTAAAAGGTGGTATCGGTAGCCCCCTGAAAAATGGAGGACAACCGGCCGGCAAAAGAATCCGCTCCGTAAGTTTGCATGGTTTCGACCATCATGCCGCGGGCGCCGCTGCCGCTCAGGGGTTTCATCAGAGCAGTGGGGAGCGCTTCCACAAAATCGGTCCGTCCCCCCAACACTTCCACCACCCAACGGATCCCGTCCAGCAAGGCGTCCATGGCACCGGAAGCCCGGAATACCCCGATGGCCACCAAGATGGCAATGAGGTAAGGGATGATCTTTACCGCCGTCGAAAAACCCGACTTGGCCCCTTCAATAAATGCGTTGTACACGTGGACTTTTTTGATAAAAGCCATGGTGATAAAGGAAACGATGATGGAGAAGAGGATGACGCTGCTGGCGATGTTGGAGAGGGTGGCGATGCGCTCCTTGTCCAGGGTGGAGAAGTACCAGATGGCCAAGCCGATCAAAGCCGTACCGCCCAACAGGTATCCCAGTACCACCCGGTTAAAGAGGTTGATCTTTTGCCAGATAGCTACGGCCACCAGGCCGGCCAGCGTGGAGAAGTAGGTGGCCAGCAGGATCGGGATAAAGATGTCGGCCGGATTGGCCGCTCCCAACTGCGCCCGGTAGACCATGATGGATACGGGTACGATGGTGAGGCCGGAGGTATTCAGTACTAAGAACAGGATCTGGGCGTTGGAGGCCGTCTCCTTCCGGGGGTTGCTCTCCTGCATCTGCTGCATGGCCCGCAAGCCGATCGGGGTGGCGGCATTATCCAAGCCGAGCATGTTGGCGGCAATGTTCATGGTCATGGAAGAATAGGCCGGACTGTCGGCCGGAAGTTCCGGGAACAAACGCCTGAAAAGGGGGCGGATGACCCACGAAAGGGCCTCCACGGCTCCTCCCCGCTCCCCGATCTTCATCAGTCCCATCCAGAGCGTCAGGATACCGGTCAGGCCAAGGGAGATCTCAAAGCCGGTACGGGAAGAGTCGAACGTCGCCTTGATCAAAGCGCCGAAAACTTCGGTATCTCCGAAGGCAACCGTCTTCACCACCGCCACGACGAAGGCGATCAGAAAGAAAAATATCCAGATGTAGTTCAATACCATCAGCGGTTCGCTTTCTGCCGGGCGGCCAACAGGGTGTTTTGCAGCAAAGAAACAATTGTCATGGGACCGACCCCTCCGGGTACGGGGGTAATGTAGGAACAACGGGGAGCCACCTGCTCGAAATCGACGTCTCCGGTGAGGCGGAAGCCCGACGCGGTTTTGTCGGAAGGCACCCGGTGGATGCCGACATCGATGACCACAGCGCCCTCTTTGACCATGTCGGCCGTCACAAAGTGCGGTTTCCCGATGGCGACGATCAGAATATCGGCCTGCAACGTGTATGCTTTGATGTTTTGGGTCCGGCTGTGGCACAGGGTGACGGTACAGTCGGCATGCTCTTCCTTGCGCGACATGAGGATGGAGACCGGCGTGCCGACAATGTTGCTCCGGCCGAGCACCACGCAGTGTTTGCCGCGCGTGGGAATACGATACCGTTTCAGCAATTCGACAATGCCGGCGGGAGTAGCCGGCAGGTAGCCCGGCAGACCCGTCACCATTTTTCCGACGTTGAACGGGTGGAACCCGTCCACGTCCTTTGCCGGGTCGATGGCCAATAAGATCCGCTGTTCCGAGATGTGGGCGGGCAACGGCAACTGCACAATGTAACCGTCCACGTCCGGATCGGCGTTCAGTTTTCCGATCACCTCCAGCAATTGCTCTTCGGTGATCTCTTCGGAGTACCGGCATTCGGTGCTCTTAAAGCCGATTTCCCGGCAAGCCCGGACTTTATTGGCAACATAGGTTTCGCTGGCCGGGTCATTTCCCACCAACACCGCTGCCAGGTGGGGGATTTTCTTTCCGGCCGCCTTTATTTTTTGCACCTCGTCCGCCAACTCTTGTTTGATCTGGGCAGAGGTTCTTTTTCCATCTATGATCTCCATGAATTTCCGCTATTTTTTACGCAACATTTTTCCGCCCCCCGAAAACGCCTTCATCATCTTTTTGGACTCCTCGAACTGTTTCAGCAGCCGGTTCACCTCCTGAACGGTGGTTCCGCTCCCCTCCGCAATCCGTTTTCTGCGGGAACCGTTAATGATGTCGGGCATTTCACGCTCTTTCGGCGTCATGGAATGGATGATCGCTTCTACGCCTTTGAAAGCGTCGTCGTCAATGTCCACGTTTTTCAGTGCTTTGCCGACCCCCGGGATCATCGAAGCCAGGTCTTTGATGTTTCCCATCTTTTTGATCTGCTGGATCTGGCTCAGGAAATCGTTAAAATCAAACTGGTTTTTGGAGATCTTTTTCTGGAGTTTCCGGGCCTCTTCAGCGTCGAATTGCTCCTGGGCTTTTTCCACCAAGGAGACAATGTCCCCCATCCCCAGGATCCGGTCGGCCATACGCTGCGGATGAAACACATCTACCGCATCCAATTTCTCCCCTGTCCCGACAAATTTGATCGGTTTTTCCACCACCGTCCGGATGGAAAGAGCGGCGCCGCCGCGGGTGTCTCCGTCCAATTTGGTCAGGATGACCCCGTCAAAGTTCAGGCGTTCGTTAAATTCCCGGGCGGTGTTCACAGCGTCCTGCCCGGTCATGGCATCCACCACGAAGAGGATCTCTCCCGGTTCGACGGCTTTTTTAACCGCCGAGATCTCCTGCATCATCTGTTCGTCGATCGCCAAACGGCCGGCCGTGTCGACAATGACCACATCATTTCCGTCCAAACGCGCTTTCTTGATGGCATCCTGAGCGATCTTCACGGGATCTTTGGAGGTTTCGTCGGTGTATACGGGCACCCCGATCTGTTCTCCCAACACTTTCAACTGTTCGATCGCAGCCGGGCGGTAGACGTCACCCGCCACCAACAACGGCTTTTTCCCTCGCTTGGTTTTCAGCAGGTTGGCCAATTTGCCGGAGAAAGTGGTCTTACCGGAACCCTGCAAACCGGCCATCAGGATCACCGCCGGACTCCCTTTCAACTGAATATCGGCGTGGGAGCCTCCCATCAACTCCGCCAGCTCATCGTGCACGATCTTCACCATCATCTGCCCCGGCTTCACGGCGGTCAGCACATTCATGCCCAAGGCTTTTTCCTTGACTTTGTTGGTGAAATCCTTGGCTATTTTGTAGTTGACGTCGGCATCCAGCAAGGCGCGCCGCACCTCTTTCAGCGTTTCCGCAACGTTTATTTCCGTGATCTTTCCCTGGCCTTTCAGGAGTTTGAACGACCGTTCCAGCTTCTCCGACAGATTCTCAAACATATCTTTTTTATTTTTGCACGCAAAGTTAAAAAACTTCGCCGGAACCACAAAAAAAGAGTTTTACCCTATCGCTTGAAATAGTGACATGGCTCCAGTCAAACGTATAAATTTCCAGATATTTATTGTTCGCCGAGCAGTCGTTCTATCTCTGCTTTGAGCAGCGGCAAATGATTAATGACAATACCCCACATTGTCTCGTCCGAAACACTGTCGTAGCCATGTACTATGCGGTTGCGGGTATCGACTATCCGGCGGGCGGCGGTAATGGTAAAGCCGGGATTGATTTTGAGTATCCTGTTCATTGCCTCTCCCATGATGGCGACATTGCGCTCCACAGCGCGACGGGTACGTATATCGGCGTGATAGTCGGCAAATCGTTTCGGGCCATCGCCCAAAAAACTCTCTATCTCTTCGATTGCCGTCAGAATATCGTACAGCCAGATCTTAATTTGTTCGTCCATAGATCAGCTGTTTTGTCCTGTTCACGGTTTGCAGGAAATAGGGATTGTGAATAGCCTGTTGTTCGAGCAGGTCAACAGGGCGATCGAAAATGTCCTGTAACGAGAACTTGAAGTCGAAGTAGTTGTCGGCATACTCCTCGACGGGCATATCATCAAAGGAAACGATCAAATCCACGTCGCTGTCGGGGCCGAACCGATCGGTCAGCACCGAACCGAAAGCATATAACGCATTGACGCGATACTTGCGGCACAACGGCAGCAAACTTTTTCGATAATTGTCCAGATACATAACCTTTTATGTATTAATCTTTGATGCGAAGATAACGAATAATTACGAGGAAACAAAACATATATCAATAGAGGGAGATCCACTCGTAGCCGTTTCCGGTGGAATCGAGGAAGCGGACAAAGTCTTCGGTTTTGATGGCCAGGGAGGCCCGGTTGTCGTTGGGATGGAAGGAGAGTTTTCCGGCTTTGCGCAGGTTCTCGTCGAGAAAGAGGTACACGTGGCGGTCGGGATCGTTCACCAAACCAAACGGGCTGACCGAACCCGGTTTCAGGCCGAGGTAGCGCTGCATCCGCTCTTCGGAGGCAAAGGAAAGCTTTCCCTGCTTCAAGCGCTGTTCCAGATCGTGAATAGCCAGCGTTTGGTCACAATGGAAGATAACTAAGTAATGACGGTTGCCTTTGTGGTTCCGGAAAAAAAGATTCTTGCAATGGGTGCTCTCCAACGCCGTCCAATACCGGCGGGCGATCTCGATGGTGGGGGCCTCCGGGTGCTCCAGATAATCGAAGGCAATCCCCAACGCCTCCAATGCCGCATATACACGCTCCTGTCCTATCCTCTCCATAACTACACGCTGATAATTAATCACTACACGCTAAAAACGAACTAAAAAACTTCCCCTGCCAGCTATCCGCCTCCCGCAACCGTTTCTCCACCTTGGCCGTAAACTCATGGTTTTTCGCCCCCCATTTCGGGGCCAGCAGCCAATCGGCCGGCGCCTGGTTGACAAACCGCTCCAAATAGAGATCCGGATGGATCCGCTCGATAACCTGCACGATAAAATCCAGATACTCCTCCTCCGTGTAAAGGCGGAACTGTTCCGGATGTTCCCGCCAGACTTCCGCCATCGGCGTCCCGGCAATGATCTGCAATTGATGCAGTTTCAGGACGTGAAGCGGCAAGCGCGTCAAGGTCGACACCCCTTCCAGCATCGACTCCGGCGTTTCTCCCGGCAAGCCGAAAATGAGGTGCGCACCCGTGTAGATCCCCCGCTCCGCCGTCAGGCAGATGGCCTGCTCCGCCTCTTGGTAAGTATGCCCGCGGCGGATGCTCCGCAACACCTCTTCGTTGACGGACTCCACGCCATATTCAATACAGACGTACCGTTCCTTCGCCAACGTCGCGATGTAATCCAGAATTTCCCCGGTCACCGCGTCGGGGCGGGTGGCAATGACCAACCCCACCACTCCCGGGAACGCCAAGGCTTCTTCGTACCGGGCTTTCAACACCTCCAAAGGCGCATAGGTATTGGAGTAGGCCTGAAAATAGGCCAGATAGCGCTGCCCCTTGTACTTGGCGCCGAAGAAACGCACCCCCTCCTGCAACTGGGCTGTAATGCTTCCCGCCTCCCGGCAGTAGGCCGGATTAAAGCTCTCGTTGTTGCAGTAAGTACATCCGCCGCGCCCCTTAGCGCCGTCCCGGTTGGGGCAGGAAAATCCGCCGTCTAAGGAAAGTTTCTGCACCCTTTCCCCGAATTGCTGCCTGAAAAATCGGGCCAGATCCCTGTAACGCTTCTCTTCCATGACTGTTTCGGCCGGTTCAAATGATCCGTGCAAAAATAGAATAAAATCACCGTGTTTTAACCCATTTTACACCAAAATCCGCCTCGCACCTCCGTCGTACCATGTTCGAGTTTCAAACTGCGTTTTTTTAATGACAACGGGTTGTTTTATTTTTCAACATAATGAAGTATCTTTGCCCCTCTGAAAAAAATAAAACCTAATCTGATACATTATGAGTACCAAGTACGTTTACACTTTTGGAAACGGTAAGGCGGAAGGCCGGGCGGACATGAAGAACCTGCTCGGGGGAAAAGGCGCCAACTTAGCCGAAATGAACCTGATCGGACTGCCTGTGCCTGCAGGTTTCTCCATTACCACGGAGGTATGCACCGTCTACAACCAGCAAGGCAAAGAGGCCGTCGTCAAACTGATCGAAGGGCAGGTGAAAGAGGGGATCGCCCACATGGAAAAGTTGATGAACGCCAAATTCGGCTCCAAAGGGGAAGCATTCCCGTTGCTGGTATCCGTGCGTTCGGGCGCTCGCGTATCCATGCCGGGGATGATGAATACCGTGCTGAACTTGGGGATGAACGACGATGCGGTAAAATTGGTGGCCGACAAATCGGGCAACGCCCGGTTCGCCTGGGACTCCTACCGCCGGTTTATCCAGATGTACGGAGACGTAGTGATGGGGGTATCCGCCGCCAAAGGGGAACACGATCCCTTTGAAGTGGAGATCGATAAATTGAAAGCAAACAAAAATATCACCAGCGATACCGACTTTACGGCCGAAGACCTGAAAGTGCTGGTGGAACGTTTTAAATTGGTGGTGAAAGAGCGGACAGGCAAAGAGTTCCCGACCAATCCGTGGGATCAGTTGTGGGGAGCCGTATGCGCCGTATTCGACTCCTGGATGACAGAGCGCGCCGTACTGTACCGCCAGTTGAACCAGATCCCCGAAGAGTGGGGCACTGCCGTGAACGTACAGTCCATGGTATACGGAAACATGGGAAACAACTCCGCGACCGGCGTTTGCTTTTCCCGCGACGCCGCGACCGGTGAAGATATCTTCAACGGAGAGTACCTGATCGACGCACAGGGCGAAGACGTGGTGGCCGGTATCCGCACCCCGCAGGAGATCACCATCGAAGGTTCGCGCAGGTGGGCGAAACTGCAAGGGGTTTCCGAAGCAGAACGGAAAAGCAAATTTCCCTCGCTGGAAGAGTCTATGCCCGGCGCTTATGCCGACCTGAACGCCGTACAGGAAAAATTGGAAGAGCATTTCCGGGACATGCAGGACATGGAGTTCACCATCCAGGACGGAAAGTTGTGGATGTTGCAGACCCGCAGCGGTAAACGCACCGGAGCGGCCATGGTAAAAATGGCCGTGGATATGCTGAAACAGGGCATGATCGACGAAAAAACCGCGCTGCTGCGCATGGAAGCGGCCAAATTGGACGAGTTGCTCCACCCTGTATTTGATCACGACGCGCTGTCCAAAGCCAAAGTATTGACCAAAGGATTGCCCGCCTCTCCGGGCGCCGCTACCGGACGGGTGGTATTTTTTGCCGACGAAGCCGAAGAGTGGAAAGAGCGGGGAGAAAAGGTGATCCTGGTGCGTTTGGAAACTTCTCCCGAAGACCTGCGCGGCATGAATGTAGCGGAAGGGATCCTGACCGCCCGCGGCGGGATGACCTCCCACGCCGCCGTTGTAGCCCGCGGCATGGGCAAATGTTGCGTTTCCGGCGCCGGAGAGGTGATCGTAGACTACCACAAACGGCAATTCACCATCAAAGGAACCACCCTCAAAGAGGGGGATTGGATCTCCCTGAACGGCTCTACCGGCGATGTATACCTGGGCAAGGTAGCCACCGTCGCCGCTTCGTTGGACGAGGATTTCAAAGCGTTGATGGACCTGGCCGAAAAACACACCCGCATGTACGTACGTACCAATGCCGATACGCCGGCAGACGCCAAGACCGCCCGCAGTTTCGGTGCGAAGGGCGTGGGGCTGTGCCGGACCGAACACATGTTCTTTGAAGGCGACCGGATCGACGCCATGCGCGAAATGATCCTGTCCGATACGGAAGAAGGGCGCCGGGCTGCTTTGGGTAAAATATTGCCGATGCAGCGGGGCGACTTCGAAGGGATCCTGGAAGCAATGGACGGCATGGGCGTAACCATCCGCCTGCTCGACCCGCCTTTGCACGAATTTACGCCGAATACGCCCGACTCCCAGAAGGACATGGCCAACAAGCTCAAAATAACGGTAGAAGAGGTGAAACAGAAAGTGGACGCCCTGCACGAATTTAACCCGATGCTGGGACACCGCGGTTGCCGGTTGGGAGTAACCTATCCGGAAATCACCGAAATGCAGGCCCGCGCCATCATCGAAGCCGCCTGCAACCTGAAACGGAAAGGGTTGAACCCGAAACCGGAAATCATGGTGCCGCTGGTGGGCGAAGTAAAGGAGTTAAAAATGCAGGCGGAGATCATCCGCCGGACAGCCGAACTGGTCTTCTCGGAAAAAGGAGTACGGGTAGAGTTTCTGGTGGGGACGATGATCGAGATCCCGCGGGCGGCGCTGACGGCCGAGGAGATCGCCGAAGTGGCAGAGTTTTTCTCCTTCGGTACCAACGACCTGACCCAGATGACCTTCGGATACTCTCGCGATGACGCCGGGAAGTTCCTGCCGGTTTACCTGAAAAAAGGAATCCTGAAAACAGACCCCTTCGCCATACTGGATCAGAAGGGCGTAGGAAGGCTCATCCAATTGGGCGCCGAACTGGGACGCAAAGGCAATGCAAACCTGAAATTGGGGATTTGCGGAGAGCACGGCGGAGAACCCTCTTCCGTGATCTTCTGCGACAAAGTGGGCATGGACTACGTTTCCTGCTCGCCGTTCCGGGTGCCCATTGCCCGTCTGGCCGCCGCACAGGCAGCTTTGATGCACAAATAAAAGGTACCGTCCATACCGCCGAGGGTAAAAAGAGCGAGTTTTTGTAACTCGCTCTTTTTCTTTGTATTATATGTATAATTATTTGACATACAAAGACTTACCGTCGAACTTTGGCGAGTTTCGGCGAAGTCTGTCAATGCTAAGGTTTTCATTTTCATCATGTTTTAGTTATTAATTTATGTGTCCGAGTGGTTACATTGAGGATAAAAAAATTATTCGGCCAAAATCACCTCCTTTACATCCTTTCGTTTCGAATAGGGCAACGGCTCGCCATAAGCTATCCGAAGCAGAATCATTGGATACTCGCCCGTAAGACCGAGCGTCTCGGTCATTTCGACGGATAATTCGGCGAGCTCGATCGGTTGGTTCATATATCCGTCCGAATACGCCATACAAACCGATACATTTGGCGCGATTTGCAGATTTATATTTGTCCGTAACTATATTTTTTATACCTTTATGGCGGAATATAAAGCGCGGACAACTATGGAAATCATCGGAAGAATCGCCCAGCAGGAGGAGCTCAAAAAGTATTTCGAGTCTGATAAATCGGAGTTCGTGGCGGTATATGGCCGCCGCAGGGTGGGTAAGACTTTTCTCGTTAGGGAGTATTTCAAAGGCCGTTTTGCGTTCTATATGACGGGGTTGGCGAATGAAACGATGGCGAATCAGCTCCGCAATTTTCACACGGCGATACAAACGTATGGCGATATTCCTTATCCCGTACCGACGAACTGGCTCGATGCCTTCGGGCAACTGCGGCATCTGTTGGAGAGATCCCGGCAGAAAGGTCGTAAGGTGATCTTTCTCGACGAATTGCCGTGGATGGACACTCCGAGATCGGGATTTATCGCCGCGCTGGAGCATTTTTGGAACAGTTGGGCGTCCGCCCGTTCCGATGTGATGTTGGTCGTGTGCGGGTCGGCTACAAGCTGGATTATCAATAACCTGATAAAAAACAGGGGTGGACTACATAATCGGGTGACACGGCGAATGTATATCGAACCGTTCACACTGGGGGAGTGCGAGGCGTTCTATAAGGCTAATCACATCAAAATGAGCCGTTATCAGATGCTCGAAAGCTATATGATCCTCGGCGGAGTGCCCTATTATTTGAGCCTGTTGGATAAGAGCCGGAGCCTCGCGCAAAACATCGACGCACTCTGCTTCTCGCCGAACGGCGGTTTATACGACGAGTTTTCGAGCCTGTACGCTTCGCTCTTCCGCAATGCCGAGAATCACGTCAAGGTCGTGGAAGCGTTGGGCAAGAAAACGAAAGGCTTGACCCGCGAAGAGATTCTCACGGCAACGAAACTTCTCCCCGGCGGACACTTTACGAAAACACTCGAAGAGTTGGAACAGTGTGGCTTCATCCGCAGTTACAACGCTTTCGGCAAGAAGAACAGGGACAAGTTATTCCAATTGGTCGATTTCTTCACGCTGTTCCACCTCAATTTTATGCGCGACAACAAGTACAACGACGAGCATTTTTGGACTAACTTTATCGAGAATGCCAAACATCGCGCCTGGAGTGGCTACGCCTTCGAGCAGGTTTGCCTGTCGCACGTCAGGCAGATCAAAGAGCGGTTGGGCATTGCGGGAGTGCTCACAGGCACTTCGTCGTGGCGGAGCCAGAACAGTGATCCGGGCGCACAGATAGACCTGCTCATAGACCGCAACGACAATGTGATCAACCTTTGCGAAATGAAATTCTCGGTCGCCGAGTTCGTGATCGACAAAAAATACGACGAGTCTTTGCGTAATAAGAAGGCTGTGTTCGTTCGCGAAACTAAAACCCGAAAGGCCGTCCACCTGACGATGATAACGCCCCATGGCGTAAAACGAAATGAATACTCCGGACAGATTCAATCCGAGGTGACAATGGATGATTTGTTCCGATAGGATATCGGGGGTGTAACCAGTTTGCAAATAGGTACGACAGAAAGCGACAAAACCAACTCCTGTGAATAATTGTTTCTTTTCCATAAAAATACCCCAAAAGTTTTTTGTCTAACTTTTGGGGTACACTTCAATCACCGGACACCCCTGTTCTATTTTTCTGAGTCATTCAAAACACACTACCGCACATCGTAGCGCAGGAAGCGGACGAAACAGAGCGCCAGCAGGATGCCGAACAAAGCGATCATAGCAAGCAGGTAGCCCCGTATATGGGCTAAGCGTTCGGAAAAAGCAGCCGGTTTTTCCGTATAGACAGGGATCTGGTCTACTGCCACCGGTTGGCGCGAAGTGGAGTAATCTTCGTACGGATTGTACCAGTGCGGGCTTTTCTCATCCTTTGCATCCAGATCTTTGAACCATTGCAGGAAAGAGGCTTGAAACACATGCAGGTCGTTCCAGTTCTTTTTAAAACGGAGGTAACCGCCGCCCAGCACGCCTTCGTTCATCTGTTCGAATTGGGCCATCGGGGAAAAAATCCCCAACAGGCGGGTATTTTCAAACTGCCGGAACATTTGATCGTAGTAGGCATCCTGCCGTCGCCGCCGGGCATTCAGCAGGTTGGTCTGGTTATTCGCCCGCAATTCGTGCCGGGGATAAAACGGATTGCCGCCGTTTGAAGCCCAGCTTCCCTCAGGGGCGTTCCGGTTGATGTCATCTGCTTCCTGTTGGATCTCCGCCTGTACCTGGAGGTAATCCGGTATGGGGAAAACCTTGTTGGCTAAGAAAAGCGATGAATTGGGATACACAACGGCTAAAAACATCCACACTGTCAAACAAATAAGCAGGCTGATGTTGGACTGCTTACTGAGCGTGGACGCCAACAGGCCGATAACCGCCATCACGGAAATAAACAACAGGCTCGTTCCCAAAAATCCGACCACATTGGTTAAAAACGCCCCGTCGATCTGAATCTCTTTGGAGAGCACCGCCGCCAAAATGCTGCCGGTCACCCCCACCAACGCCACACAAAACAGGGCGGTCACAATACCGAAAAACTTGGCGATCAGGTAACTTCCCCGCGAAACCCGGTTTGAAAAAACCAAGGAAAGGGTGTGGTCTTCCTTCTCTCCCGATATGGAGTCGTAGGCCAGCAACAGCGTCATAAAGCTGAGGAGCATGGAGAGAATAAACGACCAATTTAACCCCTGCGCCCGTTTCAGGAAGGGATTCGCACCGCCCTGCTGCACCTCAAAACCCGACACCTGGTAAGCGGTGTAGGTCAATTTATTGGGAAGCATCTCCTCTTTGCAATCGTCCACCACCAAATAATCTTTGGGGGGAAAGAGGTAGTGGGAAGTGCTGACGGCCACGCTGGAAAGGTTGCCCGCCCGGTTGGCCAACGTGGTTGCATCGTTCCGGGAGATTTTTGCATAGCTCTCCCTCGTTTCGTGGAGGGAAGAGAGCGACGAGAGCGTCCCGAAAATAAATACCGGAACAAAGATGGCAAACGAAATCTGGAACCGGAGCCCGTACAGGTAGCCCTGTAATTCGCGGATGAATAGTGTTGTAAACATGGTGCTAAAATAATCGGGTTAAAGTTGGTAGTTCCGGAAACGCAGCATGGTAAGCATCAGCAACACCAAGGCGATCCCCATCAGCAGAGCCAAACGAGCCAGCACAAAATTGTATGCATCCGCACGGGTATGCGGCTGGTAGTCAAATACCGGGAAACCGGTCACATCCAAGGGGCCGTAATCCTGATTCCACTCCGACAAAGATTCAAAAAACTTCCGGATGGCTTCCTGCCCCTTTTGGAATGCCTCTTCATATGCTTGGCTTATTTCCCTATACCTTTCGTCGCTCACAAAATTTTCCGGATCCTGCCGGGTACCCCAGGCAGACGATTCGTACAGTTTACGCTCCCGCACATAGTCGATAAAAGTTTGGCGGTACTCCCGCACCCGTTCCATCCAGGCTAAGTAATAAGCGGGGTCGGAGTAGCAAAGCGAGGAGGCCAATTGCCCGAAGATCTCGGAAGGAGACAACAGCGCCAGCCGCTGCTGAAACCGTTCCTGCTTCACCAAACCGTCCAGATACTCTTTTTGAACGGCCCACTTTTTATCCGCATAATCGATCAAACGCGGGATCTCCCAGTTCGAAAGATGCATGTGGTAATCCAGCGTCTTCCGGGGGCCTCCGGAAAACTCCAGAGATCCGTCGTCGTAGCCGTTGTAATCCCAATGAGAAATACCGTTTTTATCCAAAGCCTTGAGAATCTCCTGCTCTTTTTCATTCCGCTCTTTCCAATAAGGTCCCTGCACATCGTTCATCGCTAATCGCATGTTGTCGTACTGCTCCGTCTTTACAAAACTTTTCGCCGACCAGACTGCCATGTTCGGCACTAAGAACAGGAACCAGATCCAGCACAACAGGCACACCGCTATGGAGGTGGACGACCGTTTGGACATCGCAGAAACAAAGAATCCGAACAGCACAAAAACCACCACGTACAGCAGCGCCGAAAGGAACAGCAACAGCAGGTTCGTCCACATGGCGCCGTCCAGCGCTATGTCGGGCGACAGCAGCAGGAACAACATCCCCGTCAGAAAGCAGAAGAGCAGCATCGGCGCCAGGGTCAGCAGGATCCCCAGAAACTTCCCGATAAAGAAAGCGGAGCGGTTGACCCGGTTGACTAAGATCATTTTCAGGGTGTTGTTTTCACGTTCCCGCGTAAACGCATCGTAGGAAAACACCAGGGCGAACAGGGACAATACAATGGCGATCACCGTGGCGAAATCCAGGGAGAAAAAGGCGTTCAACAGCGGATTGGACAACCCGGCAGCACCGCTGAGCAGCAACGGGTACTCTCCGTATTGAAACCGCACCGTATTCCCCATGTTCCGGCTCACCCCTTCGCTGAACACAGCCAACGCTTCGGGGCGATGGACGACAACAGGCTTTACATTTGAATATACTCTGACCGATCTGTACTCTTTATCCGCATTTTCGGAAGCTGTTTTGTAGACACTGACCTGTTGTTTATACCGGTCGACGCTTGTCAGCAGCGTGAACGGGATGACCAGCAAACAAACCGCCAACCCGATCACGAACCGGGCCGACGTGAGATTCAGTAAAAAATCTTTCCGGGCTATTAATCCGATCATTTTTCTCTGTTTTATTTATTAAAAGATACCAAAAGTGAAATTTAAGCCGTGCTTTCGGGACATTTCTAAGGCATCATCACGGTTTCCTGCATATACTCCAAATAGATCTGTTCCAGATCATCCTGCAGGAACTCTTCGCGGTCGCGCAGCATGACCAGCCGGCCCTCTTTCATAATACCCACCCGGTCGGCAACGGATTTAGCCCGCAAAATATCGTGAGTGCACATCAGGATGGATTTACCGGCGTTGCGCAGGTTTTTCAATATCTGCATCAATTCGGCCGCCGATTTCGGATCGAGGCCGGAAGTGGGTTCGTCGAGGAGGATGTTCGGCGCATCCTTGATGATGGCGATGGCCAACCCCACCTTTTGGCGCATACCTTTGGAGAAGGTTTTCAGCTTCTTCTCGAACGCCTGTTCCTGCAACCCCACTTTCCGCATGATGGTGTAGTAGTCTTCTTTGTTTAAATTGGATTTTCCGCCGAGTTTGGCAAAAAAATCAAGGTTCTGGCGGGCGGTAAAATTGCCGTAAAGCATAACATTTTCAGAAACGTAAGAAATGTAATTTTTTGTTTCCAACGGATTTTCCATGACATCGATCCCGTCGATGACGGCTTTGCCCGAAGTGGGTTCGATAAAGTTCAGGAAAAGGTTGATCGTGGTGGTTTTCCCGGCTCCGTTGGCGCCCAGCAGGAAAAAGATCTCGCCCGGTTTGATCTCAAGGTTCAGTGCATCCAATGCCAATTGCCCGTCTTCGTACCGTTTGGTTAATTCAATGGCTTGTAACATAACTTGTTATTTTAAATTGTTTTGTAAATATTCATTATTATCGTACATCGAAACGGATAAAGCTGATAAAAGCTCCCGTAAAAAACAGCCCGCACCAGGCGGCGATCAGCAGGATGTCCGGCAGGTTGTCCGTAAAAACGTCTTTTAACGGGACATATTGGTAACTTTCCATGACCGGTATTTTCGCACTCTTCGCGTCGAAACCTTCTGCGGGTTCGATCGTAATAGCATTACCATTTCCGGAATTGTACTCTTGCACAACGTGTTTAGCATATATTTCCGTATGTACCTGTTCCTGGAATTGCCTGGCCCGGTTTAAAAAATTTTCCGCCTCCGTAGTTCCGGTGCCCGAAAATTCCGCCATCAGGTTGTTGGCTAAATTTATGACGGATAGGGAGGAGATAGCCCGGGCGATGCTGTTTTGCCTGTTCATGCGCAATTGATAATCTACCGTCAATTTGTTGACTTCGGAGGCAAGCCG
>JAISVB010000020.1 GCA_031271755.1 Culturomica sp.
CGGCCTGTGTCGTCCAACTTATTCTCTATCAAGACAATATTCCCCTCTCTGTCGAGTGCCAGAAGATCCAATCTTTCGTTGGTGTCATTAAAGCCATCGAATTCTTTTTGAATAATCAGCAATTCCTCCCCGAAAGCACTCGGCTGATGTGCCAACCATTCCTGCAAATGCTTCCTTTCTTTGAATCCAAGTGCGGAGAAAGTCTTTTTCTCGATTTCTTTAATCCTGTTTTGGCTTTTATCAATCAGATACATAGGTCGATGGGTGTATTAGTGGGCCGAAAAACCATTCCGTACCGACAAAGATACTGATTCTTATCGTTCTGACAACCATGGCTCGACTATAAGTCATACCTTCGGGGTTATTTCGATCCTCACGTCATCCACCGTTGTCGAAGCCGTAACTATCTTTCACCGCAAATCCTCGCCGATGACCCAACTTCCCGGATACAACTTTACACTGTTTTGCTGTCGCAACTTTAGGGGGTCATCTTTAGAAGTTTTCAAGGGGGCAATTTAGGCGTTTTTTCCAGCATTTTTCAATTTTTCTTGATTACCTTTATCTTACATTGTTGCGAAGCTCGAATTGCCGTTCGGGTACAATGGGAAGTCCGGCCTTTGGGTCGGGCTTCTTTTGTGGTGCCGGGACATGAAAAAAGCACCCGTTTCGAGGTGCTTCCGTGTACATTTTCGTGTACAAATTAGCTAAATTGCTGATTTTCAAAGTTTATTGCGGAGAGAGGGGGATTCGAACCCCCGGTACAGTAATCCCGTACGACAGTTTAGCAAACTGTTGGTTTCAGCCACTCACCCATCTCTCCCGGTGCGCTGAGTATGTCAATGCGGACACAAAAGTAGCGGTTTAATTCAAAGATGCAAACTTTTACCCTATTTTAGTTGCAGTTTCCCTACTTTTTCGGGGCAGCCGGAGACTGTTGCCTCATTTTGTTCAACAGTTGCTGGTGAAACCTGCGCTCTACCCACTCTATTTTGCACACCTTGTAGGGAGGGACTTTTTCGGTTAATTTGTTGTAATACTCTTTTTTGATGTTCAGCACCTGCTGTTCGTAATCCAAAAATTTGGTTATCAATTCTTTCGACTGTTTTTCCGTCGTTTCTTTGTTCTCCCGGAAACGCCTGATCTCTTTCCGCTTTTCCTCTTCCTGTTCCCGGATTTTCTTGTGCATTTCATTGTATAACGGCCAGAATACCGTAGCTTCCTCCGGGGAAAGCTCCAGCAACTGGGTAAAGAAAGCGATCTTCTGAGCCTCAAATTCGTTGCGTTTTTCTTCGCTCAGTTTGGATTGAGCAAAGAGTGCAAAACTCTGAAAAACAATCACAATGGTTAGTATAAATTTCATACATTCACATTTTTATCAGTAAAGATCTGCATACAGCAATTCGTAATCGTCTACTTCGTCGGAGAGATACTCCAGGATCTCGTCGCCGGTAGGATTAAAGTTGACATCCAGTTCGGCCTCTCCGGTTCCGGACAGCAACTCTTCCGTTTCCTGCTTCAACATCCGGTCGGAGTCCATGAAACGGGGGGCGATCAACTGCACCATCACCCAGGCAAACACAAACATGGCAGTAAGCCCGAGATAGGGTTTTATCGCATTCAGCAAGGTAATTCTCCGGGGGGACCGCTCCGCTTTTACCCGCTCCATCACCTCCTCCGTCAACCGGTCGAAATAGCCTTCCGGCACCGTGAACGGATTCTTCTTCTCGTATTTGTCTTCAAAATTTTCCATCTGCTGCTCCTTTTGTTGCATTACAAAGTCAAGCTGTCCATAAGACGCATATTCTCCTCTATTTTTTTTACAGCATTGTGATAGGTTGCTTTCAGCGTACCTACCGCCACATCCAACACTTCCGCGATCTCTTCGTAAGTCATATCGTCAAAATACTTCATGTTGAAGATCAGGCGCTGCCGCTCCGTCAACCGCAGAACCGACTTTTGCAGCTCCAATTGGATCCGGTCCCCGCTGAAATAAAGATCGCTTTCCAGCGTGTTCTCCAGCATTTCGGTGATCTCCACAGCGTATCCGTGTACTTTCCGCTTCTTTTCGTCCAGAAAGTTCAGGGATTCGTTGGTGGCGATGCGGTACATCCACGTATAGAGTTTCGCCTCGTACCGGAATTCCGCCAATCCCTGCCAAACCTTTAGAAACACATTTTGAAGGATGTCATTGCTGTCTTCGTGATTCAGGACGATCTTGCGGATGTGCCAATACAATTTTTCGCTGTACCGGTTCACCAGCAACCGGAAGGCATTTTCCTTTTTTCCCTGAACATGAAACAGTTCTATGATCTCTTTATCACCGTTGTACATCCTCTACGGTTTACCTGTTTTGTTTTTTGTAAGACAAATTTATGCTCCGAAGGTTTACCCGTCAGGAAGAGATTTCAACCGCTCCGTTCTCCCACATGGCAGAAGTCAATTGTGAGAAACGATCGATTTTTCGCAAATAGAATGCCCAAAGTATACTGGAGCGCAGGATGCAGTCCCCCCGGAAGGCAACAGCCGGCTCCCGGTAATGCTTTTTGAGTTGTCTGAATTCCCGGTAAGCTCTGCCGACAGCCCGGGCATTGGCAAACTCCCCTTTCAGGAGAAAAAGGATCCGAGCAGACAGATCTATCGCCCGGCGAACCGGAAAGATCTTGCGGCGCCGGGCTGCCGGCGTATTTTTATACAACATCAGCAAACTGTTCCGGTAATTTAAAAACAATTTGCCGGGGTGGTTCATCGGCAGGGTCCCTCCTCCCAGGTGGTAAACGACACCGGCGGGCACTACCTTTATGCTGTATCCGCTGTTCCGGAGCCGCCAACAAAGATCGATCTCCTCCATGTGGGCGAAAAAACGCTCGTCCAATCCTCCGGCCTCTAAATACAAGGCGCGACGGATGCAAAAAGCAGCACCGGTGCTCCAAAACACCTCCGCCTCCTCGTCGTACTGCCCCGTATCGGTTTCCGTCACACCGAGGATCCTCCCCCGGCAAAAAGGGAAACCATACCGGTCTATGTATCCGCCGCAAGCGCCGGCGTATTCAAAACGGCTTTTATCCCTGTACGCCCGGATCTTCGGCTGGACTGCCGCCACACGCGGATCCCTGTCCAACAGGTCAACCAATGGTCCCAGCCACCCTTCCCCGGGCTCTACATCGCTGTTGAGCAACACCACATACTCGTTGTTTACCTGCGCCACAGCCCGGTTGTACCCTCCCGCATAACCGAAATTTTCCTCCAAAGAAAGCACCCGGACTCCCGGAAACTCTGTCGCCAGCAACGACAAAGAAGCATCGGACGAATGGTTGTCGGCTACAACGATCTCCGCCAGCGCCGGATCGGTGTGGCGGATAACGGCAGGCAGGAACTCTTTCAGTAATTTCTCTCCGTTCCAGTTGAGGATGAGGACAGATACCCTGGGATCCTTCATTTTATTTGCCGGATCATCCATTTTTCTCCCGTTTGTGTTTCCAGCGTTTGTGCGACCACAACCAATACTCCGGATGCTCCCGGATCTGTTGCTCCAACAATTTCATGTACATCCGGGTCAATTCACCCGGCGCCAACTTCTCCGGATCTTCGCACAGTTCCACGAATTCCACTTCGTAGTACCCTCTCCGGATCTTTCTCATGTAGAGTGAAACAACGGGCAATTTCATCTGGGTAGCTATTCTTTCCGGCCCCGACAGGACGGCCGTATCCCGGTTCAAAAACTCCATCCAAAAACTCAGGTTTCCGGAGCTGGGAGTCTGGTCTGCAATAAAAGCCGCCATAAACAGGCGCCCGGCTCTCCGGCTCGACACCAGGCGGCGGAACGCCTCGTTCTTGGGCATCGGCACAGCCCCGAAGCGCGAACGGATCCGGAGCATCATCCGGTCAAACACCCGGTTGTGTATGGGTTTATAGAGTGCCATGCAGTCGATATCCGTTCCTGTCCACAGGGCATAGGAAGACATCCACTCCCAATTCCCCAGGTGGCCGGTCACTCCGATCACGCTTCTTCCCCGGTCGTAATACTGTTGCAGAATATCTGTCCGTTTAAACACGCAACGCCGCCGGATCTCCCGTTCCGACAGGTGCATCAGGGCGTACATCTCCACAAAAACGTCGCACAGGTGGCGGTAAAATTTCTTTTCGATCTTCCGGATCTCCCCGATTCCTTTTTCCGGAAAAGAACCGCTCAGATTGCTCCGGACCACTTTCCGCCGGTAACGCGCTACATGGTACAACAACAAGTACAACAGATCCGAAAAGAGATAGAGAACCCGCAGCGGAAGAAGACTCAGCAACCAGATCCCCCCGTATGCCATGTATGACAACAACTTACTCATGAAGGGCAAAGATAGTGCAAATCGAGCACAATCGTGCAAGCGATCTTGCAAAGATTGTCGAGATGCAGCCTGTCTTATCCAAAGATACGCGCTTTGGCACGGAAAAACAATCGGCTCGAAATATTTTCTCCCTCCAACAGCTATATGAACCAAAAATGAGATACTTTCGTACAAGAAACCGAAACAAACGGCAGTTCTATTTCAAACGATATTTATGATTGATTTTAAGCCCATTACGGTTAACGACAAGCAAATCATCACCTCTTATACTTTTCCTTTCGCTCCCCGGGATTGCGATTTTTCGTTTAATAACCTCTGTTCCTGGCATTTCCTGAATGAAAGTTCCTACGCGGTGATCGACGGTTTCCTGTGTATCCGTTTCCGGATGCCGAACGGGAGGCCGCTCTTTTTGCTGCCGCTGGGAAGCGGAGATATGATCTCTGTGATACAACGCCTGGAAGAAGAAGCCCGGCAGGAGGGATTCCCGTTCTACATGCAGGGCGCTGCGCAGGAGATCCGGGAGGTGCTGGAGAGAAGTTTTCCGACCCTGTTCCGGTACTCGGTATACCGGGATTACGCCAACTACATTTACCGACGGCAGGATCTGGTGGAACTGAAAGGAAAAAATTACCAGCCCAAAAGGAACCACATCAACAAATTCAAAAAAGAGTACCGGTACGAATACACCCCGTTAACTCCCGACCTCATACCGCTTTGCCTGGAGTTCGAAACCAACTGGATCAAAAGCCATCCGCAGTTGGAACAGGAGAGTTTAACGGCGGAGGAAGCATCCATCCGGTTTTCGCTGCAACACTACGAAGCGTTGGATCTTGCCGGGGGCGTTCTGTGGGTGGAGGGAAAGCTCGCTGCTTTTACTTTCGGTTCCCGCCTGACGGCCGATACCTTCAACATCAACATCGAAAAAGCCGACATCCACATCGAAGGAGCCTATACGATGATCAACCGGGAGTTTGCCGCCGGCCTTCCCGACAACTATCTCTACCTGAACAGGGAAGAGGATTTGGGGATCCCGGGACTCCGGCAAGCCAAACTTTCGTACCACCCGGCTATCCTGCTGGAAAAGTGCATTGCCAAAAAACAGCTCCTTAAAAAAAGAAAAAGGTATGAAGGAAGAGGTCTGCCGGCTGTGGAAAGCGTGCTTTGACGATCCGGAGGAGTTTGTTTCCTTCTATTTCGATAAGGTATACCGGCTTCAGAATACCCGGGTAGTCCGGGAAGGGGGAAAACTCGTTTCAGCCCTGCAGATGCTTCCCTATCCGATGACCTGGTTGGGAACGGAGGTGTCCGCCTGGTATATTTCCGGAGCTTCCACACTTCCGGAACACCGGGGAAAAGGGATCATGCAAAAATTATTGGTTGAATCATTCGAAGAAATGCACGATAGGAACGGAATGTTCAGTATCCTGATCCCCCAGGAGGAGTGGTTGTATGCTTATTATGCCCGGTTGGGGTATGCGCCTGTTTTTGCCTGTACACTCCAATCGTATACATTCCCCTCTGTTGTTCCCTCCCTTTCTGTGGAGATACCCGGTCTGCCGGAGTGCCTTCGGGAGGCCTCCGCACTGTACGGCTTCTTTAACCGCGAAATGCGTAAAAGGCCGAACTGTGTCCAGCACACCGCGGTGGATTTTGAGTGGATACTGGAAGATCTCTACCTGTCGAAAGGCTGCCTGTTTGTTTTCCGGGAGCCGGACGGAACGCCTGGCGGAATGGCTTTTGCCCGTCCCGGCCGGGAAGCGACGGAAGTGCCGGAGATCCTGTACCGGACAGCAGCCATCCAAAACGAACTGTTGGCGCGCATCGGCAGCTATTGGCCCGGCCGGCAAATGGAGTGTTGCCTTCCTCCCGCAGACAGAACCGCCTCCAAAAGAGGCATGGCCAGGATCCTGGACGCGCCCGGGGCGCTGGGCGTGTTCGCCGCCACGCACCCGGAGGCTGATTTCCGGCTGGAACTCCGGGATCCGCTGCTCCCGGGTAATAACGGTTTTTTCCGGATCCGGAACGGGCAATGCTTCCGGATAGAAGAAAGCAGAGAAAAAAACGATTTTCGGATGGAGATCGGAGAGTTGGCCGCTTTTCTTTTTCCCCATCCCGCCCATATCAGCCTGATGCTGGAATGAGATACCCGATCGCACCCATTTAAATACAACGACGATGTTCCTGAAACTGTTTCTTCTTGTACTTCTCTTAGTAGCCGTAGCGTTGGCCGGATTAGGCATCAGCATGCTGATCCGCAAAAAAGGAAAATTCCCGGAAACCCACATCGGCCGCAACCAACAGATGAAGGAGCGGGGCATTCACTGCGCCAGCACCACCGACGCCCTGGAGCGCCGCAATTACCGTCCCGTGAAACCGCAGGAAAAAGAAAAAGAGGAGTAAACGCGATCAGACCGGATAGCGCCTGTTTTTTTCCTCCATGTTCTCTAAAACTTTCACGTATTTGGCGGCTTCGTATTTCGCCATGGGCAAGTCGTGCAACAGGCAGGTTCCGCAATCTTTCGCCGTGGTGCCGGGTACCTCCCCCTCGAAGTCCCGGACAAACCGGAAGGCATCGAGCAGCAATCCTTCGATATCCTCCGGTTGGAGATCCCCTTTCATCAGCAGGTAATTGCCGGTAGCGCATCCCATCGGCCCCCAATAGATGATCTGCTCTTTCCACGCTTCGTTGTTCCGCAGCCAGGTGGCCACCAAATGTTCCATGGTGTGCAACGCACCGGCGCCCAATACCGGCTCCCGGTTCGCCAATTTCATCCGGATATCGAAGGTGGTAACGGTTTCCGCTCCGATCCGGTCTTTGCGGGAAACATAGATCCCACGCTCCAGGCGCAGGTGGTTGATGGTAAAACTCGGTATTTTTTCCATATCAGTCGAGTGAAAGACGGGTTAATAAAGTTCGAACGATCTCAAACGTAGCGCCGGGCGCCTGTTGCCAAAAGTTTTTATACTGCTCCGCGTGGTTCTCTACGCCGGGGGTGTCGCTGATGACGCGAAAACTCAGAAAAGGTACGGAATAGAGGTAGCATACCTGTGCGATGGCACCCGATTCCATGTCCACAGCCAATCCTTCCGGAAAGGTTGCTTTGATCTGCTCCAATTCGGAACGGTCTGTAATAAACCGGTCCCCACTGCAGATCAATCCGCCTTTCAGCCGGCCAGGCAATTCCATTGCTTGCCGGTAGAGCCCCGGATCGCCGGTATACACAGGCGGAAACCCCTGTACCTGTCCCGGCAGGTTCCCCTCCCCACACCAAACGTCGTGGTACACCACCTCCCGGCCCGCCACCACATCCATCACCTGTAACGACCGGTCTATCCCGCCGGCCACCCCGGTATTGATCAGGCAATCCGGCGCAAAATTCCGGATCAGTTCCACCGCTGCAGCGGCAGCGCACACTTTACCGATCCCGCTGCGGGCCGCTACCACCGTTTTTCCGCCCACACTTCCTTCCAAAAACACCGTCCCGGCTATCTTCTTCTCCTCACCCTGCTCCAACAGCCGGCGGATCAATTCATATTCGGCCTCCATGGCCACCATAATCCCTACTCTCATCTTACTATCTTACTATCTTACTATCTTACGGTCTTACAAAAGGATTGCTGCTCTTTTCCCGGCCGATCGTCGTAGCCTGACCGTGGCCGGGGATCACCTGCGTCTTCTCGTCCAACACAAAGAGCTTAGTGCGGATGGCATCCAACAACTGCCCGGTATCTCCGCCGGGCAGGTCGGTGCGGCCGATGCTGCCGGCAAAAAGAGTATCCCCGCTGAGCAGCAAACGCCCCGCTTCGTGGTAGAAACACAACCCGCCGGGCGTGTGGCCGGGCGTAGCGATGACCCGCAACTCCGTATGCCCGAAAGCAACCGTATCCCCGTCCTTCAAATAACCTCCCAAAACAGGCGGCTCGTTCACCCCCTTCATACCGAACCGGAGAGCGTGTTCCGGTACGCAGGCAAGCAGGTATTCGTCCTCTTTCGCCGCCCGGGAAAGCAACCCGAAACGTTCCTCCGCAAAGCGGTTTCCCAGAATGTGGTCGATGTGCAGGTGGGTATTCAGCAATGCAACAGGGGTCAATCCCTGCTCCCGGAAAAACGCCGCCACGGCCGTTTCCTCTTCGGGTGTGTAACAACCGCAATCCACAATAGCCGCTTCGCCGGTTTCATCGTACAGTACGATCGTATTCTCCCGGAATGGATTGTTTACAAACAGTTCTATCTTCATATTTTTTTCATTTACTGAGTCAGCGTATAGCGGACACTCACGCCGAAATTGGTATTGGTGGTCGGGAACGACAGGGAAACATAGGGCGTATTCACCACCCGGTCGTAAAAAAGACGCAGGTTCAACCGGTTATTAAAGGTGTAGTCCGCCGACACTTTGATGGTTTTCACCTCCTGTCCGGCCGTCAATTGATCCACCGCTTCGGAGATCCGGCGGATGATGGTATTGTTCCGGCGGATCGAGTAATCGCACTGTATGTTGATGCTGTTATCCAACTTCTTGTTGTTCAGAAATACCGGCAGGTTCCCGAACCGGTAACCGACGCCCACCACCACCTCGTTGCTGGATGTTTCGGATATCTGCGCATTGACCAAATTCAGGTTTACATCCCGCTGCCGGTTGATGTCAAAACGGGTGGTCAGGTCGTTTATCCACACCATATCCATGCTGATCAGGGGATTGAACTGTTCGTTCAGTGAAACTGTATTTACATCGAATTTCGCCATCCAATTCCCCTGCATATCCCGGATAGAGGCCAGGCCGTCCTGCTCCTCATATTTCAGGTTGGACGAATAGGAACCGATCGTGTACTTACAGGTGTATGCGTGGTTTAAAGAGAACGACTTAAAGACCTTTTTCATGAACGGAATGTCCATCATACCGGTATACGCCAGCCGCCAATTGGGACGCATCGCCAGGATCTTGGGGATCAGTCCGGAGTGCTCCCCGATCCCGTACGCCCGGTTAAAAGCGGCAATCAGCACCTCTTGGGAGGTCGGTCCGTACCCCTCGTAAAAACCGGTCTGTTTACCCTCCTCTTCCAATGCGTACTCCTGGTATGTTTCGCCGTAACGTTCCTGCGCCATCTCCTCCGAAACAGCTTTCCGGTGTACCAGAAATTCGTCGTACACCTTCGCCGACGAAGCGACGTTGTTCCCCACTTTGAAAAAGGCCGATTTCAACGCCATCGTCGTCATGCTGAAACTTCCGGTCTGCACGTAATTCATGGAACTGAAACGCTCCCCGTTGTATACTAAGTATTCGCTGCTGTTTCGGGAGCGCATCCGGTTGGCTGTCAGGTTGAGCTGTAATTTTTTTACCGGTTCGAACCGGGCCCGGAGGTAGATGTTTTGCGTATAGTCCATCAGGTAGGGGCTGTTCAGGGTGGTATCCGTGGTAATCCACCCCTGCTCTGCTGCGCGGATGCCGAAATCTTTGCTTTGTCCCCCGAACAGGAAAGCGAAGCCGGGAGCCGAACTGCCGTTGTAACGCTGCTGTCCCAGCCAGCGGGCCTCCGGCAGGAACCCCGGCAAAGTCGTACCGCGGTCTTCCGCATACGAAATATTAACGTCTTTCAGACCGGTGACTATGCCCAGTAAAAAGCGGCCGACCGCTTTCACCCCGGAACCGGCCGGATTTTCCGTACCGGTGATGAGCACTTTGGCAGCCTCCATATCCTGCGTCGGCGTTATACGTACTTTGTTTTTACCGATGGTTTCGAACCCCACGTTCAACTGCTCGCCGGCAGGCGACTGCAGGCGTACCCGGATGTCGTTCGTTTTCAATTTGTGGTTGACCGTAATACTTCTGCCTTTCCGGATTTTTTGCACTTCCGTATCGAAGTTGACGGTTTTCCCTCCCCGGCGCGGCCGGTTGCTCAGCAGATCCCGGATCAGTTTCGACTTGTTGTACAGCGAGGAGAGTGAGAGATTTCCGCTCAGTTGGAGGGAGTTCCGGTTCCGGATCACATTCCCGTGCCGGGTGGAGTCGTCTGTTAACGCTCCGGCCTGCCAATCGTAATTGGTGCCGTACATGGTCTCTACCCCGATCCAGTTCAACCCCGGCAATTTGTCCACCGGTACCCGGTAGCGGAGGTTCAGGTCGTGGTGGTAGTTCACCGGTCGCCCTCCGTCCAGAATGTTGTGCCAAACGGTGTCCTTCCACTCCCGGTAGCGGTCGGGATCCCGGTTCCTGTCCACAATGCCTTCCGGTTCGTCGATGCGGGACTGCGCCGACGCCAGAAAATCGAGCGACAGGTTCTTGGTCAGGTTGAATTTGAAGGCGTAATCCCGGTTCCACATAAAATTTTTATCCACCGTCGGCTCGATCAGCATCTCCGGATTGTCCAAATTTCTTAATTTGATCTCCCGGTAGGTGCGGGTGATATCCGACGTGAAGGAAACCATCGACGGGAGGTAGTGGAAATTAAAATCTTTCAGGAGCCGGAGATAGGGGGATTGAAGTGATTGGGAATTTTTGAACGGCTCCACCAAATCCGGCATCCCGTTGTAGACATAACTGATCAATCCGCGGTAGTTCTTGTCCAAATCCCGTTCGGTGTTCACATTCCGGGCAAACGCCTTGTTGTATGCAAAGGTCAGGTTCAGGTTGGAAATATCCAACAGCCTCGATTTTCCGTCTTTGCTGGCGATGCCGACGTTGGTAAAGTTGAGGCTCCGCCGTTCGGCGTAATCTTCCGCACTCCGTCGGATCGAATCACGCACGTAGCCGCTCTCCGCGTTATCCAGCGCCAGATCGAGCGGTACGTCCGTATCCAGCGGATCGTACTCCGGCAGAGTGGTCTGGCGGGAATAGGCGTAGTACATCGGCAAACGGACCCGCCACTTCTCCGGGAAAAATTTGCCGAACTCCACGCTGGTCGAAAAGTCGAGGGAACGGAAATCCTCCCGGGCGATCTGCGAGGCGCGTTGTTCGATGCTTCCGAAACCGGGCGTCATCCGGCTGCCGGCAAAGGTCACCGTCGCTATATCGGCCAGTTTGGCAGTCATCCGCACATTGGCAGCCCATCCGCCTTTTGTGTCGAAATCCGACAAACGCAATTCGTTGACCCACACTTCGGCCGACCGCTCCCCTTTTCCACCCGAAACGGATTTCGGGTTCCGGATCCCGATCAGCACGCTCCGGATCTCCGCCAGACTCGGTTTCCCTTTGATCTTGACGATGTGCTTCATCATGTCCGGATTGGAATTCTCTCCCAGTTCGGCCACCGTCCGCTCAAATACTTCCGTCAGGTTTACCTCCGCGCCCTCCTGGCGGGCGGCAGAGGAGCGCTGCTGCTTGATCTTCTGCAACAATTGCAACGGCAAAGCCACTTTGTTAACAGCCGGCCATACTCCCAGCCGCCCCTGTTCGTCGTCCATATAAAAACCGGGAGGGGTCAGGGCCAACGGGATCTCGTATTCGTAGTAGTTGTTGAGGCGGTCGCTTCCCAACCGCAGGAAAAGCGTCAATTCTTCGTTCTCCACCGGATACCCTTCGATCGCTTCCGCGTGGACATCCATCAACAGGGTTTTGTAGCGGAGCATATCGGAGAAGATATCCCGGTACACCGCTTTCGCATCCCCCTCTTCCAAGTTGATCACCTTTAGCAGCATCGCCTGTTCGTTCAATACCCGGAGTTGCGGATTCGTCGCGTCGACCACCCGTTGAATGCCCGGAGGCATGACGTAATTGACCGGCTCTTTGCTGGCGTTTTCCTCTAAGTTGACAACCGAAACGTCGAACACAGCCCGGTCGCTCTCCGCCAGTTGCCCGTCTGCGTTTCCCTCCAACTTCCGCCAGTTGTCCCGCACCAGGTCCAGGCTGGCCAAACGCAGGATGATGCTGTCCTGAAAACCTTTCATGACCATCCGCATAAAACGGATGGACTTAAAGTCGCTGATCTCTCCGTACGATGTCCGGGTCGCAGCATTCAGCGGGATGCGGATCTGGTACCACTTTACCTCTTCTGTCGTCCCGTTGGGCAGTTCTACGGAAGTCGTCTGGATATCGGTGACAAAGTTGTGTCCGATCCGCATGTCTTCGGGACGCAAACTCAGTTTATACCGGAAAAAGGATTCCGTTTCGTTCAATGTGTTGTCGTTGTTGATGTCCTCCACATCCGGCAGATTGGTCGCCGCCGTCGCGTAGGACTCCGGGGACATGTCCGTGGTCGGGGAGTTCCCTTCCGTCCCGTTGTACCGTTTGTAGCGCTCCAGGATCGGCGTCTCCTGCGCATCGAAATCGGAGCCCCGGAAATAGTGGTAGTTATCTCCGGACGGGTCGTTCCACGCCCGCCGGTACACCTCCGAATTTTCCCCGAACCGGTTCCGCAACTCCTCCAAATAGGCGGCAAAATAGGTGCGTTCGTCTTCGTCGTTCAATCCGTCCAGCCCGATATCCTGAAAACGGCGGGATTGGTTGTTGTTGTCAAATCCGTTTACAACGGCCTGTACGGTCGGGATGCGTCCCCATTCGGTCGAATCCACGTTCACCACATCTGCCGAAACCGGCAAACCGTTCTCAAAAGATTTCCGGCCGTCCCGGAGAATATCCTCCGATATGCTGCCCAGATCCAGATAGAGATCTCCCCCCTGGTGGTTCGGCTCGTACACGAACGGGTCGAGCATCCACATTTCAATGTACTGCACATTGGCCGCTTCGAAATCGTTGGTCTGTACGGAGCGGATCATCCCGCCCCAGCGGGAAGCCGGGTTATTCAATGTCCCGTCCGGATTGATCCCGGCGGAATAGCTCCCGGGGAGCGCATCGAAATTGTAGGCTCCTTTTTCTTTGGGGTAGTAAGCGAGGGAGAGGGCCGGGACGATGTTCACATCCCCGACGGCCAGGTCTCTGTTCGGGAAGATCTCCGTCTGCCGGATCTCCCGCACAAAATGGTTGGAACGCTGCTCCCGGTCTGCCCGGATGTGCCCCGGTGTAGCCGATGACATCCGGTAAAAAAGCGGATCCACCACGTACCAGGAGATCCGGGCCCGGTTAAAACCACTGGCGTGGTCGTTCGTCTGTTTTCCTTCCGGGAATTCGGCATCCTGCGGCGTAGAGGCTAATTTCCACTGGGTTACCGATTTCATGTCGTAGGCCATTTTACTCCCTTCAAAGTCGTCCAAGTAAGCATTTCCACCCGCTTGTTTGTTTACGCCGGGCTTAAATTGGGCAAATTCTGCGTCGATATTGAGGCGCGATTTTATTTTGGTGTTTACAAAAGGAAGTTTATCCACCAGCGTGGTCAGGAAACCGGATTCCGTATTGTAGGAAGCATTCAAGCCCCAAATGGTGTTGGAGATGGGCTCTTCCCCGATATTGACTTTGTGGGTGAACGGCTTTTCGCTCATGTGCATGAGGGTAGCCCCCAGGTTGAATTTTTCGTTGAATTGGTAGTTCAGGTGGGTTCCCACCAACGTACGGGTCTGCATGCCGAGTATATCCCGGTTTTCGCTTTTGACGGTAATGGGAGTGCCGGATTCCAGCAATGCCTGGTTGATGATCCGGACCACTCCCATCGTATATTCCACAATGTAGTCGATGTTCTCCGTCAACTCCACACCTCCGGCCAGCACCTGAACGGACCCTTGGGGAACATCCCCTCCCCCCAGCGAAATTTCCGAAGAGGAGGAGGATTGGTAATTCCCCCGCAGGTAAAATTTGTTTTTTTCGGCGTTCTTCCCGGCGTCGCTCTGGGTCATGGTATAGAGCTCCTCAAATACGTATTCGCCCGCAGAAGGGTCGTCTATTTTCGCCCGCAAATAGGATCCGAAGGGTTCCAGTACGGGAAAGGCGATCCGCCCCCTTGCCGGAAATACCGTGATCCCCTCCACGTAGTCGAACCGTCCGTCCGGGGTTGCATCCTGCTGTGAATTCAGGCGATCCAGGTTCAGGACGGAAAGTAATATCTTGTCTTTGATCTTGCCAGCCGGAACGTAGTTCACCCTGGTGCCCGCCTTGTCGTTCTGATACAGAATATCCAGCACGAAATCGTCCGGTTTCAGGTTGTAGCTCCCGATGTTATAAATATTTTTCATCATCAGGTCCCAGGTTGGCATCGCAGGGCTTTGGGTCGTGCTGCGCAGCATTTTTACATACAGGGAGGCCGGCGCTGCATGGGCATTGGAGGTCAGTTCCCCCACCGTAAAAAGTTCTCCGCGGACTGTGTATTCGTAAGCAACCGCCAGTACTTCGTCCGCATTCAGCGCCTGGTTCAGGGAGATGTATCCCAATTGCGCATTCAGCATGTATTCGGAAGGATCCAGCAAACGGGCATTCTCTATCTTCTCGTAATCCCGGGCGGAAAGAAAGTCCGGCAGGTAGGTCGAAAAGGTGGTCGTCACCTGATTGATGTCCCGGATCGCATTCAGCGGCGCGGCATCTAACTGTCCGTACAGCGTGTTTCGCCGGTTGTCGGGATAGTTCCCTCCCAATCCCTGCACCACGGCGGTGTTGGAGATATCTCCGGCTATTTCCCCCAAATCGGTAAACGCCACGATGTTCCGGGCCTGTTCGAAATTGGCAACTTTGTTGGTCACCCACACTTCGATCTTGGTGATGGTGACCCCGCTGTTGATGACAGGCAGTTTAGCCAGCGCCTGGTCGTAATGTTCCCGGAAATAGTTGGATAAAAAGAAGTGCCGGTTCGCTTCGTAATTGTGGGCGGACAATTCAAACTCCTGCTTTTGCGCCCCCTTGTCCAGATTAATTACCGAGGATTCGCTCTTCTGCTGGGTGAAAATGGAAGAAACCGAAAGTTTTCCGAACTGAAGGTCTGTCCGGAAGCCCCAGAGGTTCTGCCCTCCCGTGATCAAGGTTCCGGGCAGCGGCAGGGAGACATTTCCCGCCTCCACTTTTTTGATGATGTTGTCCTCTTTGCCTTCGTAGTTCAGTTTCAGCATATTCTCAAAATCGAAGGTCGCATCCGTGTTGTAGCTCCACTCCAAATTGATCAGGTCGCCGATGTTTCCGTTGATGTTAAACTGGATCTTTTCGTCAAAATCCAGGGTGGTCGTCTTTCGAAGATCTACCGGCAGGGTCGGATTATCCACCTTGCTGATCTTGGCGCCCAGTGTCAATTCCACCGATCCCTGTACGTTGATCTGTACCTGGTTGACTCCGAAAATGGGGCTGAGGATCTTGTCCAGGAACTGCAACTGGGAAACCAGTTCTTTGAAATCGTACCGGTCGCCCTCCTGGCGCTGGCGCCTGTTGTATTCGTACAGGGAAAGCCGGTTCTGCGACCGGAGGTATTCGTCCAAAGAGAGTGAATAGGGCCGGGAGTAGTTGTACTTTCCCCCCACCAATTTCATGAGCACGTAGCGTTTGGTGACAGGATCGTATACCACTGAATCCCGGACGTTGGAAGGCGGTTCCATAAAAAGGGGAGAGGGTGGGATACCGGTTCGGATGTCGTGATCTGTCTCTTCACGGATCGGAAATTTCAGGCTGTCTGCGGCCGGTTCCGGATGTGCAGCCGACTCCCACGGACGGATGGCTCCGGAAGCCGGCAAGCCCCCCGATACTATGAACAGCAGAATCAAAAAAAATCGCATCATCACCTGTATTTCCCGGTTCTATCGGCGCCGGTTTACCGTCAAAGCTGCTTCAAGGCCAGCTTGATCAACTCCTCTACCGTGCTCACTTTTCCTTCGGCCGTGATTTTATCCAACACTTTGGAAGCCTGAGCTTTGGCGAATCCCAACATGACCAAAGCGGATAAAGCCTCCTCTTTGAACGTGCCGGCGGAAAAAACAAACGTTTCGGCAGATCCGGACGCGCCCACTTTGTCCTTCAGTTCGATGATCACCCGCTGGGCGGTTTTTAACCCGATCCCTTTGACGCTTTTGATGGCGTTCACGTTACCGGTCAGAATGGCAGTCGTTATTTCGTCTGCCGTCATGGAACTCAACATGACGCTGGCTGTGTTGGCGCCGATACCGGATACCGATATCAATTGTTTGAAGAGTGACCGCTCCTCTTTCGTGGCGAATCCGTACAACAGATGGGCGTCTTCCCGCACGATCTGATGCACCCAGAGCCGTATTTCCGACTGTTGCGCAATCCCGGAATAGGTATTTACGGAGATGTGAAGATGAAAACCGACCCCTCCGCAATCCACTACGGCATAGGCGGGTGTTGCTTCCACCAATTTTCCCTGTATGTATTCGTACATGGTATTTACAATTAAACCGGTCGCCGGGTCATCCCCTGAAACCGATGATTTCCCTTACTTCCCGGACAGTCCGGGCTGCACTTTCGCGGGCTTTCTCCGCCCCCATCTCCGCCACCCTGTCCATGTAAGCCGTATCGGACACAATCCCCAGGATCTTCTCCCGGATGGGCGCCGTAAAGGCGATAATATCCTCCGCCAACTGTTTTTTCAGATCACCGTAGCGGATGGCGCAGCAGTTGTATTGGTCGTTGAAATAGTGGTACGTTTCTGCCGGAGAAACCATTTTTAACAGGGTAAAAAGGTTTTCGATCGCTTCCGGTTTGGGACTGTCCGGCGCTGTGGGGCCGCTGTCGGTCACCGCCTTCATCACCTTTTTCCGGATAACGTCCGGATCGTCCGCCAGGTAAATGGCATTCCCTTCCGATTTACCCATCTTTCCCGAACCATCCAGGCCGGGCACTTTCACCGCCGCCCCTGCAAAGGAGTAGGAGGCCGGTTCCGGAAAATAGTCCGCTCCGTAAATGGTGTTGAAACGGCGGGCGAATTTCCGGATCATCTCCATGTTCTGCTCCTGGTCTTTGCCGACAGGCACCTTCACCGCCTTGTGCATCAGGACGTCGGCCGCCATCAGGGTCGGGTAGGTCAATAGCCCGGCGTTTACGTTGTCCGGCTGCGTACGAGCCTTCTCCTTGAAAGAGGTCACCCGCTCCAATTCACCGAGATAGGCGTTCATATTGAGGTAAAGGTAGAGTTCCAACACTTCTTTTACATCGCTCTGTACGTAAATGGCCGCCTTCTCCGGATCGATCCCGCAGGCTAAGTATTCGGCCAGTATCTTCCGGACATTGGCGGTTACATCGCCCGGTTTCGGATGGGTCGTCAGCGAATGCCAGTCGGCTATAAAGAAAAAACAGTTGTACTCTTCCTGCAGTGTTAAAAAATTCCTGATCGCACCGAAATAATTCCCCAGATGCAAATTTCCCGTCGGTCGGATCCCGCTGACAACAATCTCCATTTCTATTGATTTTAATGTACAAAGATACGCTTTTATTAGATTTGTGAAAAATAATTAAGAATAAGTGGTTTTTTTTGGCTTTCTTTTCGCTATATTTGAAGCGCTAAAATCTAAATTAACTCAAGGAAAAGATGGAAGGATACGAAAAAAAAGAAGGCATGGAACTGAATGATCGGGAAGAAATCTATTCCAAAGCTGTGCGTGCAGGGAAAAGAACTTATTTTTTCGATGTAAAGGCAACCCGGAACAACGATTACTATTTGACAATTACAGAGAGCAAAAAGAAATTCGATGAAAGCGGCGCCCAGAATTTTGAAAAGCATAAAATTTTCCTGTACAAGGAAGATTTCGAAAAATTCAGCGAAGGGTTGGACGAGGCGGTGGAATACATCAAAGCTACCATTGGAGACATGGTAGAGGCGAAGCCGTTCGCAACGGCGGAAAAGAGTGAATTTGACGTTGACTTCGACCAGATCTGATCTCTATACAGGCAAACCGGGCGTGTAAATTAAACCGTGATAGATACCGTTTAATTTACACGCTTTTCGTTCCGGATTACAATCTTCCATCCACCCATTGTCTGTCCACAACTGCTTTCGCATCAAAAATGACGACGCCTTGCCGGTGGTATCTCTCAAAATCAATTTGTTCAAATTCCTTGTGCGCAACAGCCAGAATGATCGCCTCGTATTTTTTGTTCGGGTCAAGATTGTTCATCGCTTCAACCCCATATTCGTGTAACAATTCTTCCTGATTTACCCAAGGGTCGAAAATATCGATATGGACACCGAATCCTTTCAATTCGTTATAAATATCGATCACTTTGGTATTGCGAAAATCGGGGCAATTTTCCTTAAAGGTGATACCCAAAATCAGCACGCCCGCCCCCTTGATTTTGTGTTCTTTCCGGATCATCAAATTGATCACTTTATTCGCAATAAAAGGCGCAATACTGTTATTTACATGTCTACCCGAAAGAATGACCTGGGGTGTATAGCCCAATGATTCAGCTTTACTTGCCAAATAGTATGGATCCACACTGATGCAATGGCCTCCGACTAATCCCGGACTGTATTTCAAAAAATTCCACTTCGTCCCGGCCGCCTCAATGACATCCCGTGTGTCTATGCCCATTTTGTCGAAAATAAGCGCCAATTCATTCACAAATGAAATGTTCACATCCCGTTGTGCATTCTCTATGATCTTAGAAGCTTCCGCTACCTTTAAAGAAGGAGCTTTGTGTGTGCCGGCTTCAATAACGGAGGCATATAAAGCATCTACTTTGTCCGCAATTTCCGGAGTGGAACCCGACGTTACTTTCTTAATTTTAGCAAATGTATTTACTTTATCTCCCGGATTAATTCTTTCCGGACTGTAACCGGCAAAAAAGTCTTTATTAAACTTTAAGCCGGATACCTTTTCTATTACAGGAACGCAATCCTCCTCCGTACATCCGGGATAGGTCGTCGATTCATAAATAACAAGATCTCCTTTCGAAAGAACTCTCCCGATCATTTCAGAGGCTTTCAGCAAAGGGGTTAAATCCGGAGAGTTGTTTTTATTGATCGGTGTAGGAACCGTGACAATATAAACATTATACGCTCTTAACTCTTCTTCCCGGGATGAAAATGACAATCCCATGCCCGGATCTGAGGCATGAAGCGAAACGGCCGTTTTCATACTGTCTAAATCGGCTTCTTGCGTATGGTCAGACCCGGATTGTAATTCCCGGATTCGCTTTGCGTTTATATCGTACCCCAATACACGGTATTTTTTCCCAAACTCAATGGCAAGCGGCAAGCCGACATACCCTAAACCGATCACCGCTATTTTTATATTATCCATGTATTCTATTGTTGATTTTACGCATTTAAACATATTTGCACAGGGGAGTACTTAATTTTCCAACCGGGCGATGTCGGACACTTTTTTAGGATTCCAGGGGTCTTTATAGGATGAAAACAGGAAAAATTCTATGATATAAGCCCACGTTCTCACGATGCGCAGAAAGTATCCCACATATATAGACAGGAAAGGAACAAAAGCAATCAGGGGAAATTCCTCTTTTTTACGTTCCGTAACCCATAAAACAAGAAAAAAGGAGAATAGGTTACATACGGTCATGATGGTAAATTTCAGCACAAACAGGTCGAACAGAATTCCTGAATTATTCAGAATCAGCACAAACATGTAAATCACCCATAGTATATCCAGAAAAAGGTAAAAGAATATGTTTTCAAATATGGAGAAAAAATTGCTCCACTTAAAAGCTCTGTGCGGAAGTATTGACCGGATGTGCCGCCGGACACGAAAACGCACCAATGACTTTGACCACCGCAACCGTTGTCTGCTTAAAGCGTAAAATGTTTGGGGAACAGCGGTCAGGCAAACGGCTTTGTGTGCAAAATGGATTTTATAGCCGGCATTGCGTATTTTCTGGGTAACATCTCCATCCAGGCCGGGCCCTACGTTCCACGCGCCGACCTCCTTCAATGTTTTGGCCTCGAAAGCGCCGAAAGCACCTGAAATAATCCGGTAAATACCCAATGTGGAGGTAACCATGCGGCCCACCATAATGTCACCGAGGTATTCCAAAGCCTGAAACGATGTGCAGAGGGAATCTTTGGAGTTGCGGACTTTCACATTCCCTCCTACTCCTTTGATGTTTTCATCCAGATAAAATGGGATCAATATATTTTCAATGGCGTCATGGTCTAAAGAGGAATCGGCATCCAAATGGATGATATAATCCCCTTTGGCAAATTGCAACGCAAAATTGGCTGCGCTGGCTTTACCGCCCGAAACCTCATTTCGCAGGAAAACATGGATCAGGCCCTGTTTTTCAAAATCTTTGCAGATCAATTTTGTGTCGTCATCAGAACCATCGTCGACGATAATGAGTTCGAAATTTTTATAGGTTTGCTCAGAGAGGGATTTTACGAGTTTATAGATATTTTTTCCTTCGTTCTTACCCGGGGCAATGACCGAAACAAAAGGCTTTTCGGTTAAGAAACGCTTGCGCGCCCATAAATCTTTTTGCCTGAAGTGCTTTCGACGCATTTTCAGGTAAACAATCACTCCCGTTTCAAGAAGGTAGTAGCGCGGAAGTTCCAGCAGGAAGAAAAGCCAAAAAACAGAAACGATTTTCGACCAGGAGTAATTTTCCAATAAGGTAAAAAAATCATCCCATAGCTCTACGAAGAACATGCATCAAACTGTTGCTATTTGTTGAATAAATGACAATATACTGTTGGATTTTTTGAGGTATTTATATGGCTTATAAAAACTGCTCACCTCTATAGAAGCTCCATATTTTTTGTTGATCATTTCCTGAATCCTGTTTAAGAGTTCGGTCGGATAATCCGACTTGTTTTGAACGATGGTCTCACAATCCGCCAACATTATGTATTTACCGTGGTAAAATGTAATATTCAGGTGATCTGTATTGAATTCTTCGTTAAAGGCCAAAATCAGGTCGGTAATACTTTGCATAATGTCTACGTACAATTCCATTTTTACCCGGCGCTGAGTGCCGGCGTAGCGGATTTCAAAAGCAAAAGCACAGACAGATAAATACAGATCCGTATCTTTAGAAGTTTCCTCGATCTGTGTCGTTTCAAATTTTATGATTGCCTGCTCTACCTGCAAGAGAAAATCCTGGAACGGAATAATGCCTTGCAGGAAATTTTCAATAAGCTGGAGCGGATCAATGGGATTAATTAAATATTCCATGGTCCGGTCATTATAAGAGTATCCGAAAAGAGTAAACGGAAACAACTCTTCGACAGGAGTCGTTTTTTGGCAATGCAGGCATTGGGTAACGAGATTTGAATTTTGGGAACAGAAGGTGCATGCCTGGCATGTATTAATAACCGAAGGCTTATCGTAATCTACCCCCAAATGCCTCAATTGTTTGTGGCATTTGGGACAGATCAATTTTTCTCCGTCTATGTAATCTTTTTCCGGGCTGACGTTGGAGCAACGAAAATGATGGATCACGGGGTGCATGGTCAGATGCGCCGAGTTGCATTTCACACAGGTTTCTCTGTAAATCAGGTGAATGGAGTGGCACTGCGGGCAGAGATGCAATTTGTCCTGAAATTTTTTGTCAATATAGCCGTCTTTGGCAATACGCGCCAATTCGCCCAATATTTCTATCAGCAACTCGCCTGTGGGATTAGCGATAAAGAGTAACGGACGGGTATATCCGATCATAGATTGTTCGGACAATTTAAAAGTAAGGTCTTTCCTGCGCGCATAATTATATCTGAGCAATTGAAGGGTATAAACGGTAAGCAACGGATATTTATCAGCGGGGAGATCGATGTATTTATCAATAATTTTATTGATTTCGTCGGTTTTTGTTATAAAATTCGGCGCATCGACAGATTCTTCAATACCGTCGATAAGCTCTTTTGCATGGGAAGCAAAGAAAAATTCAATGGATATGGTCGTGAAAATGGGTTTCAGGTAGAGTTTCGTCCAGCGGTTCTGTCTGATTTGTATGATTAAATTCACCACATACGAACTGCTTTCTATGGGCAGATCAATAAAAATGGCGTCTATCTCTTTACCGTCAAGGTTGTTTAAGTCGTATTCGTCAATTGTATCAATTACCCAGACGATCTGATTTTGAGAGTTTGTTACGATCTTCTTCATACTCTTTCAGATTTATTGGTGGTTGTTTCAACAACATCCCAATCCTCAAACCAACGCTGAATGGATTGGAAAATTTTACGCTTTTTCCGGATGGTAAGCGGTATACCGTGCACTTTTTGCCACGTCTCCAATTGTTCCGGGTACAGAAAATCCAAGCGATATGTTAAAGCTCTCTTTTCCTTTTCAAAATTTTGCTCCAAGTATGCAGGCACTTCCTGAATTGTCGGGATTTCCAACGATACTTGAGCCGGATAATACTTGTTCCCTATTTTTACATCTACAATGTCTCCTACTTTAAGTTGTTCCACTTTATAGGTTTCAGACCACATAATAATATGGATATCTGCAAATGCGGGCTCGTCTATCTGAATACCCAATACAAAATCTTTTTTGTAACATATAGCGGGGGGAAACACATTCACACGGAAAACAGAGGCATCGTATTTAGCGCACCAGGGTATTATCGCAGTTTTGCTTATGTCTATACCGAAATCAGCTAATGCATGGTTGAATACCGAATCTAATTCCTCTCCGTAGTTTTCTTTTGAAAAACGAATGCCCGGTATCGCTTTAAACAATTCTCTGGCTGTTTTCACTTCCCCTTGTGCCAGTTCGATCTTTACGTTCATTTCTGCTATCTCCGACTCGCATTTTTTCACATCCTGAGAGGTAGCGACACCGAGAAAGAGTTGTTTCCGGAGAATGGTCAATTGCTGTTTCAATTCGCGCATCCGGTCAGTATACACCTTTACTGCATGCTCTTTTTGAGCGACATCATTCCTTGCTTTGATCGGATCCAACAGGTTGTTCCCGTCTATAGTCCCCCAAGCCGGCCCCATATTCACATTGACGGAACAGTACCAAAAAAGGGTGTCGCCGGCTTGAAATTTATCTCCTTCCCGGAAATTAACCTTCAGTACATATATATCGTCCGGAAAAGTTGTGTATCTCAAATTATGGCTCAATTCTCCGACAAATCTCACCCAATAAATTCTGTCGGCAACATACAGCAAAGCGGATAGAATGATGATCCAAAGAGCGATAAGGTAAAAAATTCTGCCTCTGTTCACCCGCTTGGTGCGAACGGCAAAGTAGTCTTCCTCTCCTGTTACTCCACTTTGGGTGTATGAGAATTTTTTCATTTTATTGCTTTTTTATCCTGTTTCCAAAATACCGTACAGCTTCTTTGTATGATTTAAAATCGTTCACGACCGTTCGTTGGGTTTTTCCCGGTTCAAAAAATGAAAGGGTAAATGTCTCCCCCTCCTGATGGATGGCAGGTTTTCTTTGTATCACTTCGTCCAAAGTAGCCAACGATTCCAAGGCAACGGAAGCAATCCGTTCATTTTTATGCAATTGATTGACAGCAGAGAGGTAGTCGGGAATGTAGTCTTCCGGACGTATGGCAACTTCTATTTGCTTTTGGCTTACCGGCAACGAAACGATGTCCTGCACGGTTGTCAGTACTGTTTGCAAATCGCTTTTGTTGTATATCATCAGGGTTATTCCCGAAATGTAGGGGGTAATTTCTTCGTAAAACGATGGAGGATAAGTAGCCGGCAGGGCAATTGTCAGATCCAGTTCATTGCTTCCGGCACACTCTTTGGCGATGGAGAGAAGTGAAAGAAGATCTTGGAGGTATTTTTCGCTCTGTTCTTTCCAGTCGGGGAATTGATGCGGCTCTATGTCTATGTGTATGCCTTTGAGTCCGGGTAAACGGATCAGATTCCGGAAGTATTCGTTTATTTTTTCCGGGGTTTCTTTCAGTAATTCCGTATGGGATATGCAAACGTAAGGTGAAATCCTGTTGCGGGCAAGCAGGGCTGTCAGGTTGTGGTAATGAAGGTTCGGGAGCTGTTGGTTGTAGCCGATATAGAGCCGCTCTATGCGGCAGGCATGGGCGAAAAAGAGCATGTCATCCCAGTTTTCAACAGCGCTGTGCTGTTTCGACCACACATAGGCCGAAAGCGGTTTGGTAATAATGGCGGATGTTCTATCGACATATTCCAACGAAACAAAGGCGGCAAAGTCCTCGTCAGCCGCCAGGTGTTTGATATGTTGAAGTTGCCTTTCGTAGTCAATACGAACGGTGTAGAAGGTATACAAGGATTCCAAATACCTGTCTAATAATTCAAGCGCTCTGATTCCGCTGGCGGAAATGTTCTCTGCAATATGCCTGTAATGCCAGATCCGGAATTCATTTTCATACCGCTGCAAATCCCACAACAGGGATTTAAGCCGTTGTTCTGTCCGGCGGTACGAGTTGAGGTTGTCCGCTCCCTGCCTTTGAACCGACGCTTCCTGTTGCCGGAGTGTTTCCTGAAGAATGACCAGTTGCCTGTTTGATTGCAGTTTGTCGTGCCGGGCTTTGTTGTAGAGCGGAAAGACCGCGTTGACGCCTATTTGTCCGTTGGATACATGGGAGCGGGAGGTGGTATAGTCCAAATACTGGTACCGGGCAAAAGGTATGACCCTGATTTCGTTCCAATAAGAAAAGGATTCCGCCTTCTTGTTTTCCATTTCCCACTCTTTGGCATGGATCACCACATCCTCGTTGTTGGCAAGCAAAGAACGGTATCTGTTCTCGTTTACGCGAAAGAAGACAAAGGCGTCCTCACTGTACAAGCCGGTGGCAGGGATGGCGGCGGACAGGGTCTCCGAAACGCCTTCCAATGTTTTTTTCCTGTAGCTGATGTCGAAAAGTTTGTCGATGGCTATATCGCCTGTCCGGTATAGGCCTTCGTACAGGGAGAGCAGTACATCGCATATATATATTCTGTTGTTTAATACGGATAAAAGATGGGAGTCGTATTTTTCAAGCGTGCTGTTAAGCGTTTCCTGCAAGGCGGTTTGTTTTACCTGCGCCGCCATGTGCATTTTGTCCAATGCCGCCTGATCGTGGATCAGTTGGCGTTTAAGACGGTTCCCGAAACCTTTGTATTGACGCAAATCCCAACTTACCCCCAATTGAAATCTGTTGCGATAACTCCAATCTTCATCGATATCCGCCAACACGATTCCGCCGACAGAACGACTGTATGTGTAGCCTGTCTGTAAATCCAATCCTTCGGGCATACGCAGAGAGTTGATCGACGCTTGTGCCGCAGCGTCGATCGCTCTCTGTGCAACATCGTTTAACAGATGAGGAGCTTGAGTAAACAAGGCGGGAGCAACAGCGGGCGCTTTTTTAGAGGCCGGAAAAAGAGTACTGTCCAATACAGCGATCGCTTTCCGAAGACGCCCGGATTCTGTGTCATAAATGACAGAATCCAACGCCGGAGGGCTGCCGGCGGCAACCAGTGAAACAAAAAGGAATAGTAAAGCTGCCTTCATTTGTTGCGTCGGCTATCATTTGCGGCTAAATTCAGCGCTGCCCAATGGGCATCCGATATTGTTAAAACGTAAGAGTTTTAAGGCGTCACTGAAATGATCTTGGTTCCGCCGATACCGTTTGCCGCCAAAAGGAGCGTTTGCGCATCGTTAACGGAATTGTAGTTCGCAGAACCGCCGTCGGAAGAAAATTGTCCCAGAAGGGCATACGTTTTCTTGTCGTAAACCCGGAGTCCTTCCGAACCGTGTGAAACGAATATATAATCATTGCTTACATCCAACCCGTTTACCAAACTGCCCGGTTGTCCGGGCTCTTCGTGTTTAACCGTCATGGCAGAGGAGGCAGAGAGGGAAACGACTTTCCAACCGCCATCGCTCAGGGCTACATAAGCCCGGTTGTCTCTCAAGCGCACAACGTTTTTGCCGTCAATGGTCGAAATTGTTCCCAATGAAAGCGTTGAGGTCGGAGCAGCAATGTTCAGATGATAGTAATAATAAGACAAACGAGCTTCTCCTGCGTGTGTGAGAGACAGGGTTACCATGCAGTTTTTATTGAAATCAATGTGGTGGGCTCTATCGACCTTAGCCGTGGCAATGTTCTCTCCGGTCAATAAATTGATGGTTTGGAACGCACCGTCGGTCCCGTGTATACCTGTAGTTCCTGTAAACAGGTATAATTCATAAATCTGAGCGCTGTTTGAAGAGTTGCCCAACAAGGGTATTTCGCGGAAACCGTCGTTTGCAAATTGTCCATTTTGGATCCGTCCTTCGACCACATACGCTTTGCCTTTTTTAGAATCGTCGGCAAGCATATAAAATTTTGCCTCTTTCGAGCCGGTACTCCGGATCAAAACGTGGTTGACGTCTCTGTCGCTGTAAGTAAGCGATGAAACGAGAACGGGATTCGTAACATCCGATATATCTATTAAATCCACACCGCCTCCAACGCCTTCATGGTGGCTGTGGTAAGCAATGACGGCATAATTGCCAAACGTCTGAACCGCTGTGGCGGATAAGGTTTTATCGTCCAGTGTTATCGGTTTGATGTTGGCCAATTCTTTCAGGCCACTGATACTTGTCTGGCCGGAGCGTGAAGCTATAACAGGGGTTTCCAACTTTTCCGGAGAAGCTATGACACGTGTTTCCAACTCTTCCAGATTGTTATTCACTACAATCTCAGAACCGGCTACTTCCTGCCAATTTTCGTCGGTACGGTCATCGTTGCAAGCGCTGAAACTTATCAGCAGGGTTACAAGGAGAAGGAGTCTGCTTTTCATCGTAAATTAGTTTAGAGTGAATGATACTTTTTTAGTATATGGTAGCAAAGATATGCGCTTCGCTATAATATATACGTATCATTTTTTACGATAGTTGTATCGCTTTGTATATTTTTTTATTTTGCCCCCCTTAGGACTTTTTACTGTTCCTCAGGGCAGCCGGGGACATTCCGAAGTTTCTCCTGCAAAAGCGGATAAAATTGGAGTGAATGTCGAATTCATATTGGAGGGCGATTTCTTTGAGCGTTTTATCGCTCCGGCATATATCCTGGTAGATCAATTGTGCTTTTTCACGTTGGATCCATTGATGGGGAGGTACTCCGAACACTTTTTTGAATTGGTAGCCAAATTGATGATAACTCATGTGTATGGCATCAGCTAAATCATTGACAGTGCGGTATTTTGAATAGTTTCTGCGAACAAATTCTGCAAATTTGACATCCGAGGTGGGATGGAGAGAGAAAAATTTTCTGCACTCTTCACGGGGATAGTAGAGTTGAATTAAAAAAAGCAACAGACTGATCTGCATCCGCATATATACCACACACTTGGCGCCGTCCTGTAAAACCGAATAAACACCTGCCAGGAAGTGTTCCAATTTATCGTTGCTTTTCAGTATATACATCTCTTCAAAATTCAGGTGCCTTTTTTCTTCCGGTTCGCTCCACAGAGCCGTAGTGTTGAAATTGGGACATTCCTGAAGCTCACTGCACATCCTGAAAAATAAAAGCGTACTCTTTTCCAAAGTCCGGTAGCGGATACTGCTTATCGGCAGGAATACAAACTCTCCTTTTGACAGGGTATGGGTGGTTTTGCCGTACAAAATATGGATAACCCCTTCGGTGACAAACAGGATTGTATACCTTCTAAATCTGGTTTCTACCGATTCACCGGACTGTAACTCCTTGATCTCTAATAGTGCTTCCTGACTGTCTCGATAACAGAAACAATTGAGGTGCGTGTCTATGTTATAAATACCCATAACCTGTTGTGCATTTAGAATACGAGGTGTAAAAGAGCGTTTTTGTTGAATATTGTTTGCAATATTTATATATTTACCGGTCAGGTCAATGTCATACACAACTGCGGCGCAAGATAGGAAAAGATTTTGAATACATTGCAAGCGACAGAGAAAAAAGTGAGTTTTGTGTATACAAATGTGCGAAAAATATTTACACACACCCGTAGTGTTCTGATTTCAAGAGAAATATATATACACAAAAAAGGCTTGCAATTGCTTGCAAACCTCTTATTTTTAAGTAGCGAGAGGCGGGCTTGAACCGCCGACCTCATGATTATGAATCATGCGCTCTAACCAGCTGAGCTACCTCGCCATAAAAGACCGCAACGAAAAGTTGCGGTCTTTCTGCAAAATCCGGCGTCTACCTACTCTCCCACCCTTGCGGGCAGTACCATCGGCGTGAAAGGGCTTAACTTCTCTGTTCGGCATGGGAAGAGGTGGATCCCCTTTGCAATAAACACCTGTTA
>JAISVB010000056.1 GCA_031271755.1 Culturomica sp.
GTATCGGCGAAGAGACCGGGCGTTTGGACGAATCCCTGCAATTCCTCTCGGATTATTACCGCAAACAGATCGAACGCCGCCGCATGGTCAAGGGGGCGGTAAGCTATCCGTTGGTGATCCTGTCGGTAGCCGTGGCCGTGCTGGTCTTTATGCTGACGGTCATTGTACCCATGTTCGAACAGGTGTACGGCCGGATGGGAGGAGAGCTTCCCGGCATTACCCGGGCCATCATCACCTTCTCCGGTCGATTCCCTCTCCTGCTGGCCGTCACGGGCGGGGCGCTTCTACTGGGAAGCGGGGCGGTGATGCTGTGGGGCCGGAACGATGATTTCCGATTGTTCCGGGGCCGCCTGTTGCTGCGACTCCCACTGGCCGGGAACCTGCTGCGCAAAAATTACGAGGTGCAGTTTTGCAAGCTGCTCTACCTCCTATGCTCGTCGGGCATCCCGTTGCTTAAAAGTATTACGATGCTGGAAGAGATCATCACCTTCCCCCCCTACCGCTTCTCCTTCCGGAGCATCGCCCGGGGATTGCAGCAGGGGGAACTGTTCGCCGACAATCTGGCCTGTTTCCAACAACTGTACGACCGCCGGCTGATAGCCTTGCTGCGGGTAGGCGAAGAGACCAACCGCCTCCCCGAAATGCTCCGCAAACAGGGGGACAGCCTGACCGCCGAACTGGAACACCGTATCCGGCAACTCGGCAACCTGATGGAGCCGGTGCTGATCCTCGGGATCGGAGGTATAGTCGCCTTTGTGCTCATCTCCATGTACCTGCCGATGTTTAAGTTGGGAGGGGTTGTGGGATAAAACAGTATTTCAACGAATCTAAAAATAACAGAACCCAAAACACAACGTATGAAAAACTGTCCGGAACTGTTGGGCGGGTTGTTGAAAAAAACAGGAAAAAAAGCCGGTTCTTTTTTTGGAATTCCGGATAAAAAAGCCCATTCGGAACATCTTTTCTTTTCCCAAAAAATGAATCCCTGTTTCTTTCGAAAAATCCGGACAAATTACCAACAACCCCAATCGGAAAATCCCGGATTTTTTACTACCGAAAAATCCAACTGACAATTGTGGATAATAAATACTTACTCATTGGTATAAAAGCAATTATATCACAAAACGACTGTTGAAAAACAGTTGATAAACAGATAAAAAATCAAAATACAACAGATTCCGGAATTACTTTTCCTCTGTTTCAACAATCTATAATAATCAACATGAAATTTAAAAAATAAAAAGATAAAATAATTATAAGCTGTTTGTCCAAGCCATCCAATGTGTACCTTTGTGAAGAATAAAGATCCGTTTTAAAAACGTTATTGGAATGAATCCATTAAAAAAACTTGCCGGAGAGACCGTCATTTACGGCTTTTCGACCATTCTGGCCCGTTTTATCAATTGGTTATTAAACCCGCTGTACACTGAACTCTTCCCGGCAGAAGAATATGGCGTTGTGATCAACCTGATGTCATACATGGCCGTATTGACTGTGTTGCTGACGTATGGCACGGAAACCGGTTTCTTTCGCTTTGCTTCGTCGGAAAACAAAAACAACGTGTTTTCTACCCTGATGACTTCGCTTTCCCTGACTACCCTGTTATTTCTCGGACTTTTTTTTGCCTGGATCGAAAATATCTCCTCTTTTTTAGACTTAGCCAACCACAAAGAGTACCTGATCTTGTTGGTAGTGACATTGGCCATCGATGTGATGAACTCCATTCCGTTCGCCTTATTGCGATTGGAAGGCCGGCCGGTCCGGTTCGGTTTGATCAAATTGATTAATATCGGAATTAACATCGGGGCTAACCTCTTCTTTCTCCTGTTGTGTCCGTGGTTGGAACGGATGGGGATCTCTCTTCCGTTTTACGATCCGGAAGGAGGCATTATATATGTCTTTATCTCCTACCTGATCGCTACGGTGATCACTTCTGTCCTGTTATTGCCTTACCTGACAAAATTCCGTTTTTACTTCTCTTTCGGATTGTTAAAGAACATCCTGATCTACTCTTTTCCCATATTAATTGTCAGTTTGGCGGGTATGATCAATTTGCAGGGAGATAAAATATTGATGCCTAAGATACTGGGACAGGTCATGAGTTCGGAGGAAGCCAAAGCTGTCACCGGAATTTACGGGGCAAATTACAAATTAGCTTTGATCATGTATATTTTTACCCAGGGATTCCGGTATGCTTTTGAGCCGTTTTTCTTCAGTTATTCCAAAAACGAAGATTCAAAAAAGGTCTATCGGAATGTCTTTCTGTATTTTACCGGATTCGGGTTGGTGATCTTTCTGGGGATCATGTATTGGCTGGATATTCTCCAATACCTGATCAGCAAGGAGTACCGGATAGGCCTGGTGATCATTCCGTGGGTGCTGATGGCCAATCTGTTCCAGGGAATGTATTATTCTCTTTCTTTGTGGTATAAGTTGACGGATAAAACCATCTACGGCGCCTTCATGGCGATCACGGGGAGCGTGATCTCTGTTTCCATGAATGTATGGCTTTTACCGGTAATAGGGTACATGGCATCGGCTTATGCCGTATTTACCTGCTTTTTGGTGATGTCTGTCCTGTCGTTGTGGTTGGGAAAGAGGTATTATCACATCAGTTACGATATTGGAAAGATTCTTTTGTATTTTTTAGCGGCTCTTTTCTTTTATTGGATCGGTAAAAACATTACGTTTGATAACGATTGGATGACCTGTCTCTCCAGAACCCCTTTGTTGTTGCTGTTTATTTTCATCTTTATCCGGATAGAAATGAAGTTTTTGCTGAGCAGGGAGTTTGTACATAAAATGTTTCATAAAAAAAAGTAGTATCTTTGCTGATCCCTTTGAGTTGAAATGTTTTATGTGTCCGTTGAAAAATAAATGACAATTGTATGAAAATAAAGGTAGTCAACAAATCTAAACATCCGTTGCCGGAGTATAAAACAGTATCTTCCGCCGGTATGGACATCCGGGCGAATCTTTCCGAAACTGTTGTGTTGAGATCGTTGGAGCGAAAATTGATCCCGACCGGCCTGTTCATAGAGTTGCCGGCCGGTTACGAAGCCCAGATCCGCCCCCGCAGCGGATTGGCGCTGAACGAGGGATTGGGAGTGCTGAACAGCCCCGGAACCATCGATGCCGATTACAGGGGAGAGATCGGCGTGATCGTGGCAAACCTTTCCGACCGGCTTATCAGTATAAACGACGGAGACCGGATTTGCCAGATGGTGATCAATAAGGTCGAACAAGCCGAATGGGTACACGTAGAAACACTGGAAGAGACAGACCGGGGAAGCGGCGGGTTCGGACATACCGGAAAAAAGTAAAGGAATATGAGAATTGTCTTGGTTTTCATTTTCATCCTGACAGGGTGGATAAACGGATTTGCCGACAGTAAAAAAAAGATTGCCGGATACGGGGAGTTGGATGAAAAAACAAAATTGGAATTCGATTACTCTTTTTTGGAGGGAGTACGCAATAAAATTACGGGGGATTACCAGAGTGCTTTGGGCTGGTTTGACAACTGCTTAAAGATCTATCCCGGAAGTCCGGTGGTGAAATACGAGATCGCCAACTTGCTGTTGTTGAACAAAGATTACAACGGAGCTTTGCTGTTGGCCCGGGAAGCAGTATCCGGAAATCCCGGCAATTTCTGGTATCAGTTGTTATTGGCCGATGTATTGCAAAACAAGTCCATGATAGAGGAGGCGTGTGCAGTCTACGACGGGTTGATCGCCACACATCCGAGAACGGAAGAATTTTACATTCAGGAGGCGGGAATGTACGTATCCGTTGAAAAGTGGCAAAAAGCCATCGATGTGTACGACCGGTATGAAAAGGAGTTCGGTCTTAATGAGATCGTCTCTATTGAAAAGATCAAACTGTACACCAAGTTAGACGACATAAAGGGGGCTTCCAACGAATTGTCCAAGCTGATCCGGGAGTATCCGGAAAAGGATGAGTACCTGAGTTTGCTGGCGGAGCTGTATTTTAATTACAACCAGGACAAAAAAGGATTGCAGATCTTGAACCGGCTGTTGAGCAAAGATCCGGAAAACGGGATGATCCACTTCTATTTAGCGGACTATTACCGGGATAAAGGAAACCAAAAAGAGTCGGAGCAGCACGTTGTAAAGGCTTTATCGAGCAACGAACTGGATTCCCGCTTCAAAGTTCAGTACATGTTGAAATTGGTGTTAAGTTCGGACTCTTTAAAAGTTTCCGAAAAGCAGTGGGATTCGTATGTGTTGCTGTTGCGGGAAAAATATCCGGAAGATCTGGCTATCCGCTCCCTCTACTCCGATTTCCTGAAGAAAGAGGGCAAATTGGACGAATCCCGGTCGGAATTGGAGTATATCCTTTCTAAAGATAAGGATAATTATATCATCTGGCAGGAGTTGCTGATCCTGTGTAATGAAATGGAAGATACCGCCTGTATATACGAGCGGAGTACGGAAGCGCTGAAATATTTTCCGGAGGAACCTTTGCCTTACGCAATGGCCGGGATTTCCCGGGTGATCCGCCGGCAGTTTTCCGAAGCGCTCCCTTTTTTCAAGAAGGGAGTGGAACTGACTTCGGGGAACAGGGAGTTTCAAACTCAGTTCTATGCTTATCTGGGGGATTGTTACTACAGTCTGGACAGTGTAGAACAGGCTTTTAATATGTTTGAGCAAGTCTTGTCGTATCGTCCGGACGATCTGGTGGTTTTGAACAACTACGCCTACTATCTCTCTTTGCGGGACGAGGATCTTGCAAAGGCCGAAAGAATGAGTGCGAAAACGGTGTTGGCGGAACCCGAAAACGACACCTATCTGGATACCTACGCCTGGGTGCTGTTTAGACGGAAAGAGTACTCGCAGGCGTTGTATTACATCAAATTGGCTGTCAAATATTCCCGGGAACCATCCGGTGTACTGTACGAACATTACGGGGATATTTTGTATTACAGCGACGACAGGGAACAGGCGGTGGAGATGTGGAAAAAGGCTTTGGAAACAGGTGGCGAAGATCCGGAGGTATTGAAATCGAAAATTTCAGGCGAATACGATTTTTAATGTGCGGAACATATAGATGAATAAATTTTTAATCGCCGTGTGGGTGCTGCTGTCCGTGGTTTCGTGCCGGACAGCTAAAGAGACCGTCATCCGGAAGGAGACAGAGAATCTGGCTGAGAACAAACTGTTTAAAAATATTTATGCCAACGAATTGGATTACAAAACGTTGTATTCTAAAAAGATGGATGTCTCCCTTACCGTAAAAGGCAGGGAAACCGGTTTGAAAGGAGCGATGAAAATGGAGAAAGACCGGTTTGTCTGGCTCTCCCTGACGGCTCCTCTTGGGATTGAAGTAGCCCGGATCCTGTTTACTCCGGACAGCATCAAATTCATGGATTCCTACAACAAGAAGTACCTGTTGACCGATTACAGTTATATTTACGAAAAGTCCGGCTTGGAGGTAGGCTTCCAATGCATACAAAATATTTTTGCGAACGGGTTCGTCAATTTGGAAAATTGCGGGAACAACCGTTTGAAGGAAGGAAAATTCAAATACGAACGGACCAAATACGACTATGTTTTGTCCAATGTTCACACCAGGGCGATCGACCGGAAAATCCGGAAGTATTTTAAGAAAAAGCGTAAAAATAAGGATGTTGCCCTGGTTTTACAGGAGATACACATCGCCCCGGACTGTTTCAGACCGTACCGGATCGTGTTGAAGGATATGGAGGACGGTGCCGGCGTCGAAACATCGTACGAAGGTTTTACCCGGACGGGAGAGAAACTTTTTCCCGGAAAGATCGTGTTCGACTTGGTTTTTAACGACCAAAAGATTAAATTGGAGATAGTTTTTTCCCGCTTGGAATTTGACGGACCGGTAACGCCCAATTTTAAGATCCCGGCGAAATACGAAAACATGGCAAAATGAGAGCCTTTTTGGTACATACCTGCTTCCTGTGCGTGCTTTTTTATCCGGTTGCGTCGTCTGCCCAGGCAATCGACGGAATACGGAAAGAGAAGGAGAAGAGTGAGAAAGAGATCGCCTATTTAGATAAACTGCTGAACGAGACCAGGAGCAGTCGCTCTCTCTCTTTTGACCGGTTGAACATCGTACAGAAAAAAGTCACCCGGACCAAACAACTGATCGGTTCGCTGGAAAAAGAGGTGGAGTATTACGAGGGACAGATCCGGATCAACGAGAGAAAGATCGACGAGCTGGGCGAAAACAGGAAGGAGATCCTGGAACTCTACTCCAAATTGGTGTATGGGTTGTGGAAAAAGAAGGACAAAGCGGACAAAATGATGTTTATTTTCGCTGCTACGGATTTTAACCAGGCATACAACCGCTATAAGTATTTCGAACAGATCCAGAGCTATTCCAAGCGGCAATTCGAACAGATCCGGGTGATCAACGATTCGCTGGAATCCCGGAACAACCAACTGAAACAGTACATCGTTCAGAAAAACGAAACCCTGAAAGACATCGATGTGCAGAACCGAAGTTTGCTGGAACAGCGGGAAGGTGAAAACCGGCTGATCCGGGAATTCCGGAAAAAAGAGAAGGAGTTGACGAAGAAGTTGGTGGCCGAACAAAAAAACCGGGCGCGCCTGGCGAAAGAGTTGGACAGGTTGATCGCCGAAGAGATCAGGAAGGCGGCAAAGACAGGGAAACAGACGGAGATCAAGTTGACCCCGGAACAACAGTTGGTATCCGATGAATTTGTTAAAAACAGGGGGAAATTACCCTGGCCGGTAGAGCAGGGAATTATCACGGAAAAGTTCGGTATTTATACCAACCCGTTGTATCCGAACGTAAAACAGGAGAATGCAGGGGTAACCATTGCGACCCTGAAAAACTCCGAAATACGCGCTGTTTTTAACGGGGTGGTGGCTTCCGTGGTCTTTTATCCGGGGTACAATAACATCGTCATGATCAGCCACGGCAATTACTATACGGCCTATACCAATCTGATCGAAGTGAAAGTGAAGGCGCAACAGGCCGTAAACACCAAGCAGGTCATCGGAAAGGTGGGCCATGACATGGAGAAGGGAAGTATTTTTACCTTCACGGTGAACAAAGAGCGCGAGAAATTGGATCCCGAACAGTGGCTGGCAAAATAGCAGAGAGCAGGAAGCAATGAAAGAGCGGTACGATACCTTGCGGAACGAATGGCGGAACACATTGACCCGTTTCAGATTGGAAAATCTTTTTTCCGATTTGTTGCGGGGATTGGCCGTTTTGTTCTCTTTTGTGTTGGTATACCTGCTCCTGTACTATGTGATCCGTTCGGCCTTCCACCTTCCACCGCCTTTCAAAACAACGCTTTATGTGCTCTTTCTGGCCGGAACGGCAGCGATCACTCTTTTCGGATTGATCAAACCGCTGCTCCTTTTTTTCGTTTCGGGAAATTTGCGAAAAGATTTGTTGCTCCAGCTTCTCCGAAAGCATTTTCCCGGCGAACAGGATCTGTTGGTCAGTCTCTGCTACCTGGCTTTCCGGACGGAAGAGGTATCGGGTGACGACACGCTGAAAAAAGCGGCTTTTATCCAGAAATACAGCCGGATGCAGGAACAAAACCTCTCCTTTCCCCTGTTCGGGAAACGGAGTTTCAAACCGTTGTTGCTGATAGGAGTTTGCCTGCTGTTGTTCGGGATCAATGCCGGCCGTTTCGTATACTGGGGGGCTGATCTGAGCCGTTTTCGCGAAGTGGAGCGTCCGGAATCCGGGATCTTCTTCACTTTGCTGAACGAATCCACCTCGGTAGAATACGGCAAATCGTTCCGGGTCAAATTGAAAGTGGAAAGCGAATACGCCGGCGTGGGAAATGTTTTTATCCGTTTCGGAGGCGGCGAATTTCTGATGGGGCGGGAGGATTCGCTCTACGTGTACGATTTTGAATCGGTCAACAACGACCTCTCCTTTAATTTCCGGGCGGTAGAAACGGAGAGCCGGTATTACAAGCTGACGGTCTTGCCGACCCCGGTTGTGACCGCGTACGAAGTTCGGGTCGTACCCCCTGCCTACACCGGCCTGAAACCGGAAGTGCTGAAAAATGTGACCGACTTCCGGGCTGTGTACGGTTCTGTTTTGCAATTTACGGTTCGTTACTCTTTTTCCGACTCCCTGTACCTGGGGTGGGACGGCCGGGTGGGACGCCTGAACACGACCGAAACGGGGAAAGCCTCTTTCTCGCGCAGGGTGACGGCTTCGGGAGAATATACGCTGTACGGTTCCAACGCGCATTTTGACAAAAAGGATTTGATGAATTTTACGGTGGCCTCCATTCCGGATCTCTATCCGGGTATTCAGGTTTCTGCTTTGCAGGACTCCGTACAGGCTTCCGTCCATTACTACTACGGCATTCTGACCGATGATTACGGGTTTTCCGATCTGCGGTTCAACTATTCCTTAGACGGGGAGCGCTATACGGTCATCCCCATTCCCGTAATCAGGAATCAGAATGCGCAGGAGTTTTATTTTGAGTTTGACTTTGCCGAATTTGCCGGGATGGACCGGACAGATATTCGTTACTATTTTGAAGTGTTCGACAACGATCTGGTTTCAGGCCCCAAGAGTACCCGTTCGGACGCCCTTCAGTATACCATTCCCGACCTGAATACGATATTCGATTACAATTCGGACGCCAATATGCAGGTAAACAGTTCGTTGCAACAGGCGGAAAAATTAGCGCACGAAATTGTTTCGGATGTAAAGGAGCTGCAGAAGAAGATGTTGGACAACACGGTGGACGATTGGGAGAAGCAACAGCTTTCCCGGGATGTCGTGGAAAAGAAAGAGAAATTGGAAGAGTTGTTGCAGCGTGCGCGGGAAGAGAACCTCAAAAAATCCTCTTTGAACAAGAGTTTCGCCGGGCAGGACAGCGTGTTGCTGGCAAAACAACAGCAGATCCGGCAACTGCTGGACCGCATTATGGACGAGGAGATGAAAAAGTTGCTGGACGAGTTTTCCAAACTGACGCAGGAGTTTTCGAAGGAGCAATTCCGGAATGTGGACGAAAAGATGAAGTTGACTTTCGACCAGATGAGCGAACAGTTGGACAGGAACATAGAGTTGTTGAAGCAGTTCCAGGTCGAAGAACAGCACGAGATGATCCGGCAACAAATGGAGCAGGTGAAGGAGTTGCAAAGCTCTCTGGACAGTTTGTCCGGGAGCCGGGAAGGCCGGGATGCATTACCCGGTAAAACGGAGGAGATCCGGGAAAAATTGGAGGCGGCCAGAAGCAATTACGAAGAGTTAAAAGAGGTCAATCAGCAATTGGAAAAACCGTTTGAACTGGAGGATTTGGCTTCGGATTTCGAAGAGCTGTCGGACCAGGCGGAAGAGCAGCAACAAAAGAATTCGGAGCGTGGAGAAACCGACAAGGAACTTGCGGAAGATATCAAAGAGAAGATGGAGGAGGTGCAGGAAAAGTTGGAGCAACAGGCGCAGCAGATCTTTATGAATGCCGACCTTCCCGAAAGCGATGTCGAACTGATCATTCAAAATATCCTGCTGATCTCCCAGTCGCAGGAGCTTTTGCTGAAGGAATTTAACGAAGTGCCCCCCCAGAGCGCCCGCTACCAGGAGTTGGGACGCTTGCAGGATCTGAAGCGGCTGGAGTATAAAATCGTGAAGGACAGTTTGTCCCGATTGGCCAAGACCAACCTGCAACTGGCTACGGTGTTGGATTCGAAATTGTACGACATTGAGATCAAATTCGGTCTGTTGCCGGGCTACATACAGGACAATAAACGTACCGACTTACTGAAAGAACAGCAGTATTTGGTAACCTATCTGAACGATCTGGCGTTGGTATTAAGCGAAGCTCTTCAGCAAAGCGGCGGAGAGGAAGGCGGAGAGGGAACACCCTCGAAGGGAAAGAAAGGCAAGGGGAAAAAGGGAAGCGGCAACGCACCCGGAGAGGAGGGATACGACGGATTGAAGGAGATGCAGAACGGCATGAAACGGCAATTGGAAAATTTGGTGAACCAGATGAAGAAGGGCGAGAAAGGGCAACCCCTGCAACAGGGAATCGGGAACATGATCCGGCAGAACGAGCTTTTCCGGCAGAGTTTGGAAGAGTTTATGTCCGGGAGCGGCTATCTTTCGCCCGGTGAAAAGCAGTTGCTGGACGAGATCCGGCGATTGTTGGACGACAACATCCGCGACCTGTCGAATTATTCTGTTTCCAACAACCTGATCAACCGGAATAATCAGATATACAATAAATTGATTTTATCGGAAAAGGCTTCGAGGGAGAGAGAGGAATACGAAGAAAAACGGCGCTCCACGACAGCGGCGGATATCGAATTTACCCGGCCGCAACTCTATTTCAAAACCGAACAAAAAGAGAAAATGATGCACACGGATTTTAAACGGTCGGACTTACAGCTTGCCCCATATTTCAGGAACATATACAATAACTATTATATCAAGCTTGGTGATGAATAAGATAGAGTTGAGAATTTCTTCCAGAGTGGAGAATATCGTCCAGGTCGAACAATTTATCGAAACGTTCGAAACAACGTTCGGTTTGACCCCGGAAGTTTTCGGCAAGATCAGCCTCTCGGTGATCGAGGCTGTGAACAATGCCATTCTTTTCGGGAACAGGCAGGCTGCGGATAAGTACGTGACGGTATCTGCCTGGAAAGAGGAGTTGCAATTCTTTGTTTCGGTGGCGGATGAAGGTGAAGGATTCGATTACAGCGTCATTCCGGATCCGACACTGCCCGACAATGTGGTGAAAGTGGCTGGCCGGGGCTTGTACTTGATGAAGATTCTTTCCGACGACCTTGTTTTTGAAAATGGGGGTGCGAAAGTGACGCTTGTTTTTAATCTTTGCGAAGTATGATGCGGGAAGTCCTGTTTTTTACCGAACAGACCGGGTATCCCAATTTCTTTTCCGAAGAGCGCATCCATGCGTGGTTGGATAAAATGGCGTCGGAGTACGCCAGGTCCATCGGTGAGATCTCGTTTATTTTCTGTTCGGACGACTATATTTTGGATGTCAATCGCCAATACCTGCAGCACGATTACTATACGGATGTGATCACCTTTGATAATTCGGAGGACGATGTTTTGTGCGGCGACATTTTTATCAGTTTGGATACCGTTCGTTCCAATGCGGAATTGTTCGGTGTTTCCTTTGAAGAGGAGTTTTACCGGGTCATTTGTCACGCTCTCCTCCATTTGATCGGTTTTAAGGACAAAACGGATGCGGATGCGGCAGAGATGCGGAAACAGGAAAATAGTTGCTTAAAACTGCTGGAATCGCTTTAAAATGGCCTCTTTGCTTCCTGATTATGATGTGATCGTTGTAGGAGCCGGCCACGCCGGTTGCGAAGCGGCTGTGGCGGCAGCCCGCCTTGGTTCGCGGACATTGCTTATCACGCTGGATATGAATAAGATAGCGCAAATGTCCTGCAATCCGGCCATTGGAGGAATTGCAAAGGGTCAGATTGTCAGAGAGATAGATGCGCTGGGAGGGATGACGGGAGTGGTAACGGACGCCGCTTCGATCCAGTTCAGAATGTTGAACCGCTCCAAAGGGCCTGCCATGTGGAGCCCTCGTTCCCAGTCTGACCGGATGAAATTTTCGGAGAAGTGGCGGCGTATTTTGGAGCATACCCCGAATTTGGATCTTTGGCAGGACGATGTAACGGCTGTTTCGGTGAACGGTCGGGAAGTTTCCGGGGTACAGACTGCTTGGGGTGTTTCGTTCAATGCCCGGAAAGTGATCCTGACCACCGGGACTTTTCTGAATGGTCTGATGCACATCGGCAAGACCAATTTTGCCGGGGGAAGGATCGGGGAGCCGGCCTCTTCCGGATTGACCGCCTCTCTCCGCGGGTTGGGATTCGAATCCGGGCGTATGAAAACCGGTACGCCTGTCCGGGTGGACGCCCGGAGCATTGATTTTTCCGCATTGGCCCGGCAGGACGGAGACAACGATTTCCACCGCTTCTCTTTTCTGAATGCCGGCAAAAGAAACGATCTGCCTCAATTGCCCTGTTACATTGCGTATACCAATGCGGAGGTACACCGGGCGCTGACGGAGGGGTTCTCAGACAGTCCCCTGTTCAATGGAACCATACAGAGTGTGGGGCCGCGCTATTGCCCCAGCATCGAAACCAAATTGTCGACCTTTCCGGATCGGGACAGCCACCACCTCTTTTTGGAACCGGAGGGTGTCGATACAACGGAATATTACCTGAACGGCTTCTCTTCTTCCCTTCCCTGGGATGTGCAGTTGAAGGGGTTGCGTTTGGTGAAAGGCTTTGAAAACATCCGGATATACCGTCCGGGATACGCCATAGAGTACGATTATTTTCCTCCTTCCCAGCTTTTCCATACCTTGGAGAGCAAACGGATTAAAGGGCTTTATCTGGCCGGACAGATCAACGGTACGACCGGTTACGAAGAAGCGGCTGCTCAAGGATTGATGGCTGGTATCAATGCACACCTCTCCCTGCACGGCTGCGAAAGTTTTATCCTGAAACGCGACCAGGCATACATCGGAGTGCTGATCGACGACTTGGTGACCAAAGAGGTGGATGAACCTTACCGGATGTTTACCTCCCGGGCGGAGTATCGTGTTTTGTTACGTCAGGATAACGCGGATACCCGTTTGACTCCTTTGGGATATGACTTGGGATTGGTGGACAATGGTAGACATTGTTTATATTTAGATAAGATGGAGAAGAGGGATGTGTTGATCCGTTTTATCCGGGATTTGAGTGTCCGGCCGGACGAAATGAACGATCGATTGACGGCTTTGGGCTCAACGCCCTTAGTTCAGCGCGTGAAGTTGGTGGACGTACTCGGAAGGCCGCAGGTAACTATTGAGAACATTCTTTCAACGCTACCGGAACTCTCTTCTTTTATCCAAGAACAGGAGATGAATGAGGAGGTGGTAGAGGCTGCTGAAATCCTGATCAAGTATTCGGGTTACATTGAACGGGAGCGCGTTATTGCAGATAAGATTTCCCGTTTGGATGATCTGGTTATTGAGGGTAAATTTAATTATGAGGAGATCAACAGTCTTTCCATTGAAGCAAGACAAAAGCTCTCCAAGGTACAACCGCAAACGATCGGGCAGGCTTCACGCATTAGCGGTGTTTCTCCGGCGGATATAAGTGTGTTGCTTATTTTACTGGGGAGATAGGGTTGGTCGGTTTAGGAATGAGGAGTGTTTCACGTGGAACATTCGCACTTTTTTGAAAGAACCGGCCATATCGTGACGGTGTAGCACGTCCGGATGTGTTGTTTGGAGAGTGGTGTCGGTTTTTCTTTGTGGTGTATGGGACGCTTCGATTATTGTCTTTGTTCGTGGCTTGTCTTTGCACAACGATTTCCTGTTGTTTTTCGTTCGTCGAATCTGAATGAGAAATGTTTCACGTGAAACATTCGCACTGTTTTGGGAGAAGCGATAGTGGAGGGCAATGTCCGAAAGGTTGTTGTTTGGGTGGAGGTGGGAGTGAGTTTTTCGGAACTTCCGGACGCTCCGGTGTATTGTCCTTCGGGAACCATGTCTCCACAACGGTTCTCTAATTTTTTCCCGTTCGCTGGAATCCTAACCGCCTTCTTCCCTTCGGTCAGTCGGCGCCCCTGCGGGGAACTCGGATTCCGGGCACTCCGGAAAGAAAGGAAAACGATCGTTGTTCCCGACAACCGTTCTGAAGGATCAATACACCTGCGCTCTGCAGAGGTGATTGTAAAGTTGAGCTATAAAAAAGAGTTTCGCTTTTGTATTTTGGTGGAGGTAGGAGTGAGTTTTTCTGGACTTCCGGACGCTCCGGTGTATTGTCCTTCGGGAACCCTGTCTCCGCAACGGTTCTCTAATTTCTTTCCGTTCGCTGGAATCCTAACCGCCTTCTTCCCTCCGGTCAGTCGGCGCTCCTGCGGGGAGCTCGGATTCCGGACGCTCCGGACAGAAAAGAGAACGATCGTTGCTCCCAACAACCGTTCCGAAGGATCAATACACCTGCGCTCTGCAGAGGTGATTGCAACGTTTCGCTTTTGTGTTTGATCGGAGTCGTATTGTTTTCAGGTATGCGGGAAGCGGAGGACTCGCTTTCGGAAACAACAGGCCGGAGCTGTAGTGAAAAAGAGAAAGAATTTATATGTTTATCTTAGAGGTAACGGTAGATCCCTTGCAACACTACATCTTTCTGTGTATTTTTGCCGTAAATAAGAAGTGCTATATATTGCTATAAATTATGCAGAGCATAAAAGGTAACATTGTTGACATTGTTGCCCGGAAGGTCTATCCGGGGGAGGTGTTTATTTCGGATACAGGATGTATTGAAAGAATAGAGCCCGTTTCGGAAGTTTGTTCGCTCTATCTCTGTCCCGGTTTTGTGGATGCTCACGTACACATCGAGAGCTCCATGCTGATGCCTCGGGAGTTTGCCCGCATGGTGGTGAAGAGGGGAACATTGGCAGTGATGAACGATCCGCACGAAATAGCTAATGTGCTGGGGGTGCCCGGAGTGGAGATGATGGTTGCGGATGCCCGGGAATCGGTTATTAAAATTTATACGGGCATTCCCTCCTGTGTTCCGGCAACCCCGTTGGATTCTTCCGGAGCGGAGATCAATGCCCGGAATGTCGAGGCAATGGCCGGTAGTGGAGAGTACGCTTTTTTATCGGAGATGATGAATGTTCCCGGAGTCTTGTCCGCAGATCCGGTTGTCATGGATAAATTATCTGCAGCCAAGAAATACGGTTTGCCGGTAGACGGCCATGCTCCGGGTTTAAAGGGGGAAGATTTGAAAAAATATGTGGCGGCAGGAATCTCTACTGATCACGAGTGCGTGACCTTGGAAGAGGCCGAATGCAAAATAAAGAACGGCATGAAAATCCTGATCCGGGAAGGAAGCGCAGCCCGGAACTTTGATGCTCTGCATCCGCTTATTGGGAAATATCCCGATGCTGTTCTGTTTTGTACGGACGACTCCCATCCCGATGATGTGATGGAAAACGGCCACATTGACAAATTGGTGAAAAGAGCCTTGGCATTGGGGTATGACCTGTTCGACGTATTACAGGTAGCGACCCGGAATGCAGTACAACACTACCGGGTTGATCTCGGTATGTTGCAGGTGGGAGATGCAGCCGATTTCATCGTAGTGGACAATTTGACCGATTTCTCTGTGAAGGAAGCCTGTGTCAATGGCCAAAATGTGCTGCACAGGCCGGTCGTTTGGAAAAATACAGCCCTCCGGATGAATAATTTCTGTCACAAAAAGATCAAAATCAGCGATTTATCTCGAAAATTTTCCGGTAAAATAACCGTAATTTCGGTTCAAGATGCTGAAATTCTCACCGGAAAATCTGTTTACAGCGGTACGCCCGCCGAAAATCTGGAATCGGATCTTGAAAAAGATCTATTGAAATTAGTCTACCTGAACCGTTACCACAACGGAAGCCCGCAAATTGCCTATATATCGGGGATCGGAATAAAAACAGGCGCTTTTGCCTCTTCGATCTCCCACGATTCTCACAATATTCTGGCCATTGGAACCAACGATGCGGATTTAGCGGATGCCATCAATGCCGTTATTGAAGCAAAAGGCGGTATCTTTGTCAAAAATGAGAGCGGTCTGTCGGGTTTACCCCTGCCGGTCGGAGGAATTGTCACCGATTTACCGGCCGATTTCGTGGCAAAAGAGTACGCAGCCCTGAACAGAAAGATCCACAGCATGGGCGCTTCGTTACATGCCCCTCTGATGACCCTCTCCTTTATGGCTTTGCTGGTGATCCCGCAAATAAAGATCGGAGAGAGGGGTTTGTTTGATTATTCGATTTTTGATTTTCTGAGAAATACCTGACTCTATATATTATGGCTCTATATGATGAAAAGCTGAAAAGCAAAATAAACAAACTTCCTGCCCGGCCGGGTATTTACCAATATTTCGATGCAGCGGGGAAGATTATCTATGTAGGAAAGGCTAAAAATCTGAAAAACAGGGTATTGTCGTATTTGAATAAAAGTAATCAATACGGTAAAACGCTGGTAATGATCAAAAAAGTCGAAAATCTGGAGTTTGTAGTCGTGGATTCCGAACAGGATGCGCTTTTGTTGGAGAATAACCTGATCAAGAAATACCAGCCCCGTTACAACGTGATGTTGAAAGACGATAAGACTTATCCCTGGATTTGCATCAAAAACGAACCTTTTCCGCGGGTTTTTATGACCCGGAATGTGGTGCGTGACGGCTCCGAATATTACGGCCCGTATACGTCGGCGCGTTTTGCCCATGTTCTACTTGCCTTGATCCGTTCGGTGTACAAATTGCGCACCTGCTCCCTGAAATTGACGGATACCACCGTACAGGCCGGAAAATTCAAGGTTTGCCTCCAATGCCACATCGGCAATTGCCGGGCGCCCTGTGTGGGTACTATCGACCGTGCAGCGTATGAACAGGGCATAACCTGCATACGGGATATTCTGAAAGGCAATATTTCGACGGTCATTGCCAATCTGACGGAGAAAATGCGGAGTTTGTCGGCCGAGTGGCTGTTCGAAGAGGCGGCTCAGGTAAAAAATGCGGTGGAAATTCTGGGTTCCTATCAGCTCAAGTCGACCGTTGTAAATCCGCAGTTGCACAACATCGACGTCTTCTCCTACTTAGACGATGAGCAATATGCCTACGTCAACTACCTGCGGATCATGCACGGCGCGGTAAACCAAGTGCACTCCATCCAGCTCAAAAAACAGTTGGACGAACCCAAAGAATCTTTGCTCTCCTTTGCCATATACGAAATCCGGCAATTGGTCGACAGCGATTCAAAGGAGATCATCGTTCCGTTTCTGCCGGACATGCAACAGTCTGGTGGTCACTATATTATACCAAAAATTGGAGACAAGAAACGATTACTCGACCTTTCCGAACGGAATGTTGCCTACTTTAAGCTGGATAAAGACAAACAGCGGAGTGTGGTCAAAGAAGATTCTGTTTTTAACCGGCTGAAAATCATTAAAGAAGAATTAAAGTTGCCGGCAATTCCGCATCGCATGGAATGTTTCGACAACTCCAATACGCAGGGAACCCATCCGGTAGCGGCCTGTGTTGTTTTTTTAGATGGAAAGCCGGCCAAAAAAGAGTACCGGCGTTTTCACGTGAAAACCGTTGTCGGCCCGGATGATTTTGCTTCGATGGACGAGATTGTTTACCGGCGTTACAGCCGGGTTTTAGACGAGGGCAGGGAGTTGCCCGATCTGATCGTGATCGACGGGGGGAAAGGACAGTTGCATTCCGCTGTAAACAGCCTGAAACGGTTGGATCTCTACGGAAAAATACCCGTGGTCGGGTTGGCCGAACGGATGGAAGAGCTCTATTTCCCGGGCGACAAGGATCCGTATATGCTGGCCAAGAACTCCGTTTCCCTGAAAACGTTGATGCACATCCGGGACGAAGCGCACCGTTTCGGGATCACTTTTCACCGGAAATTGCGGGAAAAACCCCTTACGCGCAGTGTCCTGAACGAAATAAAAGGCATCGGAGAAAAGACTGAAAATGCTCTATTACAGCACTTTAAGACGGTAAATAAGATAAAGAACAGCTCTTTGGAAGAGTTGGCGGCTGAGGTTGGCTTGGCCAAAGCCCGCATTGTCCGGGCGTACTTCGACTCCCTTCCCGCATCCGACTAACGAGGCTGTCTGTTCTGCGGTTGCAGGAATACTTTTGCTTACGGGCGGAGCAGTTGGGCGTAGCCGGCCTGGTCGGAGAGGATTTCCAACGCTTTGAGCACCTCTTTATCTGTTTTCAGGTTGTATTCGATAACGCCTTCCGAGAAGTAGTACCGCTGAATAAATTGCTCGGCCAGCAACCCGGATATTTCCTCTTTAAATACCTCCAGATCCCGCTCTGTGGAGTGGATGAATTGCGCCCGGAGTTTCTCTACCTCCCCGCTGATGCTGTCGTAATACTTTTCGCTTTTCGACGTGCTGACCAATTTTTCCAACGCCTTTTCAGAATCGGTTTCATAAGAGAAGTTCTTGGTTTTCAGGAACTTTTTGAACTGATCGTACACATCGTCCGTGATCTTAAAGCTGCCGATGGGAGCGATTTCCGGGTGCTTCAGGGCATACCTGTTGACAAAATCAAAAAAGAGGTCTTTGATCACCAACTCCTGCACAATGCGGGCATAGGAATCGGGCTCTATTTTGATGTCCGGAGTGATGCCTCCTCCGTCGTATACTTTCCGGCCGGCAGCCGTCTTGAATTCCGTCATCAGCGAATCGGGCACTTTCCCGACGCTTCCGTCGGGGTTCCGGTGGGAATAATCGACAGCCTGGATACATCTGCCGCTCGGGATGTAATATTTAGCCGTAGTGATCTTTACTTTGGTGTTATAAGCGATATCCCGCACCGTCTGGACTAACCCCTTTCCGAAAGAGCGTTCGCCGATTAAAACGGCTCTGTCGTAGTCCTGCAATGCGCCGGAAACAATCTCGGAGGCGGAGGCGGAACTCCTGTCGATCAGCACCACCAGGGGCATATCCGGGACAATCGGATTTTTAGAGGCTTTGTACTCTTTGTCCCATTGCTCCAGCTTTCCCTTGGTATCTACGACTTTGCTATCCATCGGCAGGAAAAAATTGCAGATCTCCACCGCCTGGTCCAACAAGCCGCCCGAATTGCCCCGCAGGTCTAAGATCAAGTTCTCCGCGCCCCGGTTTTTCAGGTCGATGATGGCTTTCCTCACCTCTGTCGCGGCTTTATCGGTGAAACCGTTCAGGTAGATATAACCGGTGCGGTCGTTTGCCAGGTTGTAGTAGGGGACGCTGGGAAGCTGGATCTTCTCCCGGATGGCCTTTTTCTCCACCGGTTTCTCCACCCCCTCCCGTTGGATCCGGATGGAGATCTCCTTGCCGGGCTGCCCTTTCAGCAATTCACTGACATCGGCGGTAGACTTCCCCTTGACCGAATTCCCGTCGATGGCTAAAATGATGTCGCCGGGCAGGAGGCCGGCTTTGTCCGCGGGCGAATTCTTATAAGGTTCCCGGATGATGACGTAATCCCCTTTTTGGCTGATGATGGAACCGATCCCTGCGTATTCGCCCGTCGTCATTAACTTGACATCTTCCATTTCCGATTCCGGATAATAGACCGTGTACGGATCCAGCGATTTCAGCATGCCGTGGATGCTCTCCGTCACCATGTCGCCCGGATCGGTTTCGTCGACATAGAAGAGGTTGACCTCCCGGAAAAGCGTAGCGTATATGTCTAATTGTTTGCTGATCTCAAAGTTTCTATCGTCTCCTTTCAGGGCCAGCAGGACGATAATCGATACGGCAAAAATGAGCCCGAAGCCCCAAAAATTCCTTTTCTTCATCTCTTTTCAAAATTTAATGGCATGTATCGTAACATTATTTCAGCGAAAGTACAATTTTCCGGTGAAAGTTGGAAATATCTGCTCTTTTTCCCGCGCCGGTTTTACTCCTTTTTAAAGAAGTTTGGGGGATTATAAGGTTCAGGGAACCGGATCGTAGCCACTCCCTCCCCAGGGATGGCACGAGGCTATTCTTTTGATTGCCAGCCAAACACCTTTTGCCGGGCCGTATTTTTTGATCGCTTCTACGGTATATTGGGAACAAGTGGGCGTATACCGGCAGACGGAAGGCAGCAGCGGAGAGATGCAACGCTGGTAAAAATAGACCGGGAGCAACAGAACAAAACCGACTCCCCGGCTGATCCCCTTTTTCAAGGAGTTACGAGGCCTGTCCGCCGGCTGCATGTTGCAGGATTTTGTGGAGAGAAGCCCGGACGGACTTTTCGATCCGTGTATATTCCGGCAGTTGCCGGTCTAAGTAGATGAACAGGATGTCCCATGTTTCTCCCGGAGGCAGCGCGTGGTAAAAAGGTTCCTTGCTCAAACGGTACGCTTCCCGGGTCTGCCGCTTCACCCGGTTCCGTTTTACCGCCCGTTTGAATCGCTTCTTACCGACACTGACGGCTATTCTGGCCGGATATTCTCCTAAAACCGCCGATCTCTTGGCCACAACCCGGAACGGGTATTTCACAAAAGCAAAATCCGAACCTGTCAAATCTTCGAATAACTGTTTGCTGCACAAACGTTCGGATTTCGTAAATGTGTTCATGGGCAAAGCTCTTCCCCGGCTATCGAGCAGTTATTTGACCTTGTTTTCCCGGTTGTACCGTTTGATAAACTCCTCGATAGCCATCGTCATGGAGAGGCATTTCGACGTAGGCGCCTTGATGTCGAGCCGCAATCCGCTCTCCTCTACCGCCTCTGCCGTGGCCGGCCCGAAAGCTGCAATAATGGTGGTATCCTGTATAAAATCCGGAAAGTTCTGGAAAAGCGATTTGATCCCCGAAGGGGTGTAAAAGGCGATAATGTCGTACTCTTTCAGGTCTTTAATATCGCTCAGGTCGCTGGCAACCGTCCGGTACAGGATCGCTTTGGTGTATTTCAACTTCAGTTGGTCCAGCAAACCCGGAATGTTCTCCTTGTGGATATCCGAAAGCGGGACCAGAAACTTCTCCGTCTTGTGTTTCAGCAGGATTTTGGTCATATCGTCCACCTTCTTGTCTCCGTAAAAGATCTTCCTTTTGCGGTACACGATGTACTTTTGCAGGTAAAAGGCTGTTGCTTCGGAGATGCAAAAATACTTCATCGTGTCGGGTACGGTGATGCGCAACTCCCCGCAGATCCGGAAAAAGTGATCGATGGCCGTACGGCTGGTAAAGATGATGCCGGTGTGACTCAGAATGTTGATTTTTTCCTGCCTGAACTCCTTTGCAGAAACTCCTTCCACCTGAATGAAAGGCCTGAATTCAAGCTTTAAATTGTATTTCTCGGCTAAATCAAAATAAGGAGATTTCTCGGTAGTCGGCTTTGGTTGTGATACGAGTACTTTTCTTATTTTCAAAACAGTCCGTTTTAGGTATGAATATTCAATCGCATACCAGCAACTTGTATAAAACAAGAAGAGGTATCATTTCGAAGGTGCAAAGGTATAAAATCATATAGAAAATCGATATCCTGTGAGCGAATAATATTTGTATCCATCGGAAAAATTCAATAAGAAGAAGGATTCCCAAACAACTAAAAATAATTATCAGGAGGGTATGCACGGCGTACGCTTCGACAAAAAAGAGGGCGATCAGGAACGGAGAGATCACCAAACCGGTGAGGATGTGAAAACACCATACATTCACGATGACCTCTTCCCCGGTATGCGGCATGTTGAAAATCCATGCAATCAGGTGGGTCAAACAGAGCACGGTAAAGTGATACAGAAACAAAAATCCAAAGATATACAGTGTTTGCTCCGTCAGAAATGTGTGGTGTATGCCGTACCCCATAGCGATCGCTATGGCGGAAAAGGAGAGGATCAGCGCCGACAGGTACGTTGTGATGTTGGCCGAGATCCCTTCGTTTTGCAAATATTCGAACTTCTTGCGGTTGACCAGCAAGTGGAACATGCCGGGGATCAGATCTTTTCCGCGTATCCGCAGAAAGGCAAAAACAGACAGAAACAACACAGAATAGAGCAGACAGGGTGCCGTGTGTTCGTTTTTATTCCGTTCGGAAACCGGGTACCGGAACGATGCGGGCTGCACGGTCGTTGCTGTTACGATCTGTGCAGCCGGATCGCTACAGATGGTGTCTCCGAGGAAGACGGGGCTGCTATTTTGCTGGAATGTATCAGGCATGGCGTCCGGTTTAATGGGCTTCGTACCAGTTCTCGCCGAATTCGCTACTGACTGTGAGCGGGACAGAGAGTGATAAAACATGTGTCATACAGTGAACGACCAACTCCTCCAACTCTTTCTGCTCTTCCCGGTGGCACTTGAAATTCAATTCGTCGTGTACCTGGAGGATCATGCGGGAACGCAGCCCTTTTTCCCGTATGGCCCGGTCGATGCAGATCATGGCCATCTTGATGATATCTGCCGCAGAACCCTGGATCGGGGCATTGACGGCGTTTCGTTCCGCCATGCCGCGGACAACCGCATTCCGGGAGTTGATGTCCCGCAGGTAGCGGCGCCGGCCCATCAGGGTTTCGACATATCCGTTTTTCCGGGCTTTTTCCACGGCCTTTTCCATGTACTCCTTTACGCCGGGGTAGAGCGTAAAATAGCCTTCGATCAACTCTTTTCCTTCCTTGCGGCTGATGCGCAGCCTTTCCGCCAGCCCCCAGGCGGAGATGCCGTAAATGATGCCGAAATTGGCCGTTTTGGCCCTTCTGCGCATTTCCGGAGTGACCTCTTCCGGGGCTACGTGGTATATTTTGGCGGCCGTAGCCGTATGCACGTCTTCGCCTTCGTTAAAAGCGCGGATCAACTCTGCCGTCCGGCTCAGATGCGCCATCAGCCGCAGTTCCACCTGGGAATAATCGGCAGAAAAAAAGAGGTAATCCGGATCGCCCGTCACAAACGCTTTCCGGATTTGGCGTCCTTCTTTTGTACGGATCGGGATGTTCTGCAGGTTGGGATTCAGGCTGCTCAGGCGGCCGGTGGCAGCCTCCGCCTGGTTAAAACGGGTGTGGATCTTCCCGGTTTCCGGGTTGATGTAGCCCGGCAGGGCTTCGGCATACGTATTCAGTAATTTTTTTACGCCCCGGTAATCCAGGATCTTCCCGATAACGGGATGCTCTCCCTCCAAGTTCGCCAACACCTGTTCCGAGGTACTGTGTTGCCCCGTTTTGGTCTTTTTGCCGCTGTTCCCGATGCTCAACTCCTCAAAAAGCACCTCCCCCAATTGTTTGGGTGAGCTGATGTTGAACGGATGGCCGGCCAGGCTGTAGATCTCCTGTTCCAGGACGGCGCTCCTCTGTTGAAGATCCCGGGCTATCCGGGCCAACTCTTCCCGGTCGATACTGACCCCTTCGTACTCCATGTCGGCCAGTACGTGGACCAACGGCATTTCAATATCCCGGAACAGGGCATAGAGGCCGGTCTCTTCCAGATCCTTCTGTAATTTTTCTTTTAATTGGAATACTATATCCGCCTTTTCTGCAATATTTTCCCCATTTTCAGATTGTTCATCGGCGAACAGACTCAATTGCTGATTTTCCGGCTTGGCCTCGGACAGCGTGTAGTTCAGGTACTGCAACGCGATCCGGTGCAGGTCGTGCGACATATCCGGATGTAACACATAGTGGGCGATCTTCAGATCGAAAATCTTGTTTTTCAGGGTAATCCCCGCCTTTTTCATCCAGAGGATATCGTTCTTTACATCAAAGGAAACATACTGTTTGCCGGGATCTTCCAGGATCGGTTTCAGTTGTTCGATCAGGCGGCGCACGGCAGCCGGTTCGGAGGGTACTTTGAAGTAATCCACCCGGTGTCCGGGGCGGGCGATGCAGATCCATTCCGGCAGTTGCGCGTAGGCTCCTTCCACGCGGAACAGCGAATGAAAAACCACTTCCGGCTCTTCGCCGATCTCTTTCAGCAATTCTTCGATCTCCGTTGTCCGTTCCCGGTATACGGTGGGGAGATCCGTGAGCCGCACATTGGCCTCTTCTCTTTTTTCTTCGGAGAGGACTCTGCGGGAGAGCGAGAACAGCTCCAATTCCCGGAATATTTTTTCTAATTTGTCTGCCTGGATCGCCTGTTTTTTGAGATCTTCCGTTTCCAGATCGACCGGAACTTCCGTGTTGATCGTTACCAATGTCCTGGAGAGGTGTACGGTCGGCTGGCAGGTCAGTAAATTCTCTTTTTGTTTCCCTTTTAACTCTTCGATGTGGGTGTAAATGCCGTCGATGTCCCCGTATTGGTAAACGAGGGCTGCCGCACTTTTCGGGCCGATGCCCGCACAACCCGGAATGTTGTCTGCAGCGTCGCCCATCAGGCCCAGGATATCAACCACTTGGTCCACCCGTTCGATGCCGAAGTTGTCCAACACTTCCGCGATGCCCCAGACTTCCGATTTTCCCCCCGACCTGCCCGGTTTGTACATAAAAATGTGTTCGCTGACCAATTGTGCGTAGTCTTTGTCGGGTGTGATCATGTAGACGGTAAATCCCTCTTTTTCGCTTCTCTTGGCTAATGTCCCGATGACGTCGTCCGCCTCAAATCCGGGAATATCGAAACAGCGAATGCCCAATCCGTCGATGATCTCTTTGATGCAGGGAACTGAATTTCTCAGATCTTCCGGCATTTTCGGGCGGTGCGCCTTGTAAGGGGGATACATTTGGTGCCGGAAGGTTTCCCCCGCCGGGTCGAAAACAACGGCGATGTATTCCGGATTTTCCAACGCGAGCAGTTCCAGCAAAAAATTGCAAAAGCCAAAGGTCGCCGATGTATTGATACCCGTTGTGGTGATCCGGGGGTTATTGATGAATGCGTAGTAGGAGCGGTATATCAGGGCGTAAGCGTCTAACAGAAATAGCGTTTTCGGAGTATTCATGGCGTTCCTTGTTTCAGGAACAAAGGTAGTAAATAATAGATCGTTCGTTTCCCTATTTTACCAATTTCCGGTAGATGTTGGTTCGTACCAGGTATTTTTTGGCTGTTTGCTGGTAAATGAGATACACGATCCGTCCGATTTTGCTGCTGTTCAGGGCCAAGGTCGCTTTCTGTATGGTTGTTAATTGCGCCCGTATGTTTTTGTCCTGCCAATAGGTACGGATCTCCTTTCTGAACGGCTTGTTGGTTTCGTTGAACCGGATCCCCTGTATCAGGAGCGTTAGCCAGGTGTACATTTTCCACGCGATGACCTCCTCTTTCCACAGTGCGTATTCCGGCTGGTTTTCCAACAATTCACATACTTTCCGGGTAATGAGCAGGGAGTGGGCGGCAGTTTCTTCGGAGAGCGTGTGCGTGATGGATGTAGTACGTTGTATGTAGTTGTATATGGGGGTGTTTAAGCAGGCGACCCGGAGTTTCGCGTGGGCCAGCAGAAAACTCAGGAGTACGTCGTTGTCTTTGTTTTTGCCCTCAAAAACAGGGTAATCCACCCGGTCGAATACGGTGCTTTTGTACAACCTGCCCCAGAGCGCCCGGCAACACTGCCCCGTAAGGAGTGATTTAAAAAAATCCAGCCTGTCGTCTTCCTTGCAGGTGTTGGGGTGGGTAAATGTCAGGGTATTGTATACGCTTCTGTAATCTCCCAGCACGATGTCCGCACCGGATTCAACGGCTTTGTGCACCAACTGTTCGACGGCTGTGTTTTCTATCCAGTCGTCGCTGTCGATGCAGCAGATGTACGCTCCCGAGGCAAGGTCGATGCCTTGCTTGCGGACAAAGCAAACTCCGTGGTTCTCCCTGTTCCTGATAAATTTGATCCGCCGGTCTGTCCGGGCACACTCTTCTACGATGGAGCAGACCTCGCGCCGGGTGCTTTTATCGTCAATCACCAGGATCTCCAGGTTTGTGTAACTCTGACCCGTGACTGATTCGATACAGTGCCGCAGGTAGTTGCTCTCCGTATTGTATACGGGGATAATGATTGAAACGGTCGGCTGCATCATGATAATTTGTGATTTAATGATAGACAAAAATAGAGGTTGGTTTGCCGCCGGCATGTTAATGACTATTCCCCAAGTGTTCCTTTTTCAGCGACGAAAAAAAGGGCAAGTGATGGTGTTGTGCAATTTTGGTGTAATTTTGAGTGCTTTTATGACCAGGAAAAAATGATCGCCCATCGACAAAAAAACAGTCTGATTATTTTGATCGTAATCGAGTTCTGCATACTCGTTTCGTCGGGTATATACCTTTACCAGCTCTATTTGAGCCGGCGGGACGCCTTCGCCAATGTCGTAAACAAGCGGATAACCTTTTGTGTGTACAACTTGAGCGCCCGCTATCAGGAAGGAGCGCGCACCGCAGCCAAAGTGGACATCGGGGACGAATACCTCTACTCCACATTGCCCGGAGCAGATGACGACACGGATACCGAACTGCTCTCCCTGTACGACACGCGGGACACCTCCCGCTGGAAACTGCGCAGGCTCGACCGCTTAGTTCAAAACAGACCCTATTGGTTCCAACAACGTTACGACATCGATACATTGCCCATACACTATAAAATCGTGGACGCCCAAAACAACACGCTGGCGGAGTTGAAAAGCGGGGTGTTGTTCCAGGTCCTTACCACTGTTCAGGAGGAGATCGAGTTGGGGATCACCTCCGGGCATACTTTGCAAATCCGTTACAACTACCCGCTGGCCATTTTCTTCCGGAACAGCTCCAAATCATTGCTCTATGTAGGGGTGGTTTTGACGCTTTTGATGATCGGTACGGTCATTCTTTACCGGCTTTTGCAATTGGAGCGGAAAAAATCCTGGTACCACAGGCAGTTCACCTACGGAATTATCCACGACTTGAAAAGCCCCGTGAACAATGTGATGAAGGCGTTGTATCTTTACGAGCACGACGATTCCTCCTCCGCCTGTCCCCGGGAAGAATACATGCAGCGTGTCCGGGAGGAACTGGCGATGCTCGACAACAACGTTTCCCGCCTGTTGAATTTATTTGTGAACGTACAGGGAGTGAGGCTGGACAAGGTGCCGGTAGACGTGGTGCGCCTGCTCCACGAAGCTGCCGACTACTATTCGCGGGAGCGGATAGAAGACAAGAATGTCCGTTTCTCCTTCCACAGCAGCACCGCCTCTCTGTTAATCTATGCGGATGCAGGCAGCCTGTTCTCGGTCTTCCTGAACCTGATAGACAATGCCATCAAGTACTCCGATCACGATGTGCATGTGGAGTTTTTCTGCACAGAACGGAAGCGCCGGGTGGAGATCATCGTCCGGGACAATGGCTGGGGAATGTCTCCGGAAGCGAAAGACCATGTTTTTAAAAGCACCTATCGGGGGAAGCACAACAGGCAGGTAAAAGGCTACGGGTTGGGCCTGCAGAACGTGTACTTAGTGGTGAAAGCGCACAGGGGTACCATTCATTACGAAAGCAAGCAGGGAAAGGGGACGGATTTTACATTGCAATTTCCCAGAATATGAACGGAAAAATCACTGTGCTTTACGCCGAGGACAACTCCGGTACGGCATCGCTCATCAAAATGATGCTGGAACGAAACTCCTTTGTCGTGACGGTGGAACCGGACGGGGAGCGGGCTATCGAGCGTTACAGGGCCGGCGTGCCGGACTTGTTGCTGTTGGACATCGAAATGCCGGGCAAGAGCGGATTGGAGGTCGTTTCCGTCATCCGGCGGGAAAACCGCCTGCTTCCCATTGTGCTGTTCAGCTCCTTCGTCGATCCGGCCATTGAATTGGAAGCGATCCATTTGGGGGCGGACGATTGCATTCGCAAAGATTGTCCTCCCGAACTTTTCATCGCAAAGCTCCACAACATCCTCCGCCGGGTGTACAACAAACAATCGCCCTCTGTTTACCAGTTGTCCGAAGTCACGGAATTCAACAGCCGGACTTGTGCGTTGCTCATCGACGGGCGGCCTGTAAAATTAAAAACCAAAGAGGCGGAGCTGTTGAAGTTGCTGTGCACCCGTATGAACGACTGGGCGGAGAAAGAGTACCTCATCATGGGCCTTTGGGGCAGGGCTTCTCTTTACAAAGAGCGGGTATTGCGCAAGTTGGTCTCTGCGCTCCGGAACCGGTTATCGGAGGACAAAACAGTCCAAATATCCAATAAATACGGAGAAGCCTATTCGCTGGTATCGGAATTGATCCGATGAGGCTCGCTCCGGAGATCGCCCCCCCGAAGCGGGCGGCACTGTACGAATCTGTTTAAAAACTTTTTATACCATGTCGGAAAACGAGTTAAATATATGCAAGCCGGAACGGTGGGGTATTTTTTCCGGTACGGAGCGGCCATTCCTGATTGCCGGCCCTTGCAGCGCCGAAAGCGAAGAGCAGGTGTTCAAAACGGCGAAGGCTTTGAAAGAGAATGGTATCGGTGTATTCCGGGCCGGTATCTGGAAACCGCGCACCCGCCCCGATTGCTTTGAAGGCGCCGGATCGGAAGGTTTTGCCTGGCTGCGGAGGGTGCAGCAGGAATTGGGCATGAAAACTGCGACGGAGGTAGCCAATGCAAAACACGTGCACGAGGCTTTGAAAGCCGGGGTCGATCTGTTGTGGATCGGGGCCCGGACGACGGCCAATCCTTTTGCTGTCCAGGAGTTGGCGGACGCCCTGGCGGGAACGGACATTCCCGTGTTGGTGAAAAACCCCGTCAATCCGGATGTCGATCTCTGGCTGGGAGCCGTGGAGCGTTTGCAAAGGGCCGGCCTGACCAAGGTCGGGATAGTGCATCGCGGCTTTTCCGTTTACCGGCACTCCAAGTACCGGAATGCACCCCAGTGGCAGTTGCCCATCGAAGTCAGAAGACGGTACAGGGAACTTCCCCTCATCTGCGACCCCAGTCACATAGCCGGGAACCGGGCGTATTTGCAGGAGATCTCCCAGCAGGCGCTTGACCTGGGTTTTGACGGGTTGATGCTGGAATCTCACATTTGCCCGGAGATAGCTCTGAGCGATGCTCAGCAACAGGTGACGCCGGCTGCATTGAAAAAATTAATCGACAACCTCGTTGTGCGGGCGTTTGACTCCACTGATGTTTCGTACAACGAAAACATCGACGAATTGCGAAACCGCATCGATCAATTAGACGACGAACTGTTGAATATTCTGTCGCAGCGGATGCGTATGGCGGTGGAGATCGGCCGGTATAAAAAGCAGAAAAATATTACCATCCTGCAAGCCGGCCGGTGGGAACAAATTCTGGAAAAAGTGTTCCGGGCCGGCGAGCAGAAAGGATTGGAAAAAGAGCTTTTGGAAAAAGTGTTCTGCGCCATTCACGAAGCCTCCATCAACAAGCAGACCGAGGTGATGAACGAACTCAAAAACTAATCCCTGCTCCGAGGCTGTATGGATGGATCTCCGGCCCTTTTCCGGACTGGAATAACCTGGTAAGGGAATAAGTCCCCCAGAAATGCAGCCAACCGTATCCCGCTTGCGCCATCAGGTCTGCTTTTACCGGCTGGACGTAGTAGTAATCGGTCTTTTTATTTTTCTTTTTATTCCCGTTTTCGTTGTAGTACACCAATTTGGTTTTGGTGTGCAGCCGGATGCCTCCGACAACCCCGGCGGATACATGAAACCTTTTGCTGTATTTCGCGGGAACCTGGAATTCCAACAGGAGCGGAACAGTCAGGTAGATGTTTTTAAAAAAATTCTTTTTCATATCCCACTCGGAGGGGACGCGGTAAGGAACGATTTGGTGGTTTTCGCGGCGGAAAGAGATGTTTTTTTGATCCATCTGCATGTGCTGGTACTCCAGCCCCAAACCAAGCACCAGCCCGAAATTGTTGCGGGGAACTAAGCTGAGGCTCTTCTCAAAGATATTCGCCTGCAAGGTGATCGATTGGGAATAATCTGGATCCATAAATCCGTCATATGCCTCATACCCGCTGTAATCGGCGTTGGCTATATTCAGAAATCCGAGGTTAATTCCGCACCAGTGGCCCCGGAACCGTCCGTACTGTTGCCGGCGGGAAGATTTTATGTAAAAATGGGGTTTTCCGAACATCTTGATCTCCTGTCCCGAGATCTCCTGTCCCGACGAATTGCTCCGCAAAAGAGCTTCCGTTTCTTCAGTGGAAAGTATCCGTATCCGACGTTCCGCCTCTTTTTCTGTTCGGTCGAACAATTTCATTTCCTGGTCTTTGTCCAGTTTTTTCACTTGTGCGGCAGTGTCTTTCTTTGTCCAGAGATCGTGTATCCGGGCTGTGTCACCGAGCGATGAAGCCCAAACTCCTGCAGAGAGGAGTAATCCGAAACCTAACAGAATTGCTTTCATACGTGTCATACTTTTTTATGAGATATTGTTTTGATTTTCTTATTCCTCTGCTTCCAACTGTTCCGTCAATTGCCTTCCGGCAGCCGCAATAGATGAAAAAATATTTCTGGAGTAGACCGATTCGTCCGAAGATCTCCAGTTCCCGGCGCTTTCGTTCAACACCAACTCCTGCTCACGATAGAGGGGTTCCGCCGCCAACGTTAACAGATCTCTTTCCGCTTCCGGCAAGGCGGCATAGAGGGAAACAGACGCTTCCGGCGGGGCTTCTACCGGCCGTACCGGAACTTTCCGGTACGAAAGAACATCCGGCAGGCGTTCGGTGAGGGGCAATCCGGACTCAATGGCCTGCGCCGGCCGGACCGGTTGGATCCGTTCCGTTCCGGAAAAGAGGAGCGACCGGTTCTCCGGCATTGTTTCCCGCTCCCCAAAAAAGAGCCGGATGCCCAGCAAAAACAGCAACATGGCGGCCACGCCGGAAAGGCTCCACAAAAGCGGGCGATGCGAACGCTTTCTGTACAATTGCTTCTTCTTTTCAAAGCGGATCGTTGTATCGGGACGAAGACGCAACTCCCCGTCGCTGCTGTCGATCTGTTTACTCATACTACTAAATCTGGTTTTCGAATGTACTCTTTCATAAAAAAACGGGCCCTGAACAGGTATACTTTAACCTGGTTCTCGTTCAAATTCGTGATCTCCGCGATCTCTTTGTACGAGTAGTTCTCGTAATCCCGGAGCAAAACGACGGTTCTCTGTATCTCCGAAAGCCGTTCCAGAGCGGCGTGTAACACCTGCTGCAGGTCGGGCGTTTCGTTTTCATACCAGTTGTGCGAGGAAGAGACCGTTTCAATGTCGCTGTTTCTCTTTTCCCGGCGGAAAATGTCGATCATTTTCCGGTAGGCAGTGGTAAAAAGAAACGGTTTGGCTTTTTCAGAAGCGATCTCCCGTACATGCTCCCACAGAACCAGGTAGCTTTCCTGCACGATATCTTCCGCCAACTCTTTACTCCTGCACAATTTCAGGATAAAACGGAAGATATCATCGGAGAACTGATCTACGCTGTTGTTGTATTCTGTCCGGGTCATTTCGGCTATAAGACGAACGGGGTGGTGAAAAAGTTACTAACTTTGTACGACTCTAAAACAGGACAAACTTATAGAATAAATCAATTGTTTTCAAATTGCAGGCAGGAGACAGATACATCGGAGAGAGGCCATTGATCCTGGCACCCATGGAGGATGTGACCAATCCCCCTTTCCGGAAGTTTTGCAAAGAGTTCGGGGCGGATTGGCTCTATTCCGAATTTGTTTCGGCGGATGCGTTGGTACGTTCCGTGGACAGATCCCTGAAGAAATTGCATATCAGCCCGGAAGAGCGTCCGGTGACCATTCAAATTTACGGACGGTTCATCGATGCCATGGTGGAGGCTGCCAAGCTGGTGGAAGCGGTGGAGCCCGATTTTATCGACCTGAACTTTGGCTGTCCGGTCAAGCGGGTGGCGCAGAAGGGGGCCGGGGCCGGATTGTTGAAAGACATCCCGTTGATGGTGGAGATGGCACGGCAGGTGGCGCAGGCTGTCCGGATCCCCGTTACGGCCAAAACCCGGCTGGGGTGGGATCAGGAGCATATCGTCATCGACGAAGTGGCGGAGCGGTTGCAGGATGTGGGGATCCGGGCGCTGGCAATACACGGGCGAACCCGTTCCCAGATGTACACCGGACAGGCGGACTGGAACCCGATCGCCCGGGTGAAGAGCAATCCCCGGATCCGGATCCCGATCATCGGGAACGGGGACATCATCTCTCCCCAATCGGCTAAAGAGGCTTTTGACAAATACGGGGTAGACGGGGTCATGATCGGCCGGGCTACAGTGGGGCGTCCGTGGATTTTCCGGCAGATCCGGCACTATTTCGAAACGGGGGAAGTGTTGCCGGCCTTACCGGTTTCCGAACAGATCCGCATCCTGAAAGAACAGGTGGATCTCGCCATCGAATGGATAGACGAAGTGCGCGGTATTTTACACATGAGGCGGCACGTCGCAGCCATGTTTAAAGGATTACCCCATTTCCGGAACCTGCGGATAGAACTGTTGCGCGCCTCTTCCCGGGCGGCGTTGTGGGGGGTGCTGGAACGCGTCGAACGGGAGTACGGCGACTGTGTGGAAGAGGGCGCTTCTTAGTGCCGGAATACGACGGATTGGATATTTTTCCAGGGAATGTATGTCACTTCGTTTCCTTCCTCAAAAACAAGTGTTCCGCTGTTGCCCTCGCTGACGTCCGCACTCTCCCCCAAACTCAAGGCGCTTCCGTTGGTCAGTGTGATATACGCATACTTGTAATTCTTGGGCTCTATGGAGCGGATGTACTTCAGGGGGATCTCGTAGGTCAGGTAGTCGTTTTTTCCGTTCAACAATTCAAAATTCATGGTTTCGTCCAGGTCATACGCCAGTATGCCGGAGACAGAGGCGTTGTTTTTAGCGGTAATCTCTCCGGAAAGCCGGGCAGGTTCTCCGAAATCGGCGTATGACAACGTGTTGATCCCGGAGAGGTCGCACGCTTCGAATTCTTCAAATCTGCCCCAGGGAACAGTGACCAATCCGATGTTCGGCATGTTGATCAGGATCCCCCGGTTCTGGTTGTTAACATCGTTTGATCCCCAGAGGATTTTTTCCTCTCCGTTTTGCAGGATCACCCGGCAATTCTCCGGGGTTTTGGTAATTTTCCGGATCTCTCTGAAAGCAATACTGGTTTCCCCTTGGGCGGAGTGGCCGTTCAGCAGGGATTCCTGCGTTTTTTCGTCCCTGTCCCAGGTAATAAAACCTTTGAAAACTCCCTGGGGAGTTTTGACAAGGCCGGTGATGGGGTGTTGCCCTTCGACGGTAAAAGAAGCGGGCGGAGCGGTAAATTCGATCCGGCTGATCCGCTCCCACCGGACGGTGATGTACTCCTGTTGAGGGGTCAACAGGGAAAGGGATTGTCCGATACTCGGTTCGTTCCCTTTGTTCAGTGCGATGCTGTTCCCGTCCCGGATCTCCAGTTCGATCCGGTTCTGTCCGGTCAATTCAATACTCCTGATATCGCCGAACCGGCAACTGAACAGGTGAACCGGCGGGGTGGAAATTAACCGTCCGTTGCTGTAGAACAAGGGGGTATTTCCGGCCGGGAAATAGGCGGTAAAGGGATTGGAAGGTTTGACCGCTTTGAAAAGATCGATCCAGTACACAGGCTCTTTTCCCCAAGTCAGGTAGCCGCTGATCTCCCGGTTTTCGACGGTGTGGACTGTGGCATAAACTTTATACTCCTGTGCCTGAAGGGAACCGGTGGCCGATAAAAAGCCTGCCAGCAGCGGAAAAAATCTGAGTTGCATCTGTTTTAAGTTTCAATGGGTTTTATGCCAAGACGCACAGCCCCCCCAAAAAGTTACAGTTCCTGCGCACAATCCTTCCGGCGTGTGCTGTTACCGGAAAAAACGGATGGAAAGCGGATAGCTCCAGATGATGCCGTCCCTGGCTCTGAGGGCTCCCAGAATAGTAAATACAAGGCTGCAAATGCTCAAAGCGATCAAAAGGGGGATCCCGATCAGGAGAAGTACCAGAATACCTCCGACGAATGCATAGATCAGGCTGGAGAGGATCCAGTTCATTACCACCTTGCCGTTTTGGTCGATGTAAGCGGAAGTATCTTTTTTGACCAACCAGAGCACCAAAGGCAACACCCAGCCCATGATGGGAATGATCAATCCGGCGAATTGGGACAGATGAAGGAACATGGCGTACTGTTTATCCTCTTCTGTCGCCCCTGTTGTTTTTGCGTTGTACAGTTCCATAATGTAATGGGTTGGAGATTCGTAATTAGAACGTATCCAGTGCTTTTTTCAAGCGTTTCAGGGTCTCTTCTTTGCCCAGCATTTCCGTAATATCAAACAGATGGGGGCCTTTGGACGCTCCGACTAAGGCGATGCGGAACGGATTCATCACCTTTCCGAAGCCGATCTCTCCGGAGGTGATCCAGGCGGAGATCACCTCTTCCGTATGCGCTGCCGTAAAGGGCGTAACCTGTTCCAGGCGGGCGTACAACTCTTTCAACAGCGCCGGAGAACCCTCTTTCCAGTGTTTTTTTACGTCCTTGTCTTCGTAATGTTCCGGCGCCCGGAACAGGAAGAGGCTGTCGTTGCAGATGTCCGAAACAAAGTTGGCCCGTTCCTTGAACAGGCTGCAAATCCGTTCCAATACACCGGCCGGCGCCTGGATCCCTTTTTCCAGCAGTTGCCGGCCGAGCAAAAGCGCCAATTCAGAGTCGGGTTTTTCAACGAGGTATTTGTGGTTGAACCATTTGGCTTTTTCCGGATCGAAACGGGAGCCTGCTTTGTGCACCCGCTCCAGCGTGAATGCTTCGCACAACTCCTGCAGGGAGAAGATCTCCTTGTCGGTGCCGTCGTTCCAACCGAGCAACGCCAGCATGTTGATGAAGGCTTCCGGAAAATAACCGTCCTCCCGGTAGCCGTGCCACACTTCGTTTGTTGCCGGATCCGTCCATTGGAGCGGAAAAACGGGAAAGCCCATGCTGTTCCCGTCCCGCTTGCTCAACTTTCCGTTCCCGACCGGTTTCAGGATCAGGGGCAGGTGGGCAAAGGCAGGCATCACTTTTTCCCAGCCGAAGCTGCGGTACATCAATACGTGGAGGGGAAGGGAGGGAAGCCACTCTTCGCCCCGGATGACGTGGCTGATCTGCATCAGGTAATCGTCTACGACATTGGCCAGGTGGTAGGTCGGCATGCCGTCGGATTTGAACAGTACTTTGTCGTCTAAGAGGGAGGTATTGAAACGCACTTCGCCCCGGATCAGATCCTGCAATACCAACTCTTCGTTCTCCGGCATTTTGAAACGGATCACATACGGGACGCCCGATCGCAGCGCCTGTGCTGTTTCCTCCCGGGAGAGGCGAAGCGAATTGTTCAGTTTGGATCTGCTCAGAGCATTGTAAGTGAAAGTATCTTTCTGCTCTTCGCAGGCGTTGCGGCAGGCTTCCAGCTCTTCGGGCGTATCGAAGGCGTAATAGGCATTTCCCGACTCCACTAACTGCAACGCGTAGGTTTTGTAGAGCGCTTTCCGTTCGCTTTGGCGGTACGGTCCGAACGCCCCTCCGGAACCGACTCCTTCGTCTACCTGCAATCCGCACCATTTCAACGATCGGATGATGTACTCTTCCGCACCGGGTACGTACCGGGTTTGGTCAGTGTCCTCTATCCGCAGGAGAAAATCCCCTCCGTGGCGCCGGGCAAACAGGTAATTAAAAAGGGCGGTCCTGACCCCTCCTACGTGCAAGGCTCCGGTCGGACTGGGAGCAAATCGGACTCTGACTTTTCTTTCCATCGTAACTTTCGATTAATGAAGCGTGGTGTTCGAACTGTCGGTATTCGGGGATTCTTCGCGATCCAGGATATCCCGGAACATCTCTTTGACCTGTTCGATCCCCTTGCGGATGGCAGTTTCCCGGGAAGCGATCCCGGAGAGGATCGGTTCCGCATGGTTGAACGGGTTATCGGGATCGTCCGTCAGCAGGTATACCGTGTATTTGCCGTTCTTCCCGTTTTTGGTTTTGCTGAGCAACCCCAGCCAGACATCGATGGCGCGGCCGTTTACGTAAATCGTCCGTTTTACTTTGTACATGGCGCTCCGGACAGATTACTCTTTTTTATCGGGCTTGTTCCTGAAATTCAGGAACGTAATTGCAGCCGTCAGGCACATCATGGCGGCGATGTTGATGTATACGGCGGTTCTGTCGATGGTGTTCGTGAGCGTGATGACACTGGATACCATCACTAAGAAGGCCGCGAGCATGAGCAGTAATTTTACGGGTTTCATGGGATTTTTTTTAAGATATCCCCAATTTGTTTTTGACCGGATTGGCGTATATCTCTAAGAAAATGTTGTTCAACATGGAGCGGTTGCCTTTGATCCGGTCGATTTTGCGGGACATCACTTGTATAAAATGTTCTTTTTCTTCTTCTGTGTAATGACAACTGAATTTATTGCCCGAATAAAGCAGGTCATAGGCAATGTAATTGTTGGGCCACAATTTGTAATGGGCGTAGATCCGGGAATCGATATACCGGGCTAACGCTTCTAAGCGTTCGCCTTTCGAAGGCAGCTCCGCCATTTTTTCCAACTCCCCGTCGATGGGCTTGTCTACGGCAAAATGGATCCGCCCTTTGTACATCCCCAATCCCGCCTGCATGCTTCGCATGTCCTCTTCCGGCGTTTTCACATATTCGCTGACACTCCGGGTGTAGAGTTCCTGGGTTTTCAATTCGTCGCAAGGCTCCCATTCGTAGGAGATGGACACCGGCACGATATGCAGTTCCCGGAAGTTCTCCGCGAAATCTTTCGGGCCGCTCATGGTGAACATCTTCAGGAGGCTGGGTTGTGTTTTATCGCTTCCGTTTTTGGTCCTTCCTTCCCGCTGGGCGATCCAGACCGAACTGTTGGTTTCCAGTATGGTCCGGCGGATGTATTGGGAACGGAGCGCCGAGCTGATGATCATTTCCCGGACAGGGATCTCCCGTTCGATGATAAAACAGGAGTTCAGTTTGACCAGATCCGTCACCCAGTCGTTTACCAGCAGGTTGCTGCCGATGGCCGCTTCGGTGTATTTGAAGCCGTTTGTCCGCAGGATCAGGTTCAGGATGGCCGAATCCAAAATAATGTCCCGGTGATCCGATACGAACAGGTAGGCGTTTCCGGGCTGGATGTTTTCCAGCCCCTCTGCCGAATAACCGGCGGAGGTATTCCGGATAACGGCGGTAATAGCCGGTCCGAAGAATTTGCTTTGAAATTCGTCCAGCGTACGGATGGATCGCAGTGATTCTGTGATCCGGTCTTTGTCCGTCTGGATCAGTTGGGAAAATACCGAGAGAAACTCCGCCGATTGTCCGAGCCTTTCCCGTGCACCCACAATCTCCGCTTCGTTATAAGGCCTGATACTGTCAAATTCCGGATTCGATAACATGTCGTAAAAGAATAGACTCTTAAAATTTGTCGCAAAGATAGAAAAATAATCCTTTATGCCTGTTTGGCGCCGGGATATTCTTTCAGCGCCACGGCCAGGATCTCCATTGCATTCTTTAAATCGCTGATGTTTAGAACATAAGCAATTCTTACTTCGTCTTTTCCCTTCCCCGGTGTGCCGTAAAACCCGCTGGCGGGAGCTACCATGACCGTCTGGTTTTTGTAGCTGAAATCTTCCAATAACCACTGGGCGAACCGGTCTGCGTCGTCGACAGGCAACCGGACAATGGCGTAAAAGGCGCCCTGGGGTGTCGGGCAGATCACGCCGGGTATCCGGTTCAGCGCTTCCACCATGAAATCCCTCCGCTCCCGGTAGGTGTGATTCATTTCGGCAAAGTACGTGTCGGGGGTATCCAAAGCGGCCTCGGCGACAATCTGTCCCAAAGCGGGCGGGCAGAGGCGGGACATCGCAATTTTCAAAGCGGTGGCAAGTACCTGTTGGTTGCGCGTAACGATAGCGCCGATCCGGATGCCGCAGGCGCTGTATCTTTTGGACATGGATTCGAACAGGACAACATTCTGTTCGATGCCGGGCAGGTTCATCACCGAGTAGTGGGGCGCTCCGTCGTAACAATATTCCCTGTAAACCTCATCCGAATAGAGGTACAAATTATATTTTTTAACAATCTTCGCAAGCTCTTCAAGCTCTTTTTGAGAGTAAAGATAGCCTGTCGGGTTGTTGGGGTTGATGATCACAATTCCCTTAGTCTTCGGTGTGATCAATTGCTCGATCTCGGCAATGGGAGGCAGGGCGAAATTGTTTTCGATCGTGGAGGTAACGGTTTTTACCTCCACACCTGCCAACGTGGCGCAGGTGGTGTAGTTGGCGTAATAGGGTTCCGGGATGATGATCTCGTCCCCTTCGTTCAGCGTGCTCAGAAAGGCGAAAAGAATGGCTTCGGAGCCTCCGGAAGTGATCAGGATCTCCTGGTCGGTCAGCTCGATGCCTATGTTTCGGTAATACCGGGCTAATTTCTCCTTCAGCGCCGGATTCCCTCCGGATGCCGTATACTCAATGACCGGAATATCCGCCTCCTTCAAGGCATGCAAGGCATGCGGAGGGGTTTCAATATCGGGCTGTCCGATATTTAAATGGTACACTTTGATCCCCTTGGCTTTGGCGGCGTCGGCAAAAGGCACTAATTTGCGGATCGGCGAAGCCGGGATGGCATTCCCTTTTTTTGAAATTTGCGGCATGATGATTCGATTTTGTGTAAAAACTAAAAATGCTTATTTTATACAGGCGAACGATAAATTTATTTAAAAATAACCATACAATTCGCACTAATATCCGGCCACTTTTTTTAATTTTCCGGTATCTAATAATTTAATTTTCCTTCCTTTGGATTCAACCAATCCTTCATTTTTGTATTCGGAGAGCAGCCGGATGATGGTTTCGGTAGCGGTTCCTGCAAAATTCCCCAGGTCTTCCCGGGAAATACTCAGCCGGAGCGTTCCGTCCTTTTCCACGCCGAAATCCGCTGCCAGCATCAGCAAAATTTCCGCCAGCCGTTTTTTGACCGACTTTTGGGCAATGTCCCGGATGGAGCGGTTGGACTCTCCCAGTTCCTTGCAGGCGATCTGCATGAGTTCGTAAGCGAAAGCGGGGTTGTTGCGGATCAGCTCCAGCACAACCTGTTCGGGCATAAAACCCAGTACGGTATCCGACAGCACTTCCACGGAGGTACACGCCTTCTCTTTCAGGATCACCGAACGGAAACCGAAAAAATCACCCTCTTTCTCGAATTTGATGATCTGCTCCTTCCCTTCGCGTCCGGTTTGAAAAACCTTGACCGCCCCGCTGTAAATGAAATAGCACCCTTTCATGCGATCCCCTTCGGAATAGATCAGCGTCCCTTTTTTGTACGACCGGGCCGGTTCGTGGTCGGCTAAATTTTTTAATTCCGCTTCCGACAACGTTTTAAAAGTCTGTTTAAGCTTATCGCAGCACGCTTTGTTATCCGGGGTCTCCATATCGTGTTTCTTATCGCTCCGTTATTTCACGGATTTTCCCGGCGATGGCGTCGGCGTCGTACCCGCACTCCCGGTACAGTTGCGCCTGCGTCCCGTGTTCCACGAACCGGTCCGGAATTCCCAACCGCACGATGTCCGCCCGGTAGTTTTGCGCCGTCATGAATTCGGTTACGGCGCTTCCCAATCCTCCGATCACCGTTCCGTCTTCCACGGTGATGATCCGGGAGAATTTCCGGAAGATGGCGTGCAGCAGCTCTTCGTCGATCGGTTTCAGGTAACGCATGTCGTACAGGGCTGCCGTACCGGCCGGAAAACGATCGATCGCCTCCTGCGCAAACAGACCGGCAGGTCCCAATGTGATGACCGCCACCTGCTCTCCTTCCCGGAGACACCTCCCCTTCCCGACGGGCAATTCCCGGAACGGTTGCCTCCAGGCCGTCGCCCTTCCCCTTCCCCGCGGATAGCGGATGGCAAAAGGCCCTTTTTCCGGCAATTGTGCCGTGTACATCAGGTTGCGAAGTTCCTCTTCGTTCAGGGGAGAAGCGATGGTCATCTCCGGAATGCAACGGAGATAAGCCAGGTCGTAGGCGCCGTGGTGGGTCGCTCCGTCTGATCCGACCAATCCTCCCCGGTCAATGCACAACACCACATTCAGGTGTTGCAGGGCGACGTCGTGGATGATCTGGTCGTAGGCCCGTTGCAAAAAGGAGGAGTATATGTTGCAAAAAGGGAGGTATCCCCGGGTCGCCAGGCCGGCGGAAAAGGTCACGGCGTGCTGTTCTGCAATTCCCACGTCGAAGCAGCGCTCCGGCAACTCTTTCATCATGATGTTCAGGGAGCAGCCGGTCGGCATGGCCGGTGTGATCCCCACAATTTTCGGATTCTGCCGGGCTAATTCGAGGAGTGTATGCCCGAAAACATCCTGAAACCGGAGCGGAGCGTCTGCCTTTTCTTCTTCGAGCAGCTTGCCGGTTTCTTTGTTGTATTTTCCCGGTGCGTGCCAGGTTGTCTGGTCGCTTTCCGCCTGTTTAAACCCCTTTCCTTTCACCGTGATGCAGTGAAGCAGCTTCGGTCCTTGCAGTTTTTTCAGGTTTCGCAACACCTCGACTAAGCGGTTTACATCGTGCCCGTCCACCGGCCCGAAATAACGCAATCCGAACGCTTCGAAAAGATTGCTCTGTTTCAACAACATGGATTTGATGCTGTTGTCGATTTTCTGAAAAAGATTCCTGATCCGGGTGATTTTACCCAGGGCTTTCCAGACGTCCCCCTTGATCCGGTTGTAGGTTTTGGAAGTGGACATCTTCAACAGGTAGGCGTTTAAGCCCCCGACATTGGGATCGATGGCCATGTTGTTGTCGTTCAGGATCACCAACAGATTGCTTTTGTAAGCGCCGGCATTGTTCAGCGCTTCGAAGGCCATCCCCCCTGTCATGGAACCGTCTCCGATAACGGCTATCGATTGGCGTTTTGTATCCCCTTCCAACTCCGCGGCGATCGCCATCCCCAGAGCGGCGGAGATGGAGGTGGAAGAGTGGCCTGTCCCGAAAGAGTCGTATTTGCTTTCCGACCTTCTGGGAAAACCGCTGATCCCCTTGTATTGCCGTTTACTCCGGAACAGTTCTTTCCGGCCGGTCAGTATTTTATGGGCGTAAGATTGGTGTCCGACATCCCAGATCAATTGATCTTCCGGGGTGTCGAACACGTAATGAAGGGCAACCGTCAGTTCGACCACTCCGAGGCTGGCTCCGAGGTGTCCCGGATTCTCCGCACAATCTTCGATGATTTTTTCCCGGATCTCCCGGCAAAGCTGTACAAGGCTTGCTTCCGGAAGTTTTTTCAGGTCTGCAGGGGTATGAATAGAGTCAAGCAATTTCATGACAGCGGTTTTCCCTTTTTAATACACCACAGTCCCGATCTTCTCCCCGCTTATCAATTTTTTCAGGTTTCCGGGTATATCCATATTGAATACGACAATCGGCAGTCGATTCTCTTTGCACAGGGTTGTCGCGGTCAGATCCATCACTTTCAGCCCTTTGTCGTATATTTCATCGTACGTGATCCGGTCGTATTTGACCGCTGCCGGATCTTTCTCCGGATCAGCCGTATAAATCCCGTCTACCCGCGTCCCTTTCAGCATAGCGTCCGCCTCTATTTCAATCGCCCGGAGGCTGCTGCCGGTATCGGTCGTAAAATACGGATTTCCCGTGCCGGCGCTGAAAATGGTCACGATCCCCTGTTCCAGGTACTCCACCGCTTTGGCTTTGGAATAAAACTCCCCGATCGGTTCCATGCGGATCGCCGTCAATACCTTGTTCCGGCATCCTTCGTTGTCCAGGGCGGAACTCAGCGCCAGGGCGTTGATCACGGTGGCCAACATTCCCATACTGTCCCCCTTGACCCGGTCAAACCCTTTGGCGGTGCCGCTCAGCCCCCTGAAAATGTTTCCTCCCCCGATCACAATACCGGTCTGGACTCCCATTTCCGACACTTCCCGGATCTGGCGGGCGTAACTCTCCACTGCTGGTACGTCGATGCCGTACTTTTGGTTACCTGCCAAAGATTCCCCGCTTAATTTTAATAGAATACGTTTATATTGCATATCTTTACATGTTGTTTTTTCGTGCGTTTTTTACGACAAATCAAGCAAAGCTAACGATTTTTGCGGTACAAAGATAATGAATCGCGGAAAATAAAATCAACCCCTTGACAACCAAGGTATGAATCAGACTGCCGACTATTTTTTTACCGTGATCGTGCCCGTTTACAACGAAGCCGGCAACATTCTCCGGATAGAAAAGGAACTGGGGGATTTTCTCCAAACAGCTCCGGAGCGGGTGTGTGTCCTGCTGGTGAACGACGGATCCACGGACGGGAGCGGGGAGTTGATCCGGGAGGTGTGCGCCCGGCAGCCGCACTTTTATTACATTGCTTTTGCCGAGAACGGAGGATTGAGTGCCGCCCTTAAAGCGGGCATTGACTATGCCTGTTCGGAATACGTGGGCTATATCGACGCCGACCTGCAAACAGCGCCCGGCGATTTCCGGCTTTTGTTGGAACATGCGGGAGCGTACGAAATGGTCACCGGCATCCGGAGTAATCGCAAAGACGGATGGGTCAAAAAGCTCTCTTCCCGGATCGCCAACGGATTCCGGCGGGCGATGACGGGCGATGGGATCGAAGATACGGGGTGTCCCCTGAAGATCATCCGGAGCGATTACGCCAAACGGATCCCCTTTTTTACCGGGATGCACCGGTTCCTTCCGGCTTTGATCCAATTGCAGCACGGCCGGGTGAAACAGGTGCCTGTCCGGCATTTCCCCCGGATATCCGGGGAGTCGAAATATCATTTATGGAACCGCCTGGCCGGCCCTTTCAAAGATTGTTTTGCCTACCGGTGGATGAAAAAAAGATACATCCGTTACCGGGTAGCGGAGAGTAACCTCACAGATTAAAAATGGGCATTTATATTATCGGATTTCTGGCCCATCTCTTTTTCTCCGCCCGGGTTCTGTTCCAGTGGATCCTTTCGGAGCGACACAAAAAGGTGGTATCTCCCTCCATCTACTGGATATTGAGTTTAGCCGGATCGTACCTGCTTTTTTTGTACGGCTGGCTGCGGGAGGATTTTGCCATCCTGCTCGGACAACTGATCGCCTACTACATTTACATTTGGAACCTGAACCAAAAGAGCGATTGGGAGAAAGTCCCTTTCCCGGTCCGTTGTATCCTGCTCCTGACACCGGTGGTCGTTGTCCTGTACTCCATCAGCGAAGCGGTTGTTTTTGCTGCGCGTTTTTTCAATACCGACGTTGTCCCGCTTTGGCTGATCCTGTTCGGTTCGCTGGGGCAGGTATTGTTTACCATGCGGTTTGTGTATCAGTGGCACTACTCCCGGAAAAGGCACGAATCTGTTTTGCCGCTGGGATTCTGGCTGATCAGCCTGCTGGGATCGGGTACGATTGTAGCCTATGCGTTGTACCGGCGGGATCCGGTGTTGATCGTCGGACAATCGTTCGGAATAGCCGCTTACTGCCGGAATCTTTACATCCTGTGTCGTTCCCGTCATTCATAAAGCCATGAGTGTATACGTCCACATCCCTTTTTGCAGGAGCAAGTGTCACTACTGCGGATTTTACTCCCTGGCTTCTTCTACCCGAAAAGAGGCCTTTTTACCTGCATTGGAACGGGAGATGGAGCTACGCACGGCCTATCTGGGGAAAACCGTTCCGGAAACGCTTTACCTGGGAGGAGGCACCCCCTCTTTTCTGTCCATACCGGAATTGGAACGGGTGGTTTCCGCTCTTCACAAACACTACGCATTCCCCGTTGGCACCGAACGTACGCTGGAAGCCAACCCCGAAGACCTGACCCCGGATCGACTCGGCGCTTGGAAGGCGTTGGGATTTAACCGCCTGAGCATCGGTATTCAAACTTTTGACGATGCAGTGTTGAAACGGATCGGCCGTTCGCACTCCGCTGCACAGGCCATTGCCGGATTGGAACAGGTGGCGGCAGCCGGTTACGAAAATGTGAGTGTCGATCTGATCCTGGGGCTTCCGGGGAGCGCTTCCGCACACGTTTGGGCGGATCTGGAACTGCTCGATCGTTTTCCCGTGTCCCACCTCTCGGTGTATATGCTCGGCATTGATCCGGGCTCTGTTTTTGAGAAGCAACAGGCGGCGGGCAAACTCTCCCTGCCGGCGGAAGAGGAAACGGTTGCCCTGTTCCTGCATGTTTCGGAGCGGTTGAAAGAACGGGGGTTCGAGCATTACGAAATCTCGAATTTCGCCCGGAACCAAGCCTACTCCCGGCACAATACCCGCTATTGGCAACAGAAACCGTATCTGGGACTGGGCCCTTCCGCACATTCGTACGACGGCGCTTCCCGGCAGTGGAATAGTTCCCGCCTGAACACTTATATTGACAGTTTAAATAAAGGTATTTTGATTTTTGAGCGTGAGGAGTTGACCTGTTTTGACCGGTACAATGAATATGTGATGACCTCTTTGCGGACGATGTGGGGGGCGGAATGGGATGTATTCAAAAACACGCCCGGAGATATCGCTCCGAACCAGGAGGAACGGCTGGCTTTTTACATCGAAAACGATTGGGCGAAAAAGGAAGCGGGGCGTTTCATCCTGACCGAAGCCGGGTGGCTGGTTTCCGACCGGATTTTCAGCGAACTGTTTGTTGTCGGGGATGCGGCAAGCGGTGGTGGAAAAAAGGAGTGAAACCCAGGCCTGCACAACGCCAAAAAATTGTGGAGGGTCTGCACCGCATTGGGCAGGAGTTACTGTCTGTTTCTTGGTGATCAGAATGATGCACTGACGGATATACCAAGCATATTCATGTTATTACCCTTTACCTGAATATCCTTTTGAATGTTGTCATAGAACATATTGGAATAGCGACCGTAGAAGTGCATCCTGTCAAAAAAACAGGTATATTCCACCCCGAACAAAAGGCTCATACGCTGCATTTTGTATTTGAAATTCAGCCTGCCGGTCAGATATCCCAGCGTTTCTGTTGTTGAGCCGTACTCTTCATCTATGTGTTTACCCCAAACATACGTGGTGTGGTACTGCGTATTGGAACCCTGTTCTTTGAGGATGAGGTCAAATTGCCTTTGCTGCATGGTGAGCCCTCCAACTCCCAAAGCAGGAAGGATATTCAGTTTGTCGGATGCCTGGAGATTCCAGGACAAACCCGCCGTGAATTTGAAATGGGCGCTTGCCTTATCCGGGCCGGATTCCGACCGGATTTCCCGCAGGTAATAGTGTGCCTCGTTTGGCATGGGCATGCGGCTGATATCCAGTGATTTCATGCCGGGGGCAGGCATAATCCCAATCCCCATGTCCATAAAAGCGTGGAGTGCAGGTTTGGCGATGAAAAAAGTAAATACCCCCCTAAGCTCTGTCATGGAGGCCGATGGAAGCCCCTCGTTGGCATAGCCCGCACTGTTCCATTTACCCAGTCCGATGTGTTGTACAAGGTGAAAATCCAACCAGGCGTTCGGACTTGCCAGTATAACCGTATCCTGTGCCGGAAGCGATCGCATCGTTACGGCAGTAACAACTACCAGGAATAGAAATTTTTTTATCATGATCAATAAAATTCAATGGGAGCTGTTTCGTAAAAAAACGTAAGTTCCTCCCCGTCGTAATACTCCACTCTGAAAGCGTGTTTTCCCGGATCGGGGGCGACGAGCAGTACAAACCCTTCATTGACGCCGGCCGGCAGATAGTTCCGGTCGATCTCCTTGAAGTATTTGGAAACATATTTTCCGGCAGGGGTCCCGGCATTGAAAGGAGTGAGGCACACAATCGCTTTGGAGTAACGATCGGCCATGTTGCCGTACAACTGCTCCCCTTTGTGGATCGGGCCGGTGATAAATTTGTCATCGTCATCCGTCAAAGCATTGTCGGCAATCCACTTTATCCCCACCATATAAGCCTCCTTTTTGACAAGCGAATCCGCAACGACCGGAAATTCTCCGGAGTTGTCAATGTGTACAGCTTCTATACTTTTCAATGATACCGGAATAACCGGACCGTCCCATTCGTTTTCGTTCGACGGATCGCACCCTCCCACAATGGCGGTAAGCGCAGCGAGGATCATCAATTTCTTCATGACATATTGGATTCAAGTTAAGCACAGGGCAAAGATACACTTTATAAATTGCCGGTTTCCACATTATTCGTTATTTTTGCAGGGTAGTTGGGTGCCGGCGGGGGGGTGAACGGTTGTTAATATCAAAAGAATTTTAAGATGGAAACAGGTAAAACTTCTGTGAAAGAGTTGTTGGCGGGAGATTTCGACAAAGAGGTGGAAATTTGCGGCTGGGTCAGGACCAAGCGGGGAAACAAACAGGTAAATTTTATTGCGTTGAACGACGGTTCTGCCATCCACAGCATCCAGGTCGTGGCGGATGCGACCCTTTTTCCGGAAGAGTTGATGAAGAAGGTAACGACGGGAGCTGCCGTGCGGGTCAAAGGCATGCTGACGGCAAGCGCCGGAAGTGGGCAGGCGTGTGAGATACAGGCCCGGGAGTTAGAAGTGTTGGGGGAATCCGATCCGGAAAAATACCCCATCCAACCCAAAAAGCACAGCCTGGAATTTTTGCGGGAAGTAGCCCATCTCCGCTTCCGCACCAACATCTTCGGCGCCGTATTCCGGATTCGCCACGCCATGGCATTTGCCATCCACAAATATTTCAACGAACACGGCTTTTTCTATTTGCATACGCCCCTGATCACCGCTTCAGACTGCGAAGGCGCCGGCGAAATGTTCCGGGTAACCACATTGGATCCCAAACACCCCCCCTTGGACGAAAACGAACAGGTGGACTACAAACAGGACTTCTTCGGCAAAGCGACCAGCCTGACGGTAAGCGGCCAGTTGGAGGGAGAACTGGGGGCAATGGCTTTGGGAAAGATTTACACATTCGGGCCTACGTTCCGGGCGGAAAACTCCAACACGACCCGCCACCTGTCGGAATTCTGGATGATCGAGCCGGAAATGGCTTTTTACGACCTGAAAGACAACATGGACCTGGCGGAGGATTTCCTCAAATACCTCATCCGCTATGCGTTGGAACACTGCTTGGAAGACCTGAAATTCCTGAGCGCCCGCCTGCAGGAAGAAGAGAAAGGTAAAAAAGAGGAGGAGCGCTCCATGGAGTTGGTGGAAAAGCTCAACTTTGTGCTCTCCAACCCCTTCGAGCGCCTCACCTACACAGAGGCGGTAGAGATACTGAAAAACAGCAAAGCAAATAAAACCAACAAGTTCCAGTACCCGGTAACGGGCTGGGGGGTAGACCTGCAGAGCGAGCACGAGCGCTATCTGGTGGAAAAACACTTCAAACGCCCGGTGATCCTGACCGGTTACCCCAAAGAGATCAAAGCGTTCTACATGAAGCAGAACCCCGACGGAAAAACGGTTGCTGCCATGGATATACTCTTTCCGCAGATCGGCGAAATTGTCGGCGGTTCCCAGCGGGAAGAGGAGTACGGCAAATTGGTGTCCCGGATGAAAGAAATGGGCGTTCCGGTGGGAGGAATGTCCTGGTATTTGGACACCCGGCGTTTCGGATCCGCCGTACACAGCGGTTTCGGCCTGGGCTTTGAGCGGTTGCTGCTTTTTGTGACCGGAATGGGCAACATCCGGGATGTGATCCCCTTTCCGCGCACCCCCAAGAACGCGGAGTTTTAACCCGTAAAACAGCGAGTCATGGCATTGAAGCAAAGTTTACAGCAGAAGTTGGGTTTAAAGATCAACCCGCTCCAGATCCAGTTGATAAAATTGCTGGAATTGCCCGTGGCGCAGTTGGAACAACGGGTCAAGGAAGAATTGGAATCCAATCCGTTGCTGGAAGAAGGGGAAGCTGTGCCGGAAGGAGGACCCGAACAGGATGTACAGGATGAGCTTGACTCCGGAGAAGAGGAGGAATACGGATCCGAAGAGGAGTGCCGGGACGACGAATTTTCGCTGGAAGATTACCTGAACGACGAGGACGATACGCCCGACTACAAACTGACCATCTCCAATGCCTCCCGGGACGACGAATCCCGCGACTTTGTTTTTTCCCAGGGAACCACTTTCCGGGAGAACCTGCTGGAGCAATTGGGCGTCCGTCCGCTCTCCGACCTGGATCGGAAAGTGGCCGAATACATCATTGGCAACATCGACGAAGACGGCTATTTGCGAAGAGGGGTAGAAAACATCGTAGACGACCTGGCGTTCGGCGCCGGCATAGAGGTATCGGAGGAATCGGTAGAGAAATTGCTCCGGCTCGTTCAGGAGTTCGAGCCTTCCGGAGTAGGCGCTCGCGACCTGCAGGAGTGCCTGCTGATCCAGGCAAAGCACAAGTTAAATACCTGTCCGGACAATCCGGCTTTGCAAAACGCCTGTATCATCCTGACAGAATGTTTCGAGGAATTTTCCAAAAAGCATTACGAAAAGATCGCGCGCCGCCTGCGGATCACCGACGATGTATTAAAACAAGCGATCGACGAGATCCTGAAATGCAATCCCAAACCGGGAGGAACAGCAGCGGATACCGCCCTGACTTCCGGTACGGAGAAGATCATGCCCGATTTCACCCTCGATCTGGTAGACGGAGAATTACAACTCAGCCTCAATTCCGGGCACTTGCCGGAACTCCGGCTGAACAAATCCTACCTGAAAATGCTGGATGGCGACTCCTCCACTCAAAACGACAAAGATGTCGTCGCTTTTGTAAAATACAAACTGAATTCCGCCAAATCGTTTATCGACGCTTTGCAACAACGCAACGCCACCCTGATGCTGACGATGACCGCCATTGTGCAATTTCAGAAACAATACTTTCTTTCCGGCGACGGCAACCAGTTAAAACCGATGATCCTGCGGGACATTGCCGACATCACCGGCTTGGACGTTTCCACCATCTCCCGTGTCTCCAACTCCAAATACATCCAAACCTGGTTCGGCGTCTTTGCCCTGAAAGATTTCTTTTCCGGCAGCATGCAAACAGAGAGCGGGGAAGAAGTCAGTACGGGAGAGTTAAAAAATGCGCTTCGAAACTTGGTGGAAACAGAAGACAAAAAAAAGCCCTTAACGGATGACGAATTGGTCGACCTGATGAATCAAAAAGGATATCAAATTGCCCGGCGAACCATTGCAAAATACCGGCAGATGCTGGATATTCCCGTGGCGCGTCTGCGCCGTTCTTTGTAAACGGTTTTAATCGGCTGCCTTGAAAATCCAGATATCCGGGCGATCGGCAACTTTCCGGACATAATCCCGCAGGACGACGGCATCCTGCTCGGTCGTAAACCGTCCGATACTGACCCGGATCCTGCCCAGCATTTCCGGCAACACCTCAGCGTCCGGATAATCCAACTCCCGGAGATCTTTTGCCAATTTTTCCGCTTTCGCCTGATTTGCCCTTGTCGGCTTGTAACTGCTCACGATCACATGGTAATTCCCCCGATTTGACTCTCCCGACCGGTATATCTCCGCGCCATTCTCTCCGGTTTTGGCAAACCGCTCCTCCTGGCGGGCTGCTTTCTCCACGCTTTTGTTCTCCTCCGTGTTGCGGACCACCGTCTTATCGGTCAGGTACTTGGGATTCGGTCCCTTTTGCTGGCAACCCGTCAAAAAGAGCGCGGTAAAAAGTATCGGGGCAATTATTTTATACATCTGGTGTCACTGTTTAATCCCTTTTCCGGATTTCTCCGGCAGGATGTTTATAAAGCAAAGATATACCATTTACCTCAATCAGAGAGTTTGTATATCCAGGTTTTTTCTTTTCCGGCCTCCCGCACCAACTCTGCATGCGCCTCTTTGGCGCTCTGCAAATCCGGATATCCGGAATAAGAAACCAAATGAAGATTTGTAAAATACGGCAAAATCCGGGAATCATATCCCCCCCTCGTCAATTTTTTTTGCAACCTCTCGGCCAACTCCGGAGTTTCAAAGCAGCCTGCAATAAGAAAATAGACCGGTTCCTCCACAACTTCTTTCCGAACAACCGGCGCTTCCCGGAACGTAGTATCCGGGGCTACAGTTTCTACAACATCAACCGGCGGTTGCTTTTTTTCTTTACAGGACAGCAACACGCAAGCTAAAAAGACGATAAAAAAATAGTAATTTTTCATTTCGTTCGCACAAAAGTTTTATGGAACAAATTTAGTAAAAATGTGTAAGATATCGCCCGAATAGACTATTTTTGTTGTCAATAATCATGTACTTATTGCAAACAGGTGTGAAAAAATGGGTGATCATATTGAGTGTTTTACTTGGGATAACAGGGTGTAAAGAGAAAGATTCCGACACCTTCACCCTTGAAACCAACTACGGAAACATAACCATTCATCTTTACAAAGAGACCCCGATTCACCGGGAAAACTTTATCCGCCTGGCCCGCGAAGGCTACTACGACGGCTTGCTTTTTCACCGCGTGATCAAAGATTTTGTGATACAGACCGGCGATCCGGCTTCCCGGAACGCAGTTCCCGGTATGGCATTGGGCGCCGGTGGAGCCGAACACCAATTAGAAGCCGAGATCCTTCCCGGCTTCTTCCACCGGAAAGGCGTGCTGGCCATGGCCCGCGAAGGCGACAACGTGAACCCGGAAAGGCGATCCAGCGGCTCGCACTTTTACATAGTGGTGGGGCAAGTCTTTACACCGGAAGAGTTGGAGCAGGCAACAGAAAGCATCAACCAACGCCGCCACCGGGCGCTGTTTGAACAATTGTTGCAGTCCAAACAGGCTGAAATCAAACAATTGGAAGCAGCGGAGGATTTCGAAGCGCTGACCCGGATCAACCAGCGCCTCTCCGAAGAAGTGCGTGCGCTTTTCCCCCGGGAAGAGTTGGTGTTGACGGAAGCGCAAAAAAAGGCTTACACCACCGTGGGAGGGATCCCTCACTTAGACGGCGCTTACACTGTTTTCGGCGAAGTAACCGGGGGAATGGATGTAGTTGAAAAAATAGCAGCTCAAAAAACCGATTTCCACAACCGTCCGTCGCAGGATGTTCGAATTATAAAAATACAATAGACATGAAAAAGATTTTAACCTGTATTTTAGGGGGGCTCCTGTTGGCCGCCGCTTCTGTTTCAGCCGCTCCGTACAAGTATGTGGTTTTTACCACCAATCTGGGTGACATTAAATTAAAAGTATATACGGATACGCCGCTGCACTCCGAGAATTTCCTGAAACTGGCCAAAGAAGGCCATTACAACGGCCTGCTCTTTCACCGGGTGATCAAGGATTTTATGGTACAGGGCGGCTCTTCCGACTCCCGGAACGCCGAAAAAGGCGCCATGTTGGGAACCGGGGGCATCGACTACACCATCGAGGCGGAGATCAATCCGCTGCATTTCCACAAAAAAGGCGCTTTGGCAGCCGCCCGGCAGGGGGATGATGTGAACCCGGAAAAACGCTCCTCCGGAGAACAATTCTACATTGTTCAGGGGACTGTATTGGAAGAGAAAGAGTTGGACATAATGGAACAGCAACGGCTGATGCAAACCAGGAACCAATACGGGAAGGAACTATTCCAACCGCGGGAGTCGGAGTACCGGGAATTCCTCCGCAGTGGCAACCGGGAAGCGGCCGATGAACTGATCCGTTCGATCGACGCGGAAATCGCTGAAAAGTTTGAGGGATACAACGCGCACAAATTCTCTCCGGAAGCGCGCGCCGTGTACATCACCGTCGGCGGCACGCCGTTTTTGGACGGAAAATACACCGTATTCGGAGAAGTAGTCGAAGGCATGGAGATCATCGACAACATCGCCGCACAGGAAACAGACGGCAACGACCGCCCGCTGGAAGACATCGTCATCCTTGAAACCCGCCTGAAAAGAAGATAAAAACTCAATCAGCCATCCCTGATAATTTCCTGTTGTTGTGTAACATTAGAAGCAAAGAGGTTTCCTGTTTTTAATAAGGAAACCTCTTCTTAACCTTTAAACACAGTTTACTTTTTCAAAAACATACCATGAATCAGTTTATATTCCTTCTGTTCAGTCTTGTGCTGTCGGGTGCGGCATATTCGCAAACTACCGACCTCACAAAACTCTCCCAAGAGGAACGCGAGAAGCATTTATTTGAAATTGCCACGGAAGCGATGAAAAAATATGCACCGTCCTATTATAGAGAGGATCTAAAGCCTGTAATAGGATATGCGGGAACCTATACTACGGATAAACAGGATAAGAACTATGGCAGGAATTCGTATCGAATTGATTTTCTGTTTGATATAGAAAAGGACAAGAGAGAAGGGGATGACAACATGTATGGAGGGTCAGTTGGAATATTTGAGGATACAGGTAAAGTTAATTATCTCCGTCCGACAGGCTGGTGGACTCTATTTTATATAGATGATGAGATTGAAACTCGTAACGGCACTCACAAAGTTGCTCCCCCAATGAAGGTTCCGGAAAATCCATACAAGAATCTGAAATAATGCAGGAGAAGCAAGAAAATCGTTAATGAAGTAGTACATCCTTAACAGTCATCTGTTGTATGTAAAATTCGAAATAAAGAGGTTTCCTGACTAAAAATAGGAAACCTCTTCTTAACCTTTAAACACAGTTTACTTTTTCAAAAACATACCATGAATCAGTTTATATTCCTTCTGTTCAGTCTTGTGCTGTCGGGTGCGGCACATGCACAACAATCAATGGAGAAAATTGAAGTTTCAGTCAATGGTAAGACCATGGTAAAAAGCAATGGAATAATAGCGAATCGACTAAATCCATCTACCTTGTCTACAAGACGTACGGAAACCCGTTCTCCTGCGGAACTCCTTGAAATATATGACAAAATGTATCTTCTCAACACGGATCAAGAGCTAAAAAAAGCTCTGAAAAAAGCATTTCCAGTAGAAATACTTGATAAATGTGGAACAGAGAGGATGTTATTACATCTTGATGTGAGTCCCAATGGGTACGTATATAGCGTTACTTTTGGAGTAAAAACAGATTCTCCCCTCTACGATATAGATATGCAGATCTATTCGGATTTGGAAGACATTATTAAGTCTGTGTTCAGGTTTAAAATTCCTGCTACATCGATCTTATCCTATTCACCTACTCTACCTTTTTCCCTTTCTCGATTAACGGACGATGTATCGTTGTTTCCCCCGGCTGCCTACCGGGAAAGAGGAGCAGCCTACAGAGCAACCAACTAATGTAAAGATGTACTTTGAAATACCTGAAACTATCCCTATTGCCGGGATAGTTTCTTTTCATACCTTTATACCCGTTACATCTGCTACACAGTCACTACATAAGAATGAAGTTTTTGAGTAAAAAAGTTATCGACAGGATTTGGGCGGCAGTCTTTACCATAACTGCCTTAGCCCATTCCTGTTCGAGCCAGATGAACGAGATGTGGCTGGAAGGAATAGATTGTTTTCCGAATAGTCTGCTTTTTGTCTCTCCCGAAGTTGGATTTGCCGGAGGACATGTTTGGGCGGAAGACTCCCCGCTGGGGCAGGCCAAAAGCTGGTACCAGGAAGCCAAAGGGCGCGAAGAGGTACTCCTCTCCCCACCGGGCACCCGGAGCGGAACATTGTTGTGTCCTTTATGGCGAGAATCCTTGTTTTTATATTACAGCAAATCAGAATATAGACTATTTTGATCTCTATGATAGTTTAGTAAATGAAATTTATATTACTAAAAAATTACCTGACAATTTTCTTTCTCTATATCAAACACTTGGGATAGGCTGGAATGATCCTAATTACTCGAAAGAAAGAATAGGGATATTTAACCCGAATATAGATCCTGTATTAATTCAGAATTTTATTAAGTAAACATGATATGAAACGATTGATATTTTTTATAATATTGTTTAATTTTTCTTTCCATGGATTGGCCAAAGAAAACAACTATTTTAAATACGATACTACAGAAAAATTTATACATGCACATCCACTATTCGAACCGCATGATCCAAGAAAAGAAGAGGCTGATGTTTTTATTATAAAAAATTACGAACAGCTAAATGAAGCGATAAAGAACATTGTAAAAAATATTTTATCCACAAACGAAATCCAACAATTGAACAAAGAGAATTACTCTACAGTTATGCTGTATTTTAATTATAAAGGAGAAATAGAATACATATCGTTTGTATTGAGTAAAAGTGATATCAAATTATTTACAGACCAAAAACTATATAAGTTATATCAACTGATTAAGGCACATGGTGTCAATATGAATTGGGGAGAGCAATTACCTCAATTCCCGAAAAAACGACTTCGTATGGGTTTTTGGTTGTTTAAATCAATGATTTAATTAACTTTCTCTTTAGGGTTGTTGATTTAGTTGATTACTTGAATCGTGAATATGGACAATATAGTAACTCCTTCAATAATGCACTTTCAGGCAAAAAAGCAATAATATATCAAACAGGTTGTGGATGGGATGATGCCACTGGTCATGTGGATATATGGAATGGAAAAGAGGCTCTTGATTATAAATATCCGGAGTGTGATAATACGTATATTTGGGAATTAAAATAATAGATCACCATGAAAATTTTAATAAGTATTTTAACGATAATTTTTGTTTTTACTATCTCATTACAAGCCCAAAGCAGTGATGCATTAATCCGGTTTAGTTTATCTCTTGATATGGAACCTTATGTAATGGGGTATAAGGATGCCTCCGGACAAATCGTAATTCCCACAGATAAATATCGGTATTGTTTTACGGAGGTATTTGATAAAATTGCCATTATTGGACACAGAGCACCGGGCAGCATCGAAAACAAATACTATGCGATAGACCGGGCGGAGAATATTTTATTTGAAGTAGCTGCTGGGGATAACAGTCCGGATGAGGTACAAAATGGACTTTTTCGCATCATTGTGGACGGCAAAATGGGTTTTGCCAACATGAATGGTGATATTGTAATCCAACCTGCATTTTCAACAGTCTTACCTTTTTCGGAGGGTTTGGCCGCTTTCTGTATTGGAGGGATGAAAGTACAAGAAAAGGAACATTCTATTAGAAGAGGTGGAAAGTGGGGCTTTGTTGACACAACCGGACAGATTGTGATTCCCGCACAATTTGACAGAGTCAGGTCTTTTAATGATGGCCGGACAACTGTAGAAAAGAGTGGAACATACTATAAAATCGACAAAAAAGGTAATGTAATTAATTAAATGGAACATCTGATTAAGAGTCTGTTGTTGTATTGTGGCATTAGAAGTAAAGAGGTTCTCTGTTTTTGGGGCACCTCCTGACCAAGTCTTGACTTCGGAGCTTTCATTCGTGGTATTCGCCGGTAAAAAAGAGAATATCTTTACAACAGGAACGATTAGTTGAAATTCCTAAAACTTTCAAGAAATTAGAAGTTTTAGGAATTTCGCATATCTTTATATCGCGAATTTCAAAGATAACTTGTATAGGAAATATCGCTAAGATCCTCATAGCAAACGGCAAAAAAATTGACAATAAAACCGTATCGAAATACATAAAAACGCTCGAACGCGAACTCGCGCCCTTTGCCAAAATTTCCGACTTTAATGAGCGGCTGCTGATTACAATGGATTACGAAACAGGCAGCCGCAACGGAATAAAACAGGTCAATGCGATTGATTGGCTTTTAAATATTGAAAAATAATTCTCATACGATCTCATTTTATGACATTTAGCCTCATTATAGATTCGTGATAAATGGAATTAAGTAAATACAGACTGATGAAGACAACATTATTACTCATTTTTATTGGAGCGTTTTTTGTGAGTGGGAAGTCACAATCGTTTACTACTCAAGATTCTTTGATGGCATTTAAATGGGAATTATATACAGATGCCCATTTTGAAAATGATATTTCTGTCGTTTTATCCTATAATTCAACGATAGAAACTGAGACGACTGTTTATGATGATGGAGAAACAGAAGTAAATAACTCCTCCTATTACCTCAGCTATTCCATTGATTTGCAGTTTGATACGAATAAGATCGGAACTTCCAAAAATGGAAGATATCTTGTTATTTGCAGAATGGATAAAAAAGCAGTATGTTATAAAATTGCCGCATTGACAAATCAGAAATTAATTCTCATACATGTAGAAAGTCCGAATGCTGTGACAGAATGGATCGCCAGAGAGAAATATGGGTCATGAAATCGTTTTACTTACGAGAACGGAGAGCAGGTCCGGTGGTGATCACAACCCCGAGATCTTTTTGATCCCGTTCAGTTTGTTCAAGGCTTCGATGGGGGTCAGACTGTTGATGTCCAGCCCTTTGATCTCGTCCCGGATCTGTATCAGCACGGGGTCTTCCAACTGGAAAAAACTGAGCTGATACCCTTCGCGCTCCGCGGCTAATTTTTCCACCGGCTTGTGTATCTCCTTCTGTACTCCTTCGCCCGGATCCCGCTTCCCTTCCAACTGCTTCAGGATCTCATCCGCCCGGCGGATGACGGAGTGGGGAAGCCCGGCCATGCGCCCCACCTGGATCCCGAACGAATGGTTGGAGCCTCCCGGCGCTAATTTGCGCAGGAAGACCACTTTGTTCTCCACCTCTTTGACGGAGACATTGTAATTCCGGATCTTTTTGAACGAATGCTCCATCTCGTTCAATTCGTGGTAATGAGTAGCGAACAGCGTTTTCGCTTTGAACTTCGGATGCTCGTGCAGGTACTCCACGATCGCCCAGGCGATGGAGATGCCGTCGTAAGTGGAGGTGCCCCGTCCCAGTTCGTCGAAAAGAATGAGGCTCCGGTCGGAGATGTTATTCAGGATGTTGGCGGCCTCGTTCATTTCCACCATAAAAGTAGATTCCCCCTGCGAGATGTTGTCCGAAGCACCGACCCGCGTAAAAACCTTGTCCACATACCCGATTTTGGCCGATTCCGCGGGCACGAAACAACCGGCCTGCGCCAGGATCACGATCAGGGCGGTTTGCCGGAGAAGCGCGGATTTCCCGGACATGTTCGGGCCGGTGATGACGATGATCTGCTGCCGGGTATTATCCAGGTACACGTCGTTGGCAATGTACGGTTCGCCGGGAGGCAGTTGCCGTTCAATGACAGGATGCCGCCCCGCTTTGATCTCGATGACCTCCCCGTCGTTGATCTCCGGGCGGTTGTACCGGTAGCGCGAGGCAGCTTCGGCAAACGCCATGAGCGTATCCACGGAAGCAATGATCCGGGCGTTATTTTGGATATTCCGGATGTGCGAAGATGCTTCAATAAGTAAATTAGTGTAAATATTCGTTTCGATCTCCAGCATGCGGTCTTCAGCGCCTAAGATCTTCTCTTCGTACTCTTTAAGCTCCGGCGTGATGTACCGTTCGGCATTTACAAGGGTCTGTTTCCGGATCCAGGTATCCGGCGCCTTCTCCCTGTGGGTTTTGGTGACTTCGATGTAGTACCCGAACACGTTGTTGAAACCGATCTTGAGGGAGGGAATGCCGGTGGCTTCGCTTTCGCGTTGCTGCATCTGCTGCAACAGCTCTTTTCCGTTGGAGGAGATCTCCCGCAGCTCGTCCAATTCCGGGTGGATCCCTGCCGCGATCACCCCTCCTTTGTTCAACTGGTTGGAGGGATTCTCCAGGATCTCCCTGTCGATCTTTTCGTACAGCGCCCGGCACTCCTCCAGCGCCTCCGTATACCGGCAAAGAATGGAAGAACCTGTTTTCCGGCAAACCGATTTCAATGCCGGAATAGCGCCCAGAGCCACTTTGAGCTGCACCATTTCGCGGGGGGTGATCCGCCCCACCGCCACTTTGGAGGCCAACCGTTCCAGGTCGCCGATGCTGCGCAGCAACAACTCCGCCTCCAACCGGATCTCCTCCTGCCGCAGAAAGGTCTCCACCATCTCCAACCGCTCTTCGATCTGCTCCGGTGATTTCAGCGGCATGCCGATCCAGCGGCGCAACATACGGCCCCCCATCGGGGTAACCGTGTGGTCGATGATATCGACTAAGGATTTTCCCTCTTCACAGGAGGAGTGCAGCAATTCCAGATTGCGAAGAGTGAATCTGTCTAACAGCATACAGGACGCTTCGTCTATGCGGGAGATGGCGGTGATGTGGGAAACCAGGTCGTGCTTCGTCTGCTCTAAGTAATTCAGGACGGCTCCCGCAGCCGAAACAGCCAGCGGCATCTGTTCAATGCCGAACCCCTTCAGCGAATTGACTTCAAAATGTTTTTTCAGCTTTTCCCGGGCGGCCTCGCCGTCAAAAAACCACCCCTCGATGGGATAAAGGTAATACCGGTTGCCGAACAGTTCGTGGAAACGTTTCTCCTCTCCCCGGGGGTAGATGACCTCTTTGGGCTGGAAACTGTTCAGCAGCTTGTCGATGGTGGAACAACTCCCCTCGGTAGCCAGGAACTCCCCCGTAGAGAGATCCAGCAGGGAGATCGCCGCCTCCTCTTTTTGGAAATAAACGGCGGCTAAGAACAGGTTGCTTTTGGCGTCGGTGGCGTATTCCCCGTACGAAACGCCGGGGGTAACCAGTTCGATCACGCCCCTTTTTACTAATTTTTTGGTCTGCCGGGGGTCTTCCAACTGCTCGCATATCGCTACCCGCTGTCCCGCCCGGACCAATTTGGGCAGGTAATTGTCCAGCGCGTGGTGGGGAAAACCGGCCAGCCGGACGTCGCCGGGAGATCCGCTCGCCCTTTTGGTCAGTGTAATACCGAGGATCTTCGAAGTGATCACCGCATCTTCTCCGAAAGTTTCGTAAAAATCCCCCATGCGGTAGAGCATGATCGCATCGGGATACTTTGCCTTCATGGCATAATATTGTTGCATCAACGGTGTTTCTTCCCCTTTTTTGGCAGCCATTTTTGTAGAATTAAATCCGAAATATCTGTGTGTGGATTTGCAACACGGAATCTTTCTGCAAAGATAAAGATTTTGACCTGTAAAAGTTTAAAACCTCGTAAACATTGCGTAATTTTGTAAGCATGAATCTGGAGGATTTGCGAGACTATTGCTTGTCTTTGCCCCGGACAGAGGAAGCGATCCCTTTTGAAGATGCAGCCCTCGTTTTTAAAGTCTGCGGAAAATGGTTCTGTTTGGTTTTCCTGCAAGGCGATCTGCGCATCAACATCAAGTGCGCCGCCGATGAGATCGATGAAATGCGGGAGCGATTCCCGGCGGTTACCGCCGGGTTCCGTATGAATAAAAAATATTGGAATACCGTATTGTTGGACGGCAGCATAAGCGACAGTACACTGAAAGGCTGGATCCGGAAATCTTACCGGTTGGTTATTTCCGGACTGACGCAACAAGAGAGCGGAACGGCCTGATGCCATAGACGAGTAAACATTGCAACATGGAACAGCTATTGGACGAATTGGCAACCTACAGTTGGGCGAACCTGGAAGACGTCATGCCCTTTGAATTGGACGGCGTGGTGGAAAAGGAGGTGAAGAAAGCCTATTGTGTGGAGAACCTGAAACTCTGCCTCGCCTGTATCGACTATACCACCCTGAAACCGACCGATACGGAGAGTTCCGTCAAGGCTTTTGTGGCCGATCTGTTGAAAAAGCTGAAAAAAAACGATCTCCGGCAGGTAGCGGCGGTGTGTGTATATCCCAATTTCGCCTCCGTAGTGCGCAACGGATTGAAAGGAACCGAGATACGGACGGCAGTAGTAGCCGGAGGATTCCCTGCTTCGCAAACCTTTACCGAGATAAAATTGGCCGAGTGCAAGATGACTGTGGCAGAAGGAGCGGAAGAGGTGGATGTGGTCATTGCGGTGGGGGATGTCCTGGAAAAGAACTTCGAAAAGATCTACCGGGAACTTTCCGCTATCCGGAAGGTGTGTAAGGGGGTCAGGTTGAAGGTCATCTTGGAGACCGGGGAGCTGAAAAGCATCGAGAACATCTTTAACGCCTCGCTGGTCAGCATGTACGCCGGTGCGGATTTTATCAAAACTTCCACCGGGAAAGTGCCGGTAAATGTGACTCCGGAAGCCATGTATGTAATGTGTGAAGCGGTCCGGCAATTCTACGCCCGTACCGGCAAACGGGTGGGATTAAAGGTGTCCGGAGGGGTTTCCAAGGCGACCAACGCACTGCGTTACCTGACAATTGTCAACCACGTGCTGGGCAGCGAGTGGCTGACCTCCTATTACTTCCGGATCGGGGCTTCGCAACTGTTTGACGACATTGTCAAAGAGATCAAGCTTATTCCTTCTCTTCCGGCCTGATCGACAACTTGTCGGTGTCGATATCCTCCTCTTCGTTGTAAATTTGCAGCAAAGGCTCCCGGAATGTCCGGTTGGTAATGCTTTTTTCCATGGTCAACAGCAGGGCGGGAAGCAGCAACTGGTTGGCGAGCGTGGCGGAAAGCAGGGTGAGCGAGGTCAGCATGCCCAGGGCAAATGTCCCTCCGAAATCCGACAGGCAAAAGATCCCGAACCCGAAGAAGAGAATGATAGAGGTATAGATCATGCTCTGTCCCGTCTCTTTCAGGGCGTGTACGACGGAGAGGCGGATGTCCCATTTGGTTGCCTGCAACTCCTGGCGGTATTTGGCCAAATAGTGGATCGTATCGTCCGTAGAGATCCCGAAAGCGACACTGAACACAAGGATCGTGGAGGCTTTGATCGGAATGCCGGTGAATCCCATAATGGCTGCCGTAAAGATCAGGGGGATGATGTTGGGCACCAGGGCGATCAGCACCATCCGCTTGCTTCTGAACATCCAGGCCATGAATCCGGCAATGAGGACAATGGCCAGCGCTAAGGAGGAGAAGAGGTTTTCGATCAGATAGCGGTTCCCCTTAAAGGCGATCACGCTGGAACCGGTGACTTTGACGGAGTGGCTTTCCGGCGGGAAGATCCGGCGGGCGCTCCGGTATACGGAATCTTCCAGCTCCTCCATTCTCCGGGTTCCGATGTCCTTGACGCGGAAACTGAGCCGGATCTCCCGGGAGGTGGAATCGATGAAGGAGTTTGCCATGCCGCCGATCTCTCCGGCCGAATTCTGGGCGTATTTCAAAATAAAATTCCGGGTCATGGAATTGGGGAGGCAGTAGTATTCGGGTTTTCCGTTGTAATAGGCCTGGTTGGCAAATTTGATGACCTCTACGATGGAGAGGGGACGGGATACGTCCGGATTTTCCTGCATCTCCCGGCAAAACCGGTCTAATTTTTCCAGATTGGATTGCTTCAATACCTGGTTGGGCTTCTGAAAATCCACCGTTACTTCCAACGGCATCAAACCGTCAAAGTGTTCTTCAAAAAAAGTCAGATCCTGCCGGATGGGGTCGCTCTCTTTCAGGTCGTCCACCATGTATCCGGTTGTTTTCATCAGGGTCATGCCGATGATGCCGATCAAAAGGACGACCACCGTACAGGTATACAGCCGCGTCCGTTTGGTCATGACGATCTTCAGCTCTGTGTTGATGATCTTGTTTACCAGACTGTTGTGCAGGTGCTTGGTCTGTTTCTTGTCCGGGACCGGTAAAAAACTGAATATGGCCGGGATCAGGATCAGGCAGATCACGAAAATGGTCGTGATGCTCATGAACGAGATCAACCCGAAATCCCGGAGGATCTGGCTGGAGGTAATGATGAACGTGGCAAATCCGGTGGCGGTTGTGAGATTGGAAAGGAGGGTGGCGTTCCCGATCTTGTGGATCATCCGTTGCAGGGATTTGATTTTATTGCCGTGCCGGATGTACTCCGAATGGTATTTATTGATCATAAATACGCTGTTGGGGACGCCGATGACGATCAGCAGGGAGGGAAGCATGGCCGTCAGCAACGTGATCTTGATCCCGAGCAGCGCCATGTACCCGACAGCCCACACCACCGCCGTCCCGATGATGAGCAGGCAAAAGCCGACCGTCCGGAACGAGCGGAAAAACAGGTAGAGGATGATGGCGGTGATCAGCAACGAGAGCACCACGAACATGTACATCTCTTTTTTCACGTTTTCCGCGTTGACCACCCGGATGTAGGGAAGGCCGGAGTAGTGCATGTCGAGTTCGTATTTGTCCGTGAAGCGCCGGGTGATCTTTTCGATCTCCCGCACCAAGCCGACCCGTTCCGGGGAGTTCATGACTTCGGCGGCTACGGTGACCATCATGCCGTAGATCGGTTTGTCCTGGACTACCAGCGTGCTGAAATAGAACGGGAGATTCCGCGCCACATCCGACAGGCTGTCCAGCTCGTCCCGGGTTTCTACCCGGTCGGGGAAGATGGAGGCGATTTCAAAGGATTTGCGTTCGTTGTTTTTCCGGAGGTTGAATGTATGGGTGATGGAAGCTACCCCGCTGACCCCTTTCAGCGAGCGGATCTCCCGCCCCGTGCCGAGCCAGTCGTTTACTTTGTCCAATTGAAAGAAAGCGGGATCCTCCACGGCGAAAACCATCACGTTTCCCCCTTCCTGGCCGAACTTTTTCTGAAATTCGGCGAAGTCGATAAAAGAGCTGTCGGTTTGGGGCAACAGGCTGGCCTGTTCGTAGGACATCTCCAGATTCCTGGCCTGCCAGCCCATAAAAAGCGTACAGACCGCTACAACAACGATCAGGGCAATCCGGTATCTGAGAATAAATCCTGCTAATTTTGTCCACATAACGACACACTCAACCTCTGTAAAAAAGGCAAGGAATTGCAAAGATAACAAGAATATTCTGTTGCCGGTGGGATAAAGGTAAAAATTATTTATTACTTTTGCCGAGCCTGACGGCTGGGTAGTTCAATGGATAGAACGGAAGTTTCCTAAACTTTAAATTCGGGTTCGATTCCCGGCCCGGCTACGAAGCGGAAAGAATCGGAATCCTCCGGTTCTTTTTATTTGCTCCGGTCTTGGGGTTTTCTTACGGAAGCATCTCCGGCCCGACGCCGAACTTCTCCTCTTCGTGGTGCTTTCCGGCAGGCTCTACGTGCACAACAATATCGTACACATTTTCCACCGATTTTTTGATGCTGGCTTCCACGGCGTTGGCAATGTTGTGCGCTTCGTTCAGGGTGAGATTTCCGTCTGCTTCCACATCCAGGGCGATCATGTACAGGGAACCGATCTGCCTGGAACGCATCCGGTGCGGATTGCTGGCTCCGGGCACCTCTTCCACGGCTTTGAAGATCTTTTCGTACACGCTGATGTCCCGCACTCCGTCCATCAACTCCACGTTCGATTCCAGAAAGATCGAAACCGCCGATTTCAGGATCATCACGCTCACCACCAACCCGGTCACGGCATCCAATATCGGGAGTTTCAGCACAAAGGTAAACACCAACCCGATCAAGACCCCGCTGGAGATCATCACATCGTTCCGCATATTCACGGCATTCGCCGTCAACAACGAGCTGTTCACCCGTTTTCCCTGCCGGTACTGGTACAGCGCCAGCAACAACTTCCCGACAATGGAAAAGACCGTTACCCAGATGGCGATAGAGCCCGGCATTTCCCGCACCTCTCCGGAGGAGAGCGCCCGGATGGAAGAGATCAGCATCTGGATCCCGGCGTAAAAGATCACCATCGAAAGGATCTTGGTAGCAATTCCTTCGGCTTTCTCATAGCCGTAACTGTACCGGTGATCGGGCGGACGGCTGATGATGCGGGCGGTAAAGACCATTACCACAGAGATGATCACATCGGTAGCCGAATCGATCCCGTCCCCCAGCACCGCCAAGCTGCCGGCCCAAAGACCTGTTACGATTTTGGCTGCGGATAATAACAAATTTCCAAAGGTACTGATCCAGGAGGTCCGGGTGATAACACGATTTCTGGCTGTGGTTTGGTCCATACGGCAATAGCTTTAAATAAGTAAAACGCGGACAAAGATATAAAAGTTTTTTTTAACTTAGCGCCCTGTTGGAGACCCGCTAAAAACCCGCCTGTATGTATACACTGGAACAACTTACGCAGATCGTTAAAACCGAGATGGACCGGCACGAATATGTGGAAGAACCCTACTCGCTTTTCGAACCCATCACCTATATCCTGCAGAACGGCGGCAAAATGATCCGTCCCCTGTTGACCCTGATGGCCTACAATATTTACCGGGACGACATTGAAAAAGCGCTGAAACCGGCCATCGGGATCGAAATTTTTCACAACTATACGCTCCTGCACGACGATGTAATGGATGACGCTTCCCTGCGGCGCGGCCGTCCCACCGTACACAAAAAGTGGAACATGAATGTGGCCATCCTGAGCGGGGATGCGGCGGCGATCACTGCGTACAAGCACATCGAATACTGCGAAGACCGTTACCTGCGGCGGGCTATCGACGGCTTCAACCAGGTGGCGATGGATGTTTGCAAAGGACAGCAGTACGACATGGAGTTTGAAACCCGCGACAACGTCACCGAAGAGGAGTACATCCGGATGATCTACCTGAAAACAGCCGTTCTTATTGCGGGAAGCCTGCGGCACGGGGCGCTGATCGCCGGAGCTCCGGAGGAGGAGTACAACGCGCTCTACGACTTCGGCGGCAATCTCGGTTTGCTTTTCCAGTTGCAGGACGACTATTTGGACGTTTACGGCGACGTGAGTGAATTCGGGAAGAACATCGGGGGGGATATTCTGGAAAATAAAAAGACGTATCTGCTGATCAAAGCGTTGGAAACGGCCGTTCCGCAAGACAGGGCGGAGTTGCAACAATGGTTCTCCGGCACGTCGTTCGATCCGGCGGAAAAGATCCGGGCGGTGACGGCTATTTACAACCGGGTGGGTATATCCGGAATTGTTCAGCAAAAAATCAACTATTACCTGAACAAAAGCAAGGAAGTTTTCGAAAAAATAAAAGCTCCGGAAGAGCGGAAAGGGATGTTGCTGGAGATGATCGATTTCATTGACAACCGGAAAAAATAGCCGACATGGAAGAGAAACAGCGTTTATTGGATATCCGTTACCTGCGAATGGCCCGTATCTGGGCGGAAAATTCCTATTGCATCCGCAGGCAGGTGGGCGCCCTGATCGTTAAGGACAAATCCATCATCTCCGACGGGTATAACGGCACGCCTTCCGGCTTTGAGAACATCTGCGAGGACGAGCACAACAAAACCAAACCCTACGTGTTGCACGCCGAAGCGAACGCCATCACCAAAGTAGCCCAGTCCAACAACAGCAGCCGGGGGGCTACGCTTTATGTTACGGCCTCTCCCTGCATCGAGTGTGCCAAACTGATCATCCAGGCGGGCATCAAACGGGTGGTGTACTCCGAGGTGTACCATTGCACAGACGGGGTGGAATTACTAAAAAAAGCAGGTGTCACCGTAGATTTTTTGTCACTGCAAGTGTATGAATCAATTAAAACGAAGGAAGATGAACAAAAGTAACATGTACAGGAACAGCCTGAAAATCATTCTGATCCCCTTGATCGTGCTGGCGGCGCTTGTTACAGGCCTGTTACTCGGTTCTCTTTTTACCCGGCCGGACGCCATCGGCCGGCCGGAGTTCTTTCTGCCGCAGGGAAGCAAGCTGGACGTGGTGCTGAACATGGTGAACCACTCGTATGTGGACACGGTGGATATGGAGAAGATAGAGGAGGAGGCCATTTCGGAGGTCATCAAAAATCTGGATCCGCATACGGTGTACATTCCGGCGAAAGAGATGGCCAAAGTGAACGAAGAGATGGTCGGTAATTTCGGAGGGATCGGCGTTCAGTTCTACAAATACTTAGACACCGTCACCGTTATCAAGGTGGTGCCCGGCGGCCCTTCCGAAAGAGCCGGCATACTGGACGGCGACCGGATCATCCGGGTAGACGACTCTTTGGTGGCGGGTGTGAAAATGAACGACGAAAAGATCATGTCCATGTTGCGGGGAGATATGGGGACGCGCGTCAGGATCACCCTGGTGCGGCGGGGCGTTCCGGAGCCTTTTGTCAAAGAGATCACGCGGGGGGGGATCCCGGTGAAAAGCATCGATGTATCCTACATGTACGACGACACAACGGGCTACATCAAAGTCAATACCTTCAGTTTTACAACTTACGATGAGTTTATGGAGGCGTTGCACAAGCTCGGTGAACAGGGAATGCGCAAGGTGATCGTGGATTTGCGGGACAATGTGGGCGGCGTATTGCCGGTCGCTATTCAAATGGTCAACGAATTTTTGAAAGAGCGCCAATTGATCCTCTATACACAGGGGAAGGCCTCTCCCCGTTCGGATTACTACTCCAACGGAAAAGGGGAGTACCAAACCCTGCCGTTGGCGGTGCTGATCGACGAGAACAGCGCTTCGGCCAGCGAGATCTTTGCCGGCGCCATTCAGGACAACGACCGGGGCATCATTGTCGGCCGGCGTTCGTTCGGGAAAGGGCTGGTGCAGGAACAGCGCATGTTGCCGGACGGTTCCGCCTTGCGGTTGACCGTAGCCCGCTACTACATCCCTTCCGGCCGCAGCATTCAGCGTCCCTACACAAATGGGAAAAAGGAGTACTACGAAGACTATTATAACCGGTTGATACACGGGGAGATGGCGGAAAAGGACAGCATTCGTTTCGACGAATCGCTCCGCTACGAAACGGCCGGTGGCCGGGAGGTGTACGGAGGAGGGGGCATTATGCCGGATCTTTTTGTGCCGGCCGACACCACCGGGGTCACCAAATACTTAGTAGAATTGCGGATGAAAATGCTCCTGTACGACTACACCTTCTACTTCATGGATCACCACCGCTCCGAAATGACCGGCTTCAAAGATTACAAAGAGGTGCTGGCTTACCTGAAACGTTTTGATCTGGTGGGAGAGATGGCGGCGTATGCGGAAAAGAGGGGGTTGAAGAAAGACCGGAAAGGCTTACAGGAATCCCGTGAACTCATTCTGAACAGCATACAGGCGTACATCGCCCGGAATGTATTGGACAATCAGGGGTTCTACCCGGTATCGGGCCGGATGGACGCCACGTTGCAAAAAGCCGCCGGAGCGAATCCCCGGCCGGTCGTGGAACAGGCGGAAAAAACGGAGTAGGGTGAAACCGCTGTACATCACGATCGGAATCCTTTCGGTTGTACTGGGTATCATCGGGATCTTTGTGCCGGGGTTGCCTACCACCCCTTTTTTGCTGCTGAGTTCCTGGCTTTTTTACAAAAGCTCCAAACGCCTGCACGACGCCCTGCACCGTTCAAAATGGTTGGGCGCCTACCTGCGCCGTTATGAGTCCAAACGGGGAGTAAGCCGGCGTTCCAAACTCCTCTCCATCCTTTGCATGTGGGCCATGATCTCCCTCTCCGCCTTTGTCTTTATTGAAAATCCCCGCCTTCGGATACTCCTCTTTGTGCTGGGCGCTATTGGAACGGCCAGCATTGTTTGGATCGTTCCGGGAGAAAAAAAAGGGAGCCCTGAAGCTCCCTCCGACTGAATCGTGGTGTTTACACCACGATGTTGATGATCTTTCCCGGTACGATGATTGTCTTTTTAACCGGTGTCCCTTCCAGGTATTTAGCTGTTTCCGGGGCGGCGAGTACGGCCGCTTCGATCTCTGCCTGCGTGGCGGAGAGCGGCTGGGAGAGTTTAAAACGCACCTTTCCGTTGAACGACACCGGGTAATCGAACGCATTCTCCGTCAGATACGTTTCGTCCCACTCCGGGAACAGCGCAGTTGTCACGCTGCCGGTGTTTCCCAGCAAGTGCCACACCTCTTCCGCCATGTGCGGCGCAAAAGGCGACAGCGCAATGGCCAGCGGTTCCAGTACGGCGCGTTTGTGGCACGCGAGCGCCGTCAGTTCATTGGTGCAGATCATAAAAGCCGGGATGGAGGTATTGAACGAGAAGTTCTCGATGTCCCAGGCCACCTTTTTGATCGTTTTGTGCAGCACTTTCAACTCCTCTTTGGACGGAGCTTCGCCGGTCACGATGAGCCGGTCGTCCTGTACGAACAGCCGCCAGAATTTCCGCAGGAATTTGAATACGCCGTCGATGCCCTGCGTATCCCACGGTTTGTGCGCCTCCAAAGGCCCCAGGAACATTTCGTACAAGCGGAGCGTATCCGCCCCGTATTCTGCGATAATGTCGTCCGGATTCACCACGTTGAACATGGATTTGGACATCTTTTCCACCGCCCATCCGCATACGTATTTTCCCTCTTCCAGAATAAATTCTGCGTTGGCGTATTCCGGTATCCAGTTCCGGAAGGCTTCCAGGTCGAGCAGGTCGTTGTGGACGATGTTTACATTCACGTGCAACTCCGTCGTTTCGTATTGCTCTTTTAAGCCCGCCGAAACGAAGGTGTTGGTTCCCCGTACCCGGTACACGAAGTTGGAACGCCCCTGGATCATTCCCTGATTGATCAGTTTGCGGAAGGGTTCCTGTTCCGCGGAAACGCCGATGTCGTACAGGAAGTGGTTCCAGAACCGGGAGTAGATCAGGTGTCCCGTGGCGTGTTCCGCCCCGCCCATGTACAGGTCTACGCTTCGCCAGTATTGGTCGGCTTCCCGGCCCACCAACGCCTGGTCGTTGTGCGGATCCATGTACCGAAGGTAGTAAGCGGACGATCCGGCAAACCCCGGCATCGTATTCAGTTCCAGCGGATAGCCTTCTTCGGTTTTCCAGTTTTTGGCCCGGCCCAGCGGCGGTTCGCCGGTTTCGGTCGGCAGGTATTTGTCGATCTCCGGCAATTGCAACGGCAACCGGCTGTCGTCCAGCATATAGGGCATGTCGTCTTTGTAATAGACGGGGAAAGGCTCTCCCCAATACCGCTGGCGGCTGAAAATGGCGTCCCGCAGGCGGTAGTTGATCTTGCTTGTGCCCAATCCCCGTTTCTCCACCTCTTCGGCCACCGCGCGGATCGCCTCTTTCACCTCCAGTCCGTCGATGAAACCGCTGTTGATCATCCGGCCCTCTTTGGCGTCGTAGGAACTCTCCGACAGATCATGCCCCTGCCCGTCGTCGATCACCGGCACCACCGGCAAGCCGAATTTCCGGGCAAAGGCGTAGTCCCGGCTGTCGTGGGCGGGTACGGCCATGATGGCTCCGGTACCGTAACCGGCCAGGACGTACTCGCTGATCCAGACCGGGATCGATTCGTTCGTAAACGGATTTACCGCATAGGAACCGCTGAATACGCCCGTTACCCGCTTCACTTCGCTCTGCCGCTCCCGTTCGGTGCGTTTGGCGACATATTCCAGGTATTCCCGCACTGCTTCCCGCTGTTCCGGGGCGGTGAACCGGCAGGTGTATTCGCTTTCGGGCGCCAGCACCATGAAGCTGGCGCCGAATATGGTGTCGGGGCGGGTGGTAAACACCTCGATCTGCTCCCCGGAGCCTTTTACGTCGAACAGGATCTCGGCGCCTTGCGACCGCCCGATCCAGTTCCGCTGGATGTCTTTCAGGGAGTCCGCCCAGTCGAGCGTTTCCAATCCGTCCAGCAGCCGCTGTGCGTAAGCGGAGACCCGCAACGACCACTGCCGCATCTTTTTCTGGACGACGGGACAGCCGCCCCGTTCCGAAACGCCCTCCTTCACCTCGTCGTTGGCCAGCACTGTTCCCAATTGCGGGCACCAGTTCACCATCGTTTCCGCCAGGTAGGCGATCCGGTAGTTGAGCAATACCTCCTGTTGTTCTTTTTCGCTCCGGGCGTTCCATTCGGTCGCCGTGAATTCCATCGGGACCGTGCAGGCGGCCTGTACGCCCGCTGTCCCGTTTGTTTCAAATGCTTTTACCAGTTCGGATACCGGCCTGGCCTTTTGCGCATCGAGGCAGTAGAAGTGGTTGAACATCCGGATAAACGCCCACTGTGTCCATTTGTAGTAGTGGGGATCGCAGGTCTTGATTTCCCGCTCCCGGTCGAAAGAGAATCCGATCTTGTCCAACTGCTCGCGGTACCGGGCAATGTTCTGTTCCGTGGTGACGGCCGGGTGTTGCCCGGTCTGGATGGCGTACTGTTCGGCCGGCAGTCCGTAGGCGTCGAACCCCATGGGATGCAATACGTTAAATCCTTTTAGCCGTTTGTAGCGGGAGTAGATGTCCGAGGCGATGTATCCCAGCGGATGCCCTACGTGCAAGCCGGCGCCGGAGGGGTAGGGAAACATGTCCAGTACGTAAAATTTGGGCTTTTCGGAGCGATTTTCCACCCGGTATGTTTGGTGTTCTTTCCAATATGCCTGCCACTTTTTCTCGATCTCTTTGAAATCGTATTCCATACAGTAGGGATTACAGGGTTATTTTTGAAGCGATAAAGATAGGAAAAAATAGTGTGGTTTTTGTCTGTGTAGTTTGTGTATACTCTGTGTATTCTTTATTGTACGAAATTGATTGCATTTTCAGAAGGGGG
>JAISVB010000061.1 GCA_031271755.1 Culturomica sp.
TCAGGCGATATTTCGACTGTATGGGATATTAATCCACGTTTCCATGGGATATGCCCCGGTGAAGGGAAGGTTGCATACGTGTTACTCACCCGTGCGCCGGTCGCCACCAGATATTGCTATCCGTGCTGCCCCTCGACTTGCATGTGTTAAGCCTGTCGCTAGCGTTCATCCTGAGCCAGGATCAAACTCTTCATTCTAAAAATTACTATAAAAAATACCAAAGACCAAAATCTACGGCTCCTTTTACATACTTGATACGCAAAATGAATGCTATACAATTTGCTAATTCATCACTTCAATATATCAAAGAACATATTCTATTAAACAATCAGAAAAAGTGAGTGCAAAACTACATCAGGCAATCCGATTCTCCAAACAAAGAAGAAAAACTTTTTTCTGAAAAACAAGCTCCGGAAACAACCAACACACAAAACAAACAACACGCTGCACCAAAGCGGACACAAAAGTAATACAAGAAAATACAAAAACAAAAAAATTAAAGAAGAAAAATTAAAAGAAAAACGCATCGAATACAACGCGCTGATTTATAGTCAAATAAATCTTCAAAAAAGGCACTACTTCACTCCTTTCACCTCTTCAAACCCCTGCCCGAAGACCCCCATCACCGTATTCATGGTCATAAAAGCACTGGGATCGGTACGTTTGGCTGTTTTCAGAATGTCCATGGCTTCACTTTTCCGGACGACGATGATCACGATCTTTTTGGGCTGTTTGGAATACCAGCCGATGCAATCCACCACGGTCACTCCCCGCCGGAACAGGGTCGTGATCTCGTTTGCCACCTCTTCGTACTTGTCGGTAAAAATAAAAAGCTGAGCAGACTGTTTTTGTCCGGACAGAACAAAATCAACCGTAAAGGAAACCACACCCATCATCACGTAACCATACATCAACCCTTCGAAATTGAAATTGATCAGCAAGGTGCCCGCAATGATAAAGCCGTCGCAGTACATGATCATTTTGCCCGGACTGACGTTCCGGTACTTGTTTACCAAAAGGGCGACAATGTCCGTTCCTCCCGTACTTCCTCCGGCGGTTATGGCGATCGCAATGCCGACACCGCAAAGGATACCGGCAATAATGGTGCTCATAAACATGTCGGAAACCAGGCTGACCGGGAAAAAAGGTTGCCAGAATCCCAAAAGCAACGTACACATCGCAATGCCGAAAATGGTTTTTATCCCGAATTTCGGCCCCAGTATTTTCAACCCGATACCCAGCAACACCACATTTATCACCAAAAAACCAACGGCGATCGGGATGTGCTCTCCCGTCAGGTAATAGACAATGGTAGCCACGCCCGTTGCTCCCCCTCCGACAATCTTATGGGGTACCAAAAAGGCCGATATGGCAAACGTGTATATGGCCACACCGAAGAATATCAGGAAAAACGACTTCGTTTCTCCAAATAGCTTTTTCTTATTGAACGTCATCTCTTATTTTTGTGTTTTAGACCATGTATCTTTCAGGGCGACAGTACGGTTAAAGACCAGCTTCTCTGCCGTTGTATCCTTATCCACACAAAAATACCCGAGCCGCTGGAATTGGAATTTATCTCCGGGCTTCGCTTGTTGAAGACCGGGCTCTATTTTGCATTTTGTCAGTACCTTCAATGAATGCTCGTTGATAAACTCCTTGAAGTCGATCTCTTTATGCCCGGCAGGATCTTCGTCCTTGAACAGCCGGTCGTACAGCCGGACTTCCGCATCTATGGCATGAGCGGCAGAAACCCAATGGAGCGTCCCCTTTACTTTCCGGTTGCTGGCTTCCGTACCGGAGCCGCTCCTGCTTGCCAGATCGCAGGTAGCATGGATCGCTGTAACATTCCCGGCCGCATCTTTCTCCACGGAAGTACACTTTATGATATAGGCTCCTTTCAGCCGCACCTCCCCGCCGGGAGTCAGCCGGAAGAAGTTCTTGGGTGCATTCTCCATGAAATCGTCCCGCTCAATGTAAAGCTCCCGGGAAAACGGAACCTCCCGGATGCCGGCGTTTTCGTCTTCCGGATTGTTCTCTAAGGCGACCATCTCCGTGCGATCCGGATAGTTGTCCAGCACCACCTTTACCGGATCCAGTACGGCCATGACCCGCGGAGCTATTTTGTTCAGGTGTTCCCGGATGCAATATTCCAGCAGAGCCATGTCCACCACGATCTCTCGCCGGGCCACGCCGACTTTTTCGGCAAACAGGCGGATGGATTCCGGTGTATACCCCCGCCTGCGCAACCCCGAAATGGTAGGCATGCGCGGATCGTCCCATCCGGATACAAATCCTTTTTCCACCAATTCCAGCAGTTTCCGCTTGCTCATCACAGTGTAGTTCAGGTTGCGCCGGGCAAATTCGATCTGACGGGGCCGGTACTCCGTGTCCGTCAATTCGTCCAAAAACCAGTTGTAGAGCGGGCGGTGTACCTCAAACTCCAGCGTACAGATGGAGTGGGTGATCCCCTCCAGGTAGTCGCTCTGTCCGTGGGTATAGTCGTACATGGGGTAGATGCACCAGGCATCTCCCGTGCGGTGGTGGTGGCTGTATAAAATACGGTACATAATGGGATCCCGCAGCAGCATGTTGGGAGAAGCCATGTCTATCTTAGCCCGCAACACCCGGCTCCCCTCCGGGAACTCTCCGTTTTTCATCCGGCGGAACAGATCCAAATTTTCCTCCACGCTCCTGTTCCGGTAAGGACTGTTCACCCCCGGTTCGTTGATGGTCCTGCGGCCGGCGCTGATCTCTTCGGCGCTCTGGTCATCCACGTATGCCTTCCCTTCGCGGATCATCTGTTCCGCCCAGTCGTAAAGCTGCTGGAAGTAATCCGAAGCATAATGCACCTCTCCGTCCCACTGAAAACCGAGCCACCGGATGTCGTCCTGAATGGAATCGGTATACTCCACATCCTCTTTCACGGGGTTGGTATCGTCGAACCGCAGGTTGCATTTTCCGTTGTATTGAGCCGCTAACCCGAAGTTCAGGCAAATGGAGGTAGCATGCCCGATGTGCAGGTATCCGTTGGGTTCCGGCGGGAAACGAGTGTGTACCCGGCCGCCGTTCTTACCTTCCGCCCGATTCTCCTCGATGATCTGTTCTATAAAGTTCAGCGACCTGGATTCTCCGTCCGCTTCCGTCAGATGTTCCTGTTTGTCCATAAAAAGTTTCGGTGTTACATTCAGAGTGCAAAAGTAAGTAATTTATGAGAGTTTCCGTATATTTGCAGCGATGAAAAAACTGCTGTACTGTATCGTTGTATGTTTCGGCATATTTCCGGCATTTTCCCAGGTACTTCCGGACACAGAGGGACCGGAACGTTCCGGAGCGCCGGAGCGCCTGCTCTCCAGATCCGATTCCACTCAAAACGACAGTGTTTCCCACCAACGGGTCACGTGGAAATGGGAACACGGGGGCGTTTACAAACAGTTTGTCGAACCCGACACGAATTTTACGAACATCCACAACTACCATTACATCTTCCGGAAAAGCATTGCCAACACATACTTAGCCAATTTTCCTTCCCCGTATACATCCGATATTTTTATAGAAAAGGCGGGTGAAGAGGATTTTTTTCTGTTCCGGAATATCCGGGCGTACCTCTTCCGGCCGGAGGATGCATTGGAGTTCAGCACCACTACTCCGTTTACCCAACTGACCTATTTTTCGGGAGGCGGCAAAGGCAAGAACGAAACGATGCTGGACGTATGGCACACCCAAAACATCCTGCCTTACTGGAATGCCGGATTCCGTTACAACCTCATTTCCGGGGACGGGCGATACATGAACCAAAAATCGAAGGCGTATAATTTTTCCGTATTTACAAACTACGAACGCGACAGGGTGGCGATCTCCCTCTTTCTCAACCAAAACAACGGAAGTTTCTTAGAAAACGGAGGGATCATCGACAAAAAGTACATCCGGGACACCACCATGCCTGCGGAAAACATTTTAGTGAATCTGGCCGAAGCCATCAACACGTATCGGAATTTTAATTTCCACACCCTTCTGCAGTACAACATCGGAAAGGAGAAGAGGGTGCCCAATTCCCAAATGGATTCGGTGAACGTGTATCCGTTCAAGGCCTTGATGAGCATCCGGGTAGAGGACAATATCCGGAAATTCCGGGAGGCAACTTCCGACCTGGATTTTTTTCCGGAAACGTTGTTGGATTCTACGGAAACGTATGATGTACAAACCAACCAGGTATATGACTTGCAGGCGCAGTTGGTAGCGAACGAGCATCCGAAACTGAAATACCTTCCGGGCGTATATGCCGGCTTAAAACACAAACAGCTCCGGTACGGCGGCGAAAACCTGTTGACGGACACGGTGTGGAGCCTGAAAAAACGACGTTATACCGGCACCTGGCTGATCGGCGGCCTGTTCAATATGGACAGCACTGCCCTCCTGAATTTCGACGCCCACCTCCAAATGGGCTTGGTCGGCGATTACATCGGAGATTTCCGGGTTTCCGGGTTCGTGCGCCAATACCTCCACAAAGACCGGCACTCTTACCTGCATGCGGACGCTTTATTGGAGTCCGCCACTCCCAACTATTTTCTGGATTTCTACATCGGGAACCACCAGTTCTGGGAACAGAATTTCAGCAAAACGAAAACTTTCGCCGTAAAGGGGCGCTACGTAAACCGGAACACCCGTTCGGAAGTCGGGATCGGATGGTCGAACAACACGGATTACATCTATTTCGACACAACAGCCAGGCCTGCTCAGAGTGCCAAGAACATCATGGTGCTGACCGGTTGGGGGAAGCAGCACTTCAAGGCCGGTAATTTCCATTTTGAACAAACGGTCTGCATTCAGCGCAGCACGGAAGAAGAGATCATCTCTCTGCCGTTGGTGGCCTTGTATTCCCACAACTATTACCAGAACCGGATCTTCAATAAAGTGTTGGGCATTGCAGCCGGGATCGATCTTTTCTACAATTCGGAATTTTACGGATCTGCCTACATGCCCTCTACGATGCAGTTTTACAACCAGCAACGGGAAAAAACAGGCAATTATCCGAAAGTGGACGTATTTATCGATCTCGACCTGAAAAGGGCGCATCTGTTCTTGAAATACGAGCACCTCAACTACTACATTACCAACGGAAATTATTACTCGGCTCTGAACTATCCGATCAATCCGGCCATGTTCAAGTTCGGGATCCGCTGGAATTTCTTCGATTGATTTTAGTGCTTTCGGCAGGGCAAATGCACGAATTTTTTCTCTTTTACCCACTATCGCTGCGGCCTGTTGTTTCCGGAAATCAACAGACCTCCGCTTCCCGCATAATTGACAACGAAATTGCTCCGATCAAACATCCCAAACAGAACCCTCATTTTCCGGTTGAAATATAATGAAACTGAGGACAACCGTGAAAGATTGCCAAAGCGCATCCTTATTATGATGCAATGGTCAGACGACCTCTCCCAAGCGCAGGTGTATTAATCCTTCGGAACGGTTGTCGAGAGCAACGATCGTTCTCTTTTCTTGCCGGAGCGCCCGGAATCCGGGCTCCCCGCAGGGGCGCCGACTGACCGAAGGGAAGAAGGCGGTTAGGATTCCAGCGAACGGAAAGAATATAGAGAACCGTTGCAGAGACAGGGTTCCCGAAGGATCAATACACCGGAGCGTCTGAGTGACTCGACTGAAAATAACTACAAATTTCGCGCGTTTGCTCTGTTTTTCCGGGCTTTTTTGTATTTTTACAAAATGCAACGATGGAAATGGACCATACCCCTCTTCGTTCTTTTCTCTATTTCCTGCGGAGAAAAAAAAGAAAAAGAAAGCAACTTGATCTTGCCGGAACCGACCGTCATGGAACAAATCCTGGCGAAAGGCATTTTGGACATCTCCACCTTTTACTCCACCACCGATTATTACATCTACCAGGGAATCACCCGCGGATTCCACTATGAATTGGCCAAAAGCTTCGCCGAATACTTAGGAGTTTCATTACGGATCTCGGAGGTCAATAACGACATCGATACAGCCATTGCCCGTTTGCAGGAAGGACGGTACGACCTGATCGCGGTCAGCATGACACAGACCCCGGAAAGAGATGAGAAAATCCGTTTTACAGACCCGTTTTTCCATACCAGAGAAGTTCTGGTGCAACGGAAAGAGAAAAAAAAGGTAGAAAATCCGGAGGATCTGGACGGAAAAAGTATATTCATCAAAAAAGACGCTCCTTTCCGGCATACACTGTCGCAATTGGCCGATTCGCTGCACATCCGGATGGAACTGGTCGAAGTGAGCCACTACTCCTCGGAAGAGTTACTGCATTTGGTGTCAACCGGAGAGATCGACTACACCATCACGGACGAAAACATCGCCCGCGCCCTCTCCTACTCCCTCAAAAACATCGACTACTCCGTAGCACTCTCTTCCGGCATCACGGTCTCCTGGGCCATCCCGCAGAGCGCCGACCTGCTGCTGAAAGAGATCAACGAGTGGCTGGAAGTCATCCAAAAAGAGGGAACATTCCGTTTCCTGTACAACCGCTATTTCAACAACACCCACAGCATCTCCCGCAATCGCTCCAACTACGCCCTGATCCGGCAAGGCGACATCTCCCCTTTCGACCGGGAATTGAAACAATACAACTCCCTGTTGGAGTGGGACTGGCGATTGCTGGCGGCCATTGTCTATACAGAATCCCGCTTCGACCCGGAAGCCGAATCACAGGTGGGCGCTTACGGCCTGATGCAGGTCATTCCCGAAACCGCCGATATGTTTCACGTGCTCGATTACTTTCAACCGGACAGCAACATATACGTCGGTGTACGCTACCTGAAATATTTAGAAGAGGTATTCAAAAAATATCCCATCGAACCGGAAGAGCGGACAAAATTTATTTTAGCCTCTTACAACGTGGGAGCCGGCCATGTCATGGACGCCATGCGCCTCGCCTCCAAATACGGGAAAGATCCTTACATCTGGAACGATCACGTAGCTTACTATCTTCGCCACAAATCCGATCCGCGCTATTACCGGGATCCGGTAGTCCGGAACGGATATTGCGACGGTCAACAAGCCTACAATTACGTGAACCGGGTGCTGGAAACCTACAACAGCTACCGCCACATCGAACAGACTCCCGACAGCCGGTCATAAAAAAAGCGGCCATGAGGCCGCTTTTTCCCTTATCACCTATTTCGTAATTATTGTACGATCGCTTTGAAATCGGTGTTGCCAAAAAATTTGGCAAACTCGATATCCGTAGCGGCGAGCTGTTTCATGGCGCCGTCTTTTTCCACAGCCGTCCTCAAATTGGTCATTACCATGTCCACATCGTTGTTTCTGGCGCCGATCACCGCTTTCAGGTAAGGCACCAAAGCACTTTCGTCCTTGCTTGCGTTCAATTTCTTCAACGCCTCGCTGTTGTTTCCGTTCAGTATATTGGCCAATGCGGCGTTAGCGCAGTTGCAGGTACCGAAATAATCCACAGCAGCTTTGTAGTCGCCTTTCTTGATAGCGATGATCCCCTTGTTGTAGTTCACTTCGTCACCGGCGCCGGTAGCCGCTCCGAACAACACCTCCGCTTCCTTAACATTGTTATCTCTCAAAGCCAGAGCGCCCAAATTGTTTTTCACCACTTTGTTGTTGGCCGACAATTGGTCTGCCTTTTCAAAATCGGCTTTGGCCTGGGCTATTTTACCCATGTTGTACTGAATCATCCCGGCGTCGTTAAATCCTCTCCAATCTTCGGGGAACTGTTTTTTAGCCGATTCGTACACAGCCAATTTGTCGGCATCCGAATCAAACAGGGTAGCGGCGTACAGCAACTCTTCCACATTCAGTTCGGAAGGATTGGATTTTGCCAGGTTCTGAAGCTCTTCGTCCGATTTCCCGATACGTTCTGCATTCACGACAAATTTGGAACGTCTCAGTTTCGGCAGGATCTGATCGGCGATAACCGAGTAGGCGGAAGCAATGTTTTTAATCTCTTTTTCCCTTACTTCGGGATCGGAATGCATAGACAATACACGCAGGATCAATTCTTTATCGCGGATATTGGACGCTTCCATCGCTTTTTTGAAACCGTCCCAGTCTTCTGCCATCACCGATTGTTTGAAGAAATCCAAATTCTTGTATTCTTCCAGCTTATTTTTCCGCATATTGCCTTTCAGGTAGTCTGTAGAAGC
>JAISVB010000071.1 GCA_031271755.1 Culturomica sp.
GCCTTTGTGGTGCCCATTCCGGAGAGTGAAAAAAATAGTTAATTTAAACACAGAGATGCAATGAAAAACATCATAGGTAAATTAAGCATAGGAGCGCTGCTCTTTTGCGCTGCCGCTTGTAGCGGAGACGACCTGCCCGTTTACGAGGACGTGAACCGGATCTATTTTTCCTGGGCGACAGCAGGGCCGTCTTCAGACATGGTACATTTCAGTTTTGGATACGAAATCCCCATGAAACCCGACTCCATCATCAATGTAGGTGTACGGGTGATGGGAAGGCTCTCCGACCAGGACCGGCCCATCAAGGCAGAGGTAATCTGGGCGGAATCGACCATTGCGCCGGAGGACATTGAATTCCTTCCCTCGGTTGTTCCGGCAGGAAGCAGGAACGGGACGCTCCGCGTAAAGCTGAAAAACTCGGATAAACTTCTGACCAAGACGTTGTGGGCGAAGATCCGGCTGACCCCCAACGAATACTTCCACGTGGACAGGAATGCGTTCCCCGTGGGAGGCTCTACCTATGCCGGGTTGGAGTATAACATCGAATTCGACGCCAAGGGTGACATTCCCAACATGTGGCTGGATGGATCATGGTTTCGAAATTATTTTGGAGCACATTCCAAAGTAAAAGAGCAGTGGATTTACTACATGACCGGCTATACGCGGGCAGATTTCACCTACGACATAGAGGCTGTGCGGGCAACCATGGCAGAGAAAAACCAGACACTGCAAAAAACGGTGAGCGACTTGGAAGTAGCGCTCCTGCCCGGTGAGTATGCGTATGGGATCCTGTCCAGGCTGGGGCGTTGGCTGGAGGCTTATGAAAATGGAACCACCAAGTGGCCCGCTGAAGATCCGAGCAAGTGGCCAAACGCACTGCCCGGCACCAAAGATCCGGGGATTCCGCTCCTGGACGAAAACGGAAATCCGGTAGAGGTAACGGGTAGCGCCGCAGGTACGTTCAATTAAGAAAAATGACATATTTGAAAATTTATACAATGAAACAGATAAGACTACATATAACAAAAGCTGTAGCGGCAGCCTTTCTCGTGGCCGGCTTGTTTGCCTGCAACGAAGACAAAGGCAACTACGATTACTCGGAGATCGGAGTTGTGGCTTCTTTTTCAAGAATAGACAACAGCTATACACGCGTGCTGACGGATTCTTTGATCATCAGGCCGGGCGTGGCTTTTGATACCCTGCAATATCCGGAAGTAAACGAGGCGGATTTTACTTATACCTGGAAAATCGAACAGGGCAGCGGGGATAACGGCGCCTTGAAACTCCTACATGAGGGACGGAATTTGGAGATCGTAATAGATACCCCCATTTTTCAGATAAACAGGAGCTACAAGCTGGTCTACGAAGTTGTTAACAAAACAACGAACATTCCATACAGGAAAATATTCACAGTAACTACAGAAAATCTGTTCCAGCGGGGATTTGTGGCCTTGTCTCAAAAAACGGACGGATTGGAACTGGATGTTGTTTCGTTTTACCGGAACAAATTCACGTTGTACACCGATGTGCTGGAAAGTATGGATTCGGAGCTGCCCCGCAACGCTACTCCTTGGGACATTGTGACATACGACGACCGGTTAGCCCCGGATCCCATGCACATAGAAACAGACTACTCGCTGTTTATCCTGACCGACCAATACACCACCCGTCTTATGCCGACAAACTATTCGTGGAAACCCTCCTACGACATCTCCAACATTATCGAGAAGGATTCCTATCTGGATACGGCATTCGTACAAAAAGGGAAGCCCGTCATTGCAAAACAACTGAGGTATTCCTACATACAAAGTGCCAGTATCATGCAACCCCGTGTATTGATGTACCACCAGGAGTCGGCAGAAGAGGCAAATTGGTATTTATACATTACGTTTCCCCAGTACTCTGCCAATGCCGTACAGATGAACCGCTTCCGGGATGTGTCGAACAATGGCGCACTCAACGGAGCAGTACGCTACAATGCGGCTCCCTTTGTATCCATGACGAGGTTTAATCTGATGTACTACAACATGGATAACAATGTATTTGTATCCGGTTCCTTACCCGTTACGGATGGGCAGGGCGGCGACTTCGGAACAAGGAAATTTTACTACGCCGACGCTTTTGTGCGGCCGGGTGGAATAGGGGAAAATCCGGGATCAGCAGGCTTTAAGTTTACGGATGACATGACTGGTTTGTTGTACATGGACGACCAACAGGGAAGTGGGCTCTATCATTTGGCTAATTATGCCATTCGGAAACTGCCGGACGGTACGCTCCAATACATTCAATGGAATGTTAACAATACGGCGAACGGCCAGACAACCACCGCCCTGATGAATAATACCAAACAGCGGAGTTCAAAATTTGCTACGAACAGCCGCGTGGTCGATGCCAAGTTTTTTGCCCGTCCGCCGTTGGCCAACAACATGTGGTTGTACTATGTAACCAACGACAACAGGGTATACAAAGCCAATATAGGCTCCGCGAACGTAGCCGAGGAGGATATAACCGACACCTTTGTAAAAGACGGATACAACGAAATCACCGTGTTTAAATATACGCGGCCGGAATCGAACAGCGTGCCGGATGTTGCGAATGCCCTGGCGGTTGCCACCTACAACGCGACAAATGGGTTGGATTCCGGAGGGAAAGTGGAATTTTTCTTGCCCGTTTCCGGTGTGGACAACGGAAATCTGGAGGTAGCCAAATACCCCAAACCCTTAGACGAAGACGATGTATACCAGACCATGTCCTTTACAGGCTTGGGAAAAGTTGCCGGCCTGACGTACAAAAAGAGATAATTTAACGAAAATAGTATGAAGAATTTACCAAACAAAAAAGGAGCATGCCTCTGGGCGCTTTTCCTGGGGGTTACCTTGGGGTTTACGGCCTGTGGCGACGATATACACGACTTCTCCAAAACAACGCCGGCAGACGAAGCTGTCAGCATCTACATCGCCGACTCGGTATTTACCTACACGATCGGTTGGGATGTCGAAATGGAGTATACAGGAACAGCGGATACGGTCATCGCCCGATTTCCGGTACACCTGACCGAAGCGGTGGAGCACGATGTGGCGGTTACATTGATGGTAGACGACCAATTGCGTGTAAACTACAACACAGCGCACGACATCAACTACAAAACCATTCCGGCTTCCGATCTCGTGCTGAGGAATACAACAGTGACTATTCCGGCGGGAAAAACGCAATCGGACTCTTTGGTCACCATTGTTTGTAAGCGGGCGCTCAAGACCTTCCTGGACACCACCGGCTACCTGATCCCGGTCCGGATGCGCACCTACAAGGGAGGCGGGGTAAAACCCAATTACGAAGAGCGCCACAGCAACCTCTTTATCAACGTAAATCGGGTAAATGGAGCCTATTTTGCAAATCCGGTCACTAAACTCCGTTATGTTCCTGCTGCGGGCATGGGCGTAGAAAACGGTGCTTCATTTGTTCCTCTCAGTGGCATTTACTTCAATGTGTCGTCTTATTGGGCTGTCTCTGCAGAGGTAAACCTGCAGGTGAACAACGACTTGATTGCCGCGTATAATGCCAGTAACGGCACCAATTACCAACCGGTACCGGGGGATAAATTGGTACAATTCGACACCGTGGAAATGACGTCGGAAATACCGACAAAATCCTTTACGCTGGACTATTCGGGAGACATACCGTCGTTGAATGACCCGAGAGGCTATTTGATTCCGTTGGAAATTACCTCCGTAACGGGAGATAATATCTCCAAGGTAACCTCCAAATCGATCCACTTTGTGCAAATAGATGTCAGCTTTTTGTATACGGAGGTGGTTACGACCGAAGATTTACTGGGAACGGTACAACCCCAAGCGGGCTACAGTGTTATCAAGGCCACCAATGCGAATACGGGAGCGAATTTGGCCCTGCCCGGGGTATTTGGTAACTTGTTCGATGGCAACCGTGGGTCAATGTGGAACGGTGCATCCTATAAACTCTCTTTGGTCATTGATCTGGGGCAAGAGGTACAGGATATAACCGGCTTGAGTCTCTGGCAATACTCAGCAACTACATATTGGAACACCTACTGGCTCAAATCATGTGCTGTGTCCTTTGCCACAGAGGCGATGTACCAGGAAGGGAAACCAATGAGTATGGGGACGGCTACGCAAACCAAGAGCGGACAGGAAGCTTGCTTCATCAAATTCGGTGAACCGATCACTGCACGGTACATTTATCTTGAAAACATGACCGGTGGGCTGAACGCCAATTATATAATGATCTCAGAATTCAATATCTATAAATAGTCCCAATAACCGGATAAAAAAGTAGATTCACTACCCCAAGAGAGGCTGTTTCGGGTTGAAACAGCCTCTCTCTTTTTTTACCTTTATTATCGGTGATTTCACTTTATTTTCCAGTACCCACTTTTGTCCCCGCCGACACGGTCAAGAATTTCCAGCTTTTTTAATTTCTGTATCTCTCTTTCCATTGTTCTATCGGTAACCGGACGCTGTTTTGGGACGGCGAAAGAGGAAGAGCCCGAGGGCGGTGAGGAGGCCGTTGACCAGCAGGATCTCGAAACCGAAGCGGTAGCCGGCCAATAGCTGTTCGGAGAAGAGGTCGATGAGCACGGTGAGGAGGACGGAGAGTACGGCGATGTACGGGACGGCACGGTCGTACACCCGGTATTTCAGAAAAATACCGGTGAAGAAGAGGCCCAGCAGCGGCCCGTAGGTATATCCGGCAAACTTGAAGATGGCGCGGACGACGCTGTCGCTGTGGAAAGCGTTGAACAGGAGCAGGATCAGGGCCAGCAGGGCGGCAATGGCCGAGTGTGCGCAGAAACGGATGCGCTTTTGTTGCGCTTCACTTTTGCCGGACACACCGTAGATGTCCACCGTAAAGGAGGTGGTCATGGCAACAAGGGCGGAGTTGGCGCTGGAGAAAGCGGCAGCGATCACCCCGAGCATAAAAAAGATACCGGCGGCGGCCGGGAGGTAACGGGTGGCAAGCAACGGATAGATGCTGTCCGTTTTGTCGGGAACGGCAATGCCCATGGCCTGCATGTAGATAAAAAAGAGTACGCCCAGGCAGAGGAAGATGAAGTTGACGGGAACAAAAGCGAGGCTGAACGAGAGGAAATTCTTTTTGGCTTCCCGGATGTTTTTCAGACTGAGGTTTTTCTGCATCATGTCCTGATCCAGCCCGTTCATGACGATGGCGATAAAGATCCCGGCGACAAACTGTTTCCAGAAGCTATTGGGATTCGACCACGCTTCGTTGAGGTCAAAGATCAGGGATTGGGGGCTGCCGACGATGGCGGAGCACATCTCCCCAAAGGAGAAGCCGAGCGCCTCCCGGATGGAGAAGATGGTGAAAAGCACGGCGAAGATCAGGAAAAAGGTTTGCACCAGATCGGTCCAGATGATGGCTTTGATGCCCCCCCGGAAGGTATAGGCCCAGATAACCGCCACGGAGAGGAGCGCATTGCAGGCAAAGGGGATGCCGAGCGGTTCGAACACAGTGAGTTGCAGCACCAACGCAACGATAAAGAGGCGGAAACCGGCGCCGATCACTTTGGACACTAAGAAGAGCCAGGCGCCGGTCTTGTAGGCGCGGTAGCCGAAGCGCTTTTCGATGTAGGTGTAGATGGAGGTCAGGTTTAGCTTGTAGTAGAGCGGCAAGAGCAAAAAGGCGATCAGGATGTAGCCGAAAAAGTTCCCCAGGATGACGGCAAAGTAGGTCATTTTGGCGGGCGAAGAGACCATGCCCGGCACGGAGATAAAGGTGACGCCGGAAAGGGTGGTTCCGATCATGCCGAATGCCACCGCCCACCAGGGGGATCTGTTGCCTCCTTTGTAGAAATCGGCGGCGGTGCTTTTCCGGGCGATCAGCGAGGAGAGCGCAAGGAGCAGGCCGAAATAGAGGGCGATGACGGAGAGGAACAACCAGGGTGTCATGGGGTATTTGTGTTAGGGGGTATGCGGATAAAACGGACTACTAAAAAGGAGGGGATGGTGCACGCCACCACCCACAGGAAAAAATGCAAATAACCGATCTGTTCCTGGATCCATCCGGATGCCATGCCCGGCAACATCATCCCCAATGCCATGACGCCGGTGCAGAGCGCATAGTGGGCTGTTTTGTGCGCTCCGGCGCTGAAGAGGATGAGGAAGAAGGTGTAGGCGGTAAAGCCGAAGCCGTACCCGAACTGTTCCAGCACCACGCAGGCCGTGATCAGGACTGTGTTCTCCGGTTGCAGGAAGGCCAGCAGCACGTAGAGCAGGTTGGGAAGGTTTAGGGCGGCCGTCATGCCCCAGATCCAGCGCTTCAGGCCGTTCCGCGCCACTAAGATGCCCCCCAGGATGCCGCCCGCCGTCAGGGCGATGACGCCGGCGGTGCCGTAGATAAAGCCCACCTCCGAAGTGCCCAGTCCCAAGCCGCCCGCATCGCGGCCATCCAACAGAAAAGGGGCGGTCAGTTTCAGCAGTTGCGATTCGGCAAACCGGAACAGCAACATAAAAGCCAGCGCCGGAAGGAGCTGTTCCTTCCGGAAAAACGAAACAAACGTGTCTAAGAACGCTGCCCAACTCAACCGCTCCCGGCCGGCCGCCGTCTCTTTTCCGGGCAGCACCCGCAGGTGGTAGAGCGCAAAGAGGAGAAAGAGTCCGGAGGCGATCCCGAAGGTGACCGCCCAGGCGTGGGCTACGGAGAGCCGCAACTCCAACACGCCGGCCAGTACAACGATCCCTCCCTGTCCGAGGATCACAGCCAACCGGTAAAAAGTGGTCCGGATGCCGATAAAATAGGCTTGCTGCCGGGTATTCAACCCGATCATGTAGAAGCCGTCCGCTGCGATGTCGTGGGTGGCGGAAGCAAATGCCAGCAACCAGAAAAAGGCTAAGGAGTAGCGGAGGAAATCGCTGCCCGGCAGGCTCAGGGATACGCCTGCCAATGCCGCGCCTGTCAGGAACTGCATCCCCGCGATCCAATGCCGTTTGGTGCCGAACAGATCGACCAGCGGGCTCCACAACGGTTTGATGACCCACGGCAGGTAGAGCCAACTGGTGTACAGGGCGATGTCGCTGTTCGATAAGCCCAGCCGTTTGTAAAGGATCACGGCCACCGTCATCACCACCACGTAGGGGATGCCTTCGGCTACATAGAGGGTGGGGATCCAACTCCACGGGTGGTTTTTTTCTGTTTTGATCCGCATCGTCCGCCCTTTTAGTGGTATTGTTTTTCGATGCGGCTGCCGGGAAAGTAGTGCGCCAGTATCTCCCGGTAGGAGTAGCCCCGGCTGCTCATGACGGCCGCTCCGATCTGGCACAGGCCCACCCCGTGCCCCCAACCGGCGCCGCGGAGGCGGAATCCCTGCAAAATCCCGTTTCCGGTTATTTTTTCCACCACAAAGGCGGAACTGTACAGGTGGGAACGGGAGAGCGCTTTCCGGATCAGCAACTCTTTGCCGATTACCAGACTTCTTTTTGTCCCTTCGATCCTCAACCGGATGATGCGGCCGGAAGCGCCCCGCTCCAACGGGATCAGGCCGGTTACCTCTCCGAAATCCACTTCCAGACGCTCCCGGAGCAGGGCCGAAAGCTCCTCCCGGCCGTAGCAGACCTCCCAGCGGAAAAAATCGGGCGTCTCCCGGTCGTAATCGTTTAAAACTTCGGACAATACGTCGACATCCTGTGTATGGCAAAACACCTCCGGGCGGCTTTGGATCCAGCGGAGGCTGTTCGCTTCCACGGTCAGGTCTGCCGGCAACGCCGGATCCGGTGCATCGCAGATGGGTTTGAGGTAAGGGTGGGGCGCCGGTTCCCACACATTTTCGAAAGATTCGCTGACGCCCCCGCAGCATTTGGAAAAACGGGCGTCGCAGATGCGCTCCTTGTATATCAGCACCTCGCCCCGGGTAGCCTGCACGGCGTTGTACACCGGGCGGGTCGTGGCTTTTTGGATCCCCTGGTACCGCTGGCAATGGTCGTCTGCGCAAACGTCGTAGTGCAGGTGGTCTTCCCGGTCGAACCAGCGGATGTACTCCTGTTCGTTCCGGAAGAGGGAGCGGTAAGCTGTTCGCTGCCCTTTCAATTCACGGGATTTTTGCTGTTGCGCCACTAACCAGCTCCGGGAGATCACGGCATGCGCCTTGAGCAGCTCTTCCGACGAGGTGGCGTTCATCTCGGAGGAGATGACGCTCAACAGGTACTCCTCCAACGGCAGCAGGTTGACGGCGGTTATTTTTCCGTTTTCTTCGATGAGCCGCAAGGTTCCCCGGAACCGCTGGTTCTCTTTTCGTTCCCAGTGAAAATCGATCCCGATGGTGACGTCCGCCAATTCAAACTCCGCCACCTCCGGCTCCAACGGCACAAATTCCAACGGCAGGGGAAGCGGTAATTTTTCCGTACCGGAAACAAGCGTACAGCCGGTTGCGTTCCGGGTAACGGTGAGCGCTCCCGTATACCGTCTCCCCTCTTCTCCGAGACGGTATGCTCCGCGCAGGAAGAAGCGGATTCCGGGGCCTGATACAATGCCGACAGTGATGTTCATTGGGGAGGGTTTTGGGCGTTCCTCTCTCTCCTGGCCATCCATTCGAGGGTGCGGAGGGTGTCTTTGTAGCTGTTGTTGGCATTTTCCCGCTCTGTGGAAAGGGCGGCGTCGGAGTTGCCCGCCCACCGGCGGCACAGGTAAAGCGGGTCGTAGATCCGGGCTATTTTGTACAGGCCGGAAACGGCCAGCATCACAGCGTAATCCTCCCCGTAGTTGGTGTTGGGAAATTTCAACCTCCGCACAACGGGGGTGTAGAAGGCCCGGGGAGCGCCGAATCCGTTGATCCGCAAGGCGTTGTTGTGTCCGTTTTCCGGCGTCCACTCCCGGTGGTCGATCACGCCCGGCGGCAGGGGCTGCAACTCAAAATCCACCATGCGGTAGGAACCGACCACGGCAGCGCTTTTTTCTTTCCGGAAGGTATCCACGATCTGTTGCAGGACCCCGCTGTGCGCGTACAGGTCGTCGCTGTCCAACTGGACGCAGAAACGGCCGCAGCGGTTGTCCGAAACGGCCAGGTTCCAACACCCCCCGATTCCCAGATCTGCCCGCCCGGGAAGGATGTGGATCAGGCGGGGATCTGTTTCCGCCACTTGCCGGAGAATGGAGGTGGTTCCGTCGTCGGAATGATTGTCCGCCACCAATACGTTGAAGGGAAAATCGCACGTTTGCGTCAGGGCTGACCGGACGGCTTCGGCAATGGTCTTTGCCCGGTTTTTCACCGGAATGATGACGCTCGCTTCCACCGGAAACTCTCCGTCGAACGCCACCTCCCCCGTGCGGGGAGGAAGCCAGGCTCCGCTCTTTTGCAGGTACCGGGTGCATGCCCGTTCCATTTCAATTTGTACCTCCCGGTTGCGCGGGTCGACGTAATCGAACTGTTTCTCGCCGGACAACCGCAGGTCTGTTTCGATCTCCGTATACAAAAATTCCGGTATCCGCAGGATTTCTCCCGAGAGGGAAAGGGTCAGCCGCACGTCGTACAGGGCAGCAAAACGGTATGTTTCTTTTGTGTCGAGCAGCGCTTCCCGGAAACGCCCGGCGTGCAGCAAAAGCAGGGAGCCGAACTGAAAATCGTCCCGCAGGCTGCCCGGCCGGTAGTCGGTCAGGGGATGCGGGTTGGTCTCTCCCCCCTTTTGTTCGTAGTAGTCCGAATAGAGCCAAGCCGCACCGGTACGCCCGGCAACGGCCAGAAGGCGTTCCAGGGCATCGGGCCCCAATTGCAGGGCGTGCGGTTTGGTGTAGAGCAGCAACCAGGGGGTGTCGCAGGAAGCGGCTATGGCCCGGAGGGCGCCGGTGTTCCCGAATCCCTCGGAGAGCAAAGCGACGGCACCGTCCGGAACAATCCCGTCCGGAGAGAGCACGTAGATCTTTTTTACAGCCGGACAGGAGGAAAGCTCCCGAATTGTCCTCTCCCGGCACCCGGACACGCTGCCGGCTATGTAACAGGTAACGATTTTTTGCATGGCGTTTTTCGCAGACCTCCAAAGATACGGAAATTATTTATTCCACACAGCATGCAAAAATACCCGGGCAAAGGCAAGATGCGAAGAGAAAAAAGAGCTGTTAACAAGAGATGCGAAACATTCTCAATTTTTCGGATATATCCCGGATGGCGAAGTTCAGTGTTTCCAACTCTTCCGGGGTAAATTTTGCCGGTTTTCCGTTTACATCAAATTCGTTGATGCGTTGGCTGAACCAACTTTTGGATTTATTGAAATAGTGCTTTGCGATGTAACTCATCGAAATCATCGATGAAATTTGAACCATTTGTTCCTTTATTTTCAACACTTTGGCATCTGCAAGCGTCTTTCCGGCGCATTCCAATACGGCGGTTTCGAAACCCTCGGGGTCTCTATCTGCCAATTGTTCTAATTCTGCATGAATTTTCTCTAACTCTGCATCGGATTCGGAAAGCATCTCAAGATCTCTGAGTTTTTCATATTTTTCTTTTGTTGTCATGCCCGTTATTTTAGAGTTTTGATTTATATATCTGATTTTAATTCGTCAACAATCTGATTAACGATGACTTCAAGATCTTCAATGTGTTTGAATCTTGCTACGAAAAATCGCCAGTTTCGGAGATAATTCAACAGTTCACGTTCCAATCTTTTTCTTTCTTCTGATACGTACCGTCCCATTTTTCTTCGTTTTCAAAGGTAATATACTTTTGTTTATTTTACAACT
>JAISVB010000074.1 GCA_031271755.1 Culturomica sp.
GCTTCCATACAATTTTAACTCAAGTCACAATAGCGATTATTCCGTTGTGAAAACATGTAAAGCGGGGATTCACTCCTCGCTTTTTTTATTGAATTTACCGGATTAAAGATATTCTATACGCTCCGGAAGGCTTAATTTTTCTTCAATTCCTGAAGAATGCAGGCACGGAATGCATAAGCAGCCAATTGATGTTTCAGGTATTCACGCTCTACCCGCTTGAGGTATTTTCGGGCTGTCTGATATCAAAATAATAGAGAGCGATCAGGACATTTAACCGGAAAAGATAATCGCCCTGAACAATCACTCTCTCCCTCCAGATCTTTCGGATGTTCATACCGCGAATACAGTAAAGAATTACTTCTTCTCCAACCGGTAACTGAGAGCGCCGGAGGGGCAGTGGTCGATCTGGTCGATCAGCTCTTCGGTGGTGGCGTTTTCGATGCGGATCCAGGGACGTTCGGAGGGGCGGTAGACCGCCGGAAGGGTTTGGAAGCAAACTCCGGCGTGGACACAAATTTCCGGTTGCCAGATAATCGTTAATTCTCCGTTTGAATACTCTTTTTTAATTCCCATACCGTTTGCTGTTAATCTGTTCGCTATACGGATAAAAACCCGCGAATGTTCGACAAAGGTAAAAATCAGCACAAATTACCGGGCATCTTTCGGAAAAAATTTTGATTACCGCATAAAAAAGAATAATTTAGGCGGCGAAATCCGGCGTGATTAAGTACAAGTAAAAATACCATTATACACCATGAAAAAACAAAAAATGAGAACTTCTTTCTATCTATCTGCTCTGTTGCTGAATCTGGCAATCCTGTGTACCGGATGTACCGGTGAAAAAAAGCAATTTATCCGTTCAACCTCCCAATTTGCCGCAGAGCAAACCCGGAAAATGCTGGGAACAGTGGGAGCGCCCACCGGCAAAAACTCGCCCCGTACCATGAATAAAGAAGGCGGTTTGCAAACCACCGGGATCCGGGATTGGACTTCCGGATTTTTCCCCGGCTCCCTCTGGTACATCTACGAATTGACCGGCGACGCCTACTGGAAAGAGCAGGCGGAGATCTGGACGGCCTCGCAGGAGCCCTTAAAAACCTATACCGGGAACCACGACATCGGCTTCATGATGTACTGTTCCTACGGAAACGCCAACCGGTTAGACCCGCACGATGAATACAAAGCATTGCTGGTGGAGAGCGCCAACAGCCTGATGAGCCGCTACAACGACACCCTCGGAGTGATCAAATCGTGGAACGGCGGCTCCGACTGGAACCGGACAGTGCGGTGGCAATACCCGGTCATCATCGACAACATGATGAACCTTGAACTGCTCTTCTACGCCTCCAAAGTAACCGGAGACCCGCAGTACTACAACGCTGCCGTGAAACACGCCGACAACACCCTCAAAAACCACATACGGGAAGATTTCACCTCCTACCACGTCGTGGATTACGATACCCTGACGGGAGAGGTGGCCGGCCGTTACACGGCGCAGGGATACAGCGACAACTCCACCTGGGCGCGGGGGCAGGCCTGGGCCGTTTACGGATACACCCTCATGTACCGGGAAACCAAAGACTCCGCCTACCTGAAAGCCGCTGTAAAATTGGCGGACACCTTTATCCGGAACCTGCCGGAAGACCTCGTTCCCTTCTGGGATTTCAACGTAGGAGAAGAGGGATACACCCCCGGCGAAAAATCCTACGCCGTCACCTTCCCGGAGAAACTGAAAGACGCATCGGCGGCAGCCATTGTCTGCTCCGCCCTCTTTGAACTGGGAGAATACGTTCCGGCCAAAGGATACATCGACACCGGCATCCGGATGCTGCACAGCCTGGCCTCTCCGGCTTACCTGGCGCCGCTCGGCGAAAACGCCGGCTTCCTCATCATGCACTGCGTAGGCAGCATCCCGCACCGGTCGGAGATCGACGTACCTTTGGTATATGCGGACTACTACTTCCTCGAAGCCCTCACCAGATACAACCGGTTAAAAATATGAAGCGACTCCTGTACGGCATAGCCGGTGTGCTGCTGACGCTGAACCTGCCCGCTGCAAACACCGCAGAGACCGGTTCTAAAATAACGGAAGCGACCGTATTCATGACGGGAGCGGAACTGACCCACACCGCCACAGCCCGGCTGCCGAAAGGGGAAAGCACGCTATTGATCCGTGGGCTTTGCGCGGAAGCGGACGCAGGCAGCATCCGGATCCGCGCAGGCAACGGCGTGCTGGTATCCTCCTTCCATTTCCTGACCGGAAAAACAGAGAAACAGGAAGAGAAGCCGGCGCTCAAAACGGCCAAAGCGGAATTGGAAAAGCTGCAGGAGCAGCAAGCGGAACTGGAAACCCGGATACGGGTAAACAAAGAGTTGGCGGAGATGCTTCGCAAAAGCATCGAAAAAAACACGGCAGGAGGCGAATCGGGCATCGGGCTGGCAGACCTGGCTAAATCGCTGGACTACTACAAAACCCGTTCCACAGAGCTGGAAACCACGCTCCACGCCGATCAGAAAACGCAATTCGGGGTGGCGGAAAAGATCCGGGAAGTGCAACGGGAAATTGACCGGTTGAACCGGGAAGAGTCCCGGCAGGGCACCCTCCGGGTCAACCTCCTCTCCCGGACGGAAGGTGATTACAACTTCACCGTCAGTTACCACGTCGGCCGGGCCGGCTGGGTTCCCTCCCACGACATCCGGGTAGCCGGTACGGACAAACCGGTCGCCATCAACAGCAAAGCACAGGTACACCAGGAGACCGGCATTGACTGGAACAACATCCGGATCAACCTCTCCACCACCGTGCCGAACAACGGGAAAACAGCCCCTCTGTTCCGCGCCTGGTTCCTCAAACCGCTCCTGCCCGTTCCCCTCGTTTCACGCTCTCCCCAGGCAATGGCTCAAAACAGCTTTCGATACGCCGAAGCCGCCGGCTTTACCGGAGCCGTGACAACAGAAACGATCGCAGAAGAAGACATGGAGATGGGGCAACACATCACCCTCACGGAAAACCAGATGAACCAGACCTACCACATCGACCTTCCCTACTCCATCCCCGGAAACGGAGAGTCCCAGTACATCGAATTGCAAAGCAAAGAGATCCCCGCCACTTTCAACTACTACTGCGCCCCGAAACTGGATCCGGAGACCTGGCTGCTGGCGGAGATCGCCAACTGGGAGACGTTGAACCTGCTGAGCGGAGAAGCGCACATCACCTTCGAAGATACCTACATCGGCACCACTTATATCAACGCCGCCAACACAGGTTCCAGCCTCTCGCTGACACTTGGACGTGACAAGCGGGTAGCCGTCAAACGGGAAAAAATGATGGATTACAGCAGCAGCCGGACACTGGGGAACGATGTAAAACAGGAATTTATGTACCAGTTGACCGTCCGGAACAACCGGAACGTCCCGGTCAATATGGTGCTGAAAGACCAATATCCGCTCTCTTCCGGAAAGGAAGTGACGGTGGAACTCTCCAAAGAGACCGCCACCCCCTCCTTCAACATGGAAGAGTTGGGCGTGGTGACCTGGGAGTTTGTGCTACAGGCGGGAGAAACGCGGACGTTCCGCTTCGGCTATTCGGTCAAATACCCGAAATCCATGTCGTTGAATCTGTAACCGGACCCAAATTCCATGAGAGGCGGATTTTTTATTATAACCCTGCTGTTGTACCTGTGCGGAAACGTATATGTGTTTGTCCGGTTGTGGCAGGCGTTTCCCTGGCGCGGGCCGGTAGCGAAGGCTATTTTCTCCGGAGCGGCTTTTTTACTGGCTTCGACGTTTTTAGCCGCCTTCCGGCTCAGGGGGATACTGCCGGAGTGGCTCATGGGCGGACTGTACGGAACAGGCTCGAACTGGCTGATCATTTTTCTCTACCTGTTGATGCTGCTGCTCCTGCGCGACCTCGTGGTGCTGGCCGACCGCTTTTTCCGCTTCCTGCCTCCGGCTGTCGGACAGGTGGCCGTCAAACCGTTCCTGACGTACGCAGCCGTCGGCGTGACCGCTGTCCTGCTGATCTGCGGGAACATACACTATTTCCGGAAAGAGCGGGTGGAATTAAACATCACTACGGAGAAACCGCTGCCGCCCGGCGGATTGAAAATTGTTTTTCTCTCCGACCTGCACTTGGGCTACGCCACCGGGAACCGGGAGATCGAGCATTGGGTGGAGCTGGCCAACCGGGAACAACCGGACCTGATCCTGATTGCCGGAGACATCGTCGACAACAACACCCGCCCTTTGACAGCGCACCGGATGGACCGAACACTGCGGCAACTGCACGCTCCCGAAGGAGTATACGCCTGCCCCGGAAACCACGAACACATCGGCGGGAAGCGGAACAGCGAACAATTCATCCGGTCGGCGGGGATCTGCCTGCTGGTGGACTCTGTCGCCACGCCCGGAGCATTCCTCAACATCGTCGGACGGAACGACCGCTCCGCCCGGCGCCGGAAAAATCTGGAGGAACTAACCGACAGCCTGGATACGGAAAAGTTTACCGTTCTGCTTGACCACCAACCCTACGATCTGGCCGAAACCGCCCGCTATCCCGTTGACCTGCAACTATCCGGGCACACGCACCGGGGGCAGATCTGGCCGTTTACCCGGGTGACCGACCGCCTCTTCGAAGTCTCCCACGGGTACGCCCGGAAAGGGAACACCGATTTTTACATCACCTCCGGCATCGGGATCTGGGGAGGAAAATTCCGGATCGGCAGCCGTTCCGAATACGTCGTGATCAACCTGACGCACAGCGCTCATTTATAAATACAAGATACCATGGAAACAAGCCTGACAATCGATCCGAGAAAGTGTATCCGCTGCGGAAAATGCATCCGTGTATGCCCTGTGCAACTGTTCAGCCAACCCAATCCCGAAGAGAGCGCAGCAGTCCGGCACCCGGAAAACTGCATCAGTTGCGGACATTGCGTAGCAGTCTGCCGGGTCAGCGCCATCCTGCATCCCGACTACCCCGCTTCCCGCGTGCACAGCATCAACCGGGCTAAATTGCCGGCTCCGGAAGATGTGATGCTGCTTATCCAGAGCCGTCGCTCCAACCGGGCCTTTACGGACGAACCCGTTCCCAAAAAGTCACTGGATCTGATTCTGGAAGCGGCGCACCGCGCACCCACGGCCAGCAACCTGCAACAGGTGGAGTTTACGTTGGTGACCGACCCGGCCATACTCAGGCAAATCTCTGAAATCTCCATCGGCCTTTTCAGTGCCATGGCCCGGAAACTGAATAATTTTTTGCTGAAACCCTTTCTGAAACCGTTCATGCCGGCGGTGTACAAAAATCTGCCCCGGCTCCGGCGTTTGCAAAAAGAGTTCAAGGCCGGTCAGGATCCGATCCTGCGGCATGCCACCGCGCTCCTCCTGATCCATACCCCGGCCGAAAACCGATCCGGCTGCCAAGACTCCAACCTGGCCTACCAGAACGGTTCCCTCATGGCCGAAAGTTTGGGTATCAGCCAGTTCTACACCGGCTTCCTCGCTATTGCCCTGCAACAGGACAAAAAGAGGAAGATCTGTAAATTATTGGGCATTCGGGGAACCGTACATGCCGGCATGGCATTGGCCGTTCCGGAATTTCTCTTTCCCAACTACATCGACCGGAAAGAGATACAGGTGCGGCGCTTTTAATCGTTTACAGCCAACACTTTTCGCAGGTTATAGCCGGCTTCGGCGCAACCCGCTTTTTCCGCTTCCCGGAAAAGGGAGAGGGCCTGTTCCCGCTTGCCTTCCAAGAAAAGCAGCACCGCCCGGTTGTTCAGCACTTCCATCCGGCCATCCTCTTCGGACAGTTTTTTTCTGGCGGTTGCAATGTCCCCGGTTTGCAGGGCGTACGCAGCCCGGTTGTGGTTTACCTCTTCGTTTTCCGGGAACCACACCTGCGCATACCCCATCACTTTGTGAAACTCCGGCGATCCGGGTGTATAATCTCCCGCTACCACAAAAAAGTCATGCACGCTCATCGATTCGGGATCCTCTTTGACCAGACCGGCAATACGCTGCTTGTCAGCCTCCGCATCCGTCCGGTAGCGGATCCGGCAATCCACCCTCCGCAAACGGGGGTAAGCCTCGTCCAGCAGCCGCCGGTATTCGGCGGCGCCCAACAGTTCCTTTATACGTTGCTCCCGCGCGCTTGGAGAAGGCGTCTGTTCCAGCATACGCCTGACCTGCATGCCTTCTGCACGATCCCTTTCTTCGACCAGACGGAGCAATCCGTTCCAATCCTCCGGAGTAAAATCCAAAAACACCTTATCCCGGTCTTCCGGAAAAGTAGCAAGCAAAAAATCCCGAACACGATGTGCGCGTGTATAGGCCAGATCGGCATTCCGGTCGTAGTTCCCTTCCGGAGAAGCGTACCCGGTCAGGTAAATGCCGGTCAACTTCAGGTGAGGCTGGTCGGTAATGCTTTTGATATCCTGCACCAATTGGCGCAACTCCCAATAATTATCCCCATACAGCCTGAACACGCGGTCCTTGTTCAGTGGGAACTGAACGTACAGTGAGATCCGTTTTTCCTCCTCTTCCGCCGGCGCCGGAACCAAATAAGCCACTCTAAAGCGCTGCTTCAAGGTATCCAACGGAACGGTGGCCAGGCGTTTTGTACAACCTGCGCATTTATTCAACTCCTGTTTCAACACCAACCGGGATTCGAAATACTCCGGCCGGTACGGGATCACCTGGCGGTAACTCACGTCCTCCCCGTTCCCGCTGATAGAATAGAGCTCGTGCCGGTTCTCTCTTTTACCTCCCAAAGCCCACTGTCGGTGACGGATCCGTTCCTTCACGCCCCCTGCAAACAGCATATAAGGCAAAAACAGCGAATCCTGTTTTCCGAATACCAATACCGGCTGTACTTTCAATTCCCTGTTCTTCGGCATGCGCAAACGGGCGCCGTCAAAGAACATTCCCACTTCCAACCGGTCTTCGCTTCGAAGCAATTCGTATTTTTCCACACTCAGCTCCCCCACTGCGCTTTTCTGTGCAACCGTTCCGGTAACTCCTCCCCACATAACGAGGAACATCCAAAATACTCGTTTCATACGTCGTGTTTTTATTTTAGAAAATACAGCAATGTCAGGCCGGCTTTGGTCGGGCCCCAATAATTTCTCTCCTTCGTGCGGATATTGGTTCCGCAACCCGTACAGGGGTATTTGTCATCTTTGAGACGGGCATATCCGGCGCCCACGGTCATTTCCAGACTCCAGCGATCGCTCACCACCCACTGGTAACCGTAAGAAATCCCTCCCCCGTATAACGATCCCTGGTACCGGTAGTTCCTCATGTTGTCATTAAAGAAAAGGCCGCCGACATTGTAGTTCGCATAAAAACCGTGAACTCCCAAAAAGTGCCCGTTGAACTTCTCACAGAACCAATACCGGCCCTCCGGCTGCACCATCCAATGTTTTAGCCGGTACTGCCCGAATTTCCAGGGATTATAGTTCCCCGAAACATCCAATGTCCATCGGTAGCCCAAGCCTACTTCGGCCCCGGCATTCATCGTTGTCGTTACGTCGTACAGCAGATTGGTTTTGACTGCTACTTTCTGTCCCTGCACCAACAGGCAGGAAAAACAGAACAACAAGGAGATCAGATAATATTTCATTTTTTTTATTTTTACCGGAAACCGGCTTACGCAGCAGGTTCCCGCTATGTATAACGAATGTATTACGCCATTCCGGCTTCAGCGGTTTGTTTTACAAATCCCTGTTTTTGATGAAGAATATTTACAAAGAAAAACGGGAAAGCGCTAAAAAACCTGAATTTTACAGGCAACAGGCTCCCGGATCCTGCTCCCGGCTTAATATTCGAAAAAAATCGTATCCTCTGTTTCCATTTTTTTTCGGAATTTTAATCTTCTCCGAAACACTATTTGGGAAAAAATAGCGCTTATTTGCCGGGGTGTAAGTAATTTTACAGTTAATTACCGGACATTAAAAAAGCTGCCGTTGCGGCAGCCTTTTGTTTATCCCCGGTCTAAAGAATTTTCATCCGGTTGGAGCCGTTCAATCTCCGCCTTTAACTCATCGGTGATAACCGTTTCCCGGCCTTCTCCCTTCCGCAAGGAGCCATTTCCGGGCTTGTTTGTTTTACCCGAACGAACTGTGCATTTTCGATCTTGCACGCGCTTATTCTTTTCCTGACTGCTCATGCGCGTAATTTACTTTACAAAACGCAAAGCGATATCCCGGTCTTCGGAACGCGCATCATCCGATTCGCTGGCAGCGTGTTTGGCAAACTCGTTTCCGTATCCTTCCGTCCGGACGATCTGATTTTGAAGCCCTTGCTGATCCAGCAGTTTTTCAATCGTTTTAGCCCGTCCCCGGGAGATACTTATATTGTCCTGTTTGCTTCCTACTTTGTCCGCAAATCCGGCAATCAGTATCTTGGCACTCCCGTACGCTTTCAGTATCTCGGCAATATTGTTCACCTGCACCATCGAATGGTTCATCAGGTCGGTGGCGCTGTTGAATTCAAAACGGATGTTGTCGAAGACAAACCATTTGTCTTCCAGCTCTTTCGCGGTTGCATTCTTGTACGCATCCGAATTGAGATAAGCGATCATCCGGTCCTCGATCCCTCCGGTATACGCATTGAGCTTCACGCCGTTCGGCAACACCAGTTCCAGAGATTTCCTGCCTGTGTCAGCCTTGACCACAGGCGGGAGGGGCGCAATAACGGTTTCGGTGGCATGAAGCGTCTCGCGGGCTTTGTGCTTCCGGCAGGATCTCCAGAAGAAGAGCAGCAACAGCAGCAGCAGGATCAGGAGCAACCAGACGAGCCAGCCTTTTCCCGTTTTGGGTTTCTCCGTTTTGGGAGAGGCGGGCGCGGCAACAGGGGCAGCGTGGGCTGCAGCATGGTGCGTATGATGCGGATGGCTCTTGTGTTCAAGCGTACTTCCCGATTTAAAAGCGCTGCGTATGCCTGCCGGTACCAAACTCAGGGAGCACTCCTTCTGACTCTCCAATTCGGTAAAAATGGTGTGCATGCTATACTTCTCTTTGACCAGCAGATTTCCGAAAAATCCGGCTACGATCGGAGCCATCATAGAAACCAACCGATTGGCGACAGGTTTGGAAACAGCGGTTTGGGCGGCAATGGGGTCGGTAAAAGCCGCTGCTTTATCGCCCAACAGGTGTTCCAAAAAATTATCTCCCAATGCCTGATGCTCGGGGGCTACATTTTCCTGGCAAATGTGCGCCACATGCGAAAGGATGTTCTTATGTCCGGCTTCTTTCCAGATGTTTTCCATTTCGGGGTTGTTCCCTTTTTTCCGGATCACCTCCAGGAATGAAGCGACAATAGTAGATACTGCCGTTGACACTTTGACTTCCTGTTCGTCCAGCATGGCAGCGGTTTTGGAAATCATATCCCCCGGAAACAGGGATTTCAGAGAATTAAAATATTGCATCATAACAAACTTGATTTAATTAAATTAGTATCAGTTTTTACATTCATCTGTGTGTAACGAAAAAAAAAGTATTTGGTTCCACAAAGCCGGATTTTTCATCGACAAAGAGATCCATTTCTCCGACGATTCCATCCGAAAATTCGTATCTTCGCAAAAAAACCACACACCATGAACGTACTTTTACTCCACGGAAGCCCCAGAGAGGAAGGGAACACATTTCTCGCCCTGTCCGAAATCGCCAAAACGCTGAAAACAAACGGCATCGAATCGGAAATGATCTCCATCGGCCAGAAAGCGGTACAGGGATGTATCGCCTGCGGGAAATGCAACGAACTCGACCGGTGCGTATTTCAGGACGATCTCTACAACACGGTTCGGGAGAAATTAAAAAAAGCCGACGCCCTGATCATCGGCTCTCCGGTTTACTACGCAGGCCCCAACGGCTCGTTGTGCGCCCTGCTGGATCGCCTCTTCTACTCCTGTCCGGAGTTGCTGGAGCACAAGCCCGGCGCAGCGATCGCCGTTTGCCGCCGCAGCGGCGGAACCGCCACTTTGGACCGGTTAAACAAGTACTTTACCATCCAGAACATGCCGGTGGTTCCTTCCCAATACTGGACTTGTGCGCACGGTTTACGGCCCGGCGACATAGCACAGGACGCCGAAGGATTGCAAACCATGCGGACGCTTGCCCGGAACATGGCGTGGCTTCTTAAAAATCTGCACGCCGGCGCGGTTCCCGCTCCCGAAGCGGAACCCCGCGAAAGAACCAACTTTGTCCGGTAGAGCGTGTAAATTATTTTCGATTTTGCGCAAAAGCGCTCATTTGAAAATTTAAAAGTTTTCCATTTTAACAATACAACATGTTGAATATCTTATAATTGAATTTTTTAGAAGTTCAAATTGTTTTCTTTTTTGAAAATCCTTTCCGAAATCTATTTTATTTCAATATATTTGTTCCGCGATCCGTTTGTCTTCAAAACAAACGAACCTGGATCATTCAAACAAGGTATTATTTTTATACGGAGAACTGAATTATGGAGACTTTTATTGTCAAAAGGGACGGAAAAAGAGAGCCTTTTTCCATGGAAAAAATCAAAAACGCCATTGCAAAGGCCTTTCTTTCGGTCGGCAGTTTTGCTACCGATGATGTCATCGTCAACATCATGAGCCGGGTCAGCATCAAAAACGACACCTCCGTGGAAGATATACAAAACCAGGTGGAGATCGCCCTGATGGCCGAACGCTACTACGCAGTCGCCAAATCCTACATGCTGTACCGCCAGAGGCACCTGGAAGACCGGGAGGTGCGGGACAAACTCAAGTTCCTGATGGACTACTGCGACGCGAAAAACGCCGCCTCGGGAAGCAAATACGACGCCAACGCCAATGTAGAGAACAAAAACATGGCGACCCTGATCGGAGAACTTCCCAAATCCAACTTTATCCGGCTGAACCGCCGGATGCTGACAGACCGGCTGAAAGAGATGTACGGCAAAGAGCTGTCGGACCGTTACATCGAACTGCTGAACAACCACTACATTTACAAAAACGACGAAACCAGCCTGGCCAATTACTGCGCCAGCATCACCATGTATCCCTGGCTCATTAACGGAACAACCCCGATCGGCGGCAACTCCAAAGCCCCCACCAACCTGAAATCGTTCTGCGGAGGCTTCATCAACATGGTATTTATGGTTTCCAGTATGCTGAGCGGCGCCTGCGCCACACCGGAATTCCTGATGTACATGAACTACTTCATCGGGCTGGAATTCGGGGAGGAGTACTACCTGCATGCGGACAAAGTGGTGGATCTTTCCAAAAAACAGCGGAGTTTGGACAAAGTGATCACGGATTATTTCGAGCAGATCGTCTACTCCATCAACCAGCCGACGGGCGCCCGGAATTTTCAGGCGGTTTTCTGGAACATCTCCTACTACGACCGCTACTATTTTGAAAGCCTTTTCGGCGAATTCAAATTCCCGAACGGCAGCGCTCCCCATTGGGACTCCCTCAGTTGGCTGCAAAAACGGTTTATGCGGTGGTTCAACGAGGAACGCACCCGCTCCGTGCTTACCTTCCCGGTGGAAACCATGGCCCTGCTGACCGAAAACGGAGAGCCGAAAGACAAGGAATACGGGGATTTCACCGCAGAGATGTACGCCGCCGGCCACTCCTTCTTCACCTACATCAGCGACAACGCCGATTCGCTCAGCAGTTGCTGCCGGCTCCGGAACGAGATCCAGGACAACGGATTCAGCTACACGCTGGGGGCCGGAGGGGTTTCCACCGGTTCCAAAAGCGTCCTGACCATCAACCTGAACCGTTGCATCCAGCACGCCGCCCGGAAAGGAGCCTCTTACCACTTCTTTCTGGAAGAGGTGGTAGACCTGGTGCACAAGGTGCAATTGGCCTACAACGAAAACCTGAAATACATGCAATCCGAAGGGATGCTGCCGTTATTCGACGCCGGTTACATCAACATGGGGCGGCAATACCTCACCATCGGCGTTAACGGCTTGGTGGAAGCCGCCGAATTTCTGGGCATCGAGATCACCGACAACCCCCGTTACGAAGCATTTGTCGGCGAGGTGCTGGGATTGATCGAAGAGGCCAACAAGCGGTACCGCACCCCGGAGGTGATGTTCAACTGCGAAATGATCCCGGCGGAAAACGTCGGCGTAAAACACGCCAAATGGGACAGGGAGGCCGGCTACACGGCGAAACGGGATTGCTACAACAGTTATTTTTACATCGTAGAGGACGACTCCCTGAACATTGTGGACAAGTTCCGGCTACACGGCAAGCGTTACATCGAACGGCTCACCGGCGGTTCCGCGCTGCACCTGAATCTGGACGAGCACCTCAGCAAGGAGCAGTACAAACAGTTGTTGAAGATCGCCGCCCGGGAAGGCTGCAACTACTTTACGTTCAATATTCCCAACACGGTGTGCAACCAATGCGGGCGTATCGACAAGCGACACCTGAAAAGCTGCCCGGCCTGCCAAAGCGAGAATCTGGACTACCTGACCCGGATCATCGGCTACATGAAACGGGTCAGCAACTTCTCCCAGAAAAGGCAGGAAGAGGCTGCCCGGCGGCATTATGCTACGGTACACCAGTTATGACATTGTATTTCAAGAGATCCCCGGAGAGGTTACGCTGGCCGTCAACCTCTCCGGTTGTCCCCATCGCTGTCCGGGTTGCCACAGCCCCTGGCTGTGGCAGGACACGGGAGAACCGCTGAACGAAGAGAGTCTGGGGCTGCTGTTGGATCAATACGGAGAGGCCGTCAGTTGCGTCTGTTTTATGGGCGGGGACGCCGACCCGGAAGCTGTTGCCCGGCTGGCTGCTTTTGCTCGCCACAGGAGCGCGCATACCCTCAAAACAGGCTGGTACTCCGGCAACAGCCAACCCCCTCCCGTTTCTTTGCTCCGCCACTTCAACTACCTCAAAACCGGCCCTTACATCGAACAGCTCGGCGGCCTTACCAGCCCCACCACCAACCAACGCTTTTACGCCGTCGAAAACGGCCGCCTGACCGACCGCACCCACCTGTTCCGGCGTATTTCTCTGTAACCCGTTGTGTATTTAAAATAATTTTTCCGGAGAACGGTCCGTTCACATATCCTCGGAAGAGTTGGAAACCATCAACAGGAACAAAAACAGAAAAAAGGGACGCCGTGCAAACAGTCAATAAACTCACAGAATCTCTTTACTTCAACAGCGGAAATTCAGGGGATGCCATTACAACGAGATCGCCCGCCAATGCGGCATCACCGTACCCGACTTTAAATTGATGAATGAAGCGTTGTTTTATGCTTGTATGCACGATTTTTTCATTTTGTGTAGAGCGGAAATAGAAAAAGCCACCCGGAGGTGGCTTTTTCTACATAACCGGTGGCGGTTACTTATAAACTTCAAGTTCGGATAATATGAGCCCCAATTGCCCGGTCATTCTGGTAAAGTAAATATACCTTGCAGTAAACGGTTTATTGGGTTTGATGTAAGAGGCTGCTACTCTTGCTGTAGTTGAAACGGTTCCCATGGAAGTTTGCTTCCCATTGGCATACATATCCTCTGTGGCAAAGCCTACCTCAACAGAACCCAGGCAGTATCCAACACTCACATTATTAGGCATCATAAAAATGCCGACGCCGGTTATATTTTCTACCTCTGCTCCCAGATCCAAGACAATATTCACCGGGTGAGTCCATGCAGCAAATAAGTTAGTCTTATTGTTATCAAACAATATGCCGTTGTTAATAGTCACACTCGCATTTGTATTGGCATTTTTCCCCGATGCAATATAGCCCGTCTTGGGTTGTACGGCTCCCGGAGCACTATTGACTAATTCCAAAAAATACTCGGCGTATTTTACGCACACATAGAATATGGACCTGTCTGCATAATTGGTGATGTTATTTCCGTCTACGTTGGTGATCTGCAACGGGATCAGATACCCTCTTGTGTCGTTCAACGCCGACAGTTCCCCCGTATAGTTCAGCGAAAAGGGTTTCCGGTACACATTCCCCGCTACTGCTCCCCCCGCCATGGAGATGGTATAGGATTGCGCCAATCCCGCAGGCATCGGCTGGTAGTTGGTGCCGTTCTTGGCATTGTACGCTGCGATCGAGTCGTTGTTAACCGTCAAAGTCACGTTTTCCCTGGCAGCCCACCGGGCAGACAGATCGAACTGCATGTCGTTGAAAGGAATGAACCCGCTGCCGGTGTTGATCCCCATACCTGCCACGTAGGTTTTTTCGGTGCTTTTCGTTTCAAACCAAACCGCGTTTACCCGGCTTGTATTAATAAAAACATAGCTGTGCCGATGTTCGTAATCGGGTTTTACCCCTCCCCCTTTGTAGGTATTTATCCGGACGGGGATCATAAAGCCGGTCGTATCTACAAACGATTTGACAGGCCGGTTGTAGACAACGGTGACAAGGGAATCCGACTGTGTCTTTCCCGCCGGAATGGTCACCGTCGTGTTTCTCAGGATCACGTCGGAAACGGTTACGGTTTTGTAGGCAACATCGTGGACCGTATTGTAGGCGTTGCACAACTGGTTGTCCAGCGTTACCGTAACTTCCACGTCGTTCTCCACCGCTTCGGTAAGGTATACCGGAAATTTGACGATGACCGTATCCATGGACGCCGTATACTCCTTTTCGTCCAGCGTCCAGTCAACGGAGTAGGTAAATACCGAGTCGGCGATGTAGATGCTGACCGCCTCGTCTGCCGGCGTTGTTTTGGAGAAGTCGTGTATGTCGTCGCCACACGCCGTAAATCCCCAGGCAAACCCCAGGACAAGCGCCCGGAGAAGCGCCCGGAGGCTCGCTTTTTTTCTATTCAGTAAATTCTTCATAATTGCGTTACGTTAAGTTATTGTCTTTTGTAGGTCAATCCCACCACTTTTCCCAATCCGGTAAAGGACATGATCTGGTATTCATCGCCTTCCTCCTGCGGTTCGGGGTATTTGGCAACTTCCAGGTCCCCGGAGAACTGATCGGATACAAAGAACTCCATCTTCCCGCCGGTATCCGGATTTCCGTTGTAGGTGGCAACCACCAGGGCATTGGCAAGGGGCATGTCGGCAGATTCCGGCCGCGTAAATTTAAAGGCGGTGATTTCACTGTATCCGTCTTTGACAATTTCATCGGTGATCTCTGTCTCCACGACGGTTGTGCCGCTCACGTTGGCTTTGAATACCCGGTTGTCGGTGGTAACGTAGTACAGCCAATTGCTGCTGTTGACGGGTACTCTGGCATAAAATTTGGCCTTTTCAATTTGGCTGCCCGGGGGGAAAGCTGACGCGTGCATGGAGAGGGTATTCGCAGCCGTAGTCAGATAAGTTGTGAGGGTCGTAGTCGTGGGGTATGCCCAGTGCCCATACTGAATGGTGCCGTTCGACAATTTCCGGATGGCGTACCTTTTGTTAGAATAGCGGCCAGCTCCCTCCTGTTCGCCCATGTAAAGCACACTGTCGGTCTCTGCGGTAAACATGAAAGGGTGCCCGGGGTTTTCACTCCCCTTAACCCGCTCGCTGTAATAAACGTTGATCGTTCCGAACGGACTGTTTTGGGGCGGCAATGTAGCCAGCGCAAAGCAATTTTGATCCATATCGTAGAACAGGTGGCTGAACCTGTCCGTGGCAACTAAGGGGGCCGGTTTGTAACGCTCCTTGCCGTTCGTTGTCAAATTGTTAGCTGTACGGATCCGGTTCATCTGTACGGAAAAGTTCATGAACTGGGCATAGGTTTTTTGGAGGTACCAATTCGCCTCCCCGGACGGCTCTTCGTGATACATCAGGAGAAAGCCCCGCATCTGGGCTCCGGCTCCGGAGCCGCTCTGCATATAGGAATAGCGCAATTGTTTCGCAATGATGGGCTTCCCTTTTTGTACATAATTGGAATCCAGGTAGGAGTTCCGCTCCACCATGTTGGAAATGTCGTAGGACTCTTTCCACGAATAGTCCTTCGGCAGGATACGGGTGGTGTACTTATCGGTCAGGATAAAGACCGAATAGGTGGATTGTACATCCAGCGGATTCGGCGCAAACCCGATTTCCGCCGTCACAATGTCCCACGGGGTGGCGCTGCGGTCCAACTCCGAACCCATCGTTCCCAACAGGTTGGCTTGCAGCCCGAATTTGTTGTCGTACCAGTAGACAATGTCCAGCTCCAGTCCGTCCGTTTTTTGGCACAGGGCTACATACCCCGCCTGGTAGAGATTCCGGATGCTCACCGTAAACCTGGAGCGGTAGGGGATCCCCGTCGTGATATTTGTGGCTTCGTAAAGCAGCGTGTATTGTTTCTCGGGCTGAAAAATGGGGGTATCTATTACGATCTCCAAATTCCGTCCCTCGTGCAGGAGTTTCAAGGCGCCGTTATCCCCGCTGCCCTGTTCGATTTTCCAGGCATAGGTAAAATCCGCTTCGCTTGTCTGCGGGCCCAGTTCGGTATTGAAGGCCAATTTCGGCCGGATGACCAAAGAGTCCTGCATCACTCTTATATAAACGGGCTCTATGCTGTCGATTTTAGTAACGGTACCGATTTCCGCGTAGTTGTAGTTGCCCTTGTCTTCGTTGCAGGCAAACAGGCCGGCACAGAGAAAGGCTGCCGCTACAGCTTTTGTTATGTGTAGTCTTATCTGTTTCATTGCATAAATTTTCAAATGTGTCATTTTCCTTAGTTGTAAGAACCTGCGGCGCTCCCCATTACCTCCATGGGCCTCCCGTCTTCGTCAAGGAGCGGATCGCCCGCTTTTTTGCTGCCGGGCGCTCCGTCGGGGTAGAGCGAGGTGCCCTCCTGGTAAACCTTGAGCCACCTGCCCAACTGCGACAGGACTCCATATATATAGTCGCCAGGAAGAACTTTGTTTATCTGATTGTTTACTTCCGTTTGCAGCGAAGATTGGTTCTGCTGCATAGCCGCCTGTACCTCCACCGGATCGTAGGTGAAATTCTCCCGGGTAAAGCCGGTAACATGGTAAATCCACAACTCTTTTTTCTTGGAATATGTCCGGAAATAGGTGGTCAGCACCGTTCCATCTTTCCACATGTTGGGCATGTCGGCTTTGGCGTCGAATTCGATGTTATACTCCAACGCGGCATAGGTAGAGCCGCCCACCTGATAGGTGTTTCTGTCCACGTGGAAGTATTCGTTGGGCGCCAGCCGGATCTTTGCCTGCAGCGTCTTGGTCAGGAGCTTGTCCGTGTTTTTCAGTTTTACATAGAGCGTTCCGTTGCGGCTTTTCGCCCGGATCACCGAAGGAAGAAATTCAATGTCCTCCGGCGTAACGCTTGACTCCGCCCAGATCACCTCTGCCTTGATGGGCCGGTCCTGATCGGAAAATCTTCCCATCAGCCGCACACCTACACTGATGATGGAGTCGGGTTTCATGGGGATGTCGTACCCAAAACTGAAACGTGTTGTGTTTGGAGATACCGGGCTTGTTGTGGGCCAGGAAAAAAGGACCCGGTCCACGTCCTCGTAAACGGGCAGGTCGTCTCCGCTGCAAGCGGCAGCGCAAAAGAGCAGCGCTCCTATGCTTAATTTACCTATGATGTTTTTCATTGCATCTCTGTGTTTAAATTAACTATTTTTTTCACTCTCCGGAATGGGCACCACAAAGGC
>JAISVB010000038.1 GCA_031271755.1 Culturomica sp.
GGATCGCCGAACATCGCGAGGCCATCCCAGAGCAAAAAAGGAATCCATTCGAATCATCGCAAATCAGTTTTTTACGGTATTTTGGGGCAGACAGGCAAAAAACAGCGTTTTTGAGCACTGGAAACGGACAAAATCGGTGACACATTTGTTTTCCGAAAAAGTGTCACCGAATTGAGGTTAACTGGTTTTTATTCAGCATTTTGCGTTGTCATTCATAACTGGGAAAAACGCCTAAATTGACCCCTTGAAAACGGGGTCAATTTCCTCAGTTTTTAAGGGGTCTTTTTATACGCGTTTTCCACCCTTAACTCATAACTCTCTCAGTCGATCATCGCCGCTTTCCCCACAATGTGGTCTTCCGGCAACAATCCCCAATAGCGTGAATCGCGGGAATTAGAAACAAGATCGCCTGCCATGAAATAATAATTTTTCGTAAATACATAGTGTTGTACAGGCACATGGTTTAAACAAACCATGTCGCCCTGGACGCTTAACTCCCCGCCTGTTTCGTAACCAATCAGGTTGCGGTAGAGTTTGATGTTATTCGTATCAATCCTTAGCGTATCTCCTTCATGCGGCACATATAAAGGCCCGAACTGCCTTACATTCCAATTGAATGCGGCATCGTGGGGAAAACAGTGCCATATCGCCGGGGCGATGCTTTCCGGTTTGACTTTGGAAAAATGCCATTGGTTTTCGTAGCAGCCCAATGTATCGGAACAGTTTTTTACGTTGTAAATACCGTTGTCAATATATAAAGTATCCCCCGGAATCGCCACACAACGCTTTACATAAAACATATTCAAATCGAAGCCCAACTTATCCTGTTCGCTGTATGGGAAATTAAAAACCAGTACGTCGTTGCGTTTAACATCCCGCCATCCCCATAGACGCATGGTTTCCACCTTGCCTCCTTTCATAAAGCCACAATTCTTATACACCCGGCCGCCCAGAACTAATTTATTAACGATGATATAATCGCCTGCGCTAATGGCCGGTTCCATGGACGGTGTCGGGACTTTGAAAGAGTCGAAAACAAAAACCCGCAGACAAATGGCCAATACAATGGCTATGCCGGTTATTTTACAGACAAGCCAAACCTTGTTGAGAAGGAATAGTAATAGTATTTTCAGTCGGTTTTTTAACATTTATTTTTACGCTCTCTTTATTCCTTTGCGAAATACCGTTTGTTTATCATGGTTAAATAATTGTCTGTTATTTCCGGTGTCGCCTTGTCGGGAATAAACACATTCGATACGGTCAGGTCATCGTTTAATACAAAATAATACGGAAATCCAAGGGATTCGGCAGGAATGTTCAACTCTGCGGCATTGTAGGTATTCAGGTTGTGAATGTGGTACAAAGGCTTTGTTTTGTTAAAAATCCGGTTATTCCGGTAATGTCCCAAAAACAATACATGCTCTTTTCCAATCGTGCCTACCCGATGGAGAACCGATTGTATTGAAAAATTTACGCAGCTTTCACAATGTGATTCCGAAAATCGACATACAAGCATTTGTTTCCGGCCATTCTTCCAAATATCGCTTAACGGTAACACGTTGTTTAAAGAATCTTTGGCTACTATTTCCTCTAAGGTAATGCGGCTATTTTCTATATTCGCCCAAAAGTTCAATTTAAGCGTATGCAATTCATCGTTTTCTGAAATTTGGGATATACCTGCATACTGCTGTTTGAAACGGTGGAAGCCGGTTAATGTATACATGTTGATTGCCAACAATAGCAAGATGATAAAAGTTAACCATTTCTTATTCATACCACAAAGCGTTAAAAATCTTTTAATTCAAAAAATACCAATACAGGGTTGTCATCTTCTGTTAAATTTTTAATTTTTAGTTTGTCTCCATCCGATATAATGGGACTGTTAAATAAAAGAGGAGTATTTTGATTTGGTAAATAAACACTAATCAGCCAATTATCTGACGTAGAGATAGGAAATGCGACTGGCGGTGTTTCGTTCATGTTATAATCCGCATTTGTTCCTCCTGTCAGGTTGCCGGATTGTTTGTCTCTATATATCACAGTACGCCCTATGTTGTAATTTTCCAGAAAAAAAACATGATGAGTTTCAGTATCAAGGTATCGTCCGATATAATAGTAATAATCATTTTGTTTAACAACCCTATCAAAGTCATTATAAGTTTCAAAAGGCAGATAGTGTTCCGGAAGCTTCTTTTTGCTATAATCCAGCACATATCTTGCTTTCAATTCCTTTGTTTTGCTTATATACTGATACACTGTGTCTGAATACATTTGGGTTACTATGACGTTGTGATTGTTGTTGTATAAGTAATCATGTCCTGATATTACTTTCCCCATTGGCAAGCAATACATACCGACTGATTTTAATTTAAACTTTCTGTCAGTTATAAACAGCGTATAATCTTTCAAATATTCCAAATGACTATTTCCTCGTCCGTCAATTGTTTTGAAAATATAGCCATCGGGAATAACGGTAAAATTGTAAAAACCAAAAGGTAGCTTCTCCTCCCGGATAAATTCTCCGGATGCTGTAAAAAAGGTCAAAAAAGAATGTTCATAAGCTATTAACTCATTGTTTCCCTTGTCATAAGCGATGTCGTATAGTCTGGACAATTCACCAGGTCCCTGCCCATAAGGTACTCTCTTAATGAATTTTCCATCTTTACAGAAGATAGCTATACCACCTCCTTTAAGGTTATCCTGAATATAAATATGGGAATCCGAGACGATTACTTTGTATATGTTATCCAATAAACTCTCGTCGGTGCTTTCAAGCGGGATAATTTTAATACTTTTTATTAATGCTCCAAAATCAAAATGCTGTCGTTGAAGAAACGGATTCAGATTTATTTTAATCATCGAATCAGTTTCCGTTTTTAATGTCGTAGTCGAATCAAGATACAGAGAGGCAATCTGCTCTTGAGTATAGCGGGAATTTTGCTTTTGTTGGTTTGTGCAACCAGCTAACAAGGCCATCAAAATAAGAAAAATACATTTTTGCATAATCTGAATAAGATAGTATTATCAAATATGAGTATGCTTATTGTGAAAGATAAGCATACTCAATAAAAATTAACACAGTTTAATTTACGCCCAAAATTAACAGCTTACAGTAGAGCAGTTTTGGCTTCCGTACTTGCAGCGAATATCTGTTCTATTGGATGGATTGGCTTGACTACTGCTACCACTTCCACTCGCTGCCCCTCCAATAGTTCCATTTCCTCCAGAGACACTGCCACTCCCTCCTGAAGACTCCCAAATTGGACATGTTTCCCGCATCTCTTCTTCATCTTTTGTCGCTCCTTGGCCTTGGAGTATGTTTAGTATCGCATCCCCCAACCCCCAATCGTCAGTTGATCCGGTAGGCGTCGTGGTCGTTTCAGTTGTCGTCGTTGTCGTGGAATCAACTGTTGTTGTTTCTGTCGTCGTTGCAATAGAATCCGTTGTGATAGAATCCGTTGTCGTAGATTCTGTCGTGTAAGTAGTTAGCTCGTCGCTCGCAAATGCCTTGGCGTTTACTAAAGAAATATCTGGCAACTCACGATTCACAGTGTTCACTTGCATATTGAATGCAACAAGTGCTGCAACAGCTAAAACGGCTATAATATTAAAAACATTCTTTTTCATCTCTTTGAAATTTGATATGTTCATAAAATAATTGATTTTTTTGCTGTATTTATCCTTTCACCAGCCCCCCCTATTTTAGGGATTCAAATTAAAATCGTATCTTTATGACCTCCTTTCTTTTTAGGTAGGAATCCGGGGGCAGATTGCGTGTTCTTTTGCGAGAGAAGCAATCTCTGCCCCTTTTTCCTGTTTTTATGATTTCTCTTTTCCAATATTATAACGCAAAAAAATAAACCCTATATCATGAACCGTCAATAGCAATTTTTAGGTATTTTATACAATTTCATCAACACTTTTGACTATTAAGCTACCATTTCTTATCACTATTATTTCGCATTATTTTGTCATCACAACGAATTTCACACTTCTCGCAGATTGTTGCATATTTAATGCAAATATATGGTATTAAAATTACTTTTAAAAACCGTTTTTTTTGCATGAATATTTTGAAATTGCTATATTTTCAATAATATTACAAACAATAATATCTATAATGTGATTTTCTGATAATATTGGATTTATCTTTATATAAATCTACTGTTTTGTGTTAAAAATATTTGTACATTTGTAGCATCTTATCAAAAAAAGACATGGAAATTCAGAACTTATTTTTCGAGATGGCAAAAAGTAAATTACCGCCCGGCCATCATTTAGCGGATATTGTTTGTGATATTTTAGGTATAACTTTTAATTCTGCTTATAGAAGAATCAGGGGAGAAACAGAATTGACAGTGACGGAGTTCATTACTTTATGCCGTCATTTTAATATATCTGTGGATTCCATAATCAATCATAAACCCGATGGTGTGCTGTTCAAATACGCCCCATTGGATTTGCGCGACATGAACAATTATTATGCCCATATGGACAGGTTGTCGGACCTATTCAAAACTATTTCCCAATCTGCTGAAAAGGAGGTCTGTTTTATGGTGCAGGATATTCCGGGAGTACATTTTCTGCCTTTTCTCAACCTGAGGCTTTTTAAAATTTATACCTGGTTCAGAAGCGTAAACCAATCGCGGATCACTTATGAGGAATTTGTTTCACAGGTGGATATTCCCCGCCTGTCCGCCGTTTTTGAAAAGATTGAAAACATCTATAGACAAACTCCTTCAACAGAGATATGGACAAAGGATACGGTGAAGCCTCTATTAAGACAGTTGGAGTATTATGCTAATTTGCATTGTTTTGAAAGAAAGGAAACATTCTCTCATCTTTGCCGTCAGTTTCTTGAATTGGTAGAGAATGTAGAAAAATATACCTTGCAGGAAAAGAAAGAGTACAATGGGAAGACGGTGGCTTTCCGGATGTATTTAAGTTCTGTTGATATTATGAATGATTTTATGATTACCAAAGGAGACGGAAAGAACGTTACAGCGATCAGGCTTTATGCTGTAAACGGTGTTTTTACTTCCAACGAATATTTTTGTACGGAAGTGGAAACATGGATGCAGGATACAATCAGAAAATCACTCCTTTTAAGCGGTAGTTCTGAAATGGAATGCTTCCGCTTTTTTCAGGAAATGAAGGACAAGATTACTGAACTGCAAGAGAAATTTGAAAAATGATCGGATAGTTAGATAAGACTTAAAGGCGAGAACAGTTCTCCGACTTGGAAACATACCGAAATCCGCAGAAACATATCGCAAGCTATTTCTATATCTCATCTACATTCAATTTGGGACAAGTTTTATATCCTCTTACTATCTTTTATGAATTAGCAAAATAATTAAACGTCCGCTAAACATCCGTTTTCCTAAATCCAAACAATGGGGATTTTGAGTTAATACTTGGTTCACGTGCTACTTGAAAAGCTGTCCGCCGTTTTCCAAGACCGGGTAAGGTGTATTTAGATAAGGTTCGCGGGTGTAGATCATTCCTATATGTCAAGTTTTTGTACAAAAAACTTGACATTCCAAGATTGAAGAACACATATACAGAGCATTTTAGAGTTTTGTTTTACAGCTATTTACCGAAATAACAAGATATATTTTCCACATTGAAAATGATAAAAACCAGACTTACAGATATAGATTGGACGGTAAATGTTAAAGACAGAGAATAACATTGCTTGTTAGCAAAAAATTGATAGTTTTGCCTCTGTATGAAATGCGGTGCAGAATACTGCAAAACCGAAAAGACAAAATCGGTGACATCGCGATTTACGACATTTGGACAAATTGATTATAAGGCTGTTAAGAGCAAGATTCGAATCCCCGTATTTTCTGTCTTGCAGGGCTCCCTCTCTTGGGATCGCCGAACATCGCGAGGCCATCCCAGAGCAAAAAAGGAATCCATTCGAATCATCGCAAATCAGTTTTTTACGGTATTTTGGGGCAGACAGGCAAAAAACAGCGTTTTTGAGGCAACAACTCGCTTTCTGCTCCATACTTTGCAACGTTTCCAAAATCTTTTCGTAACTTATTCCAAATTTGTTCATAACACGGTAGCGGGATTGATCGGCGCCGTACTCGGGCTGATCATCGCCCTGTTGTTGCCTTTCATGACGTTCATCCCCATACCGGTGCCGGCCGCTGTTGGCAAAGAGTGCTGTCCGCTGCAACAGACAATATATGCCTCAGCAAACTTAGTGTCGACGATGCCGTAGAACGGTGTTTAGCCAAAATAAAAGAGAGAACCACTAAACAGACCCAACGATGGATAAGAAATTAATAAAGAAACTGACCGCCGAGCCGGGAGTCAAACACCGGGTATCCGATTTCAGTACGGTTCCCCTGAGCCACATCGATAAAGACAAAATGAAACGTTCGATAAACAAAGGGGTATCGGAACTTCAATCCCTCCAGAATGTACTCTACGCCCAGAACCGGTACTCGGTGCTGATCATATTCCAGGCGCTCGATGCCGCCGGCAAGGACGGCACCATCAGGCACGTCATGTCGGGCGTGAACCCGCAGGGGTGTGAAGTGACATCGTTCAAGCAACCTTCTACCGAAGAACTCGACCACGATTACCTGTGGCGGATCTCCCGGAAACTTCCCAACCGGGGACACATCGGGATCTTCAACCGTTCGCATTACGAGGATGTACTGGTCACCCGCGTGCACCCTGAGATATTACTCTACAATCAACTGCCCGGATTCTATAAAACGGCGCAGGCCGACCGGAAATTCTGGGTGAAACGCTATCGCCAGATCAACGATTTTGAACGTTACCTGACTGAGAACGGCACCCTGATCATCAAATTTTTCCTGAACGTATCGCGCCCCGAACAATTGAAGCGCTTCCAGGAAAGGCTCGATGATCCCACGAAAAACTGGAAATTCTCGGAATCCGACATAAAAGAAGGCACCTTCCGGGACGAATACATGAAGGCTTATTCGGACATCCTTTCCAATACCTCGACCGTCCATGCTCCCTGGTATGTCATACCGGCCGACGACAAATGGTACATGAGGTACATCGTCTGCCGCATCATCGGCATGCACCTGAAAAAATTAAAGTTGCACTACCCGGAACTCACGCCCGAAAAGAGAGCCGGGCTTGAGAAAGCAAAAGAGATGCTCGACGGCATGAAATGAATTTGTTCTGTAATCACGTTTTAAAATAATGACCTATGAAAAGAGAAATTGTTGAAATTGTAACAGGTACTCCTGCCATCGACGGTGCAGGGGTACATTTAGTCAGGGTTTTAGGTCCCGATACCGTGTACCGGTTCGACCCTTTCTTGATGTTGGATGCGTTCGATTCGAGCAATCCCGCCGATTACATCAAAGGCTTTCCCCTCCATCCGCACAGGGGAATAGAGACTTTCACTTACCTGATGGAAGGACGGATCGATCATCAGGACAGCTTGGGCAATAAAGGCTCTATACAAGGAGGAGACGCCCAGTGGATGACAGGCGGGAGCGGTATCCTGCATCAGGAAATGCCACAAGCAACGAAGCATTTGCTCGGACTGCAATTCTGGATCAATTTGCCTGCCAAAGAAAAAATGACCGATCCGAAGTATTTCGACATCACTGCCGATACGGTGAAGGAGTTCAACGAGGACGGCACAAAAGTGAGGGTAGTAGCCGGAAAATACAAAAATCACCAGGGAGCGAAAGGCCATCATCTCCCGGCTACCGTACTGGATGTTACGGTCGACGGAGATGCGGAGTTTATCCTGGAAGCCGATCCCGGTAAAACATTGTTCGTCTACATTGTCGAAGGCAGCGGAAGTTTCGGAGATAAAAAACAGGCGGTTTCCCGAAAAACGGCCCTCCTCTTTGATCGCAAAGGCGACGAATTTTATGTAAAAGCCGGCCGGGAGAGTATCCGTTTTATCCTTGCCACGGCGCCGCCTCTCGGAGAGCCGGTAGCCTGGGGTGGCCCCATCGTAATGAATACAAGGGAAGAACTTATGAGGGCTTTTGAGGAGTTGGACGAAGGGACATTTATAAAGCATAAACCCGTCAAATCCTGATCAGAAGGGATAGCCTATAGCTAAATTCAGCACCAGACCGTCCCGAAAACCGTAGCGGGGGATGTTGAAATAACCGGATTGTCCGGTTGGATAGGGGACGTGCAGGGCAATACCCAGATCAGCCCGGACGACCAAATAGGTAATGTCGTACCGGAGGCCAAAGCCGGTTCCCAGAGCAAATTTGTCCCACAGTTTTTTAAACGTCAGCTCTCCTCCCGGTCGGGCGCTGTCCGGACGCAGCAGCCAAATGTTCCCGGCGTCCAGAAAGAAGGCGGCGTTCATGCCGCCGGTGACGTGGAAGCGATATTCCAGGTTACCCTCTATTTTTATGTCTCCGGTTCGATCCAGGTAGGAGAAAGCAGCCCGGTTTTCGGGGTAGTAACTGCCCGGTCCGATGGAGCGGATCTGAAAAGCACGCAAACTGTTGGAACCGCCGGAATAAAACTGCTCGCTATACGGCATAACCCGGGCATTACCGTAAGCGTAACCGATCCCTCCGGCGAAATGCAGGGCTAAGTAGGAGTTCTCATCTAACTGCCGATAGTGGATCATTTCGGTGTTCAGTTTCAGGAATTGAGAATACCTGTTTCCCAACAATTTCCGTCCTTCTCCCCTGTATCCAAAAAGCGACATCGCTCCCGAAACCAGGTTCCCCGCCTCCGTCAGGGTAGCCTGCCAGAAAAAGCGGTGAGGCCGGCGATAGGTAGTTCTTCTGTCATACGTGTAAGTGTAGGAAGCGGACGGAATGAACTGGTCGCGGAAACTGCGTTCGATGATCCGGTTGTTCAATAAGGTCGAGTCAAATTCGGACGAGGTGCGCAGCAGGTGGGTGTAGTTCAGTTTGAAGGGAACAATGGTGTGGTAATGCCTGCGGGAGGAGTTGAAATCGTAGGTAGCGCTTCCCCACAGGGAGATCATGCGGAAATAGGAGTGGCGATTCAGCAAATCGGCTCCGATCTGAAACTGGGTTTTCTCCTGCCGGTCCCGGTTGGCTTGCATAAATTTGGGCACCACCAGACGCGGCACCGAAAGCCCCAGGCTCAATCCCAATTCGTAAGAGTTGATCAGCCCGGATCTGCCCACTGCCGTTCTCTGCCCGCCGACCTGCCATTCGTAGGCTCCGGTGAGTTTCAGGGAGAAAGTCTGCGCCCGCCGGAACATATTCTTGTTGGACAGGGTCAAGGCCAGAGCGGGCCCCAGTAAGTTATTGGATTTGGAGGTGATCCCAAATTCCACTTCCGAGTCAATGGGCAGGGCGTAATCGGCAGAGATCCGGTAGTTGAGCCAGCGGCCGGACAGCGTATCCGTCCGGTCGATGCCCAGGTACACGTAACGGAATACGCCCAGGCGAACCACATCGCTTTGCGTCCGGCTTTGCCTCCAGGCCGTGTACAGTTGGCCGGGACGTTCCCGTACAGCCCGGGCGATCACCTGGGGTTTTAAGCGTTGCGGGAGCGTATAGACGATTTTCAGGCTGTCGTACGTCAACGTGTCCGGGCGAGATCGCCGGCTCTCCCCCGCCAGCAAGACCTCTATCTCCTTGATCCGGTAAGGGTGAAGAGCCGCCTCCGGAACTCCCTGTTTCAGGGCGATCCGGACATCCGCCTTTCCCTTTAGCCGGTTGGTATCCACCAGAAATTCTATGTGAACCGGTTGAAAGTAGTAATAGCCCCGGTTCCGGAAAACCGCAGCAATACGCTCCCGCTCCTGCTCCATAATGTTGACGTCGTACTGGTCACCGGGGCTCATGGCAGTCGCTCTCATCGACTGCAGCAGCAAGGTGTCCAATCCCACCGGCCACGCTGCCAATGCGATCGTATCGTAACAGAGCGGCGGCGGCAGAACGACCCGGTAACTGATCTTTGCCTTCTTTGGATTTCTTTTGTTCGGGATCACCTCGTAAGATGCCTGCGTACCGAAAAAACCGTAATCCTTCATGGTATTTTCCACCATGCGCACCCGTAAATCCGGCTGCACGGTGGAGATCAGTACAGGTTTCTTAGACAATTTTTTATAGAGCCAGCTTTTCAATCCTTTCTTTTCCGGAACGTTCCAGTTGTACACCCACAACCCGACGGGAAAGGGAGAGCGGACATAGGGAGCGAACAACGGGTTGTTCGGAGGGACGGAAAGCGACCGCTTCAGCGCAGCCCCCTGTTTGCCCTCCAATTTGAATTTTTCCGGCGTTTCCACCCTGATTTTTTTCACCCCCGTGTACAATACCTCTCCTTCTCCCAATTTCCGGGTGGTGGAACAGGCTGTCAACAGGAACAGAAAAACTATGTACGTGTATTTACTCATCTCCGGATACGCTCTTTTTTCGTTTGGATTTCCGGATAAAAAGATCCTTGATCCGGTTAAAACTTTTTCGCAACAACACCCCTGCCCCGGTTTTTGTCACTTCGCCCTCCAGCACGCTCTCGTAATTGGTCTGGCGAAACGCTTTCAGAAACCAGTTCCGGTTCCGGGTCAGAGCATACTCGATGGCAATGTCGCCGACCAGATTCTGCTCTATGCCCTTTCCCGGTTCTCCGTCCGTAGAGATCCGCCCGCCGATCTTGACGTTGATCCGATCGTTAAAAAGGTGTTTGGAAAACTGGTAAGAGTAATCGGTGCGGGTCACCTGCTGTCCTTCCCGGCCGGTCCGGTTGTAGCTGTCTATCCCGAACGTCAATCCCACATCTCCCAAATACCTTCGCGACCACTGATTTAACTCGCCGGCGAGAAAGTTGTTGAGGGTATTGTTGGCCGAATTGCCCGTGCTCATGGTTCCCGGACCCGAATAATTCCCGTATACCAACAGGTTCATCGCCTGTTTGGTGCGCTCTTCCGGCGATAAAGTCGCCAGTTGGTTCCGGATATCCTGATCGTTGGGCGCATTTAGATCGAACGTCACCTGTGGCCGGTTCAGAGTGCCTTCTATCCGGATCAGAGCGGTAAAGTTAACCATGCGGGCACTCTGATTCTCTTCGACGACGTTGACCCGAATCGATGATCCGGCCGAAATGTTCAGCGTGGGATTTTCCAGCCTTCCCGCCCATTCGATATAGCTGCCGCTTTGTATATCGAACGTTTTGAGGCCGACAATAGGCACCCGGTACCGGACCGTTCCCCCGTTCAGGCCGTATCTCCCGGAAAGCGTATTTCCCTCTTCCGGACTGGCCGCAAACATCAGATCCCCCCCTCCCTGTATCCGGATCTGATCATTCCCCTCTTCCGACAGGTTGATGTTGGCGCGCACCGCCTCTCCGATGTCAACGTAGAGTTTCAGGGTAAAACTGCCGTCGTTTTGCTGCACCTGTTCCACTTTCCTATGCTGCCGAAGCGTATCGCCGAAAGAGAGGAAACGCACCAGGTTCGCGGAACGATCCTGCAACTCCGGAGTGGAATTCAACATCACGTAGGTCACATCGGTGTTGTTGAGAACACGGACATTCCCGTCCATCACCAATTTCGTAAAAGCGCCCTTAACGGTCATGTTTACATCCGTATAGGCTTTTCCGAAGATGGGTGAACCGGAATTGGAACGGACATTGACAGCCTGAAAATTCCGGGCGGAAACCGACAAATCGGCTTTCATCCGGTCAAAAGGGGTAAAATCGATCGTTCCGTTGATCTCCATCGGTTGGTTATTCGCCGACAACAGGGAAAACTTGCGGAAATTCACTTCTCCGCCCCGCACCGACAAACGGGAGGAATCCACCGCAAAGGAGGTTCCCGGCATGGCGGGAGTCACCCAGGCATTCCGAAAAGAAAAACCACCGTCTATCTCCGGCGTCTTCAAAGTACCCCGAATTTTCAGATCTCCACGCAGTTCGCCTGCCAGGTTCATCCAACCATCCGGTATAAACGCCGAAACCGCTTGCAGGGGAAGAGCAGGTATAGTTGCATCTACCCGAAGCGAAGGATCCCCCGGAACTGTGACCGCCTCTCCGTCCACGGTCAGGCGCTGCACTCCGTCAATCGCCAGTTTTACACCGGCCGTATGGCGGGACCAACGATCCGCTCCCCGGTAATTTAGATCCATCCGTATGTCCCCCACTCTTTTCTGTTTGTAAGAGAAATTTCCCAGCTCTATCCGGCCGCTTCCCTCCAAAGCCGACGCCTCTTCGTTTACCGACACATCCAGGTTGATTTTTCCTCCCCATGGGGGAAGCAAAGGCAGCCAAGCGGACAGGGCGGACAGATCGATCTCCTGCACCTGCAATTGCAATTTTTCCGGCATCCCTCCGGTGTTTTCCTGCGACCTCAAGCGGATCTGTTTTTCTCCGGAAGAGAGGGAGAGATCGGCCAGGATCCGGTGATCCGGATAGAAGATGATCCGGTTGTTTTTATTCAGTGTCCACCGGTTGTAGCCAAATACCGGGTTCTCCGGGAACAGGCTGACTTGCCAGGAACTGTCGTGCATGACTACGGAGATTCCCGTTTCGACGACGGTTTCTTCTCTCCGGTTTTGTTGCCGGAAGGCTGCTTCCAATCCGTTGGCGAGCAACCGTCCGGAGATACGCAAACTGTAAAAACTATCCGGTAATCCCTGCAGTCCGTAAATTTGCAGAGAATACTCCGCTTCACTTCCCTGTTGGGTCAACGCAAAAGCAAGGGTATCGGCCTCCATGTTCTTCAGAACCGGATCCTCTGCTCCTATCCGGGCATACAACCCCTTCCCTCTTTCGTTGCTTATCTCTGCGTACAGGTTCCTGTACCAGATTCTCCTCGTATCCAAATAAATTACCGGTGCATTCTGAGATCCGCTTTTCCATTCGAAGCGAAAAGGAGGCAGCGTATCTGCCAACTGTTGCAGGTCTATGCTCCGCTCCATGATCTGCCTTTGCAACAGATCCGTCCAACTCCCGATCCGTTTCGCCAAAACCGGGATCGCCGTATCTGCCCGGAAGGTTGCGTTCAAATCCCCGGAAGTCAGGCTGGCTGCGGTTTGTTCCGGTTGGCCGGCTAACCGGAGTTCCGTTCTTCCCAATTCGTAAAATCCACCGCCTTCGTTGAGCCTGACCGAATCAAGCAGAGCCGTCGCCCACAGGGTATCCCGGCCTGTTTCTCCTTCCAGATGCAGGTTTAGAGCCACGCACATCGCCGTATCCGTAAAATGCAACGCCTGCAGATCAATCAACTTTGCTTTTCCTTCCACACGCCCGTCGTAACGCCCCTCCCGGGAGATTAGATCAAAACGGAGATCCAGCAAAGCGGCGGAATCCCTGCTTTGCAACACCCCTTCCAAATGAGCATCTGTCAGGTGTGCCATGAGACGGATATCCCTGTAGGTGTGCTGTCTATACTCCCCTTTTTCCAATTCCAGCAAGAGTCCGGCCTGCGCGTTGCCGGGGCGCCATTGGTTTCCTCTCAGATAGAGTTCTGCAGTGAGCGCTCCGAGGGGTTGATCCGGGAAAAAGGCTCCCAGATCGAAATTGTCCGTTTTCAGGTGCAGGTCGTACTGTTCGGAAAGGAAGGAGTAAGAGCCGGTAATATCTGCACACCCTTCTTTCCGGCACAAGGTGATCCGGGGATACGTCACACCGTTCGAAGCTTCCAGATCGGCCGTCAGCAAAAGTCCGGCCGGAACAGTAAACGCTTCTCCCAAGAGGGAACGCCCACAAACAGAGTCGCCCGTTTCCGCCTTGACGTGCATCCGGCCGTTCAATTTTTCCGGCCGGGTATATCCGGACAGTTGTCCGTTGGCCGCAAGCGTGATGCAACCCGGGATCGAAACATCCAACTGATTGACCCGAAGGAGATCAGTGTGATATGAAAGATCCGCATCCACCCGGGCACTCTTCCAGCCGACAGCCAGTTGCGGCCGGAAAAAACGCACATCCCCGGCACCCACCGTCCCGGTCAGATTAACCGCTATGGGTGCTTGCCCCGGCAGATCGGTAATTCCCGTCTCCGCCGTAGCATCTAAACGAAGCGACGAATAAGGCGTACGGATCAACATACCGGTTAACCGGGTGTGCGTCGTATCCAAATCGGCTTCGGCCTTTATTTCGCTGATCTCCCCTCCCTGCGGACGCACCAACCGGAGCTCCTCCAAACCGGCCCGGACGGTCGTCCCCCGGTTGTATATCCCGTTCAAAACCAACCCGATCTCTGCCAGTTCAATCTCTATTTTTCCCCCGGAAAGTCCGTCCATCTCAAACGAAAATTGCTCCAAATCCAATCGTCCCGCCTCTACCGTCCAGTTGCCGGAACTATCCGCTTCCGCCTGTTCCGGAGCGCTTTTCACCGGTGTACCGGTTCCTGAAAGCAATTCCATGGTACAGCCGCCCTTTTTCAGTTCGATCTCCCGCGCCTGCACCTGTTGTTTTCCCAAATCCAGCGCCACGTTCCGGATCATCCCTTCTCCCAATCCGGCCTGCAGAAACGGCAGGTTTTGCAAATGCATGCGGTAATCCACCTCCCGCAATTGAATCCGGCGAACCAGAAATCTCCAATCCAATCCGGTATTGTCCATTGTATCCGGTGCGGAGGAGGTACCTCCGGTAAATGCTACCTTCCCGCCGGTCACGCTCACATTCCCGACCCCTGTCTGTTTCGATCCCGGCCTCCAACGGATGGAGCGTATCTCCAATTCCGGTACATCCACCCGTATGCTCATTCCGGTAGAATCATTCGCCCAATGCACCCGCGCCTCCTGCAACAGCAATTGCGTAGCCACGACCTGCCCACTCAACAATTCGAGCAGACCAATGTTCAGGCGAAAATTTCCGGTATAGACCAAGGTATCCCCGGATGGCTTTCCAAGGTATACGCTTTCCATCCGGAGATCGAAGGGGAAAGTCAGGTCAAAATGTTCCACCCGTGCCTCCATCCGGAGCGATTCCCGCACATAAGCCAACCCTTTGTCCAAAGCATAACGCTGTACCGCGGGAATGTAGAGTGTTGCCGGTAACAACAACATCATCACCACTAAGAACAGGAGGATGCCCACAAAATATTTAAAAACTTTCTTCATGCTTTGGTCCGGCTTCCCGGATATGATTTATACCGGACGAAATCCCGAAATGTTTCCGGATTAATCGTTTATGCAGATGATTTTATTCCGGATAGCATACATGACCAAAGCGGCAGTGTTCCGGCAGCCGGTTTTGCTGAGGAGATTGGCCCGGTGTTTGTCTACCGTACGCTTGCTGATAAACAGGGCGTCGGCGATCTCCTGGTTCGATTCTCCCTTGCAAACGTGGTACAAGATCTCCAACTCCCGGCCTGAGAGTTCGTTTTCCGGAAAAATCGCCGTCGTTTTCTGGTGTTCCCGCATGTTATTGAGGATATTGAACAGGAGCTCCTCCGAGAAAAAGTTCTCTCCGGCCGCCACCTTCCGGATGGCAGCCAATACATGCTCGATGCCGGAATTTTTCAGGACGAACCCTTTTGCCCCGGCATCGATCATTTCGTAGTAATACCGTTCGTCCCCGTACATGGAGAGGGCTATGATCTTTAGACCGGGTTTCCGTTGCAACGCTTTGCGCGTGGCCTCTATGCCATTCATGCCCGGCATCTCTATGTCCATCAGCACCACATCGCAATCCGACAGGGGCAGGTCCTCCACAAATTCCTTCCCGTCGGAGGCTTCGTAGATCTGTGACACAAATTCCTGTGCGGAGAGAAGAAGTTTCAACCCTTCCCGGAACATCTTGTGGTCGTCTATCAGGTAGATTTTCAATTTTTCCATGCCGGTACCGTGTTTACAAAGGATCAAATTTTTAAAAAAGCGCGGGCGTGCATTCCTTTTCCCCGCTCGCTCACAATTTCCAGATCCCCGTTCCCGGAGCGCAAACGGTGCCGCATGTTGTCCAACCCCATGCCGTACAGGGTCGCTTCCCGGTCGACATTGAAACCGATCCCGTCGTCGTTGTACTCCAATCGCAGGGTCTTGTCCGCCTGTTCCAATTTTATTTCAATCCGTTTCGCCTCGGCATGGCGCAGGGTATTGTTGATCAGTTCGCATATTACCCGATACATGACCACCTCCGCGTTATACGGATAACGCCGGTTGGCGATGTTGGTGTCAAAGGAGATGTCGATCCCTTCCGCCGGGCGCAGCCGCTTCACAAAAGCATCGACCGCTTCCCGCAGTCCGAAATTGTCTAAAATGTGCGGACTGATGTTGACCGATATGTCCCGGACACACACAATGGCTTCATCCACCGCCTGACGCAGATTTTGCCGGATGGGACCGTCGGTTTCCGCAGGGTGCCGGTCGCCCAAGCCGGATACCAGCATCTTGATCACGCTTAACAGGGGCCCCAACCCGTCGTGCAACTCTTTGGCAAAGTGCCGCCGCTCCCGCTCTTCTGTCCGGATCACGGCCGACAGTACTTTGTTCTCGGCCTCTTTCCGGATGGCATCCACCCGTCGCATAAATTGAAAAATCTTGCGGATGTAAAAAACTCCCACGACGAAGACTGCCGAAATAACGAGGGAGAGCCACCGCTGGAAAATGGCCAATTCGTCCGTATATTCCGGATAAGCGGAAGGCAGAAAGTCCACGATCCGGGAAACCACGATCAAAATAAAACCGGTGGAGATCAAAATCCACGAGCCGTTGAATTTGGTCCGCTTGAACAAGCTGATCGCAATACCGGCCGCCAATACCTGCAAAAGCAAAGAGGCGTAAAGAAGAATCGTCGATACCATAATACACACTTTTTTACTTCGTTATCAGAACGGGTAACCGATGGCGATGTTAAACACCGTTTTTCTCAACCACTTCCCGTTTTCAATCAATACAAACCGCTCTCCTTTTTCCTGAGCCGGATCCCTCATTTTAACCCCCCAGTCAAACCGCAACAGGAAGAAGTTGGCATCTAAGCGGAGACCCGCTCCGGTCCCCAGTGCGATCTGCCTGTAAAAATCACTGCCCAGCTTGGCGCCCCGCCGGTTTTCGAACGGAGTAATATTCCACACATTCCCGCCGTCTAAAAAGAGGGCGCCTTCCAATATCCAAAAGAGTTTGAAACGGTACTCCAAATTAGCCTCCAATTTGAAATCCCCCACACTGTTCGGGTAGGTTTCCTCCGGTATATAGGAACCGGGACCCAGCGTCCGGGATTGCCAGGCGCGAATACCATTCGCCCCACCGCCGTAATACGCCTCTTCAAAGGGCAACGTTTTCCAGTTTCCATACGGGTAGGCGCACCCGGCAAAAAAACGACCCACCAATGTATTGGCCCGGTTGATGTAATGGTTATAACGGTACTCGCCATCGGCTTTTGCGAACTGGGCGAACCGGACACCCAGCACTTGCCGGTACGTACTCGATGTACTTTCGTCCGTTGTATAGGGGATGTCCAAGAGTGTGGTGGCTGCCTGCAATACGTTACCGGAAGATTCCAGGTTCCAGCGGAAATAGTGGTAACTCCCCGCTCCCTCTTGCAGCCGGTCGGTAAAAGTTCCGGAAAAATTGGCGGAAAAGATCAAGTGGCTTTTGTAAGCGCTTTTGACGTATTCGTTTTGCAGCCCCTCGATAAAACCGTCGTCCACATCCTTCATCTGTACATAGTTCAGGTCGATCAGATCAAAATTATAGAGCCATTTTTTATCGTACCGCCGCCAAAGATAGCCGAATCTTGCATTGGCGATTTGGCGGTTGTAATACGGGGTATTTTCGTACGTATAAGAGAGGGAAACAGCCGTACGCGGGTTAAAATTCCGCCGGAAATTCTCCATTCTGAAAAGCGGAAGCCAAAATTCGGGTGTGGTCAGTTTCAACTCCGCCCCCATCTCCGTCGTATTGAAAAAAGCTTCTTCCTTGGATACCTGCTCTTTCCGCAACGCCCCCCAGACGCTCAGGGTAAGATTCTCCCCGCTCCGGAAGAGGTTGCGGTGGTTGTAGGTCAAGTTCCCTCCCAGGCCGATATTCCCGGAATTGTGGGTGGTTTCTATAAAAAGGTTGTAGGATTGCCGTTTGATGGCTGTCAGTTGCACCTCACATTCCAACTCCCTGTCGCCGGTCTCCCGGAAAGCGAGGTTGATAAATTTAAAGAGGTTCAGGCTTTGCAGACGGGAATAGGTGTCCACCACTTTTTTGACGTTGTAGAGTTCTCCCTCCTGGAACTGAAGCGTTTCCGCGATCAACTTCGGTTTTATTTTCAATCCGTCCCGAAAAGAGATGTCGTATTCCCGGTAGTTGGAATCCAGGCGCACACCCGTCCCGTCCGGAAGCGAAGGCGACGGTTCGTGGTCGAAACGGATGCGGATCTTGCCGATGGTGTACCGGCTGTATGCCGCCGTATCCGGAGGGTTGTCCGTCACGCTCAGCAATAACCTGGCCTGCAAGCCGTCCGAACGGTATGCCGTATCCGCATAATACTGGATCAGATTTTTAGAAAAATTAAAGTACCCCTTTTCCCGCAACATGCGTGTGATCCGCTCCCGTTCCTGCTCCATCAGATCCGTATCCAAAGAGGAACCCGGACGGATCAGGGTATTGGCCGAATCCTGCACGATCTCTTTCATGACACGGGCGGTATCTTTCAGGGTGTTCTCGATATAGGAGTACCGCTCGGCGTACCCGAACTCCCCGATACGGGTCTGCTCTCCCGGCCGGATCCGGTACTCCACAAACGCTCTCTTTTTCCGGTAATAGACAGTATCGGTAACCTGTGATTGGTAGTACCCTTTGTTGTTGAGGTAGCTGGTAAGCTGTATGACACTCCTGTCCGTCATAAAATGATTGTAGATGACCGGCGCCTCTCCTATGCTCCGGAGCCACCGGTTGAGCCGTCTTTCTTCGTTTTTTCCGCTCAAATTATACAATCCCAGGTGAAAGCGGGCCACACCCAATATCCGGGTATTGGGCTTCTGCCGGATGTTTTTTTTCAACTCCGCCCGGTTCGCCGCCTTCCCTTCTATCTGTATAGCGACCCTGTTTAACAGGTATTCTCCGTCCGGAACGTATCTGACCGGAGAACAGGCGTATACAAAAAACACCAGGAGCAGGGACGGTATCTTATATCCGAAATATTTCACCAATGAACGAAAATGTTATTATTTTTGCCTTAATTTTCACCCCGCACAACCCGGATATGACGGGAGGCAGGCACAACGGTTATCAATAGCACATGCTGGGCAAACAATTAACAAAAATAGTCCAAAGTCTCGAAAAAAAGAAATTCAGGGAGAAATATAATCTGTTCAAGGCAGAAGGGGAGAAACTGGTGGAGGAGTTGCTTCGTTCGGATCTGCATGTGGAACGGATATTGGCTTCGCCCGCCTGGATCGAACGCAACCAACACCTGCTTCCCTCCCGTATAAACCGGACGGAAGTGACTCCGCGGGAGATGGAGGAACTATCCGGTTTTCAGTCGGTTCCGGAGGTGCTGGCGCTGGCGGATATCCCCGAGTGGAGCTGGCAGGAGGAGGAGGTTCGGGAGAGCCTTTCCTTAGTTTTGAACGGCATACAGGATCCCGGTAATCTGGGAACCATTCTCCGGATCGCCGACTGGTTCGGGGTGCGCCACGTATTCTGTGACCGGGATTGTGCAAGCGCTTTTAATCCGAAAGCGGTGCAGGCCAGCATGGGAGCCGTTTTCCGGGTGCGTACCTGTTATACGGAGTTGGAGGAGTTGATCGACCGGTTCCGGGGAGCGGATTTTCCTTGTTACGGAACCTTTCTGGAAGGAAGCGTCATTTACCGGACAGCGCTGAAAAACAAAGGGTTTATCGTGATGGGGAACGAAGGAAAGGGCATAAACGAACAGACAGGCAGACGGATCGATGTGCGGCTCACCATCCCGAGTTTTGCCGGGACGGAATCCGGTTCCGAATCGCTGAATGTAGGAGTGGCCACCGGCATTATCCTTTCGGAGTTTAAACGGAATATTTACCTTTAATATAGACCAGCTATGAAAAAAATCATTCTTTTATCGGCAGTATGTTTCTGCTGTTTTTCTGTGTTTGGACAGCTTCCCGTAAATTTCGGGATTCACGGCGGAGTCTCGAATACCAAATTGAAAGTGGACCGGGGCAGCACTGCCACTATCGATTATCTGAAATCTTCCGCCAAAACCGGGTATATGATCGGCCTTTTCGGACGGGTCAACCTGGGACCGGTCTACGTGGAACCCTCCTTGAACTACAGCCACCGGGAAAGCGAAACGAAGATCAACAACCTGGGTGATGCGGGATCCGGAAGAGTAAAATACAACTCCTTCGATATTCCGGTGATGCTCGGTTTTCACGTGGTAGATATTTCGTTGGCGAAAGTAAGAGTATTTGCAGGGCCGGTGGCCTCTTTTACCGGCAAACTGAAAATCGATGATCTCGGCGCTTTTAAAGCAAATAACGACGAGATGATGTGGAGCGGAAAGGTCGGTCTGGGGGTCGATGTATGGAAACTCACATTCGATGTGGATTATGAAAAAGCATTTAAAAAGTTCCAGGATAACGTAAAAGGCCCCAGCGCTTTAAACTTTACGCTCGGGTTTAAGATCATTTCCTGATGCATTGAACAAGCAAAGTTATTCGAGACGGAACAGGACGCGGGAAAAGGTTTTGCCTTGCGCCTGCCTGACGTCGACGGTCAGGCGGGTGCAACCGGCAGCGGGTTCGTAGCGGCATCCCTGTCCCTCCCATTTTCCTGTCAGCGTAACCGTAATTTCCTCTTCCTGCCAGGAGGGATCGCACAAGGCGAGCCGGTACGCTCCTTCCTGTTGGGCGATCGACATCTGCACCATACAGGGGCGGTCGATACGCAGTACGAGATCTTCCGCCGGTTGCAGCGAATCGGGTTGAAAAAAGACGCATTGGATGTATGGACCTGTTTGAATGGCGTGTACCTGTTCGTCCTGCCGGATAATATGCGATTTTAACGATACTTCCTCTTTTCCCGGAAAGATCGCATAGGCGTAACGGGCGGAAGCGGGCGATACACCGTGGTCGAACCAAAGGGTAAAGCGCGGTTTCCGCACCTCCGTGGTGTCGTAAAAAGCGGCCACCCGGTTCCAATTACCGGCGGCGGTATCCGTGCGGATCTGCAACGGCCGGTTGTCCAACGAAGCGTATACAACGTCATCGTACCGACAGGCGACCGGTTGGCCGTTGTGTTCTTTCAGAACCGTTACCGAACCGTTTCCGTTCTTTTGTTCCACCGCCGTGGTGATACGGTACGGTTGCTCTCCGCGGATGCCGCTCCCGAGGCAGATCACCCTGTCGTGCAGGAAAAACCACGATTTGAGAGCGGTCAGTCCATCGTTCTTTACCACCATCGCCGCACTTCCTTCCGGGCCGCCGGTTGACAGGCTGCCGGCAAATGCGTGTTTGTTTTGGAAGGTGGCTGCGCCGATTTTACCGGGAAAGAGCGCTTCGGTATCAAAAGCTGTTACTCCCGGCAGCTTTGTCCAGTCCCAGACCGGGAAGATATCCCGGTACTCCGCGCCGGTTTTGTAGAGGAAGAGCGCTCCCATCCCCAAGTAGTTCCCCAACAGGTTCTCCGAATTGACGGTTTCGGAGCCGATGACCCGGGAGGAGCTCATTTTCAATTCCGCCAGCCAGCCGTCACCCGGACAAACACCGTAATCCGAAAAGGGAAAAAAGCGGGGAGTTGCCGGTCGCTGATCTGTTCCGTTCCACCGTACACCTGCAGCAATGTCGGTGTAGTAGCATGTTTCGTACTGCTTCCGGTAAGCCGTGTCGGCCTCCATCATGTTCCGCAACGCTTTTCCCAAGGAGAGGGCCTTTCCCCGCAGGGAGCCCCGAAAGAGTTGCCGCCCGCAGGCGCCCACATGCATGTACCCCTTGTACACCGTAAAGCGCATCCCTTGTAACAGGTAGTTGCGCAATACGGAGAGTTGCTCTTCCGACAGGGCGTATTCCGTTCCGCTGAAGATCCGCGCCCAGTAGGCTTCCGTATTGGCAAAAGCGAGGCCGTAGTTGCCGAATTGCTGTTGCGGCCCGTGTTGCTGGAAGCTGTAGTCGGGGCGGATGCCCTCTCCTGTTTCGTGGATGCGCAACTCTTTCAGGAGGACGGCGCGGGCGCGTAGAAACAACTCTTCATCGCCCTGCAACAACGAACGGATCAGTACATTTTCAGCCAACCAGACGCTGTTCTGCCCGGTCTGTCCCAAGCGGGAATTTTCCATGTACCGTATGGCCTGCTGCAACTCTTCTCCGCCCAGCTCAGCTTCCAGCAGCAGAAAGACCGCTCCCAGCATTTTGGGGACTCCTATCTGGTTGTACCACCAGTTCGGACATCGGAAGTTTCCGGCAAACCACCAGGCCAGCCCACGGTGCAGCGCCTCCGAAAGCACCCGGCTCCGGAACAGCGGCGAATCCGGATCGCCATACGCCACCGCCATCGTCCGCAAACGCTCCGCGTGATAGGAAGGCGCCCATCCGCTCCGGCTTTGATCGGCGTAGTCAATATCACTCCAGGAACCGTCAGGCCGCATGGAGCGCATCAAACGCTCCGCCTGCCGGGGATCGCTGCCCTCCTTCAACTCCCGGATCATGATGTCGGGGTTGGCCGACTGTTCCAAAAGATCCCGGATCTCTTCCCGGATCTCCGGCGCATCGTTCAACACCCGGTAATAGGACGCTTTGATCCGTTCCCCGACCCGCAACATCTCCCCGCCGCCCCCGGCATAACAACAGCCGGTCCCGGCGATCCACGCCACCCATACCGGGATCGCTAAAAACAGTCCGATTTTCTTCATCTACTTTTCTATTTTCCGGGTACTTCCCATTGATCTGTCAAAGATACAATTCCCCAGAGAAGCAGTGGAGAAAACTGTAACTTTTTTTGCGGAGAGCGCGTTTAAAATCCATATAACTAATCACTAAAACACAAACAATATGAAACACGAAAACTCACACGGTCAATTGTTCACCGGCATGCTGTTCGGCGCTCTGGTTGGGGCTTGCGCAACCTACCTGATCGTCAAAAACAAAGATTCCATACAGAAATATTGGGAAGACATGAACGAGAAAATGAAAGACGGCATGCACCGGTTTGCCGACAAAGCAAACGAACTGAAGTACAAGGCAAAAGAAAAAGCCGACGAACTGACCCAAAAAGCAAAAGAAAAAATGCACGCAGCAGAAGAGGTGGCCGAATGTCTGGAAGAGAAGCTACACCATCCCACGACGCACCGCACCACCGCACCCAAAAAATAATCCGCTATGGGAAAAGAACCCGGAGAACTTTTAGAAGAACTCAAAAACCGAATCCTGGACTACACAGGCATGCGGATAGAACTTCTGAAACTGAACGCTTACGAAAGGATCGCAAAATTAATTGCCATCCTTTCGCAAAGCCTTGTCCTGATGATCCTGATGGTATTCGGAATCCTCTTTGCCTTTTTGACCCTGGCGTTTTTCCTGGGAGAGTTGTGGCACCGCACAAGCTTGGGATTTCTGGCTGTTTTCGGGATCTACCTGTTACTGGCGGTGATCATGCTGGTGATGAAGAAAAGCATCCGAACACACGTCATGAACACAGTCATCAAGACGATCTTCGAAAAAGAAGAAGAAAACAACGATCATGAGTACTAAATCGAAAAAAAAACCAGGCGCTGAAAACCCGCTGGAACAACTCCGCGAACGGAAAAGAGAATTACACTACCTCTGCCTGCAGGAAGAATGCCGGCTCAAAGACGCATGGGAATACGCCCGTTGCCACAGCGGATCCCTGCTGCTCTCCGGAGTAGCCGGGTGGTTCTTCTCCAAACAGAAAAACACCGCCGAAGAAGCGAGTTGCTCCTCCGGCGGGATCTGGTCGGGCATCTGGTCGGTCATCCGCCCGTTCCTGGGGTGTTGAAAAAGATCAACGCCCCCACAATACGGCCAAATTCACCAACGTTTGCACTGCCTTCTGCATGGTATCCAGTGAACAGTATTCGTACTTTCCGTGGAAATTCATGCCTCCTGTAAAGAGATTCGGACAGGGAAGTCCCATGTACGAAAGCCGGGAACCGTCCGTTCCCCCGCGGATGGGCCGGATCAGGGGCGCGACACCCGCCTCTTTCATGGCCTGTTCCGCCTTTTCGATCACCTCCGGGTGCGGTTCCACCATTTCATGCATGTTGTAATACTGATCGGTCAGGACAAGCTCCACTGTCCCCGCTCCGTATTTCCGGTTCAGGAAATCGGCCACTTCCCGGATAAACTGCTTCTTCTCCTCGAATTTTTCGCGGGAGTGATCCCGGATAATATACTCCGAAGAGGCTTTCTCCACACCTCCGTTCAGGGCGATCAAATGGAAAAAACCTTCGTACCCCTCCGTATGTTCCGGCCGCTGGCAGGCAGGCAACATCGCATTGAATTCCGTCAATATCTGCAGGGAATTCACCATTTTGTCCTTGGCGTACCCGGGGTGGATGTTCCGCCCCTGTACCCGGACAACAGCCCCGGCCGCGTTGAAATTTTCGTACTCCAATTCACCCTCGAAACCGCCGTCCACCGTATAGGCAAACCGGGCGCCGAAGCGCTGTACGTCGAAATGATCCACGCCCCGTCCGATCTCCTCATCGGGCGTAAAACCGATCCGGATCTTCCCGTGCGGAAGCTCCGGATGCGCCAAAAGGTATTCGGCAGCCGTCATAATTTCCGCCACACCGGCCTTGTCATCCGCCCCCAAGAGGGTCGTCCCGTCCGTCGTGATCAGGGTGTGTCCTTTGTAAAAAGCCAACTCCGGGAACTCTTCCACCTTCATCACCCATTCGCTGCCGAGGCGGATGTCTCCCCCGTCGTACCGCTCAATGATCTGCGGTTTGATACCCGCCCCGCTCATATCGGGACTGGTATCCACGTGCGCGATAAAACCGATCACCGGCTTCCCTTCCAATCCCGCTGTGGCCGGAAGAGTGCCCATCACATAACCGTACCGGTCCATCTCCACCTCCGTCAGGCCAAGCTCCTTCATCTCCTCCGCTAAGTGTTTCAATAAAACCAACTGCTTGTCGGAGGAAGGATAGGTTTCGCTTTGGGGATTGCTTTGGGTGTCAAACCCCACATAGTTGAGAAAACGTTCTTTCAGTCCCATAATATCTTTTTTGTTCGTTACTCTTTTTTACTCCGCAGCGCATCCACGATGAAGTAGCCGATGATGGCCGCATACATAAACAAGCCGAGCCACTCCGCGCCGCTCCACTCCATCAACCAGTCAAAACCGGCGTATTTCAGCATAGCGCTGACCACTCCCATCAAAGCGCCTCCCGCAATAAATCCGGAAGCGATCAGGGTTCCCCGGTCCCGGCGCGCCTTATTCAGCGATTCGTCTTTGCTCCGGGTAGAAACATACCAGCTCACCAAACCGCCTACCAACAAAGGCGTATTCAATTCCAGCGGAATAAACATCCCCAGGGCAAAAGCCAGCGCAGGTACGCCGATCATGGTCAGGATAAGCGCCAACGCAGCACCGGCGAAATAGAGCATCCAGGGGGTCGCCCCACCCTCCATCAACGGTTTGATGACAGCTGCCATGGCATTGGCCTGCGGAGCCGCCAACGAACCTTCGCCGACAAAGCCATACGTCTTGTTCAGGACGATCATCACACCGGCCACCGTGGCTGCGGAAACAACCGTACCGAGAAATTTCCAGGCCTGTTGTTTGGCCGGCGTGGTGCCTAACCAATAGCCGATCTTCAGGTCGGTGATAAAACCGCCGGCCATTGAGAGCGCCGTACAGACCACCCCGCCGATGATCATGGCGGCCATCATCCCGCCGGTTCCGCTCAACCCCACACTGACCAGCACCAACGAAGCGAGGATCAGGGTCATCAGGGTCATGCCGGAAACCGGGTTCGACCCGACAATAGCAATGGCGTTCGCCGCCACCGTGGTAAAAAGGAACGAAATGACAAAGACGATCAGCAGGGCTATCACCGTCTGGAACACATTCCCCAATACGCCGAACTGGAAAAACAGAAAGGTCGTGAAGAGGGTGGCCAATAAACCGGTTAAGATCAACTTCATGCTCAGGTCGCGTTGGGTGCGTTCCACCTGTTCGAGGGCGGATTTTTTACCGCCCAGTTCGCTGACGGCCAATCCCAGCGCCTGTTTGATGATCCCCGAAGAACGGACAATGCCGATGATACCGGCCATGGCAATGCCCCCGATACCGATGTGGCGGGCGTAATTCCGGAAAATATCCTCCGGGCTCATCTCCTGCAACAACGCCGTCACCCCCTCACCCACCGGCAGGGTCAGGCCGCCGGCAAAATGGCTGAGGAACGGGATCAGTACAAACCAGACGGTAAATGACCCGGCGCATATAATGGCGGCGTATTTCAGCCCGATGATGTAGCCCAATCCCAGTACAGCGGCACCCGTATTGACTTTAAACACCAATTTCAGTTTATCCGCCAGCACCTCGCCCCACCCGGCTATCCGGGTCGATACATTCTCCGTCCACCAACCGAACGTACTGATGCAAAAATCGTACAATCCTCCGATCAGACCGCTGATCGCCAGCAATTTGGCCTGATTCCCCTTTTTCTCTCCGGACACCAGCACCTCCGTGGTAGCGGTCGCTTCCGGGAACGGGTATTTGCCGTGCATGTCCCGGACAAAGTATTTCCGGAACGGGATCAGCAGCAGGATACCCAGCAATCCGCCCAACAGGGAGGAGAGGAAGATCTGGTAAAACTCCGCCTCCAATCCCAAGATGTAGAGGGCCGGCAGCGTAAAAATAGCACCGGCAACGATCACGCCGGAACTGGCGCCGATCGACTGGATGATCACATTCTGCCCCAGCATATTTTTTTTCCCGGTCAGGGTACCGATCCCCACTGCAATGATGGCGATCGGGATGGCTGCTTCGAACACCTGGCCGATCTTCAATCCCAAATAAGCGGCCGCCGCCGAAAATAGAACCGCCATGAGCAGCCCGAACGTCACCGAATAGGCGGTCACCTCTTTCGGTTTCTGCCCGGCCGGCATCAACGGTTTGTACTCCTCGCCCGGCTTCAGTTCCCGGTAAGCATTTTCCGGAAGAGACGCCTGTTTTTGTTCTTCTTGTTCCATAAAATATGTTATTTGATTAAATTAAAACACTTCCTCCAATCTTACGGTCTTACTGTCTTCAAACGGGAACGGCAACAGCGCCGAAGCCCTCAGCAGGATCGTTCGCTCTTCCCCACAGAGGATCACATCGAAATCCCCTCCCCGCCGGATGGTCTCCGCCATCACCTGCCGGCAGGCTCCGCAGGGAGCAACATACTCCTTCACCGGCCCGTTCCGGTCGGCGGCAGCAATGGCCATCGCCCGCACCCGCACCTGCGGGAAACGGCTCCCGGCGTAAAAAAGAGCCGTCCGCTCCGCACACATTCCGCTGGGCAAAGCGGCATTTTCCTGATTGGTTCCGGTGATCACCTCTCCGTTTTCCAGCAACAGAGCCGCCCCGACAGAGAACCCGGAGTAAGCGCTGTATGCATCCGGCAGCACTCTCTGCGCTTTTTCGCACAGTTCCCGGTACTCCCCGGAGGGCAGATTTTTACACTCAAAATATTCTATCGCCTGTTCTCTTTTCTCCACAAGTAATTTGTATTATCTTTACATCCCGTAAAAGGAGTGTAAAGTTCGTAAAATTTTGTGATAAAAAACAGATTATCTCCGAAAAACCGAAAACTGTTATTCGAGAAAAAATTATGAAGATCATTTACCAGGCTTTGGCCGCATTGTTGCTGACCGTTTCGTTCTTTTCCGTTTTCGGGGAAGAACGGAAAGAGTTTATCCACAAATACAGACAGATCGCCGTCCGGGAAATGGAACGGACGGGTATCCCGGCCAGCATTAAATTAGCCCAGGGAATTTTGGAGTCCGGATGCGGGGTATCGGAATTAGCCCTGCAGGCCAATAATCATTTCGGCATCAAGTGCCACAACTGGGAGGGCGCCTCCTTCCACATGGACGACGACGAAGCCAACGAATGTTTCCGGAAATACACCCATCCGGAACAATCCTGGAAAGACCACAGCGAGTTTCTGACCTCCCGCCCCCGGTACGCCGGCCTCTTCGAATTGGCTGCCACCGATTACCGGGGATGGGCCAAAGGGTTAAAAGCCGCCGGATACGCCACCAACCCAAAATACGCGGAGATGCTGATCAAGATCATTGAAGAGGAGGAGCTTTTCCGCTACGACCATCCTGTTAAAAAACAGTTGCTTGCCGACGCACGGGCGCAGAAACCCGCTTCACATGTGCAAACTGCCACCCCTGCCGCCGTCAAACACACTGTCAAATCGCCTGTCGATTACCGGCTGCGCGAAGAGATGATCAACGGATTGATCTGTATCAAGATCAAAGAGGAGGATAAATTGGATCATATTGCCCGCTATTATAGCATTAAAATTCATAAGTTAAAGACTTTCAACGATCTGCATGGAAGGGAGCTTACACCGGGAGAGTATCTGTTCCTGCAAAAGAAAAAGAACAAAGCTGCCAGAGGCTATGAATTTCACCGGGTCAAAGCGGGCGAAAAGTTGCTGCACATTTCCCAACAATACGGGGTCAGGCTGAAATCCCTGATGAAATACAACCATTTAGAAGCTACTACGCCTCTACAGGAGGGAGACCGAATTTTTCTCCGGGCAAAAGATAAAATGACACTCTAACCTGTAAATACCATGGATATATCGGTTGTCGTTCCGCTGTACAACGAAGAGGAATCGCTTCCCGAACTGACCGCCTGGATCGGGAAAGTGATGAAAGAGAACGGGTTCAGTTACGAGATCATCCTGATCGACGACGGCAGTTCGGATCGTTCCTGGGAGGTGATCGAATCCCTGAACAAAACCGAGCCCTGCATCCGGGGGATCAAATTTCGCCGCAATTACGGAAAATCGGCCGCCTTGCAAAGCGGATTTTCTGCAGCGCAGGGAGAGGTGGTGATCACCATGGACGCCGATCTGCAGGACAGCCCCGACGAAATCCCGGAACTTTACCGGATGGTTACCGGAGAACGGTTCGACCTCGTTTCGGGTTGGAAAAAGAAGCGGTACGATCCGTTGTCCAAAACAGTTCCCACCAAGTTGTTCAATGCTACCGCCCGCCGCTTTTCCGGGATTAAACTCCACGATTTCAATTGCGGCCTGAAAGCCTACCGGTGCAACGTCGTTAAAAACATCGAAGTGTACGGAGAGATGCACCGGTACATCCCGATCTTGGCCAAACAGGCAGGCTTTACACGCATCGGGGAAAAAACCGTCCAACACCGGGCCCGGAAATACGGACAGACCAAATTCGGCCTCAACCGCTTTATGAACGGCTTTTTGGACTTGCTCTCCATCTCCTTTATTACCCGTTTTTCCCGGAAACCGATGCACTTTTTCGGGGCGTTGGGCAGCCTGATCTTTCTGATCGGATTGATCGCCATCGTCTGGTTGGGGGTGGACAAATACCTCTATCTTCACCGGGGCATCAAGGCTCCGCTGATCACGGATATGCCCTATTTTTACATCGCTTTGGTCTGCATCATCCTGGGGACACAACTGTTCCTGGCGGGATTCATAGCCGAGTTGGTTGCCCGCTCCTCTTCCGAACGTAACAACTACCAGGTCGACAAAACGGTCTGACTTTTTTTCATAACACAGACTTAACGGATATGTAATAACCGGGGTGTTTCTTTGTAGGGTAACCAAGGTTTTTTATCCGACGTGCAAAGAGAGTACAAAACGATCGTTCTTTCCGACATACACCTGGGATCGAAATGGTCTAAAACAAAGGAAGCCACCCGGTTCCTCAAAAAAAACAGGTGCGAAACCCTGATTCTCTGCGGCGACATTATCGATGGTTGGGCCATTCTGCGCGGGAAAAAGGCGAAATGGAAACGCCGCCACACCAATTTTATGAAGGCGCTGTTAGACATCTCCCTCACCACCCGGATCATCTACGTCAGAGGCAATCACGATGATTTTTTAGACCGGATCATCCCGGTTCGGTTCCTGAATATGTCCATCGTACGCGACTGGGTATATGAAAGCAACGGAAAACGTTACTACGTACTGCACGGCGACTTGTTCGACCGCGTCACCTCGTCGATGAGTTGGTTGGCCAAAATAGGAGATGTGGGCTACTCCCTGCTGCTGTGGGCCAACAAAGCCTACAACCGCAGGCGGATCAAAAAGGGGCTTCCCTACTACTCCATATCCGGTGAGATCAAGAAAAAGGTAAAGGCTTCGATATCGTACATCAGCGATTTCGAGCGCCACATCGTCGATATCGCCCGCAAAAAAGAGTGCAACGGGGTGATATGCGGACACATCCACCAGCCGGAGATCAGGCAGTTCGATGAAATCACCTACCTCAATTCCGGCGACTGGATCGAATCACTGTCGGCGCTGACCGAAGATTTCAACGGGAACTGGGAGATCCACCGGGAGGGAAAAGAGGCGTCCGGTACCCCGACAACCACTCGCGCATAAATAACGTATGCTATTGGTATGAAATACTTGTTCATTGTCCAGGGAGAAGGCCGCGGTCATCTGACCCAAGCCATTGCATTGGCGCAAATGCTCCGCCGGAACGGGCACGAAGTATCGGAAGTGCTGGTCGGCAAAAACCCGCACCGCATCCTGCCCCGTTTTTTTGAAGAACAGATCGGTTGCCGCCTGCACACCTTCGACTCCCCCGCACTGGACTACGGGAAAAAAGGAAAAAAAGGGAAGATCGCCAAGACGATCTTAGTCAATACGACCCCGAAAAAACTGCTGCGCTGGCAAAAAAGCATCGCCACCATTGTCCGGTGCATTGAAAAGTGTTCCCCCGACGCAGTGATCAATTTTTACGAGATCCTGACGGGGATCGCTCATCTGACGCACCGGCTGAAAGTTCCCGTCATCAGCATCGCACACCAATTCCTGATCGAGCATCCCGACTACCCCCACCGTTCCAAGAGCGCCCAGGGACAGTTCGCCCTGCGCCTCAACAACATGCTCTGCTCCATCGGGACAACCAAAACACTGTCACTCTCGTTTTATCCTTTGAAAGACTATTACCGCGAACGAATGGCCGTTGTGCCGCCGTTGCTGCGGAAAGAGGTGTTTGAATTGACCCCCTGTAACAAGGGATATATCCTGGGCTATGTGCTGAATCCCGCTTATTCCGATGAGTTGTGCGCCTGGCACAAAAAGCATCCGGAACCGGAACTGCACATCTTCTGGGACAAAAAAGGGGCGCCCGAATGTGTGGAAGCAGACAGCGGATTGAGTTTTCACCGCCTCCACGATCGCCGGTTCCTCTCCCTGATGGAGGGATGCGCCGGATATGCCACCACAGCCGGCTTCGAGTCGGTTTGCGAAGCGATGTATTTAGGCAAACCCGTGTTAATGATCCCCGCACACATCGAACAGGAGATCAACGCCGCGGATGCGGCAGCCGTCGGCGCCGGCATCGTTTCCAAAGAGTTCGACCTCTCCAAATTGGTGGAATTCATGCCCCGTTACACCGCCGATACAGAAGCATTCCGCCGTTGGGTCGGATCGGCCGAAGAACTGTTTATAAGACATTTGACCACTTTTGTATAGATGAACGACCTGTACAACCGGGAGCTGAGCTGGCTCCAATTCAACGACCGCGTCCTGCAAGAGGCGCACGACAGGAACGTACCGCTGATGCAGCGGCTCCGTTTTCTGGGGATCTTCTCCAACAACCAGGACGAATTTATCCGGGTGCGGCTCTCCCACATCCTGCGTTTGGCCGAATTGAAGCACAAAAATCCGCCCAAATTGAGCGGAGGATATACGGCTTCGGAGCTGTTGCCGCTGATCGATCGCCGGTTGGAAGTGTCGCGCAAGATCTTCCTGTCGGCCTATTCCGGCATCATCTCCGGAATGGAACGCCACGGGATCTATGTCATCGACGAAACCAAACTCTCCGAAGAACAATGCCGGTTTTGCCGTCAATATTACTACTCGGTGGTGAGCGTCCGATTGGTGCCGCTGTTGCTGCGCAAGAGTGTCGACATCCCCTTATTGCCGGACGGAAAAATCTACCTGGCCGTCAAAATGAAAAGCGCCAAAGGAAGCCGGTATGCCATCCTGCAAATGCCGGTAAGCGACGCCAGCCCGCGATTCGTCGTGTTGCCTTCGGAAAAAAGACGCACCGATGTCATCTTTTTAGACGATATCATCCGGCTTTTTCTCAACGAAATATTCTTCATGTTCAGTTACGACTCTATTACGGCCTACACCTTCAAAATTGTGCGCGACGCCGAATTCACCCTCGACGACGATGTGTCCAAAAGCATGTCGGAAAAAATGTTCCAGGGGCTTCACAAGCGCGAACGGGGTCGCCCGGTCAGGTTGATCTACGACCGCACCATGCCCGACGATGTGTTGCAAACCATCGCCCGCAAATTAGGCATCCGGAACAGCAGACAGCTCGAACCCGGCGGACGCTACCACCGCATGTGCGACCTGATGAAATTCCCGGTCGTACACGCCGGTTTGGAGGATACCAAAGCCCAACCGCTGTTGCACCCCCTGATCGACCCGTTCGACAGCATTCTCAAAGTGATCCGCAAACAGGATATTCTGCTCTGCTACCCTTACCACACTTTCAACCACTTTATCGACCTGCTGCACGAAGCAGCCGTGGATCCGCGGGTACAATCCATTCAGATCACGCTCTACCGCACCGCCGCCCACTCAAAAGTGATCCATGCCCTGTTAAGCGCTGCCCAAAACGGCAAACAGGTCACCGCCTTAGTCGAATTGAAAGCCCGCTTCGACGAAGAGCAGAACATCGACAACACGGAGCTGCTGCAAAACGGCGGGGTAAAGGTGGTTCACAGCCTCGAAGAACTCAAAGTTCACAGCAAACTGGTGTTGATAGAGCGCCGGGAAGGACGGGGTTACCGGGGGTATGTCTACGCAGGCACCGGCAATTTCAACGAGGATACGACCAAAATATACAGCGATTTCGGGTTGCTGACCGACGACGAACAGGCAGCCGATGACGCCCGGAAACTCTTTGATTTCTTGGAAAATACACACAAACACCCCACCTATAAAAAACTTGTTGTTTCCCCTTACTACATGCGGAAGCAGATCGAAACGATCATCGACAACGAAATAAAACACGCCCGGAAAGGGAAAAAAGCATATATTTACGCCAAATTCAATTCGCTGACCGACGAGAAGATGGTGAAAAAGTTTTACGACGCTTCCCGGGCAGGGGTCGACATACGCCTGATCATACGCGGCGCCTGTTGCCTGCAGGCCGGCGTAAAAGGTCTCAGCGAACGGATCGAGGTGCACAGCATTGTCGACAAATACCTCGAACACGCCCGGCTGCTGATGGTTTGCAACGACGGCGCTCCCCAGAGCTGGATCATGAGCGCCGATCTGATGACCCGCAACCTCGACCGCCGCGTAGAGGTGGGTATCTCCATCCGGGACAAGCGCCTGCAGGCCACCCTCAAATCGTACTTCGATATCCAGTGGAGGGACAACACCAAAGCGCGCCTGATCGCCCCTCCCTTTGAAAACGACTACGTACCCCGGTTGCCGGACGAAGAAGCGCACCGCAGCCAGACAGAATTATACCACTACTTTGAAACCCATCGCAAATGACGAAAGCTACTTTTGCCGCCATAGACATCGGATCAAACGCCATCCGGCTGTTGATCAGCCATGTCGAGCAAAACGAAGCGACAGAATTTAAAAAAGCCGCCTTTATCCGCGTCCCTATCCGGTTGGGGGAAGATGTATTTACCACAGGCCGGATCGGAGCGGAAAAGCTGCACAAACTCAACGAAGCGATGCAGGCGTTTTCCCACCTGATGGGTGCGTTCGATGTACAGGCTTTCCGCGCTTACGCCACCAGCGCCATGCGCGAAGCGGCGAACGGCCCGGCAGTGGTGGAGGATATCCGGAACGCCAGCGGCATCCCGGTCGAGATCATATCCGGAGAGGAGGAGGCCGAAACGATTTTCGAGGCAGGCGACACCGCCGGCCTGATGAACAGCGACAAGCGGTACCTGTACGTAGACGTGGGCGGAGGCAGCACCGAGGCAACCGTGTACAGCAACCGCAAGCGGGCCTGTTCGGAATCTTTTCCCCTGGGGACTGTCCGCATGCTCAGCGGCGCCACCGACCGCTCCGAAATCAAGCGTTTCAAGGAGTGGCTCCGTACGGTTGCAGAAAAGTACCATCCGGTCGCCATCATCGGGTCGGGCGGTAACATCAACAAAGCACACAAAATGCTTTCGAAAAAAGAGAGGGAGCCTTTGCGGTATGTAGAACTCAAACTCTTTTTCGAGCAACTGAGCAATATGAGCTACGAAGAACGGATGGAGAAATGCGGACTGAACGACTACCGCGCCGACGTGATCATGCCGGCGCTGGAAATCTTCCTGACGGCAGCCCGCACCTGCAAGATCAACGAGATCATCGTACCCAAGATCGGATTGGCGGACGGGATCATCCACCAATTGTCCAAAGAGTTTCTCCGGTAGTTAAACAACGCTTTACTCCGCGTCGGCAAACCACTCTTTGTTCATCACGCCGAATTTCGGTTCTCCGGCTTTCCGGATCTGCACCTGTATGGAATCCCACTGAGCAGGCCAGCCTCCAAAGATCGCCCCCGGGCGGAACAGCTTGATAGCGTGGTACCCCTTTGCCAAAGCAATCGACCGGTCACTGCGCGAAAAGCGCCGGGCCGTTCCGCGGTTATCCTTCTCATTGGATATAAAGAGTTGTCCGTCTAACCACATCTCCTGATCCGTGCTGAAATAGTACACTCCGTCTTCCGGGATGCGGAAGAAACCGGTCAGGACGGTGGCACAGTAATCCTCGTCATACACCTCCCGGTAACCGCCAATGCGGTGTTGCGCCTGTCCCGGCGCCTGTATGCCGGCCGCTTCGTCGGGCGTGCGCCCTTCCAACTCTTCGATGGTCCTGACCACTCCTTTGTAGTATTCCGCCTTCAATCCCCCGTCGCCGGTCTTTTCAACCGCCGGAGCCAACAACTGTTTTTCCAGCGCAATCGTGCGCACGGGACTCATCTTACCGGAAAGCAGCACAGAACGGATCTTTAACACCGTACTCTCCGAGAAAGTCAGCGGTTCGGTGTAAAGTGCCGAGTTCGCTCCCGGTTCCGTGCCGTCCGTAGTATAGACCATCTTAACCGGCTCCGTGGTCGCAAATTCCTGTGTTACCTGATCCGTAAAGGCGATGTGGTTGCAGGAGGGCTGGCCTTTCTGTTCGGGCAGCGGGATGTAGTAACCGATCCCGTGCAGATCCATCCGGACCCGGTTGTTTTCCAACCGCCGCTCAAAATCGGCATAATCCTTCCGGTCGGCGGGCGTCCAGGTCAGTTCGGCCAGCGCAATGATCCGCGGATAGATGTCGTACTCCATATCGGCTTCGGTATAGTTGTATTCGTTCCACATGTTGCCCTGCGCCCCCAGAACGTGATGCCGCTTGTCCGCTTCGATGACGGCCGGAAGCGGTTCGTAGCCGTAAATGGCCGCCAGCGGCGCATATCCTCCGATGGTCACCGGGTTGATCTTGGAATCTCCCTGGTACTTATCCAAATAGAGCCACTGCTGCGGGGTCATGATCACGTCGTGCCCCATGTTGGCCGCGGCGATCCCTCCGGACTCCCCCCGCCAGCTCATCACAGTAGCCGTAGGCGCCAATCCTCCTTCCAATATCTCGTCCCAACCGATCATCCGCTTGTTGTGCTTCAACAGGAAGTTCCCGATCCGCTGCACAAAATAGCTTTGCAACCGCTCCTCCGCCGAATGCTTTTCGTCCGCCTTCAACCCCTCCTGCCGGATCCGGGCCTGACACAACGGGCATACCTTCCAGCGGATTTTCGGGCATTCGTCCCCGCCTATGTGGAAAAAGTCGCTTTCAAACAACGGGATCACCTCCGCCAGTACCTCTTCCAAAAACCGGAAGGTCTCCTCCTTGCCGGCGCAATATACATCGTTGGCTACCCCCCAGATGTTCCGCACCTCCATGGGCACCCCCTGGCAGGAAAGCTCCGGGTACGCAGCAATGGCGGCTACTCCGTGCCCCGGCAACTCAATCTCCGGGATCACGTCGATAAAGCGCTCTTTGGCATAGGCCACCACTTCCTTCACCTCCTCCTGGGTGTAAAAATAGGGACCGTAGGTATCGCCTTCTCCCTCCGTCCGTTGGGTGCCAACCTCCGTCAGACGGGGGTATTTTTTGATCTCGATCCGCCACCCCTGATCTTCCGTCAGGTGCCAGTGGAAGGTATTTATTTTAAATAACGCCAATACATCTAATTGCTTCTTGATAAAATCCACCGACGCAAAGTGGCGGCATACATCCAGATGCATTCCCCGGTATCCGAAGCGGGGTTCGTCCCGGATCTCCACCGCCGGCATTTCCCACGCCACTCCCTTCGCCGGGACGGGACTCTCAATTTCCGCCGGCAGCAACTGCATCACGGTCTGCATACCGTAGAACAACCCCCGGGCCGTTCCCGCTCGTATCTCCACCTTTTCCGGCGTAACCTCCAGCAGATACCCCTCCTCGTTAACCGGCAGGTTCTCCTCCAGCGTCAGCGCCATGTAGGCGGAAGCAGGCCGTTCGTCCCATACCGGCAACTCGTAGCCTGTAGCCGTTGCGATCTTGGCGGCAAAGAATGCAGCGACCTTCGCCTCATCCGCTCCGGGAGCCACAAAAACCACCTTTTTCGTCAGGGCGAAAACTCCCTCCTTTTGTGTCAATTCGACCGGTACAGGGGTCACGTGAATGCCTTCGTTGTATAGCTTAGGCTCCGACTGCACACAAGCAGACACTCCCATCAACAGGAGCAGCACAAAAGGAAAAAGTCGCTTCTTCATAACCGATCAGATTTAGGTATTAAAAAAATTAGCACAAACACAGCAGGCAAATATAGCACAAGCCGGGAAGAAACGCAAACGCGCCTACGGTTTTTCCAAGGCAAACGTACAAATACTTCCTCTTTATTCACCACATTCACCACCGCTTCGGTCTGTTGATTTCCTCAACTCGAAAACAATATGGCTCCGGTCAAACACAAAAATTGATATTCTTTTATGGTTTAGTTACCAAACGACCTCTTCGAAGCGCAGGTGTATTGATCCTTCGGAACGGTTGTCGGGAGCAACGATCGTTCTCTATTTCTTTCCGGAGCGCCCGGAATCCGGGCTCCCCGCAGGGGCACCGACTGACCGGAGGGAAGAAGGCGGTTAGGATTCCAGCGAACGGGAAGAATTTAGAGAACCGTTGCGGAGACATAGTTCCCGAAGGACAATACACCGAAGCGATCGGAGAACGGCCGGAGAACATCCTGAAACGCAAAGAACAGGAGCGCGTGAACTATCGGCGGAATTAGGCTCAGAGTGATCCCGTTTCTTTGCCTCTCCTGTTGACACCTAAACCCGAAAAGAACGACGGCATCAATACCGCTCCGGCTCCGGCTACCAATCCGACAAAAATAAACCCGATCAGGATAAGACTTCGTTTGGGTTTGGACTTCTCCAGCGGAACAACCACCGGATCTACCACCATCAGGATGGGCGTTGTCTCTTTGACCTGTATTTTGGCCTGTTCCAACTGTTTAGCCAACTCGGTATAGACACTCAAGGCCAAATTGTAGCGGGCATCGTACTTCTCCTGCTCGGTCAACGCCCGGGCGGAAGTAAGCTGCTGATTGGCATCCCGGAAAAGCGCCCGTTCCGCCTGGATCTGCTCAAAAGTATCCCGGGCTTCCCCGTACCGTTCCTGTACAAAATCCAGATTGGACTGCACCTTCTCTATCTTAAATTCGGTAATGTATTTTTGCAACAGGAGTTGTGTCGACTCGGCCAGCTCCGCCGCCGCGTAGGCTTCCGGCATGCGGGCTTTCAATTCGATCAGTCCGTCTTTCGAGTCGATGGTGAGCGTAACCGCACCGCTCAATGCAACTGCGCACGCCCGCTCCTTAGGCGTTAGTACATAAAGGGGCGACTGCGCTGACGCCGGATCGGACTGCTCCGCGTCCGTCGATCTGAAAGCGCCCGAAAGCACGCCCGGCAACCCGATGGTATACTTCTTCAGGAAACCCAATAAACTAAACGATTGGTACCGGCTGTCGGTAAAATAGTCGAGAACCGCAACCGGTTGCCCGGATCTTTCCGAATGTACCGTCGTCCGCATCAACTCCTGCTGAAACGGAATGCTCTTCATGATCTTCGGATATATGGACGGGGGTAATGCCTCGCTGCTCCCCATGCTCCCCAAATTGATACCGGCCAACGCCGCCAATCCGCCCAAATTCCCGGTAGCGCCTTTCGCACCGCTCTGCGGGATCAGGATACATCCGGCCGTATACTCTTTCGGGGAGAAAATAGCAACTAATAAACCGGCCAAAAAGAACACGCAGGTGATCCGGAGCACCTTTTTGCGCTGATCCCACACTTTCAGGATCAATTCAATCAAATCAATTTCCTGTTCCGGTTTCTGTTCCGTATATTGATCCTCTGTACTCATCTATCTCGTAAAAATTACTTTGTCAAACTAAGGATCGAAGCCACCATAGCCGCCATGGAGGTCGTAGACGAAGCCACCGCCATGATCTCCGCCAATCCGCCTCCTCTGCGCGGTTGTTTCATCGGTACGATAATCTCGCATCCCGGCCGGATCTCGGCGTGCTTTCCCTGCGCCAGCATACCGTTCATGTAGACCACAAACAGTTTGTTCTTTCTGGCCCGCTGCATAAAACCACCCGCCTGTTTCACGTAGTGGATCGCCTTTTTACCGTTCACATACACCACCGTATTGGGATGCATCACAGCTCCGTTGATCTTCACAGTCCCGGTATACTCCGGCACGATCAACCGGTCGCCCTCTTTCAGAATAATGTCATTGTCAGATCCCGGATATTGGATAGCCTGCCTCAAATCAATACCGATCTGGTGGTACTCTTCGACCTGCGACAGATCCAATTGCAAAGTATCTTTCCCTTCGGTAGATTGCTGACGGGCGATATCCTCCATAACTTTCCGGATCCTTTGCTTCTCCTCCGGGGTGTTCTTCCGCAACAGGCGGGCGCCTTCCGGATAAGCTTCCTGCGTCAGTCCGGTCGCCTGAAGGATCAAATCGGACAAACGGGAGCCTCTCTTTGCCAAGGCGTATTCGCCGGGAAACACCACCTCCCCCTCCAAAAACACATCCTGCTGCACCTGATAGCCCGGAGAGCGCCGGACATACACTTCGTCAAACGGCATCAGCGTAAACTCCGGCTGTCCGGCCACAGTCAACCGGTCGGTCAGGGAAAGGGTGAAAATTTGCGCCCGCAATTCGCCCATTTCCATTTTTTTAGCATCTTTTATCCGGCGCGCCACATCTACTTTCACAGTCGAAGCAGCCTCCAGCAATCCGCCGCTCTGGATCACTAAGTCCTCCAGGGTCATGTTGTCCGCATACGGGTAAGTGCCGGGATTTCCAACCTCCCCTTTGACCGTGATCGTATACTCCTCCTGCAGATCGTAAATGGAGGGGATGTACAGCACATCGTTCTTTTGCAGCGGGATATCTTCGGCGGTTCCCCTCAACACTCCGGCCAATTCCAAGGCCATAACTTCCTGCGTAAAATCCGTGCGTTCCCGGTACAGCACCGCCCGGTTCACAAAGGCATCCCCGCGGATCCCATCCGCCCGTTCGACTAATTGTCCGACCGTAGCAACTTTTTTGTCTAAGGCATAGATCCCTTCCCGGTAAACAGCTCCGCGTACCTCCACCCGGTTCTCAAAACGGTTCAGAACGGAGTCCACGGAAACAACATCGCCATCCGCCAGGGGAAAACCTTCCAACTCCACATTCTCCACGTTGTATACCTGGAATTCCAAACCGCTTTTCCGGATCACCCGGACGGTTTTCTTGTAAGCATCCCCGGTAAATCCCCCGGCATACGCTATCAGGTCGGAGAGTTTCTCCCCCTCCTTCATCTCGTACACCATCGGACGCTTTACCTTTCCGGTAATTTCCGTCCGATCCCGGTAGGGAGCCACCACCACGACATCTCCATCCTGCAGAACAATGTTCCGGTCGGTTTTCCCTTGCAGGATGTATGCATAGACATCGGCATCCGCCACCTGCTTTCCATTCCTGAACACCTTCACACTGCGCAACGATCCGATCGGATTGATGCCGCCGGCCTGGTACAGGGCGTGAAAAACAGAAGCCAAAGAGGGCAATGTATAGGTTCCGGGAACAACCACCTCTCCCATCACATTGACCTGGATACTCCGGATCTGTCCGAGTGTAAGCCGGATAAAGGTATTTCCGCTGCCGATCCCCGCATAGATCCGGGCAAACTCCTGCCTGATCCGGCTGTTGGCCTCCTTGATCGTCAAACCGTTCAGGTAAACCGGACCGATCCTGTCCACAGCGATCGTTCCGTCCGGAGAGATCACCTCCCGCACACTCGTTTCCGAAGCGCCCCATACATCGATGATCACCTCGTCTCCGCCGCCCAGCCGGTAATCCTCCGGAGTAGCGATGTTCAGTTGCGGTTCGAATGTCAGCAATTCGTTGTTAAAGATATTTTGTCCGAAAACCGTTTGTTGTGCCGGTTTTTCTTCTACGGAACGCAGGGTTTTCTCTATGGAATCCATCACGGAATAGCCGGACATTCCGGGGGATTCAAACAACAGACGGCCGGACTCCTCTTCTTTCAAAAAGCGCCGGTCCTTCGGTTTAGGAGCGCCCGGCGCCGGAGATTTCCGCAGGCGGTCTTCCTTTTTTACGGCAGTACTGTTCTTTACATCCAACGTCCCCTCCTCGTAAGCGGTTTTCAGCCGCTGCATCTGCTCTGCCGTGACCCCTTTCTGCATCAGTATCAAAGCGATCTGTTGCTGGTTCATCCCTTTCTCCTGCGCATTCCGTACCTCCTGAATGATCTGTTCGTCGGACAACTGTCCGAACGCAAAAAACAGAGAGAAAAAACAGGCTATCAGCAACAACAATAATTTCTTCACGATCATTTTTATTTTTTTCAGCTATGCAAATTTATGTAAAAACAGCCACGTAACAAAAGGAAAACAGACCCAGTCCGCTATATCTTTTTATACACTTTCAAAATATTCACCTCCTGAGGGGTCAGAAAGCGCCACCTTCCCCGCGGCAGATTTTTCTTGGTGATCCCTGCAAAATAAACCCGGTCGAGCCGGGTGATCCGATAATTCAAATGCTCGAATATCCTCCGCACAATCCTGTTTCGCCCCGAATGAACCTCTATGCCGACCTCCGTACGGTCGGTGGACACATAGCTGATCTCATCCGCTTTAATGGGCCCGTCCTCCAACTCGATCCCCTTGCCGATCATCTCCAAATGTCCCGGTTCCAACGGTTTGTCCAAAAACACGTGGTAAATCTTTTTGTGTTCGTGTTTCGGGTGGGTTAATTTTTTGGTCAGATCCCCGTCGTTGGTGAACAGCAATACCCCGGAGGTTTGCCGGTCCAACCGGCCGACCGGGTAAATCCGCTCCTTACAGGCGCCTTCGATCAGCGACATCACCGTTTTGCGTTCTTTCGGATCTTCTACGGTCGTTACGTAATCTTTGGGTTTGTTCAGCACCAGATAGACCTTTTTCTCCGGCATCACCACTTGCCCGTCCACCTCTACCTTGTCGGTGCGTTTCACCTTGATCCCGACCGTCTGTACCACCGCTCCGTTTACCTTTACCCGCCCTTCGGTGATCAAAGCGTCGGCATCCCGGCGCGAACAGATACCTCCGACAGAGATGTAGCGGTTCAGGCGCAGCTCCGCAGCCTCTGCATTCTGTTTGATCCGGTGCTCCAACTGCTTCTTTTTGCTGTAATGACTTTGGCGCAACTCCTCTTTGGCGGAGTGGTCAGCGGACCGGAAGGAAGGACGGGAACCGGGCCTTCTGTCCGGCGTCCCGCTGTCGTTACGGCTGTCGGGGCGGGTGTCGTCACGCCGGTAGATCCGGGGACGATTCCCGCCCGTTCTGTTGCCGGTTCCGTTATACTTGCGGTGAGCGCCCTCCCGGCGGTCACCCGATTCTTGGTTCTTTTTTTGTTCCATACACGTTAAAAATCAAAGGACAACACTATTTCGGTGCCATCCTGTATACAATCAATGCTATCAGCGCAAACAGGATATTCGGTAACCACACTGCTACTAACGGGCTCATGCCTCCGTTTGTTGCAAAAACAGTTGAAAATTGCATAAAAAGAATGTAGGAAAAACTCAGCAACAAACCGAGTCCCAAATGAAGCCCCATCCCTCCCCGGATCTTTCGGGAGGCAATACCGGCGCCTATCAGCGTCAGGATAAATGTAGCAAACGTATTCGACCAGATCTTGTACCGTTCGATCTGGAATTCAACCACATTGGAACTTCCCCGCAACTTCATCCGGTCAATATATTCGTTCAATTCCGGCAACGTAAGCTGTTCCTTGATCTGGCTCGGATCTTCGGAAAATTCGGAAGGTTGGAAATTCAACAGGGTATCGATCTCTTTACCGGTGGTATACGTCTCTTTGTCACCGGCAAACGTCCTTTTTTTCCAGTTGCTGATCACCCACAGTTCCTTTTCCCTGTTCCAAGTGATCTTACCGGCAGAGAGTTTACTCACCAAGGTATCCCCGGCAAAATTTTCGATCGTAAAATCATAGCCCACATTGGTTCCGACCGAATAATTGGACATATAAATGTAAACTCCCGGCGCGACCTGCCGATGGATATTGGCCTCCCTGTTTGAGTATTTTTTCCCCATGTACTGCTGCTGGAATGCGATCCTGACCTGATTGGCGTTCGGGATAATAAAGGCGCTCAGTAAAAAAGAGAAAACAGCGATGATGGTAGCGGAGATAAAGTACGGAACCAGGAAACGGTTAAAACTGATCCCCGTACTGAGAATGGCGATGATCTCGCTCCGGTAAGCCATTTTCGAGGTAAAATAGATGACCGACACAAACATAAAAAGCGCCGAGAACAGATTCGCAAAGTAGGGGATAAAATTCAGGTAGTACTGAAAAACAATGGCTTTCAGCGGAGCTTCATACTCAATAAATTTCTCCAGTCGCTCGGAAACGTCGAATACCACCACCACACACAGCAACATGCCCAGAATACCGAAAAAGGTACCTAAGAATTTGCGGATGATATACAGGTCTAATTTCTTCACAACCTCCGGGTTATCTGTTGGACTGTTTTTTCTTTCCAAAGCCTGAAATCCCCGGCCAGGATATGTTCCCGGGCCTCCCGCACCAACCACAGGTAAAAAGCCAGGTTGTGGACAGAACAGATCTGCAACCCCAGCAATTCATCGGATTGGATCAGGTGGCGCAGGTATGCTTTGGAGTAATCCGCATCCACATAACAAAGCGCCGCGGGATCCAGCGGGGTAAAGTCGCGTTCCCATTTGCGGTTCTTGATGTTGATCACCCCTTCCGTCGTAAACAGCATGCCGTTCCTTCCGTTCCGGGTAGGCATCACGCAATCGAACATATCCACCCCCCTCTCGATCGCTTCCAATATGTTTTCCGGCGTTCCCACTCCCATCAGGTAGCGCGGTTTATCTTCCGGAAGGATCCGGTTCACCACCTCGATCATGGCATACATCTCCTCCGCCGGTTCTCCCACCGCCAGGCCGCCGATGGCATACCCTCCCCTGTTTTGGGAAACCGCATGCTCCGCCGCCCGCTCCCGCAAATCCGTATAGATACATCCCTGTACGATCGGGAACAACTCCTGTCCGTATCCGTACAGAGGCTCCGTTTCGTCAAACCGCCTGACACACCGTTCCAGCCAGCGTTGCGTAAGCTCCAGGGATCTTTTGGCATACCCGTAATCGCTGGTACCGGGAGGGCATTCGTCGAAAGCCATCACAATATCGGCGCCGATGCTGCGCTGGATCTCCACCACATTCTCCGGGGTAAAAGTATGCTTCGAGCCGTCGATGTGCGACCGGAACACCACCCCCTCCTCCGTAATTTTCCGGTTTTCCGTCAGGGAAAAAACCTGAAATCCGCCGCTGTCCGTCAGGATCGGCCCGTTCCAGGCGTTAAACCGGTGTAAACCGCCCGCTTTTTCCAGCACCTCCGTTCCCGGACGCAAATAGAGGTGGTAGGTATTTCCCAGAATGATCTCCGCCCCGATATCCTCCTTCAACTCCCGGGCGTGCACCCCTTTTACCGTCCCCGCAGTGCCCACCGGCATAAAGATCGGCGTCCGGACCGTTCCGTGATCCGTCGTCAATACCCCGCAACGGGCATTGCTTGCTGTATCTTTTGCCAAAAGAGTGTAGTGCATGCTGCAAGCGCTCCGAAATTTACGATTCTGCAAAGATAGTGCTTTTTTATTTTGTTTTCCCCCCTTTTTTTCCAAACTTTGGGAGCCTTAAACAAGAACAAAATATGCGTTACATTTTTACCCTGTTTCTATTAGCGGCCGCCTGCAGCGCCGGTTCCGCCCAAAAACAACAGATCACTTTGGAGGATCTGTTCGTCAAAAACACGTTCCGCACCGAAGTGGTATCCGGGATCCGTTCCACCAACGACGGGAACCACTATACGGTTTTGGAGAACAACGACCGCCGGATCGTCAAATACAGCTACAAAACCGGAAAAGCGACGGATACGCTGCTCGATCTGCAAAAAATAGCCGACACTCCCGTCAAAAACATCGTGAATTACCAACTCAACTCCACCGAGAACCGGTTGTTGATCTGGACGGCTTCCAAAGCCATCTACAGACACTCCTATACGGCCGATTTTTACACCTGCGACTTTAAAAACAGGGAACTGAAACCGCTTTCGGAAAACGGCGGCCAGCAATTGGCCACCTTTTCTCCCGACGGCGAACGCATCGCTTTCGTGCGGGAGAACAACCTCTTTATATACGATTTGCGGTTCGGATCGGAACGCCAGATCACCTTCGACGGAAAATTCAACCACGTCATCAACGGAGCGCCGGATTGGGTGTACGAGGAGGAGTTCGCGTTCAGCCGGGCCTTTGAATGGGCGCCGGACGGATCAGCTCTGGCCTACATCCGGTTCGACGAAAGCGCTGTCCGGGAGGTTCCGATAAACCTGTTCGAAGGAGCCGCCCCGGCCCTCCGAAAGAACGCTCTCTACCCTTCCGTTTACTGCTACAAATACCCCAAAGCGGGCGAAACCAACTCGACGGTTTCCGTACACGTTTACGACCTGAAAGACCGGACGACCCAAACCATGGAAACCGGCCAGGAGCAGGATATCTACATCCCCCGGATCCGCTGGACTAAGGATCCGAAATTCCTCTCCATCATCCGGCTGAACCGTCACCAGAACAAGATGGAGATCCTTTCCGCCAACGTCCGGACCGGCAAAAGCACCATCCTGTACAGGGAAGAGAACAAGTACTACATCGACGAATCGAATTTCGACCGGTTACTCTTCCTGGAGGACGGGCAGCACTTTGTCCTGAGCAGCGAAAAAAGCGGATACATGCACCTCTACCTGTACGACATGAGCGGCAAGGAGAAAAGAGCCATTACGGCCGGCGCGTACGACATCGCGGACTTCTACGGATACGACGAAACGCGGAAACTGTTTTACTACTCCTCACACGAAGCATCTCCGTTGGAAAAACAACTCTACTCCGTAAACAGCAACGGAAAAAAGAGCCGCCTGACCACTGAAAAAGGGTGGAATACCGCCGCTTTCAGCCGGAATTTCAATTACCGCATCCAGACGGTTTCCAGCGCCGACAGGCCCCCCGTCAGCACCCTGTACGACGCCGGGAACAAAAAGATCCGGGTGCTGGAAGAAAACAGGGAGGTTCAGAACACCATGCAGGCGTACGGACTGGCCACGCACGAATTTATACAGATCCCGGCCGCCGACGGCGTAACGCTGTTGAACGCCTCCATCCTGAAACCGCTGGATTTCGATCCGCAGAAAAAATACCCGTTGCTGATCACCCAATACAGCGGCCCGAACTCCCAGCAGGTAAAAAACAGTTGGGCGGGCGTCAACTGGCTGCACTACCTGGCCCAGGAAGGCTTTGTCGTGGTAACGGTCGATCCGAGGGGCACCGCCGCCCGGGGGGAAGCGTTCCGGAAATGCACCTACATGCAGTTGGGCAAATTGGAGAGCGACGATGTGATCGCAGCAGCCAAGTGGCTGGCCGGACAGAGCTACATCAACCCCCAAAACATCGCCGTCTGGGGTTGGAGTTTCGGCGGATTTATGTCATCGCTCTGCCTGCTGAAAGGAAACGATGTATTTTCAACCGCCATCGCCATAGCTCCCGTCACCCATTTCAAATACTACGACTCCATCTATACGGAACGGTACATGCGTACGCCGGAAGAGAACGAAAAAGGGTACGAAGAGAACGCCCCCCTGAACTTGGCGGACAGGCTGAAAGGCAATCTCCTCATCTGCCACGGGATCGCGGACGACAACGTACACGTACAGCATGCTTACGAATTGTCCGAACGCTTAGTACAGGCCAACAAACAGTTCGACATGGCCATTTACACCAACCGGGATCACTCCATCCGGGGAGGCAACACGCGTTTGCAGTTGTACGGCAAATTCGTCAACTACCTGAAAGAACACCTGAAATAAAAAAAATCAATCATCACAAAAATAACAGCAGAATATGAACAAAGAAGTACAAAACTTGGAACCGAAAGCATTGTGGGCGAATTTTTACAAACTGACCCGCGTTCCGCGTCCCTCCAACCACGAAGAGCAAGCCCGGAAATTCATGATGGAGTGGGCAAAGGAAAACCGGATCGAAACCGAAATGGACGAAGCCGGGAACATCATTCTCCGGAAAGCGGCCACACCCGGCATGGAGAACCGGAAAGGAGTCATCCTGCAGGGACACCTGGACATGGTTCCCCAAAAAAACAGCGATACGGTACACGATTTTGAAAAAGATCCCATCAATGCATACATCGACGGCGAATGGGTACGCGCCCGGGGAACCACCCTCGGAGCCGACAACGGAATCGGCGTAGCGGCCGGCATGGCGCTGCTTACCGCCACCGACATCGAACACGGCCCTCTCGAACTGCTGATCACCGCCACGGAAGAGACCGGCATGGACGGCGCCAACGGGCTGAAACCGGGTGTGTTGAAAGGGGAGATCCTGCTCAACTTAGACTCCGAAACCGAAGGGGAACTGTACGTCGGGTGCGCCGGCGGATTGGACGCCACCGTAGAGTTCAACTTGAAAGAAGAGGCCGTTCCCGCCGGACACAAAGCCTTTACACTGGCCTTGAAAGGCTTGAAAGGAGGCCATTCCGGCATGGACATCAATTTAGGCCGCGGCAACTCCAACAAGCTGCTGTTCCGCTTTCTGAAAGCGCACGCACAGGAACTGGGACTCCGTCTGGCTTCCGTCAACGGAGGCTCCCTGCGGAACGCCATCCCGCGGGAATCGTTTGCCGTGGTGACCGTTCCGGAAAAGAACGTTCCCGCACTTCAGGCCACTGTAAAAAAGACAGAAGAGATCTACAAGGCCGAATTAAAAGAAAAGGACGCCGGCGTAACCCTGACTGCGGAAGCGACCGCGCTGCCGGCCGCCGTGTGGAGCGCCGACCTGCAAACCCGTTTAACCAATGCCGTCGTGGCCTGCCCGAACGGCACCGTCCGGATGATCGACTCCATGCCGGACACGGTGGAAACCTCGAACAACCTGGCCATCGTAAAATCTGCCGACGGCCGCATCACCATCAACACCCTGATGCGTTCGTCCGTCGAAACCGCCAAAGAAGCCTTAGCCGACTCCCTGCACGCTGTCTTCGAGTTGGCTAAAGCCGACCGCATTGCATTCGAAGGAGGCTATCCGGGCTGGAAACCCAATCCCGACTCGGCCATCCTGAAAGAGATGCAGGAAACATACCAGCGGATGTACAACAAAAAACCGCGTGTCATGGCCATTCATGCAGGCTTGGAGTGCGGCATCCTCGGATCGAAATACCTGAACTGGGACATGATCTCCTTCGGCCCGACCATCTGCTCCCCCCACTCCCCGGACGAAAGGGTGAACATCCCCTCCGTCGGGAAATTCTGGGATTTTATGAAAGAGGTGCTGAAAAACATTCCGAAAAAATAACAGGCGCTCCGGAATAGGGTTTTGGAGTTGCGTTCACGGAACGCTACGGGGGATTGTGTGCTGAAGCTGCTTCGCTTTTACGCTTCTTGCACATCAATCCCCCTTCGCTTGTGAGCCGCTTTTACGCTTCTAAAACCCCGCTCCTTCGCTAAGGGAAACCCAAACTGCACCTTTTTCCAGAATTTAACGGTGCGTATCGGGAAAATAAGGTATGTTTGTACCCCGAACAAAAAACGGAGCAACCATGGCGTTAAACAAATTGACATTGCCGGAATTGTTGGAAAACAGTTGCAGGCAATTCAAAGAGAATCTCTCCCTGAATTTTGTGGCGGAAGGCAGCCGGACATACGGAGATCTTCAGCGGGAGGTGCTTTCCGTTTCGAACTGCCTGTTGCAGGCGGGGATCCGGAAAGGCGACAAAATAGCCATCCTCAGCGCCGCCATGCCGAACTGGGGCATCACCCAATTTGCCGTCGCTGCCATCGGCGCCATCGCCGTTCCCATCCTGCCCGGATTCAGCACGGAGGAGATCCGCAACATTCTGGAACACTCGGAAGCCCGGATGCTTTTCGTTTCCAAACTGTTGTACAAATCGGTGGCCGGTATCCGGACCGGCTCTTTGGAACAACGGATCCTGATGAACAATTTCGCTTACATCCCCGAAGGGTACGAAGCGGACGGGATCGAAAAACTGCCTCCCGGCATCCGGTTAGACAACGCTGCTCCCCTCCCGGAGATCGCCGTAGAGGAAGAAGATACCGCTTCCATCATCTACACTTCCGGAACAACAGGCTTTTCCAAGGGGGTGGAATTGACGCACAAAAACTTAGTATGGAACGCGCAGCAATGCCGCACCATCCAGCACATCTCCGAAAAAGACCGGTTTATAAGCATCCTGCCGCTGGCCCATACCTTCGAAAACACCCTGGGGCTGTTGTTGCCGCTGATGTTCGGGGCGCAAGTCTATTACTTGGACCGGGTACCCACGCCGAAACTGCTGGTACCTGCCATGCAGAAAATCCGGCCCACCGTCATGCTGTCGGTTCCGCTGGTGATCGAAAAAATCTATAAAAACCAGATCGCCCCCAAATTCTCCGCTTCCCGCATCGTGCGGACGCTGTACGCCATCGCCCCGTTCCGGAAGCTGTTGAACCGGGTGGCCGGCCGTAAACTGATGCAGACATTCGGCGGCGAACTGCTGTTTTTCGGGATCGGCGGCGCCAGGATAGATCCCGCGGTAGAAAAATTCCTGCTGGAAGCAAAATTTCCCTACGCCATCGGATACGGACTGACCGAAACCTCGCCCATGAGCGCAGGCGCTGCTCCGTTCCACACATTTCGGCAAGGAGTCGGCCCTGCCATGGAGGGTGTAAGCCTGAAAATACACGAACCCGACGACAAAGGGCAGGGAGAGATCTGGATCAAAGGGCCGCACGTCATGAAAGGGTATTACAAAAACCCGGCGCTGACCGCCGAAGTCATGGAGGAAAACGGCTGGTTCCGAACCGGAGACCTCGGTTCGTTCGATGCCGACGGGAGACTCTCCATCCGGGGACGGATCAAAACCATGATCCTGGGCGCTTCCGGGGAAAACATCTACCCCGAAGAGATCGAATCCATCATCAACAACTTCCGGTTCGTCAACGAATCGCTGGTCGTAGAATACAAAGGAAAATTGGTGGCGATGGTGCACTTCAACACCGAGGAGTTGGAAAAGCAGATACAGAAACTGAAAAAACAGGCGGACAATTACAAAAGCCTCCTGAACGAACACATCGAACAGCACAAAAAGGAGTTGTTCGACTACGTGAACAGCCGGGTAAACAACTTCTCCAAATTGCAGTTAGTGATGGTGCAGAGCGAGCCGTTCGAAAAAACCCCCACCCAAAAAATCAAACGGTTCCTGTACAACAACCCCTTATAAAGTTTCTTTACAACTGAACAGGCGGCACTATGGCCAGGGAGCGGAAACACATTGTCCGCCCGTCTATGAGCAGGAGGCGATCCACCAGCAACTCCCCGATCCCGGTCAGGTATTTTACCGCCTCCGTCGCCTGTATGGAACCGACCAGCCCCGCCACGCTGCCCAACACCCCCTCGTCCGCAGGAGTCGGCACGCTTCCCTCATCCGGAGGAGCGCTGAAAACAGCGCGGTAATCGGCATGCCCCGGCGCCCAGGTCATCACCTCCCCCCGCAGGGAAACAACAGCCCCGTGCGAAAAAGGCTTCCGCTCCCGGACGCACACATCATTGATCAGGAACTTGGCGGCGTAATTGTCGCAACCGTCCACCACAAAATCATAATCACGGAACAGCTCCGCCGCATTCCCTTCCGTCAACGCATACGGGTGCACCCGGTAGCAAACGTCCGGATAGAGGCGTTGCAGCTTTTCAACCGCCGAATCGGCTTTCAACCGCCCGATGTCCACCGGCGCGTACAGCACCTGCCGCTGGAGATTGGAGAGGGAAACCGTATCATAATCTATCACCCCCAGCGTACCGACGCCCGCAGCAGCCAAATAGAGCAGCGCCGGACAGCCCAAACCGCCCGCTCCCACCACCAGCACCCGGGCTTTCCGCAGCTTTTCCTGCCCCGAAACCCCAAAACCCTCCACCGCCACATTCCGTTCAAACCGTTCCATATACTGCCCTGTTCACTGTAAACTCAAATCCCAATCTTTCCACACCACCTCGTACCCCTGCCGTTTCACCGCCTGCACCATCTCGTCCGGCGTCCGGCCGTCGTTGACCGCAAACTGTTCCAACTCTTTCCGGTAAACGGCATACCCGCCGGGATCGGTTTTCGAACCGGCGCTTAGCGACGTCACACCGAGCGTCGTCATGTGATCCCGGAAACGGGCCTCCTCCCGCGTAGAGAGCGCAATCTCCACATCGTGGTCAAAAATCCGGCAGGCAAAGATCAACTGCGCCAATTCCCGGTCGTTCATCACAGAATTGGGACGGAACGCCTCCCCCTCGTGCGGGCGCATCCGGGGAAACGAAAGGGAGTACTTTGTCCGCCAATACATCCGTTGCAAATAGCGCAGGTGCAACGCCATAAAGGCAGTATCCGTCCGCCAATCCTCCAGCCCGATCAGCACCCCCAGCCCCATCTTGTGCACCCCGGCCTTTCCCATCCGGTCAAACGCATCCAACCGCCAGTCGAACTTTGACTTCATGCCTTTGGGATGATACAGTTTATAGCGCGCTTTACGGTAAGTCTCCTGGTAACAGTACACCGCATTCAGCCCGGCCGCCGTCAACCGGGCGTACTCCTCCTCCCGCATCGGCTGCACCTCCATCGAAATAGAAGCAAAATACGGCTTGACCCATTCAATAGCCTGCTCAATATACTCCACCCCCGCCTCGCGGGGATCCTCCCCCGTCACCAGCAACAGGTGCTGGAAATCGCCCATCTGCTTGATCGCCTCCACCTCCCGCAACACCTGCTCCCGGTTCAGGATGATCCGGCGGATATCGTTGTTGTGGTTAAAACCGCAGTAAACGCAATGGTTCGTACAGGAATTGCTCAGGTAAAGCGGCAGGTAGAACTGGATGGTCTTTCCAAACCGCTGCCGGGTATAGGTACGGCTCAACATCGCCATCCGTTCCAGATAGGGTTCGGCGGCCGGCGACACCAGCGCCATAAAATCGTCGACCGTCAGCCGGGCGCTCTTTCCAAGAGCCAACTCCACATCCCGCCCCGTTTTTCCGTAAATCCGGGAGCAGATCTCCTCCCACGGATATTCATCGATCTGTTCTGTAAATGGCCGGGCCTTCATCTGCACATTCATTTATTTATCCTTACACTCCCGCATCTCTTTGGTCAACTTCATGGCGCAGAAGTGCGGCCCGCACATGGTGCAATGGTCGTTTTCGTCGCCCAAACGGCCGTTCTTATAATACTCCAACGCCCGCTCCGGATCCAGCGACAGGTTGAACTGGTCTTTCCAGCGGAAATCGAAGCGGGCTTTGCTCAAAGCGTTATCCCGGACGTCGGCTCCCGGATGCCCCTTCGCCAGGTCGGCGGCATGGGCAGCTATTTTGTAAGCCACCACCCCCGCCCGGACATCCTCCCGGTCGGGCAAAGCCAGGTGCTCCTTCGGTGTAACGTAACAGATCATCGCCGTCCCGTAACGGGCAATCTGGGCAGCCCCGATGGCCGACGTGATGTGGTCATATCCGGGCGCAATATCTGTGGTGAGCGGCCCCAGCGTATAGAACGGCGCACCGTGGCAATGAGCCAACTGCTCCTCCATGTTGGCGCGGATCTTGTGCATAGGCACATGCCCCGGCCCCTCGATCAACACCTGCACCCCGTATCGCCAGGCGGTCTTCGTCAACTCGCCCAAAACGGAAAGCTCTGCAAACTGCGCCGCATCGTTCGCATCCGCAATGGAGCCGGGCCGCAGCCCGTCCCCCAGCGACACCGCCACATCGTACCGGCTCAAAATGTCGCAGATCTCCTCAAAATGCGTGTAGAAAAAGTTCTCCTCCCCGTGCTGCGTCATCCAGTTCGCAATGATGGAACCGCCTCGGGAAACAATACCCGTAAACCGCCTGTCCACCAACGGAAGATGGCCGCGCAACAAACCGGCGTGAATGGTAAAGTAATCCACCCCCTGTTCGCACTGCTCGATCAGGGTATCCCGGTACACCTCCCAGTTCAGCGCCGCAATCTTTCCCTCGACCTTTTCCAGCGCCTGATACAAAGGCACCGTACCGACCGGCACCGGCGTATTGCGGATAATCCACTCCCGCGTTTCGTGGATGTGGTCGCCCGTTGAGAGATCCATCAGCGTATCACCGCCCCACTTGCAACTCCACACCGCCTTTTCCACCTCCTCCTCGATACCGGAAGAGAGCGCGGAGTTGCCGATGTTGGTGTTGATCTTGACCAAAAAGCGGGCGCCAATGATCATCGGTTCCGCTTCGGGGTGGTTGATGTTGGCCGGGATCACCGCCCGTCCCGCCGCCACCTCCGCCCGGACAAACTCCGGCGTAATGTGGGAGGCGATCCCCAACTCCTCATTCTGTCCGTTCTCCCGGATGGCCACGTACTCCATCTCCGGCGTGACGATCCCCTGCTGCGCGTAGTGCATCTGCGTGATCCGGCGCCCCTCCCGCGCCCTCCGGGGCAGGTGGTTCACCGGGAAACGGACAGCCTCCAACTCAGGGGCATTCAACCGTTCGTTGCTGTACCGCGACGAAAAAGCCGGCAAACGCTCCGTATCCTGCCGACTGTCCACCCATCGCTCCCGGAAACGCTCCAACCCCTGGGTGATCTCCACCGGCTTTTCCGGATCGGAGTAAGGGCCGCTGGTATCGTACAGCACCACCGGCGCGTTCGGCGCCGCTTCCCGCCTCCCCTCCGTCAGGGTAACGGTATCCTGCAATGTCACCCGGCGCATCGCCACCCGTATGTCGTGCAATTTCCCCGGCACATAGATCTTTTGGGACGAGGGATAGGTAACAGGTTCTATTTTTTTCATATCGGTTCTACATTTTAGAGTATAAAACTATTTTTTAATCATTTTGGCTCCATTTTTCAGCGGAAACGAGGCGCATAGTGGTTTTATGTAACGAGTTCCCGATGTAAAATGGGGTCAAAAGGGCAAAAAAGAGGTCAACGGGCTGCTCGCTTCCGCCGCTTCCAACTGTCCGGCCAACCGGGCTTCGAACGCCATGCGCCCGCACGCCACGGCCATGCCGAAAGCGCGTCCCATCGCCACCGGATCCCCGGCCACGGCAATCGCCGTATTCACCAAAACGGCGTCCGCCCCCATCTCCAGCGCCTCCGCCGCATGGGAAGGAGCGCCGATCCCGGCGTCCACCACCACCGGCAAATTGCTCTGTTCAATAATGATCTGCAACAGATCCCTTGTCAACAACCCCTTGTTGGTGCCAATGGGAGCGCCCAACGGCATCACCGTCGCCGCCCCGGCGGATTCCAGCAACTTGCACAGCACCGGATCGGCCTGTATATACGGCAATACCACAAATCCCAACCTGGCCAACTCCTCCGTCGCCCGCAACGTTTCCACCGGATCGGGCAACAAGTACTTCGGATCGGGGTGGATCTCCAATTTCAGCCAATTGGTCTCAAAAGCGTCCCGCGCCAATTGCGCCGCAAACACCGCCTCCTTGGCGTTGCGCACTCCGGAGGTATTCGGCAGCAACTGGATTCCCGGTTTCCGGATGTGCCGCAGCATGTCGTCCTCCTTGTTCCCCGGATCCAGTCGCTTCATCGCCACCGTCACCATCTCCGTCCCCGAAGCCTCGATCGCTTCGCTCATGGCCGCATTGGAACTGAATTTACCGGTCCCCAGGAAAAGCCTCGACTGAAACTCCCGGCCGGCTATCACTAATTTTTCCATACCGTATCTGTTTATTTTTTAGTTTTTTACACGTTCTTCCGCTCCCAGCCTGCACATCTGTTCCACCATCCGGGCTGTCTCCGCCACCGGATCCTCCGCCCCCAAAATAGCAGACGAGAGGGCGATACCGGAAATGCCGGTCGTCATCAGGGCGGGAATATCGGCGGGCGTGATCCCCCCGATCGCCAGCACCGGCAAACGGACGCCCGCCTCCCGGCACCGCCCCGTCACCTCCCGGTATCCCTGCAAACCCAACACCGGGCTGAGGTTCTTTTTCGTCGTCGTGAACCGGAAAGGCCCCAGGCCGATGTAATCCGCCCCGGCCGCCGCCAACCGGAGCACATCTTCCGCCGTATTGGCCGTTCCGCCGATCACAAATTCCAGCCCCAACAGCCGCCGCGCCTCGGCAAGCGGCATGTCGTTCTTTCCCAGGTGTACGCCCGTCGCCTCTACCCTCCGGCACACCTCCACGTGGTCGTCTATGTAAAGCGCAGCCCCCAATCGGTCGCACGGCTCCTTCAACAGCCGGGCAATCTGCTCCACTTCCCGGGGCGAAGCCTCCTTCATGCGCAACTGGATCTGCCGGCACCCTCCCTCCAACGCCAGCAAGGCCGATTGCAGGTGGTCATACCGCTCCGTAGCATGGGTAATAAACAACAATCCGTTCATGATATATCTGTCACTGTTCGCACAATTTCAACAACACCTCCAACCGCTCCGACACCTCGCTCTCCTTCACCGTTCCCGCACCACTCCCCCACAAAGCGCCCAACACAGCCACCCCGCCGAACCCGTATCCTGCGGCAAGCGGAATGGTATGCTCCTCCACCCCTCCCAATGCCACCACCGACCGGCCGATCACTCCCCGGTCACGGGCAGCGAACAACTCGTCCGGGCTGTACCGCGGCCGGTAATCGGGTTTGGAGATACTGGCAAAAACCGGGCTGAAAAACCGGTATTCAAACCCCACGGCCGCCCCCAACTCCTCCAGCGTATGGCACGACTTGCTGACGGCGGCCACCCCTTCCGGCGGGCGGGGGTTCCGGCTGTTCAGGTGCACCCCTTTCACCCCCCACTTAGCCGCCAACATAAAGCAGTCGTGCAACACCATCCGGTCGTAAAATCCCGCACCGGCACGTTCGATGTAGCGCTCCAACTCCTCCGCCGAAAGGTGCGGCTTCCGCACATGCAACAACGGCAATCCCGCCCGGAACAATCCGTTCACGCAAGCCGCCTCACCGGGCAGCACCACCTCCGGTGTCACGCCGATCAACCGCATGCCGTCATCCTCCCGCAACAGCGTGTATCAGCATCAACTCCTCCCCATCGGTCAAAATCCGGGTAGCCCAACGCTCCTTCGGCACCACTTCGGAATTGATTGCAATCGCTATTCCCTGCGGTTTCAATCCCAGTCCGGCAATAAACTCCGCCAAGGTACAGCCGTCCGCCGCCTCACAGGGTTTGTCGTTCAATATGATCCGCATTGTTCGTTTATTTTATTTGGGTTGTAAAACTTCCGGATGAAAAAAATGGTTCACCGGCCCATGCCCACGGCCGGTACAGACGCCAACGCCCGCCCGGATGGCTTGAGCAATATACGTCTTGGCCAACCCGACCGCCTCCTCCCACTCCCGGCCAAGCGCCCGGTAAGCAGCTATGGCCGACGCCAGAGTACACCCCGTCCCGTGCAGGTTCCAGGTTTCCACATACTCGGAGGAGAACACCACCGGCGGCCGATTGTCGGAAAAGAGAGTGTCCGACGCCCGCTCCCCTTTCAGGTGTCCCCCCTTGATCAACACCGCCCGGCATCCCTGCCGCAACAGCAACTCCCCGGCCTTATACATCTCTTTTTCCCCGCCGATCGGGATCCCGGTCAACGCTTCGGTTTCGGGAACATTGGGTGTCAGCAGCGACAAGCGCGCATAGAGCAACTCCCGGAACGCCCCCGCCGTTGCCGCCGAAGAGAGGCGCGCCCCGCTCGTAGCCACCATCACCGGATCCACCACCACCTCTTTCAAGCCGTACCGGTCTATCACGGAGGCGACCTGTTCAATGGCAGGCACATCCGGTAACATACCGGTTTTTACCACATCCACTGCTATATCATCCAACACAGCCTCCAACTGCAACCGGATCAAAGCGGGCGGTAACACCTCCACAGCGCGTACTTCCCGTGTATTTTGGGCGGTGATAGCGGTGATGACGGAGGCTCCGAACACCCCGATGGCCGAGAATGTTTTCAGATCCGCCTGTATCCCGGCTCCTCCTCCGCTGTCGGAACCGGCAATGGTCAATGCTGTGGGATATCTCTTCTCCTGGTTCATAAAACTGTATGCTTGAGCAACCAAGAGTGCGCCGGAAAGGCGTCAGAATCGCGATCATTCCTACGGCGGCATTACCCGCATCAGGTAGTAAGGGTTTGATCTCAGCCCGGAAGGCACCCCTTGATTGGTTCAGCGCAAAGATAATAAGATACTTCGTAAAAACGGCGAAATGTTGATAAAAAGAGAAGGTATGGATCCGTCTAAGCCCTAATTCGACACGCTCCCGATCAGTTCGCCGACAAGCTGCGGAACTCCAACGGAGGCCGGTTCAGAGATGACGTGTAGGTTCTTCAGATTTGTGTCCGGCGTGTTGGGGTCGATAATCCAGATTGGAGTGTCGGGTCGCAGGTAATGCACGAGCGAGGCCGCCGGCGTACAGACATCCTCGATGCGGTAGTTCGCCCACAGCCCGTCGCTATCACGAAACGTGGCGATCCCGCTCTCGCGGCTGATTCCGGCTCCGGTAAAGATGACGATTTTCATCGCATTTCTTTTTTCAGTTGTTCGCCGAGGGTGGTTAGGCGATATTTTTGCAAACGACTGTTGGGCTTGTCGGGGATGGTCATCTCGATAACTCCGGCATCGAGCGCAGGCGTAAGGTATGCGACCCTAAAATGTTTCCTGTCGGAAAGCCCAAGCACTTGTTGCATCTCATCCCTGTCCATTGCCATATTCAACACCCGTAATAGTTCTCCAACTTGGGGGGTGACTTGGGGGGTGACTTGGGGGGTGACTTGGGGGGTAGCCTCGCCCACGTCTTGGTCGGTCAACGGCGCGGCAGCCGGGAAACTCATCCTCAAAAAGTTCTCGGTAAAGGCAAAACACTCCCTGCCGTATGATTTCAGTATGCGGGGAACACCCAGCCCCAACTGCTCGACCATATCCAAATCCCTGAACACACGCATCAACTCCTTGTTTCGCGGCATTGAGAATCCCGTAAAAAACTCCTCTTTGCTCATCCCCGGCATCAAGCCTCCGTAGGAGGTTATTTCGAACCTGTCCTCAAAGAACTCGAATTTTGGCGGCACTTCCGAAGTGTAATCGTTATGCAGAATGCTGTTAATAACCGCTTCCCGTATGGCAGGGTAATCCCATCGCGGTTTCTCAATGCGCTTCGGGTAGGTGATTATCGCGGATGTCACATTCTCAACCTTAATCCTGTCCAACACGCTGTCTGTGGCCTTGACCAGCGAACAGTAGCCATATTCATCGTTTTGGATTAGTGAAGTTCTGTCCGGCCCGCTGTATTTGGCAACCTTTATGGAGTTGCCGTTCACATCGGCCAACAGATAGGCCACATAGTTGTATTTGCCCTCTTCCGTCAATAACTCAAGGTTCGCGGCGAACTGGTCGTTCAACTCTTTGCCTGCCGCTTCGTAATAAATCTTGAGTTGGCGAAAGGTAAGGTCTTGACGCGGAGCTTGAATCTTGCTAAGGGAGTTCCGTGTGCGTTTGGTGAATAAATTTTCAATCATCCTCGTCGTCATCGGTTCGGCAGCCGTACCTACGCGAATGAACGCGCCCCGCTCCGACATCCCCTCTTTTTTGATGTAGTATGGTTTTTCGGGGCCGCTGGCGAAGGTGATTTTTATCACATCCTTGCCTTCGTGTTTTTCCGATACCACATCGAACAGGCCCATCACCGACGGCAGGATATTGTTCTTCAGCCGGTCTTTTATCTTGAGCATATCGCCGTCGTCATCATTCACGCCAAAGACCGTTCCGTACTTGTCTATGCCGACGTATATAATTCCGCCTTCGTGGTAATTGAAAAACGCAACGGCCTCCTGCTCCAAGTCTTTGGTCAGTTCCCGCTTCAGCTCTATTCGGTTTTTTTCTGTGATGCTCATATTGCGGCTGTTCTGAAAATGGAACGCACTGTGTTCTGAATTTAATATCCGGTAAGGCAAAGGTAATGAATTCCTACGGATTGAATAGATTTATTCGAACTGCTCCTGATACATAGCGGCATACTTGCCGTTTTGGGCAAGGAGCTGCCCGTGGTTGCCGCGTTCAATGATGCGGCCGTTTTCCAGCACCAGGATCGTGTCGGCGTGCATGACCGTCGAAAGCCTGTGGGCAATGATCAGGCTTGTGCGCCCTTCCATCAGTTTATCCAATCCTTTCTGTATCAACACTTCGCTGCGCGTATCGATGTTGCTGGTCGCCTCGTCCAACAGCAATATCGGCGGGTCGGCGACTGCGGCGCGGGCAATGTTCAACAACTGCCGCTGCCCGGCGCTGAGATTGGCGCCGTCGTTCTCCAACAGCGTGTCGTAACCGCGCGGCAGGCGTTTGATGAACGAATGCGCAGCAGTGAGGCACGCGGCAGCCTCGACTTCGGCGTCCGTTGCATCCAAACGCCCGAAACGGATATTCTCGCGCACCGTATCCGTGAACAGGTGAGTGTCCTGCAACACAATAGCCATGGAACGGCGCAGGCTGTCGCGCCGGACGTTGCAGACGGGCTGCCCGTCGATGACCATTTCACCCGACCAGATATCATAGAAACGCGGCAAAAGGCTCAAAATCGTGGTTTTTCCCGCCCCGGTCGTTCCCACAAGGGCTATTTTATGGTCGGGAGCCGCGCGGAACGAAATGCCGTCAATGACGACATGTCCCTTCACATAGCCGAACACCACATTATTCAAAACTATTTCGCCCTGCGTGCCGGCGTCGAGTTCCACCGCGTCCGGGAGGTCGGCGGGTTCGGGAACCTCATCGATCACATCAAAAATGCGTTCGGCACCCGCAATGGCCGCCTGGATGCTGTTATAGAGCGTCGCCATGTCGTTGATGGGACGGCCGAACTGGCGCGAATATTGCAAAAAGGCCGCAAGACCGCCCACATCCAACCCTTTAAAAATAGCCAGCACACCGCCGACAATCGTCACCAGCACATAATTGAGCGTATTGAGGCTCTGCATAGTAGGCATCATCAGTCCCGAATAGAACTGCGCCTGCTCGCTCTTGTCGTTCAAAAGGCGATTTTTAACGTCGAAGATCTTTCCGGTCGCCTCCTCGTGGTTAAACACCTTGACCACTTTCGCGCCGCTGATCATCTCCTCCGTATAACCGTCCAAATCGCCTAAAGAGGCCTGCTGTGCCGTAAAATACTTGCGCGAACGCCTCACGATCCAACCGGCAGTAAAGGTCATCACAGGTATCATCACCAGCGAAACAAGTGTTAATAAAGGACTGATAATAAACATCATAACCGTTATTCCGATCAGAGTCAGCACTCCCGAAACCATATTGGAAAGACTGTCGGTAAGCGCATCCGAAATACGGTCCATATCGTTCGTATAGCGGCTCATCAGGTCACCCGCCTGACGGGTGTCGAAATAGGTCACCGGCAAACGGTCCATTCGCCGGAACAACTCCTCGCGCAAGCGTGCCACTGTCCGAAGGCCTATGCCATTGAACAGGCGGTATTGGAAAAGATCGGCGACACAATCGAGGAGATAAATTCCCAACAACACGGCAAGGATCCCGATCAGGCCGTTCCAGTCGCCGGGGATGACGTGATTGTTGATGATGGGGCGGATCATGTACGACCCGGCCGTGCCGGTGCCGATGCTCACCACTAAGAAAATAGCAGCGATAACGGTCAGCCGGCGATCGCGGCGGTCGAGGTACGAGAACAACCTCACAAGAGTTCGCCTCCCGTGTTTCGGTTTACCGCTTTGACTCAGATGTTGATTACGATTTGCCATACCCTCCTACCCTTTAAACTGTTGCGAATCGTAAATCTCTTTGTAAACCTTCGACGTTTTCAGCAGTTCGGCAGGAACGTCGAACCCGTCTATCCGGCCATCTTCAAGCACCAGCACCCTGTCTGCCGACTGCATCGTATGGATGCGCTGGGTGATGATGAACACGGTAGTGCCGGCCAACACACGGCGCAGTCCCAAACGTATTTTGAGTTCGGTGGTCGAATCGACGGCGCTGGTGCTATCGTCGAGTATCAGAATGCGGGGTTTGCGCAACAGCGCACGCGCAATACACAGGCGCTGTTTCTGCCCGCCCGAAACGTTGACCCCGCCGCGCCCCAAAACAGTATCGTATCCCTTTTCGAACGACATCACAAAATCGTGCGCCTGAGCGGTGCGTGCAGCATCCTCCACCTCCTCAAGTGTCGCTTTCGGGTTCCCCCAACGCAGGTTTTCAAGTATCGTACCGCTGAAAAGTTCATTCTTCTGGAGTACTACGCCGATGCTCAGGCGAAGCTCCCCCAGGCGATAGTCGCGCACATCCCTGCCATCGATCATAACCTCCCCGGCCGTAACGTCATACAGCCGCGGGATCAGCCCGATAAGCGAGGTTTTGCCCGATCCCGTCGCGCCCACGACGGCGATGGTCTCTCCCTGCCGCACCTTGAAACTGATCTCCGACAACACGTCGTTCTCACCTCCCCCGTAGCGAAAATCGACCCCGCGAAACTCCACCTCCCCGCGCGTAACGGAATAATCGTTCGCAAGCGCCTGGGGCGTATCGACAAGCGACGGATCTGTAGTAAGAACTTCGAGAATACGCTCCGACGACGCCGACGCGCGGGCAAAATTCATCACCACCATCGAAAACATCATCACAGCCATCAACGTCTGCATCAGGTAATTGAGAAACGAGATAAGCTGTCCCACCGAGAGCGTCCCCTCCATGACCCTGCCCCCGCCGAACCACAGCACGGCAACAACCGAAACATTCAGAATAAACCCCATCAAAGGAGCCAGCGACACAACAATGTTGGCGGCGCGTATCGAAGTCTCCTGCAGATCGCGGCTCGTCCGTTTAAACTTTTGACTCTCGAAATCTTCCCGGACAAACGACTTCACCAGCCGGATGTTCAGAAGATTTTCCCGCACCACGCCGTTCAGCCGGTCAATGCGGCGCTGCACCTTCAGAAAGTAGGGCAACCCCTTCCTCAGGATCACCCACACAATAATGACCATCAGGGGGATCGCCGCCGCAAGCACAAGCGCAAGTTTCGAGTCGATCATCAGGATAAACACCAAAGCCATCAGGAACAGCATCGGTGCGCGAAGCATGATACGCATCGACATAAAGACCGTCTGCTGCATCCGGGTCACGTCGCCCGTCAGGCGCGTAAGCAGCGATTCGGACGAGAATTTGTCGATATCGGGAAAAGCAAAACTCTCTATCCTGTCGAAAAGCCGGGCGCGCAGATCGGTTCCGAAGCGCGTCGAGGTGCGCGCCGAGATATAGGCGTTGGCAACGGAAGTGGCAAGCTGGATAACGGCAAACAGCAGCATCTGTAACCCCGTAGCCGTGATGACCGACAGATCGCGCGGCATCACCCCGTCATCGACAATGCGCGACATATACATCGGCATCATCGTCTCGCAAAACACCGCAATTGCAATCAGCAGAGGACTTGCCAGCAGACTCCAGCGGTACTTTTTAAGTATTTGCCAATACTGTCTCATTCCGGAAAAATTATACGTTGGCGATGTAAAGATACGTTACTTTCCGGCGAGTTGTTTATTTTACAGCGGACAATGCATCCGGTATGCATCCGTTTGATCCGGATAGTACGCCGGCAGAAGCTTCTTTTTCACAAATCCCGCCCGCTCATAGAGCCGGATCGCCTCCCGGTTGGTACTCTTCACTTCCAAAGAGATCGATGCCACTCCCCTTTCCAGAGCGCACTGCCGGGCTAATTCCATCAATCCCGCCCCTATTCCGGCTCCCCTTGCTTCGGGGCCGACCGCAATGGAGTAAATGCGCAGGTGGCGGGCGCGTTCCGTCAACAGCAGGGAGAGGTAAGCGACAACCGTCCCGTTGTGCCGGGCAACGTAAAAAAATCCGCTGGCGCGGGTCATCAGGTACAACAATTGGCGGCGGGAAAAACCTTCCGCGCCGAAGCTCCTCTTTTCAATCCCGCACACAGCGTCCAGATCCGCCCTTTCGGCGCGGGAAAAACAAACATCCTTCCCCATCGCCTACCGGTATTTTATCTCCATCGTACGGACAAAATAGTTCAGGATGCGGTAATACAGTTCATCTCCCAGGATCGCATCCTCGATGCCGTGGTCTATGCTCGGGTTGTCGTTGATCTCGATCACCACGGCCTTGTCGTTGATCACTTTCAAATCGACCCCGTACAACCCCTTCCCGATCAGCGAAGCAGCCTTCAGGGCGGTTTTCAGCACGTGTTGCGGCACCTGGTAAATAGGGATTGTATCCACCAGTCCGGAACGGTTCTTGCCCGGATCCGCGTGGTTGTATATCTGCCAGTGCCCTTTGGCCATGTAATACTTACAGGCGAACAGGGCCTCCCCGTTCAAAATGCCGATCCGCCAGTCGAACTCGGTCGGCGTATACTCCTGGGCCAGCAGAATAGCCGACTTTTCAAACAAAACGGACAAAACCTCCTGCAACTCCTCCTCGCAGGTCACCTTTTTCATCCCGTGGGAGAAGGAGCCGTCCGGGATCTTGACAACAAAAGGCGCTCCCAACTGCTCGCCGATCGACTCGAAACTGTTCCGGTTGGAACGGAAAATCAGCCGGGAAGCCGGTGCGGGGATCTTTTCCCGTTCCAGCAATTCGCTCAAATACACTTTATTGGTGCAACGGATGATGGACAACGGATCGTCGATCACCACCATATCGCTCAGCGAAGCCTTCTGCGACAGGTGGAAGGTTACGTGATTCAGCGCCGTCGTGCAGCGGATGAACAGCGAATCGAACTCCATCAACCGGGCCGAATCCTCCTCCGTGATCAACTCCGCATTGATGTTCATCTTCTTGGCCATCTCCAGAAACTTGTTCAGCGCCTTCTTGTTGCTGGGCGGGAACGTTTCAAGCGGGTCGTGCAAAATGGCCAGGCTGTAACGGAAAGATTTGGGCGAACGGGGCGTCCGCCACACTTTTTTGTTGAAATAATCCAACGAATCGGCAAAAAAATCCTGCTCCTCGTCGTTCAACTGACTCAACCCCAGAAACTGAACAGATTCGATCTGGTTCCGGGAACGGGTATTAAAACCCACCCTCAGCAACGGGCACGGGTAGTGCTCAAACAGGAAACGGGCAATCTTTTCCAACCCTTTTTCCCGGCAGCGCCCAAAATAGATATGCAGGTACCACGTCTCTCCCTCCGGCCGGTTTTTCTGAATCCATTGGTAACACAACCGCTGAAGCGTACGATCCATCCGTACACCCGCCCCCGCTTCCAATTTGTTAATGGTTTCCACACCCGGAAGGATCTTGTGCCCCCTGGCCTGGGCCAGCAGCGAACAATAATACCCCTCCGAATTGTAAGCATAGTCCCCGCTCAGATTGATCACCAGGCGGGATTCCCTCCCCAACGATTGCTGTTTCAAATAATCGGAAACCGTTAATACACTGCTTGTTTCGCAATACGGCTTCCAGTCGTTCAGACTATCCAATAAAATGAGCACGCTGTTCATGGTACGCCAAAAATAACGGCGCTAATTTACACATTAATCCGAATAAAGCGCCTCTGCTGGCAGCGAAAGAATAAAGCAGGCGAACAGCCTCAGGCCAACGGCAATAAAACACTCAGTAACAGATAAATACAGCCACTGAGAAGAATAGTGGCGGGGATGGTGAATATCCAGGCCGCCACGATATTGGCGGCCGTTCCCCAACGGATACTCGCCATGCCTTTGGTCATACCGACCCCGACAATGGAACCGGTGATGGTGTGGGTGGTGCTGACGGGAATGCCGGAGAGAGCGGTTCCGATCAGCGTCAGCGCCCCTGCAGTCTCCGCGCAGAACCCCTGAGCAGGCTTCAGGACGGCTAATCCGTTTCCAATGGTAGAGAGCACCCTCCGGCCGCCCAGAATGGTGCCCAGGGCGATCACAGAGTAGCACGTAACGACCAGCCAAAGCGGGATGTGAAAATCGCCCGTATTTTCGTACAGATACCGGTTGACAAATTCGCTCTTTCCGGCGACGCTGAACAGCAGGATGGCGATGATCCCCATCGTTTTCTGTGCGTCGTTAGCCCCGTGCCCCAGGCTGAAAACCGCAGAAGAGAGCAGTTGCAGTTTTTTAAACAACCCCTCGACCCGCAACGGCTGTTTCCGCCGGAACAGCAGCAACGTCAGGCACATCATCAGGAACCCCAGCACCAAGCCGATCAGCGGGGAAAGGAGAATGAAAAGCACGATCTTGAAAATACCCCAGGCCAGGAGGGAGGCTGAACCGAACGCAAACCAGACCGGCCCGATCAGACCGCCGATCAGGGCGTGGGAAACACTGATCGGCATCCCGAAACGGTGGCAGACCCAAACCCAGACCACCGCCCCCATCAAAGCCGCCAGGATCAGGTATTCGTTGATCCGCGCCGGATCCACAATCCCCTCTCCCATCGTGTGGGCTACGCTGACCCCGAACAGCCAGATTGCGGCAAAATTCCAGAAAGCAGCCCACAAAGCCGCCGTGAAAGGAGAGAAGACCCGGGTCGCCACAATGGTCGCGATGGAGTTTGCCGCATCGTTCATGCCGTTCAGCAAATCGAACAGCAGGGCGATGAGAATGGCTGCAAATACGATCGACAACATATTCAGGCAAATTTTATGATGATCCCTTTGATCGTATTGGCCACATCATTGGCGGTATCTGCCGTGTCTTCCAATGCCTGCACAATGTGTTGAAGCTTCAGCAGTTCCGGCAAGTTCTTTTCCCGGGCAAAAAGCGTGCTCATATACGATTCGTAAAGCCTGTCCGCATGCTGCTCGTTCAGTTTGATATTCCGGCATTTTTCCTCGGCGGAAGACGGTTTTTTCCGAAGGGTTACCAGCCCTTTCATGACGGCGGCCAGCAAACGGGCATCCTCCAGGATCAGTTCCTGTACAGCCGTCAGATCCGGATCGATCCGCACGGGATTATAGAGCACCACGCGCCTCGCCGCATCGTGGATGTGGTCCAGCAAGTCGTCCATCTGCGAAGCCAACCGGTTGACGTCCTCCCGGTCGAACGGCGTAACGAAGCTCCTGTTCAACTCCCGGTAGATCCGGGCTGTGATCTGGTCCCCCTCCTTTTCCAACCCCCGGATCTCCGTAAAAAATTTCCCGCGGTTTTCCGGCTTCGCTTCCCGCATCAACCGCCCCAGCAACTCTGCCGCAGTCTCCGTTAACTCCGCCTGCCGGATATACAATGGGTAAAACTTTTTCTCTTTGACAACAAACAGTTGCAGGAATCTATCCATTTTCATACTATGCCTCGATTATTTTGTACCGCTCCATAACGATACATGAAACGAAAAAAGAACCCGGTTTGTTCCGGCTTTTACCTCTTTTGCCTGAAAAATTTTAACGCAATTTACATCCGGTTCAAAAAAAATGGCTACTTTCGTTTCCGTTCCGGATTTTTTCCGGGTGTTTTACCAAGTGTTTCATTGACTAAAAAATAAGCTGATGTGTAAACTTCTTATTATCGGGGCGGGAGGCGTAGGAACGGTCGTAGCACACAAAGCCGCACAGTGCGACGTGTTTACCGACATTGTTCTTGCCAGCCGTACAAAATCAAAAGTGGATGCTATTGCGGAAAAGATCGGCGGGGGCCGGATCAAAACCGACCGGGTGGATGCCGATGATGTTGCGCAATTGACGGAACTGTTCCGGAAACACAAACCCGACTTAGTCATCAATGTAGCCCTTCCCTATCAGGATCTGACCATCATGGATGCCTGCCTGGCCTGCGGGGTAAATTACTTAGATACGGCCAATTACGAACCAAAGGACGAAGCCAGATTCGAATACTCCTGGCAATGGGCCTACCGGGACAAATTTAAAAAGGCCGGCCTCACCGCCATTCTGGGCTGCGGATTCGACCCCGGCGTCACCTCCATCTACACGGCCTACGCCGCCAAACACCACTTCGACGAGATCCGGTACTTAGACATCGTCGATTGCAACGCAGGCAACCACGGCATGGCGTTCGCCACCAACTTCAATCCCGAGATCAACATCCGCGAAGTAACGCAAAAAGGGCGTTACTGGGAGAACGGGAAATGGGTGGAGACCCAACCCCACGAAATACACCGGCCGTTGACCTACCCGGAAATCGGCCCGAAAGAGTCCTACCTCATCTACCACGAAGAGTTGGAATCCCTGGTCAAAAACTTCCCGACCCTTAAACGGGCGCGTTTCTGGATGACTTTCGGGCAGGAGTACCTGACCCACTTGCGGGTGATCCAGAACATCGGGATGGACCGGATCGACCCGATCCTGTACAACGGGGTGGAGATCGTTCCGATCCAGTTCCTGAAAGCCGTGCTGCCCGATCCGAAATCGCTGGGCGCCAACTACACCGGCTGGACCTCCATCGGCTGCCGGATCCGGGGGATCAAAGCGGGCAGGGAACGCACTTATTACATCTACAACAATTGCAGCCACGAAGCGGCTTACCGGGAGACCGGCACCCAGGCCGTCAGCTACACCACCGGCGTACCGGCCACCCTGGGAGCGGAACTCTTTGCCCGCGGCCTGTGGAAAACGCCCGGCGTACTGAACGTGGAGGAATTCGACCCCGATCCCTTTATGAAAGAGATCGGCAAGCGGGGCCTTCCCTTCCACGAACTGTTCGACATCAATTTAGAAGTATAATCCGCAACGATGGTTGATTTTTCCGCACTGCCCTCACCCTGCTTCCTGCTGGACGAGGAATTATTCCGCCGCAACCTGGAGACCATCGCCGGGGTCGCCCGGAAAGCCGGGGTAGAGATCATTGTGGCGCTGAAAGCCAATGCCACGTGGCGTATCTTTCCCGTGATGCGCGAATACGTCCGTTCGGCCACCGCCAGTTCGCTGGCCGAAGCCCGGCTCGTGTTCGAAGAGTTCGGCTCCCTTGCGCACACCTACGCCCCGGCCTACACCGCCAAAGAGATCGACGAACTGCTCGGCTACAGCAGCCACATCACTTTCAACTCCCTCTCCCAGTACGAACGCTTCGGCGCAACGGCCCGGGAGAAAAAGGTTTCCTGCGGGCTCCGGATCAACCCCGGCTACTCCCCGGTAAAAACCGCCCTGTACAACCCCTGTTGTAAAGGCTCCCGCTTGGGCGTTACCCCGCAACAACTGACCGGTTTGCCGGAAGGGATCGAGGGGTTCCATTTCCACACCCTGTGCGAATCTTTTTCCGGCGACCTGCGCCGCACCCTGAAGGCGGTGGAGCGACATTTCGGCACATACCTGCCGCAACTGAAATGGATCAACATGGGCGGCGGGCACCTGATCACCCACCGGGAGTATGATTGCGAAGATCTGATCCGTATCCTGTCGGACTTCCGGGAGCGGTACCCCAACCTGACGGTCATCCTGGAACCGGGCAGCGCCTTTACCTGGCAGACAGGCTGGCTGACAGCCACCGTGGAGGACATCGTCCGCAACGGCGATACCCGCACCCTGATGCTGAACATGTCGTTTGCCTGCCACCTGCCGGATTGCCTCGAAATGCCGTACAAACCGGCCGTTCTCGGAGCCCGGGATCCGGAAGCCGGCGAAAAAGGCTGGCGCCTCGGAGGAAACAGTTGCTTAGCCGGCGACATGCTGGGCGAGTGGGTCTTTGAACAGGAACCGGCGATCGGCGACACGATCGTATTCGAAGACATGATCCACTACACCATGGTCAAAACCACCATGTTCAACGGCGTCAGCCATCCCTCCATTGCGATCCGGGAGTGCGGAGGAAAGATCCGCGTCATCCGCGAATTCGGGTACAAAGACTACAAAAACAGAATGTGTTAACCGGTAAAAAGTAATATGGGCAAGAAAAAAAACAACCCGTTGCTGGAAAACGTCGAAATCAAAAAGATCGCAGCGGAAGGAAAATCCATTGCCTACGTAGACGAAAAGGTGCTCTTCGTCCCGAACACCCTTCCGGGAGACATTGTAGACGTGCAGGTGACCCGGAAAAGAAAAAGTTTTCTGGAAGGATTCGTCGTCCAAACCCGCCGCCTCTCCGAGTGGCGGATCCCCGCTTTTTGCGCTCATTTCGGCACCTGCGGCGGATGCAAATGGCAAAACCTCCCCTACCAAAAACAACTGGAATGCAAGCAGCAGGAGGTGACGGAAAACCTGCAACGGATCGGGAAGGCCGAGTTGCAGGACGTTCGCCCCATCCTCGGCTCCGCCCACACCCGGAACTACCGGAACAAACTGGAATTTACCTTCAGCGCCAAACGGTTTCTGACACGGGAGGAGATCGACCGGGAGGGTATCGTCCGACACCTGCCGGCCCTGGGATTCCACGCCCCCGGCCTGTTCGACAAGGTGGTGGACATCGACACCTGCCACCTGCAGGGAGCGCCATCCAACGAAATCCGGAACTTTATCCGGGAGTACGCGCTGAAAAACAACCTGGCATTCATGGACATCCGCAACCTGCAGGGATTTCTGCGCACCCTGATCATCCGCACGGCCTCCACCGGCGAAGTAATGGTCGTACTCTCCTTCTACCGGGAAGAGAGAGCGGAACGGGAAAAACTGCTGGAAGCCGTCGGGAACGCCTTTCCGCAGATCACCTCCCTGATGTACGTCGTCAACGAAAAACCGAACGACACCATTACCGACCAGGAAATCCTTCTCTTCCGCGGGCGCGACCACATCTTCGAAGAGATGGAGGGACTGCGCTTCAAGATCGGACCTAAATCCTTTTACCAGACCAACTCCGGACAAGCCCTGCAACTCTACCGGCAAACGCGCGAACTGGCGGGTCTGACCGGCCAGGAGGTGGTGTACGACCTCTACACCGGTACCGGCACCATCGCCAATTTCGTGGCCGCCCGGGCAGCCAAAGTGATCGGCATTGAGTACGTACCGGAAGCAATCGAGGATGCCAAAGCCAACTCCTCCCTGAACGGGATCGGCAACACCCTCTTCTTTGCCGGAGACATGAAGGAGGTATTGACCGAAGCGTTCGTGTCGGAACACGGCCGCCCCGACGTGATCATTACCGATCCGCCGCGGGCCGGCATGCATCCCGACGTGGTGGCTGCCATCTTAAAAGCCGCGCCGGAACGCATCGTGTACGTCAGTTGTAATTCCGCCACCCAGGCCCGCGACATCCAACTGTTGAACGAACAGTACCGGGTAATGGCCGTCCAGCCCGTAGACATGTTCCCGCACACCCACCACGTGGAAAACATCGTACTGTTGCATAAACGTTGATCTCTGTCCGTCACCGGAAAATAATTTTTATAACTTTCTAAAATATTTTAGCAACTTGTAAAATAAAAGAGTTATTTTTGGCTTCACCAAGACAGGTGTTATTTTTAATCTGTATATGACTATGAAAAATCTCCTTTTATCCATTTGTATGCTGATGCTCCTTTTGGCAGGATGCAAAGAAGCTCAGCAGGTACAGGTGATCAAAACCGCCGTACCCGTTCGCCCGCAAGGCCAAACCGACGTGTTGCAATTATCAACGGAACCCCTTCCCACCGTCCGGGTCGCTTTTATCGGCTTGGGCATGCGCGGCCCGGGAGCCGTGAGTCGCATGACCCACATTCCCGGAGTAGAGATCGTCGCCCTGTGTGATGTGGAGCAGAAAAACACGGAAAAAGTCAACAAGAGGTTGGAAGAGAGAGGTTTTCCGAAAGCCTTGGAGTTTTACGGCGATACCTCCGTATGGCGCCAGGTGACGGCGCTTCCGAACGTAGACCTGATCTATGTGGCTACGGACTGGGCCAGCCACGCCGTCATCGGCGTGCAGGCGATGAAAGACGGCAAGCACGTGGCCATCGAAGTGCCCTCCGCCGTGACCTTAGAAGAGATCTGGGATCTGATCAATACCTCCGAACAGACCCGCAAACACTGCATGCAATTGGAAAATTGCGTATACGATTTCTTTGAACTGACCACCCTGAACATGGTGCAGAACGGCCTGCTCGGCGAAGTGATCCACGGAGAAGGCGCTTACATACACGGGCTTCAACCCTACTGGGATCAATATTGGAACAACTGGAGGATGGATTTCAACCGGACACACCGGGGAGATGTATACCCCACACACGGCTTAGGCCCCATCTGCCAGGCCATGAATATCCACCGGGGGGATAAATTGAATTTCTTAGTATCGGTAGACACCAAAGCGATCGGAAACCCCGCCTACATCAAGGAGAAAACCGGAGAAGAAGTAACCGGTTTCAGAGCAGGCGACCACACCTCCACCCTGATCCGCACCGAAAACGGAAAGTCCATCCTGATCGAACACAACGTGACCTCTCCCCGTCCCTACGACCGGATGTACCAATTGACCGGCACCAAGGGATTTGCCAATAAATACCCGGTATCCGGCTATGCCCTCGGGAACGAAGCGCTGGATCCGGAAATGGCCGCCGACCACGAAAATCTGAACGCACACCAGTTTGTATCCAAGGAGATGCAAAAAGCGCTGATGGAAAAATACAGACACCCGATCGTAAAAGATATCGAGGAATTGGCCAAAACCGTAGGCGGACACGGCGGTATGGACTTTGTCATGGATTACCGCCTGATCTACTGCCTGCAAAAAGGGTTGCCGTTAGACATGGATGTATACGACCTGGCCGAGTGGTGCTGCCTGATCCCGTTAACGGAACTTTCCTTAGATAACGGATCGATCCCCGTGGAGATCCCCGACTTTACCAGAGGCGGTTGGAACAAACTCGACGGATTGCAGTTTGCCCAATAACCGGAACCTGCATGCTGCCAAAGAGCCGGCGTCGAAAGGCGCCGGCTCTTTTTAACTATTCGCCGATCAGCTCCAAGATCTGCTCTTCATGGAATTGTACCATCAGGTTTTTTTGCTATATTTGTCATGGTAGAAAATTTTGCATAACTCCATTTTTTGATATGGCCAACCGCATCATTCTCAACGAAACATCTTACCACGGCGCAGATTTCCGCTCCGAGATCGCAGCACTGTATAAAAAAGCCCTCTAAAGACCCCGAATACGCATGCAAGAGATCCTCAAATTCCTGGAAGAACTCCGCGCCGACAACAACCGGGAGTGGTTTGAAGCCCATAAAAAGAGATACAAAGAGTTACAAAACAGGTACAACGGATTCGTCGAGAAATTGATCGCCGGCATTGCCCGTTTCGACCCTTCGGTCGCCGGGTTGACGGTTAAAGAGTGTACGTACCGCATCTACCGGGATGTCCGCTTCAGCCCGAACAAGGAACCTTATAAAACCCACATCGGAGCGTACGTCTGCCCGAAAGGGAAAAAATCGGGGTATGCGGGGTACTATTTTCACCTGGAACCGGGCTCCTGCCTCATCACCTCCGGCTTATACATGCCGGAGCCGAAGGTGTTGAAAAGCGTCCGGGAGGATATCGCTTTCCACGGGGAGCAGTTGGACGGCTGGCTGAAAAAAGCCGAAGGATTCGAATTGGTCACGGAAAATTCGCTGAAACGCACCCCGCAGGGATTTCCGGCCGGTTCGCCGTACGACCGGTACCTGCGCCTGAAAGATCTCTACGTCATCCGGTACTTCGACGACGCCTGTGTGGCTGCGCCCGATCTGTTGGAGAAGACCTTGAACGGTTTCGAAAAAACGGTGGGACTGGTGCAGTGGCTGAACCGGGCGGTCGACTACGCGTACGAAGAGATGTAGCGCCCGTTACAGCAACTGCTGCCCATTTATCAGCAACGAAAAGCGGATGTGCAGGTAGTCGGCGGCCTTGCGGCACAGCATCATACGTCCCAGAAAGATTTCAAAATAGTCCATGACCGCCGAGATGGCCGTATCGATCTTCAGTTCCAGAATAACAACAGACCGGTCCGGGTTGAAGTAGATCTTCGACTCCTCCGCCGCGTAGTTTACCCGGTCGTGGATATCGAAATCGGCCGGATCCTCGTTCCGCACCCGGCTTCTCCGCACGTCGGTTTTGTCCGCCAGGATCAACGCCGCCGCCATCGGGCTGATGGCCGCTGCCGTCCCCTCGTCGTGGTTCCCGATCGCACTGACGATCTGTACGATCTCGTCGGTCTCCATGCCCATTTTTTCCAACAGGCGCACGGCCAGAACGGCTCCGATCTGCGCGTGGCCGATCCGGTTGACCACATTGCCGATGTCGTGCATATAGCCGGCGATCCGCGCCAGTTCCGCTTCCCGTTTGGGATAGCCCAGGGTCAACAGGATATACTCGGCGACCTCCGCTGTCTTCACCACATGCGGAAGGTAGTGTTCCGTAAATCCCAGCGCTCCCAGCGTCCGGTCGGCCTGGGTAATATAACTCTTGATCTCTTCGTTTTGACGGACATCTTCGTATGTCACTGATCGGGTGGCTGTCTGCATGGTCGGATTCGGATTAGTATCTGTAAATTAGAATGTAAAGATACCGGTTTGCCGGAACATTTCCGCATATACCGCTGCTTTTTCTTCCAACGGCTTGGGATAGGCGCGCGAAGAAGAGGGCATCCGGTAGAGGCGCAACGGGCGCTCCCGGTAACAGAGATCCGTGTACCCGCCCACCGGGGGCGCGCCGGCCCCCGTCAACTCCGACAAGATATCCGTGGCTTTCTCTCCCGTTGTCACCAGAAAACGGCAATCCGGCAACTCCGTCAGCACCTCCTCCAACGGGATGGTTTTAACAACCTGTAGAAATTTGTCCGAAGCAGTGCCTTTTTGCCGGATCACCTCCCCGGCCGTATCCGAAATCGCGATCCCTTTCTCCGTCAGGAACTCCCGGATCCGCTCTTCCCGGAACTCCCGGCGGTCTGCCGTCAGAAAATAGTCCCGGTCCCGGAAAAATACCAGCCCGAAGATCCGCCACATGTCGTTTTGCAGATTGGGGTAATAAAACTCCATCTTCCACCGCTTGCGGGCAGGGGGGAAACTGCCCAGCATCAACAGGCGCGCCCCGGCGGGAAAAAAGGGAGGCAAAGGGTGTTTTTCCACTGTTTGGTTATTCTGCATTTCTCCGCTATCTTTGTTGTTTTAGATTCTTTTGTGTAACCCTGCCGACAGGAACGACAGTATACATCGTATAATTTCACGGTTTAAAAACATGGAAAACTACCAAATCACACATCACCCGGACAGGCACCGTTTTGAAACGGAAGTAGACGGTTTTATCGGCTACGTAACGTATGAATTGGACGGGGACAAACTCTACCTGACCCACACCATTGTGGACAGGCCCATCGAAGGCCGGGGAGTCGGGAACGCCCTGGTGAAAAGCTGCTTCGAATATGCGAAACAACACCACCTGAAAGTAGTCCCGGTCTGCGCCTACTCCGAAGTTTGGGTAAAAAGGCATCCGGAATACGAATCGATGGTCGCCCGCCTCTATTGAGCTACTTCAGGAACAGTTCGATGACCGGCAGTTCGCTGTCCGGCCGCTGCACGGGAAGCTGCAACATCACGTCGTCCGCTCCGGAAGTTTCGGTGGTGTGTCCCCCCGCTTTCGATTGGGTCCGGAACTTCACCTCCGATCCGTCGTGCAGCAATTGGGCGTATTCGATCTTTCCGCGGTAGCCGGGCAGATGCAGCGATTTGAACGGCCACTCCACCACGTGGATGTACAACCGCTTTTTTTCCGGATGGTAGGTCAGGAAACAGTTCTGAGGTACGGCGTATTCCGCCGGCGCCTGGGTACAACCGTACACCGACCGTCCGTTGAACTTCATCCATCTGCCGATCCCCTCTAAACGTTCGTTAGCCCGGTCGTCGAAATTCCCCCGGGCGGTCGGCCCCACGTTCAGCAACAGGTTTCCCCCTTTGCTCACGGTCTCCGCCAGCATCACGATCAGTTGGTGCACGCTTTTCCAGGTATGTTCGTCCCGGTGGTATCCCCAGGAACCGGAGAAGGTCTGGCAGGTTTCCCAGGGAACCCGCTCCCCGTTCACCGTCGGCCACGTCTGCGGCATAAACTGTTCCGGCGTCACAAAATCCCATCCCCAGTCGGTGTGATCCATCCCCATCCGGTTATCCACGATGATGTTGGGCTGTAATTGACGAACCAATTTGAGCAAACCTTCCGCATCCCACTCTTCGTGCCCTTTGCCGTTCTCTCCCGGATAGGAAAAATCCATAAACAGTTCGTCTATCTGCCCGTATTGGGTCAACAGTTCGGTCAACTGGTCTTTCATGTAGCGGCGGTAGTTGTCCATGTTCCGCTTTCGATTGGCTTCCTCCCGCTCCTCCTTGCTTTTCGGCCCGTTGGGATGCAGCCGGTCGTACGTAAAGTCCGGATGGTGCCAGTCGATCAGCGAGTAGTAGAACCCGATCCGGATCCCCTCCGCCCGGAACGCCTCCACCAACGGTTTGATCAGGTCTTTTCCATACGGGGTATTGGTCACTTTGAAATCGGTATACTTGCTGTCCCACAAACAAAATCCGTCGTGGTGTTTGGTGGTGACGACCATGTACTTCATGCCCGCTTTTTTGGCCTGGGCAGCCCACTCCCGGGGGTTGTACAGATCCGGGTCGAAGCGGTCGAAATAGTTTTGGTAATCGGCATCCGATATTTTTTCGTATTGTTTCACCCATTCGTGACGGGCCGGCAGGGCGTAAATGCCCCAGTGGATGAACATCCCGAAACGGTCGTGCGTCCACCAGGCCATCCGTTTCTCTTTTTGTTCCGGAGTTTCTTTGGCCCAGGACGGCCGGTTTTGCGCCTGCATACCGGTAAACAGGAAGAGGGAAACGAGCGTCCCCGACAAGAATTTGTTTAGTGTGATCATTGGGTTATCCGAAATAAATTTTAGGCTCCTAAAATAGAGAATTATTTCGGTTCCATCCGCAAAACGGCGGTTTTTTATTTCCGATCCGGCCTCTACAAATAGACCTTCAACCGTTTCATGACGTGGATCTCTTTCAGTTTCCGGATGGCTTTGGATTTTACCTGCCGCACCCGTTCGCTGGTCAATTGCAGCCGGTCGCCGATCTCCTCTAAGGACATGGCTATGTAGCCGTTCAGGCCGTAGTACATGCTGATGATGCTTGCTTCCCGTTCCGTCAGGATGGAGAGGGAACGACGGATATCGATGCGCAATGAATCCTGGTTCATCTGCACCTCCGAAGCCGTAACATATTCGTCGTCGGATATGTAAATATCGTACATGGTGATCGGCTCTTCCCCATTCCCGACCGGAGCATCCATCGATATCGGCCGGGGGGCGATCTTCATGTTCTCTTTCACATCTTCCGGCGACACGTCCATCACTTCGGCGATCTCTTCGGGCGTCGGTTCCCGCTGGTATTGTTGCTCCAACACCGTATAACATTTATTGACCTTATTAATGGTGCTGATCTTGTTCAACGGCAACCGGATCAGGCGGGCATTTTCGGCGATGGCCTGTAAAATGGACTGCCGGATCCACCAGACTGCGTAGGAGATGAACTTGAATCCCTTGGTTTCGTCGAAACACTCTGCCGCCTTGATCAATCCCAGGTTCCCTTCGTTGATCAGGTCCCCGAGCGTAAGCCCCTGGTTCTGATACTGTTTGGCAACCGAAACAACAAATCGCAAGTTACTCAATACCAATTGTTCTCTGGCCGTCCGGTCTCCGCTTTTACTCTGTTTGGCCAAATCCACCTCCTCATCCGGGGAGAGTACACGAATCTTTCCGATCTCCTGCAGATACTTTTCTATGGAATAGGAGTCCCTGCCCGTGATCTGTTTTGTAATTTTCAGTTGTCTCATATAAAAGAAAAATAGATAGTTGTGCACCGGGTTGTTTTAGCCGCTCCAAATCCCACATACCAAAATCAAAGGGTGTTTTTGTTGGCTGATACGCCTGAAAATTTAAAATGTTACAAAAAAGAAGAAAAAAAAGAGTCATCATCCGGCTGAAAGGAGAAAAAGAGGGGAAAAAAGCAAATTTTCTTTGCGGTAAGAAAAAATATCGCTAATTTTGCACTCCAAAGTCTGAAATTATACCCAAAAAATAAATACGATGAAGCGTACATTTCAACCATCCAACAGAAAAAGAAGAAACAAGCACGGTTTCAGAGAAAGAATGTCTACGGTAGGCGGTAGAGCCGTTCTGGCAAAAAGAAGGGCGAAGGGGAGAAAAAAATTGACGATTTCCGATGAACACAGGCACAAAGCCTGATTCTCGACGGAGAATATAAAAGAGCTGCTTCCGGGCAGTTTTTTTTATGCCTTTTTTATCTCTGAATTATCGCGTAAATTTGCATATAGGTCCCATAAAGAAAACCGGCATGGAAGCGCAAAACGACAACGACTGGAAAAAACTCAACAAGGCTCTTGCCGAAGCGGGAGATAACCTGAACATTCTGGAAGAGGAGGTGGATATCGAGGTGCAAAAATCCTACTTCCGGCTGGCAGAGCGGTTGAGCGAAAAAGAGGGAGCCTTCCGCCGGCTCGGCAAAGTATATGCAAGCCGGCCGGATGACCTGTTCGACGAATCCGTGGATCCGGAAGAGAAAAAAAAGATGCTGGTGGTGTTGTCGACCGTCGATGACATTGCCATATACCGGGTGCTGGAAAAATTCTCCAAAACGGATTCGCCGCTGAAAAAGTGGGCTGTCATTGCCTTGCAGCAATCCCGCATGCTGATCCAGTCCGGTTTGTTGGAAGATCCGGGTGTTTTCATCTCCACCGGCCTGGGCGGGCAGGGATTGCTGCTGCGTTATTTCTGTGTGCTGATCCACCAATCGATCGAACCTTTGCTGGAATTTCAACAGCACATTGTCCGGAACGAAACCGAATCCGCCCTGAAACCGTTGAACGGACAAGTGGAGCAGATCTGCTTTTGCAACGGTTATTCCACGCTGCTCCTGCTGCTGCCGATCCACACCAACCTGAAAGACCTGTTCGAAGGGATCATTGAAGAGAGCAACCAGTACGGCCATTTTTTGCTGGAAAACCTGATCATCACCAACGTCAAAAAACTGACAAAGGAGGAGATCGACGGTATCCTGAAAAAAAGGCGTTCCGATCCCTCTACCACCGGAAGCGCAACTGCACCGTAAAATCCCACCGCTCTCCCCCTTCCGTGCGGGTATAGGAGGAGCCGGAATACTCCATGTCCGGGTAAAAGGCGTAGCCTGCCTTGGCGTAACAGGTAATTCCCTGTCGCAGTTTCCAATTCAGGTTCAGATAGGTTCGTATCCCTTTTCCGTACAGGGCCGGAAAGGCATAGCCATACAGAACGGTGTTTTCGTAGGCGTAGATCCGGCTGTTGTATGAATCGGTCTGAAACCATGCCAGGCGCAGTTGGCCTTTCATTTTCTCTTTGGGGGCGGAATAGATGATGTCCTGATAGATCAAAAACCCATTTTCGCCCACCGCCTCTTTGGCGTAGCGGGAGTAGTGAAAACGTCCCCGCCACTCCCAGCGACTGTTGTGGCGGTAAGCGGCCTGGTACCGGAATTCCGATTTTTTCCGCATCGCCATTTGCAAGGGGGGGCCACCCTTGCCGTTTTCCGGTTTGCTCTCTCTTTTGTAGCGGAAGAGGTGTTCCCAGCGCCCGCGTTCCCAAACCAGATCCGCCAGCATTTCGCTCCCCCACCCCGGGGTATAGGCCTGGTAGCGGGGAGCAAAGAAACGGAAGCGGTCGTAGTATACATTGATTTTCAGTTGGGGAGAGAGGGAGAGATCCAAACCGCCGAAGAATCCTTCTTCGTTCGAGGTGTTGCTGTACTCTCCGAATCCGCCGGCGTACCGGGAGATGTACCGCTTGTCGTAGCGCCGGTATACCGCATTGGCAGCCAACCAGCTTCCCACGCTGAAACGCAATCCGTTCACGGTGGCGTATCCCCGGCTTTTCCCCACGGCTGTTTCGCCGTAAAGGTATACTCCTTTCCAGCCGGTTTTGTAGTCTACGCTGAACAGGAGCCTTTGTTTTCCGTTGTCGTTGTATTGTTGGTAGATCCGTTCTCCGGGGGTAAGTGCGGGGGTGAAGTCGTAATAGAGCGCATTTACGCCGATCCGGGCGCGGGCGCTGTTCCATTTAGCGGAGATCCCGGCGGTTGTTTCGCGCAGTGCGTGCTTTTTTTTCAATTCCCGCTCGTTCCGGTGGTATCCGGATTCGTACAGGGAGGCTGTTTCCAATTCTTCTTCTGTCAGTATGTCTAATTGGAGTACATTTCCGTCGGTGCGTTTCCGGGAGAGGAAGAATTCGGCGGTTACACCGGAGGCTAAGCGCAAATCAGCAGCCGCTCCTCGCAGGAAGTTGTTTTCGTCGGTGGAGGAGTAGGGAACGATCCCTTTCCCGGATTTTTCGTTTCCCACTGCCATGGCCGATTTGCCGGAAGAGAAGCCGCCCCAGCCCAGCAATCCCTGTCCCCACTGAATCCGGAAATCCCCGACAACCAGACGCTGCAGCCGTCCCAGATCGCGCAGTTCGAGGTGGGCGGCCACAAAATCGAAGCCTCCTTTTTGGTAGCGGGTAAAATAGGGTTCTCCGGCGTCGTTCTCCAAGGCTATCCCTATCTGGATTTTTTTGTTCCACTGCATTTTGTATTTGACCAATGTTCCCAATGGAATGCCCCAATAGCGGGTTTCCTGTTTTTTCCGGTACTGTGCTTCTGTTGTAAAGTCGGCGGGGTCGTACCGTTTGTACCCCTCCTGCTTCGGAAGGTTCAGCCGCAACCGGACGATCCCTTCCCGGATCGTGGAGCGGCGAATGGCTTGCAACCGCTCCCGGACGCCGGTTCCCCCCGTTGTAACGAACGGCCGGATGTACTCCAGGTCCCGCTTCCCGATCCCGGTCACCAACAGCAGTTCGTTGAGGTGAAGAAATCCCCCGTACCGCTTCCGGAACGCCAACATGTTGTCGATCTGGCTGTCCGAAAGGAACCAGAGCATTTTCAACGAATCGAAACCGGCGGTATTGATGTTGAGCGGAGCCGAGGTCAGCTCCGTCAACGTCGCCAATACCTCTTCGTCTCCCTCCCCGTCGAGGAACGATTCGTTTAATTCCAACAATTTCTCCACATCCGAAAGCTCCTGCGCCGGCAGCCCCAGGGAGCACAAAAAGAAAAGACCGGCCATAAAACAGTGTCGCACCATACCCAAAAGATTTAATGACATACTACTCCTCAATCTAAGGGATTGCCGGCACTTTCAGTAGCCCCTTTGAATAATGGGGCTGTTGTTACCTGTTTCGTATTTATGTATTCTGCCGGAGGATACAGCCGCAAGCGATTGATACTCATAAAGTAGCCGGATAGATCAAGTTTGAGGACAAGGAAAACCCAATGAAACCAATTCGCAACCAACGCTTTTGACAAACTTCTTCTTGACCCGGTGCGGCCTGACTGAATGAAAAAAACGGAAGGCGGATTGCTCGTAAGCAATCCAGAACATCCCTTCCAAAAAAAGGCGAATGCAAGCAACGTTTTCCTGCTCCAAACTCAAGATCTCCTTTTTCGTCATACCCTCCATTTTTCACAATCCGACCGGCTTCGCCGGTACGAAATAAATCTCCTTTACTTCGGAAATATTTCGTCCGACCGGCTTTAAATGCCGGCCGGAAATAATCAAATGAATCGAATGGGAGCGGACAAGCCGCTCCCAAATTATTCGGCGCGAACACAACGTACGGAGTAGCCGGGGCTCCGGCCGAGGTTGGTCTGGACGGCATTACTGCTATCGAAGCTCAGGCTCCAAGCGAGGCTGGAACCACCGGGTGAACTTGAATAGTAGTACCCGCTGCTACCTGCATTGCTGAGCGAACCGTACTTGATGTCGCGGTAACCGGCAGCAGGAAGAAAGATGGAGTTACCGGAAATTTTGTCGGTAAACTTCCTGCCGTTGACACTGTTCAGCGTAGTCCACACGTTAGTGACTTTGTCCGTGGCAAGCAAGGCGTCAAGCTCATCAGAGGTAGGCACCCGCCAACCGGACGGACACGGGTCGTTAGCGGCTGCCCATGTATCGCCGGAAGGAGTGGTGTAGTCCCAACCGGTTACGCTGCCTGTGGAAGGCCAACCCTTTTTGCGGTTCCACTGGTAAAACATCCCGGCGGATTCGGGAGTAGCGACAAAGGTGCCGGGAGCATCTATGTTGCACCCAGCCCAATACACGCCGTTGATGAGTACACCGGCGGCGGAGATGGGACGCTCCGCTATGGTTACAGTACAGGTGGCGGTTTTATTTCCATTATTGGTTTTGACCGTGATGATGGCTGATCCCAATGCTTTGGCGGTCACCAAACCGCTGCTGTTTACGACAGCTTTGGTGGTATCGCTGCTGCTCCATATAAGGGATTGATCGGTGGCCCCTGTGGGTTGCACGGTGGCGATAAGCCGTACCGTGTCGCCCACATACAACGTGGCGGAAGACGTGTTCAACAACACGTCGGTAACGGAAACCGGATTCACCGTCACCGCACAACTCTTGGTGTGATTGCCATCAACGGTTTTGACGGTGATGGTGGCACTTCCAGGCGATTTGGCGGTCACCAAACCGCTGCTGTTTACGACAGCTTTGGTGGTATCGCTGCTGCTCCATGTAAGGGATTGATCGGTGGCCCCTGTGGGTTGCACGGTGGCGATAAGCCGTACCGTGTCGCCCACATACAACGTGGCGGAAGACGTGTTCAACAACACGCCGGTAACGGAAACAGAGACGGGGCTGTCGTCTTTGGAACAGGAGGTGAAAAGCACTGCTGCGCATACGGCGATGCAAAACAAGGCGGCGGAAAGATGTTTGTTCATGTGAATTGAGATTAAGGTAAATTTATTGGAATGTATTGAAATTTTCTTCTTTAGATCTTTGTTTTTGGGCATGCATACACTTCCATTAAGCATGTACGTGTTTTGGGAGTCTGGTTCACCGGGGCATGCCGAAATATTGCAGCACAGTTTATCTACCGGAAAAATGCAATGCTGTTTCCGTCCGCCTTTCCCGTAAAAAATCAAAAAAATAGTTGTGATCTTACAATTTTTAGCTCTATCTTTGCAGAGCAGTTTGTGTAATTTGTCTGTTTTACATGCCGGAAACACATACATGCTTAATGGGCACCTGATTTACTCTTTCTTTCATTCTCTCCCCCAAAACTTGAGGTGTTGCCCCTGCATAAGGATGTGAAAATTTGTCTTAATTTTTCCAATTAAATTATCTGATTAAACTCGAACATGGTACGACGATGGTACGACCGAGGTCCGAGGGAGGTGGAGGGGAAGTTTGGGGAGGAAAAATGGGGGAGGAAAAATACAATTATCTATGAAAAAAATAAAAATATCACCTGTTTTTCCATAGATAAATACATTTATCCTGTATGAAACCCGTATGCAGACAAGCACCAAAGACAACGTACGAAAAACAATTGTTTGGAAGATAAATCGAACATTGCTATATTTGAAGTCTTTTAAAAGGCTCTATGGATGACCCTATTTCAGCTTCGGAACTGATCGTGAACGACGACGGGACGGTTTTTCACCTGCACCTGTTGCCGGAAGAGTTGGCGGATACGGTGATCTTAGTCGGCGATCCGGGACGGGTGGAGCTGATCGCCGCGCAGTTCGACCGGGTGGAGGTCAAAAAAAGCAACCGGGAATTCTATACGGTGACCGGACGCTGCAACGGGAAACGGATCTCCGTCGTCTCCACGGGGATCGGGCCGGACAACATCGACATTGTGCTGAACGAATTGGATGCATTGGCCAACATCGACCTCGGAACCAAAACAGTCCGTCAACAGAAAAAAAGCCTCACGCTGGTACGGATCGGTACCTCCGGTTCGGTACAGGCCGACATCCCCGTCGGCTCGTTCCTCCTCTCCGAAAAAAGCATCGGAACAGACGGCGTGCTCCGCTTCTACGCCGGGAACCGGGAAATTTGCGACCCGGAATTCGAAGAAGCATTCATCCGGCATTGCGGCTGGAATCCCGAATGCGCCCGCCCGTACGCGGTGAACGCCTCTCCGGAATTGACCGCCCGCCTGCACAGCGAAGGAGTTACCTGCAAAGGGATCACCCTCACCGCCGTCGGATTCTACGGCCCACAGGGACGGGTGTTGCGGCTCCCGCTGAGCATGCCCGGGATCAACGACCGGATCACCACCTTCCGCCACCGCGGGCAGCGGGTAACCAACTACGAAATGGAGAGCGCCCCCATTACCGGACTGAGCAACCTGCTGGGACACCGGGCTGCCACCATCTGCCTGATCATCGCTAACCGGATCACCGGCGAAGCCTCCGCCGATTACAGCGGAAACATGCATAAGCTGATCCGGTACACCTTGAAAAAACTGACCGAATAAAAATAAAACCACTTATAAAACAAAACATTATGATACAGCGCATACAAACTCTCTACCTACTGCTCACCGGGATCTGTACCGGCCTGCTCTTTTTCTTTCCGGTCACACTCATCGGCCTGCCTGTCGGGGATCTCGGGAAAACAATTTGGAGCCACCTCTACACGTACAAATACATCATGCTGGAATCGCCCTCCATACCGATCGACCACAATTGGTACGCCCTCTCCCTCAATATAGCCACCACCGCCCTGGCGTTCCTGACCATCCTCTGTTATAAAAAACGCCTGTTGCAACTGCGATTGTGCATCGTCAACATCATCCTGATGATCGGGCTGCTGGTGCTGATCATCATACAGTCCCGTCAAATCAGCCTGCCGGCCGGCGAATGGCATTTGATGCCCGTTTACTGTGCTCCGGTCATCGGGATCATCCTGACCTGGCTGGCGGCCCACGGGATCCTCAAAGACATCACCCTCTTGAAATCTTACGACAGAATTCGATAAATCACTGTAAATTAAAACCATCGTATATGAAAAAAATCTTCCTCTTCATTGGAGTGATCGTGGCAGCCGGCCAGACGGAATTGTCAGCTTGCACCAACTTCCTGTTCACCAAATCGACCACCCGGGACGGCTCCACTTCGGTTACCTACGCCGCCGACTCCCACGCCCTTTTCGGAGAGCTCTACCACTGGCCTGCGGCAGATTGGCCGGAAGGCAGCATGTTGAACATATACCGGTGGCATTCGGGCGAGTACCTGGGACAAATTCCCCAGGTTCGCCACACCTACAATGTCATCGGCAACATGAACGAGCACCAGTTGGCCATCGGTGAAACCACCTACGGAGGCCGGCCGGAATTGGAAAACCAAAGCGGCGCCATCATGGATTACGGCAGCCTGATCTACATCACACTGCAACGCGCGGCCAATGCCCGGGAAGCCATTGTGACCATGGTGGAACTGGTAGAAAAATACGGGTATGCCAGCAGCGGCGAATCCTTTTCGATCAGCGACCCGGACGAAGTGTGGATCATGGAGATGATCGGCAAGGGCGAAGGCGAAAAGGGAGCCGTATGGGTAGCCCGGATGGTGCCGGACGGATATGTGTGCGCACATGCCAACCAGGCCCGGATCACCACTTTTCCGTTAGACGGCAAAACATCCATCTCTTCGGACAAACTGAAAAACATTTACAACAAAGAGGTGACAACCGTTTACGCCAAGGATGTGGTTTCGTTCGCCAAGCAGAAAAATTTCTATCCCCAGCAGGCCAAAAACAGCGATTTCAGTTTTTCGGACACGTACAATCCGGTAGATTTCGGGGGAGCCCGGGGATGTGAGATCCGGGTGTGGGCTTTTTTCAACGAACTCAGCAGCGATATGGCGCCCTATTGGGGGTATGCCACAGGAACGGACATCAAACGGGACGAAAAAGGGTATGCCCTCAACCGCATGCCTCTTTGGATCAAACCGAACCGCAAAGCAGATGTGCTGGAGATCATGGATTTTATGCGGAACCACTTGGAAGGTACGGAATTAGACATGCGGAAAGACCCGGGCGCCGGCCCGTATGAATGCCCCTACCGCTGGCGGCCGATGAGCTATACCGTGGATGGAAAAGAGTATGTGATGGAGAGAGCCACGGCCACCCAGCAGACCGCCTTTTCCTTTGTAAGCCAAAGCCGGAGCTGGTTGCCGGACGAAGTGGGCGGTATTCTCTGGTTCGGCGTAGACGATGCCGCCAGCAGCGTCTATTTCCCGATGTATACCGCTTCCACCCGGACGCCCGCCTCCTTTGCCGCCGGGAACGGAAGCATGAATCAATTCACCGGCGACGCCGCGTTCTGGGTGTTCAACCAGATGACCAACTTCGCCTATTCGCGTTACAACGTGATCCACCCGGACATCCGGAAGAAACAGAAAGATCTGGAAACCAAATACCTGGCATATTCGCAGGTGACGGATGCCGCCGCCATGAGCCTGATGGAACAGAACCGGGAAACCGCCGTGGAGTTCCTCACCGATTTCTCGTGCAACACGGGAGATCAGTTGACAAATACCTGGCGCGACCTGTACGGAACGCTCTTTGCCCGGTACATGGACGGAAATATCCGCACCATCGTGCCCGGAGAGAAGGATCCGAAGGTGACCAACACCCCGCATCCCGAAGCATACCTGCGCTCCATCATCGAATACATGGGCGACAAACAGGAAGTAGTAAAATAAATTTGGCGGGGAAAAATAAATTTTCTATTTTTGCTGCCCGATTGAGTAATATAAGGGTTCCTGACGGCCCGGTGGAATATTACAACAGAGTAAAATACGTACGCAATCTCTTACACAAAGGCTCAGGCAGTAATATTGCGTTCGATAATGTCATAAAAAGAGAAACATGGACTTCATTAAAATTGCAGAACAGGCGTTCGCAAACGAAAATCAGGTTGAGCATCCTGCCTTTGGGCCGGGAGACACCATCAGCGTACATTACAAGATCATTGAGGGGAACAAGGAACGTATCCAGATCTTCCGCGGCGTGGTGATCCAGATCAAGGGGACAGGCGTCACCAAATCCTTCACGGTACGGAAGATGTCCGGAAATGTCGGCGTAGAGCGTATCTTCCCGATGAATTCACCTTACATCCGGGAGATCGAGATCAACAAAGCCGGTAAAGTAAGACGGGCGCGGATTTACTATTTCCGGAACCTGACCGGTAAAAAAGCCAAGATCAAAGAGAAAAGATCGTAACCGTTGCGGTTGTAAAAATAAAAGCCTTGCAGTTCATTGCAAGGCTTTTTTATTTTTTTTACATTTGTGAATTATGAAAAAGAAATAACTACAACCACACATACTATGAAAACAAACGAAACGATCCGGAAAGCCCGGGAAAAAGCCGAAAGCTGGCTGAGCAGCGCTTACGACGAAGCCACCCGGAAGAGTGTGCAACACTTGTTGGACGCCGCCGATCCGACCGAATTGATCGACTCTTTTTACAACGACCTGGAGTTCGGAACAGGAGGTTTGCGGGGCATTATGGGAGCGGGTACGAACCGGATAAACATCTACACGGTGGGCGCTGCTACCCAGGGTTTCGCCAACTACATCAACCGGGTATTCCCCGATGGGCCGAAATCGGTTTGCATCGGTCACGATTGCCGGAACAACTCCCGCTACTTTGCGGAAACAACGGCCGCTATCTTTTCCGCCAACGGGATCACGGCCTATCTGTTCGAAGATCTGCGCCCTACCCCCGAAATGTCTTTTGCCATCCGGGAATTGGGATGCAAAGGCGGGGTGATCATCACCGCCTCCCACAATCCGAAAGAGTACAACGGATACAAAGCCTATTGGGAAGACGGTTCCCAACTGGTTCCCCCACACGATAAAAATGTCATTGCAGAGGTGAAAAAAGTGCAGGCGGCCGACATCAAATTCACCAAAGTGCCGGATAAGATCCTCTCCTTGGGGGAAGCGTTCGACCGGAAATTTTTGGACAAGGTGAAGAGTCTGAGCCTCTCCCCCGGCGCCATCCAACACCGGCACGACCTGAAAATCGTCTTTACCCCGCTGCACGGCACCACCTACCGGCTGGTTCCCGATTCGTTGCGGAACTGGGGTTTTACCCATGTGACCACGGTTTCGGAACAGATGATCCCGGACGGAAATTTCCCGACGGTGGAATCCGCCAATCCGGAGGAGCCGGCCGCCTTTAAAATGGCGTTGGACAAAGCCCGGGAAATAGACGCCGAACTGGCCATGGCCTGCGACCCCGACGGCGACCGTTTGGGGATCGCCGTCAAGAACGACGCCGGGGAGTGGATCCTGCTGAACGGCAACCAGGCCAATATCATCTTCACCTATTACATACTCCTGAGGCGCAAAGAGCTGGGGATGATCAAAGGGAACGAGTACACCGTCAAAACCATCGTTACTTCGGAACTGATCAAAGAGATCGCCGAAAAGAACCGCGTGACCTGTTACGATGTGTACACCGGTTTCAAATGGATCGCGGATGTGATCCGGAAAAAAGGCCCCGACGGCTTCATCGGAGCGGGCGAAGAGTCGTTCGGGTTTATGCCGGGCGCATTTACCCGGGACAAGGACGCAGTCTCTTCGACCTCCCTGATGGCGGAGATAGCCGCCTGGGCCAAAGATAACGGCAAAACGTTGTTCGGCCTGTTGAAGGAGATCTATGCCACGTACGGATTTTCGCAGGAAAAGATGATCTACATGGTGCGGAAGGGGTTGAGCGGAGCGCAGGAGATCAGCGACATGATGACCAATTTCCGGCACCACACCCCGGAACGCATCAACGGCAGCCGGATCGTCGTCAAAAAGGATTATGCCGACCTCAGGGAGAAAAACCTGCTCACCGGCGAGGAGAAGGCGATGGATTTTCCGGGCGCCAGCGACGTTTTGCAATTCTTTTTGGAAGATGGTTGCAAGATCTCTGTCCGGCCGTCCGGCACCGAACCGAAAATCAAGTTCTATTTCGAGGCCAGGGCTGCCATGGGTTCCGTCGCCGATTTCAACAAGGCGCAGCAGGAAGCAAACGCCAGGATCGACGCAATGGCCAAGGATCTGAAACTCT
>JAISVB010000055.1 GCA_031271755.1 Culturomica sp.
GGCGCTCTCCACCGTTGTCCAATAGGGTTTCGCTCCGAGGTTCACCAGGATCATCGCCTCTTCAAAGCGTCCGAGCCCTGCCAGCGCTTCGGCCATCATCAGGTGCAGCTCCGCCGCCCTGCTTACGATGATGGGAGAACTTTCCGTTCTGTATTTGAGGCAGATATCCCCCATTTTTCCCATTGTTTCGTAATCCCGTATGGAGCCGATCGTACTCATTTTCCGATACATGTCCCCGATCCTTCCGCCTGTCATCACCTGCCTGTCGAACATCCCGACCAGCGAATCGGCCGGGGCCAGATCGTACATAGCGATATAGGCCAGATAGGCCGGATTGGTCTGGTTTTTGGTCGCATCGAACGGGATAGCCGTGATGGTTTCACTGGTCGCGCCGACTGTCCCCGCGAAAATGGATCTCCAACCGGTGCTGCCGTATTGGGCGGACAGTTTCCAGCGGTTGGTCTGATCGCCCGTAGTGATGTCCGTGTTCACCTTCAGGTGGCGGAGCGCATTGAGGTAGTCCTTTTGCCAAAGGTACATCTCGCCCAGCAATACGTTTCCGTCCACGCTGACCCGGTTCCAGCTCACGTCGTTCGGTATGTTCAAAAAGACGCTCCAGTCCAGGCCGTTCAGGCCGCCGATCCCATTGGTGCCGTTTTTGACAAAAGCGATCAGTTCAGGCAACAACTGCTCCAACGTAAGGGAGGGATAGCCGCTCATATCGCGGTAGTCGTTGATAGCGTCGTCAAAATAAACAGCCTCTCCGTACAATTTGCCCAGCATCAGGTAACACCAGGCGCGGAAGTTGATGGCCTGCGAGATCATCCCCTTGTAGTAGGCCTCCTCGATGGAGGCGGGATTTTCAGCCCCAAACGCTGTAATGTGGCGGAGAAAATCGTTGCAGTTGATGATCACTTTGTAGAAAGGCTCCGGGGAGATCAACCTGTTTTCGGGCGAGAAGTCGTATTTCGCCACATTCCAGTACTCTTCCGGGGCCGTTTCGGTCGGAATGGTCTGCGCTCCCAACAGTTCGTTCAGGATCAATGCGTGCGACGCCGCTTCCTGAAACACAGCCGCTGTTCCCACAAACGCCGAGTAGACTTCGCTGACCTTTTTATAGTGGTCGCCTTCCAACAGTTTGTCGTCGGAATCCGGCTCAAAAAAGTCGCTGCAGGAAGCAAACAGCAAAGTGAACGCGGCGAAGTAAAAACTGATTCTTAAATATGTTTTCATTATGCTCTCTGTTTTATGTTCGTATCGTCTTCGTACTTAAAACTGAAGTTTGATCCCCAGTTTCACACTCTTCGCCAATGGTATTTTCCCCAAGTCAATCCCCATCATTTGCGGGTCGTACGAATAGGAGAACTCCGGATCGATCCCCAAGTACTTGCTGGCCGTCCAGAGGTTCTGCCCGGTCACATAGATCATGGCGTTCTGGATAAAGCCCAGTTTCCTGCCCAATTCGTAGCTCAGGGTCACATCCTTCAATTTCAGGAAGGAACCGTCCTCGATCCAACGGTCGGAGAAGCGGGCATTTCCATAGGGATCCCCGTAAATTGCCCGGGGCACATCGGTTTGCTGGCCATCGTAACTCCAACGCCGCGCGGCAATTTCCGTCTGGTTGCTGAAATCGGTCATGGATTCGGAGTTTCTCCGGACTTTGTTGTAGATTTCGTTCCCGTAACTGTAGGTGAAATTGAGCAACAACCCGATGTTTTTGTATTTGAAGGAGGAGTAGAACGAACCGAAGAAGTCGGGACGGGGATCGCCCAATACCCGCATGTCGGCTTCGTCGATGATCTTGTCGTTGTTGTGGTCGATCCATTTTACATCTCCCGCGGCAAACGGGCGGCCGCTGTACGAAACATAACCGGCCTGGTCGGCTTCCGCCTGGCTGGTAAAGATCTTTTCATACTGGTAGCCGTAGAAGCGGTAGGGAGCCTCTCCCTTTTGGGTCAACAAGGTCGTCCCGTCGGTGAATTGGGTGAGGCGCGCCATTTCGTCGCCGCCCAATTTAACCACTTCGGTCCGGTAGGTGGAGATGCTACCTCCTGCCCGCCATTCAAAGTCGCGGATGCGCAAAAGCGAAGCGTCCAGACCAACGTCGATTCCCCGGGTCTTCATCTCCCCGCTGTTGTCGAAAGCAAAACCGAAGCCATAAACCGCTTCCAATTTTCTCTGCATCAACATCTCTTTGGTGCGTTCTTCGTAAGCGTCCACGCGCAGGTTCAGGCGGTTACCCAGCAGCACCAGGTCTAATCCGGCCTGCGCGGTCAATACTTTTTCGCTGGCCAGTTTGGTGTTCGGGATCCCGGTGCGCACAATTCCCGCTACGTCCCTGTACTGTTTCGAGCCGTATATGTATTGGCTGTAAGCGGACGAAAAACGGCTGTTGGCATTCATTCCGTACTCTCCCCGCAGCATCAGGTGGTCAATGCAGGCAACCTCTTGCAGCAAGGTATTTTTTACATTCCACCCTGCATTTACCGACGGCAGGAAGAGGAAACGCTGGCTGTTCTTTCCGGTGGAAGAAGCGCCGTCCATGGCCACATTGACGCCGGCATAGAATTGGCGGTTAAAGTTGTAGCGGGCGGAGAGGTAGGTATTCATCCAATTCCAATCTTCGATGTACCCCTCTATGGATTTAAAGCCTTCCACCCGGTCGAGGGTTTTGTAGAAGTCGGAGGTGGTGTTGTACCCTTCTCCCCGGTCGGCCTCCATGGAAGTGGTCATCATCTGGTACCCCAGGCGCAGGTTCAGGTCGTGCCGGTCGTTGAACAGTTTGTGGTACTTTACCTCTCCTTTGATATACAGGTCGAGCGCTTCGGCAAAGCCGTTCCGTACCATGTTGGAGTAGATGATCCCCTCCGGAGAAACCAACTTGGCCGTGGTGTGCCGGTCTTTCCCGGCAATGAACAACCCCTCTTTGTCGGAATTGTAATACAATCCCACCATGCCCGTCACGGCTAAATCCGACGTGATGTGGTAGTTCAAACCGGCATTCACCATGATGTCGTTGGCCTTTACGTTGGCTTCCGATGTGTGGAGCAGCGCCACAGGGTTGCTGACGTCAATGCCGTTCAGCAGTTCGGCATACTCTTGCAGGTAGTTCCCGTTCCGGTCTTTCCGGAGCACGCTCATCATGGGCGCCTGGTAATAAGCGGCCAACATGGGATTGGTCGCCGCCGTCATCCCCTGTTCCGCCACGTTATACTCGTTGAAGCCGAAGGTGGCGGTAGCAAAGAGATGCAGGTTTTTGGTCACGTTGATGTTGGCATTCAACCGGGTGAAGTATTTGGTGTAATCCGTGCCGTCCAGGATCCCTTTGTGGTTCATGTAACCGGCCGTCAGGGTGTAGTTGGCAATGGCGTCCCCCCCCTTCACCTTCAGCATGTTCTCGGTCGTAAAACCGGTGGTGTAGATCTCATCCTGCCAATCGGTGTCGTTGTTGTAGAGGTAGTCGTAAAAATACTCCGGGTCGTCGCGCAGGAACGGGAAGGTCTCCACCAATGTGTTCAGGTCGGAAATGGCCGTTTCACCAATGTCTCCGAGATAGGTTTTGTAGGCGGAGGGAGCCATCAACGGGAGCCGTTTTTTCATCCAGCCGATCCCGTTGACCGTCTGGAACTCTACTTTGGTTTCCATGTCGGTTGCTTTTTCCGTTTCGACCAGGATCACTCCATTGCTTCCCAAGGAGCCGTATTCGGCTGCATCGGCCCCTTTGACAAGAGAAATGTTCTCGATTTCACCCATCATCAGGGGGGCAAAAATGTTCCGGGAGAATCCGCCGATGACCAGCGATTCCCGGTCGTTGGGGAGGTAGGGCATTCCGTCTACCACGATCAGGGGGACGGTCGCCGCCGCCAGGCTGCGCAAGCCGTGCAGGTTGACAAAACTCCCTTCTCCGGGCATGCCGCTTTTTTCCAGCACATGCATCCCCGGCAGGGCGCCCTGTATGGCCTGATCCGGCGTGGTGTAACCCATCCGGAAATCCTTGCGGTTCAGGGTAGCGGTGCTACCGGTTTTGCCTTCCAGCGACTGCCGCCCTTCCGGAAGCAATACGTAGGGAAGGTACGCGGGGGTGGAGGCCGGCATCAGGTAAATATCGATGCTTTCCCGCTTCAATACGCCGGTTTCTAAGGGGAAATAGCCGTCGGAGGTAACTTTCAATACGGCATTGGGATAGCTCAATTTCAACTCGAACTGTCCCGATTCGTCTGCCATACCGGTCTCCGCGGCATGTACGGAAAAAATTTGGGCGCCTTTCACGGGATTTTTGGTTTTCCCGTCCAAAACCCTCCCTTTCAGCGTGATCTCCTGCGCTCCGGCCGACAACGCCAGCACAAGCAACAGAAAGAGGGTGCTCATTATTTTCAATCGCTTCATACTCTTCATGGTTTTAATAATTTGTATCATCCGGAACAAATGCAATGCACTGCACCACGATCCGCCGTGCGGTAGAATTTCGCTCTACCGGATTCTCCAATTTGATGGTAAGCGGTCCGGTTGTCCCCGTGTGTATATAGGTTCCGATGTATCCGGCCGAATACCCGTTGGTCCCCCACGAATCTACCGCCCACGAATAGGTGGCATTGCCCGCATTGAACTTGGCAACGAATTCATCGTTTACATACAGGTTCAAATCGTGCCCCGAAGCGCTCCGGAAACTTCCGTACACCCGGTATTGGCCAGGCACCAACTGTCCTTTGATGATGTTCCCGAAACGGTCTTTGACAAGGGAAAGCCAGGAGAGTGAAAACTCTTTGTCAGCTCCGTAACTTGATTGATTATTCCGATAAAAGAATTGGTTGACCGATTTGTTTTCTTTGTTGTAATCCGGCCAGAAACCGACAAATCCGCCAAATGCCGGCGTGCCGTTGAATTCTGCTTCGTTCAAATCCAGCCCGACCATCGTAAAGTATTTATCCACTGAATCCTGTTTCGATCCCTCCGGCGCCATGTCCCAGACATCTTTGTAAATACTGGGAATGGAAGTCAGCGATTGCAACAACAGGTAATTGGGGACGTGCAGGTAGGTCAGTTGGTGCACTACTCCGTTGCTCATCAGCATCATCCGGTCCTGATCCACCTGCTGGATGTCGCTCCGCCACTCCTGTTCGCCCAAGAAAGATTCCAGGTTACCGGCCGTTGCGTAATCGGTAATGCGTCCCTCCATGGCCACCGCACTCATGATCCAGTTGTAGATTCGAAGAGAGTCTCTTTCATACAGCGATGAATTGTATACGTTGCTGTACAGGTTGATAATCTCCTGCCAGGTAGCCTGGTACACGGCGTTGTCGGGAACAAAGAGCGTGTAGTTGGTATTCTCGTCCCAGAGAAAGCTAAAGATACTTTCGTCCCGGAAGATGGAGTCGTAGACGGTGTTCCCGTATTCGTCCACTCCCAACGGAAAGCTCAGGTCGGGGCGGAAGATACGCTCCGTAAAAGAGAGCAGCGAGTCGCGGAACATGGAATAGTCGTCTCCCAGGCGGGATACGTATTCGTAAATGTTGAGGCGCGGTTCCAGGTTCTTTTCCAACACGTGTACCACGCCGTTGGCGCACATCTGGGTGCCCGTCAGCTTATGCCCGTCCATCAGATACTCCTGAGCAGTTGCATCCCAGGTAACATAGAGATTTTTGCCCGCTAAGGTTTTGATCAGTTTCCCGTCTTCGAATTTCGACGAGTAGATGGCTACGTAGTTGATGTGGTGTTTAGCCAATTGTTCTTTCTCCACCTCCGTTTTTCCGGCGATGTCCGTCATGTCTCCGTCCTTGACCGCCCAGCAGGTCAGCACCTGATCCTTGTTCAGCTCCAGATCCATCCCCGTCTCTTTCATCAACTCGGAAAATTCCGAAAATTCCGGCTGTGACGCCAGCCATTCGCCTATTTTCTGGTCTGTAACGCTGCCTTCCGAGCTGCCGGTATTCTGGTAGTGGTCATTCCAATTGTCCTCGCAGGCAACGAACAGCGCCAGCAAAGAGACAATTACGCCTGTTAATCCTATTTTTTTCATAATTCTGTTTATTTAATTGGCTCAAATGCAATGTGGTCCAAGTCTACCTGCCCGGCATTGATCGCCACAAAACGGAGTTTGTGGGCGGAATTCACCGCAAAATCAACAGCCCCGATCACTTTCGATATTTGGGCGAATCCTCCGGAAAAGTTCACCGGATCCCCGAACTTCTGCCCGTCAATAAAGGGTTGGTAAGTGCCGCGCCCGCTTCCCTGGTGGTAGGTGGCGCTCACCGTGTATTTCCCCTTTACAATAATGGGCATGTCCATTTCGATCCACCCCACGGTCCCCATGTTGAACACGAGGACGTCCCGGTGCAAAAGCTTGACAAAAACGGAGGTGTTCCTGGCGTTATATATCACACTCCCCACGCCGGCAGGTATGGTTTCCCAGCGGATGGCCGAAAGCGACCCTTCCGGGAAAGGAGGAGAGTAATAGTCGGCCGACATTACCCCGCCATAGCCCGGCAGCGAGGTGAATTCGGGGGTCAGGGTCGGCTCGAAAATGACTGTACGGGCCGGCGGCGTGTAGACAGGCATCAGGTTGTCCACTTCGTGGATAATGCCGTTTTTGGCCGCCCGGTTGTAGCGGGTCAGCAGGATGCCGTTCTCTCCTTCCCGGTTCAGCACAATCTGCTGTTTGTAGTCTTCCACGCCGATCAGTTCGTTCAATGCCAGTGCATTCAGGGACTTCTCCGAGGAGGGCAGGCCGGTAAAGTCGGCGAGATCCGAGTAAGAGTAGTACCTTGTCAGCACGTGGTATGCCACGTAGTTGTACAGTCCGTTGCCGGGCTCCGTGTAGTTGGCGTGGGTCGGCGAAAAGCGGGCTTTCAGATCTTCCAGGTTGTTGATCCCGTCTGCCTGAAACTGCGCATCGGTTACCACAAAAAGAGTCATAAAGTCCCGGTAAACTTGCTCCCCCATTGCGTAGCGGATGCGGTTCAGCCGCTCGGAGATGCCGGTCAGGCCGACCGCGCCTGTAAAAATGGAGTAGGCGGGATCCTCCTGGAGGGTCTGCCAAATGGTCTTGGCAATGGGCACCATCGGCTTACCCAACTGGTGTACAATGGCGTTCACCAACTTCACATCCCGGAGCGTGATGACCGATTCCGGCGTGCCGACGTAAATGGAGTTGATCCCGTCGCCGCCGAATCCGGTCACCAAGTAGTCCCCGGAAGAGGTGGTGTCGGGAATACGCCCTTCCACAAACATGGAGTGGGTATACAACCGTCCTTCGATCACGTGGTAGCGCACAAAGTCCCGGGCATCCTGCGGGTCCATCTCCTCCACGGAAGCGACCCCGTAGTGTGTGTTCAAAAAGGCCAGCAGCGAATCGTTCTGCTGCACAAAAGCCGTAAAGGTGGACTTCACGTTCAGCGCGTTGTAAAGCCCGGCGTGTTTTACCAGATCCGACCATTCCGAATACTGCGGCGCGGATTCCAGGTACTGGGCCAACGGAAGCGTATCGTAAATACTCATGGTATCTTTTTCCAGCGGGTCGCTGCAACCGGCCGCCAGGGCCAAGGCAAACATTCCCCATATCAATAACCGTTTCATACCTTGCTATTTTATCTGTTTAATTTTCGTTCGCATAGTAGGGGTTCTGTTCCAATACCCCGGTGTTGTCGTCGATCTGCTTTTGCAGGATGGGCAGGTACCAACTGAGCGGGTTGGCCAGCAGGGATTCGTACCGGGGACGCTGGGCCGCGGAAACACCCTGTAATACCACGTCGATCAGGTAACTTTTGTATTGGTAGTCCTTCTTCTTGGCCATCCGCACCACGTCAAACCACCGCTTTCCCTCCATCAGCAACTCGCGCCGCCGTTCCTGCATCACCAATTCCAGTGCCAGAAGTTCCGAATTGGTGGCCGACAGGTCTACGAGGTAGCCGGCCCGTTTCCGGATTTTGTTTACAATGTCCACCGATTCCTGGTATCTTTGCATCATGGCCAACGCTTCGGCTTTCATCAGCAAAAGGTCGCTGACCCGGTAAAAGATCCAATTGGCATTCCCGTAGGAGCGTGCAGTCATGACGGAACCCGATTGAAAGGCGGCGTATTTGGCCAGCCTCAAGACGCTTCCAAATTCTGCTATACTGGCGCCACCGCCCCGCAGGTCGTTGATGCCCGTTACTTCCTTGTAGAGGTCTACTATGGTTTCCCCCGGCACAAAGTGGGTTTTGGTGATGCACCATTCCAAAAAGTTGTTGGTGGAACGGATCTTGGAGTTATCTCCGGCTGCGGTTGTGGTGTTGTATTCAAGTTCGAACACCGATTCCGTGCCGTATTTTTCTTCAAAAATAAGGTAAAACCACTGTTCGCCGTCCTCCACAAATTCAAAACGGCCGGAGTTCAGCACGGTGTCGCACATTTTCAGGCAATCGTCGTATTTTTCCTGCCAGAGATAGATGTCCGCC
>JAISVB010000050.1 GCA_031271755.1 Culturomica sp.
AATCAATTGGTTCTTGACAGCCATTGTGTCTTTGATCTTATTTTGCTCCATGGACAGGCTCGTCCCTAATCCCGCAGATTGCACAAGCTATTATGTTTTAATACCCGTGGCGGATAACGGAACAGTCGTAAAAGTCGTACCTATCCTTTTACCATGCCCTGACGGGTTACACTTTAACTACCTGCTTGATGTTTGCGATTGGCCGCAAAATTGCCCAACCTGTAAAGAACGCGAAGAGCAATCAAATCCGGAAGACTCCGTAGTAGAACCGGAAAAAATAATTGTATAACATTTCTCCTATACACATTTGGTAAAAACAATCTATTGACTGGAAGGGCATTGCCCGGTAAAGGCAGAACTTTCTGCCTTTATTTTTTGCGTACCCAATCTGCCGGGATGTGGAACCGCGAAAAGGGTGGGAATGCATATAGAGGTTCCGCCCGTTTACTTTTCCGGAAACACGTAGCTGAAAAATACCTGCGTTTGGTTTGGTAATTTAGATCATTGTGTAATTCATGGAGGGTGATGGAGGTGAAGTGTTGAATATATTTTATATCCATGTCTGCCGAAAATACGCAGAAATCGCTCTTTTGGAGTAAATCCATATCTTTCTGTTTATAAGACACTTACATTTTTCAGAAATGCGTGTATAGAACATGTATAGAAAATAATTTAAACAGGTACTGATTTTCAGTTGTTTAAAAATCCGTTGTATAGATGATGTGAGATGTTAAAATGGAATTTTTTATTTTTATTAATGTATTTTTATCACACAGTTTTACTAAATCAATCAATCATTTAAACAAGCGTATGAAAAAATCTTTCTTTTCTCTAATCCTTTTTACAGGAGTTCTGCTTTTCTGTTTTGTGTCGTCGGTTTGGGCTGCACAAAAAGATCATCGAAATCAAATAAAGTTTACTAAGAGCACAATCATTTCTGTACCCATTACCAGAATGCCCGTATTTATTCCTGTACAGGGCTGGTACGATGCGGTAACGAAGAGTATTGAAATAACGTTTTTGCAGGATACAGGAGGTGCAACGATCAGTGTGCAGGGAATGACTTACTCCACCAATGGGGAAGCAGGCCATACGGAGTGTATTGTCCTTCCCGAAAATACGGAGGGTACTGTTTGTATCTCTGTCGAGTGCGCCTCCGGGAGTTACATGGGGTATGTAGACGTGAACTAAGTTAGATTTAATGGAAGAAGATTGTAGTATGAATCTAAAAAAACGTATTTAAAAAAATATTTTATACATGAAAGAAGAATCTGTTCGTAAGTATATTTGGCTGCATTTGTCGGTAGTAACAGGGTGTGTTTTTCCGTTGGGAAATATCTTCGCACCTTTGTTGATGGGCAAGCTGAACAATGATCCACTAATAAGAAAATCGGCGGCTAATATTGTTAATTTCCAAATTCTTTGGTCTTTCCTGTTATTGGCAGGTGGAGTTACTTTTTGGTATTTTCAAATTATCCGTCTGGCAAAATCAGAAGAATTACAGACTGATTTTTTCCGATTTATTGTTATTTGTTTTCTGATTGTTACTGTTTTGTATCCCATCTTGATAAGCATTGTGATTGGAATTACGAAACAAAAAAAGTTATACTACCCGACCCTGATTAAATTTATGAAATAAACTTAATCAGGGAGAATGACATTTTGAAATGGATATCGGCATGTGCCTTCCGATGCTCTTTACTAGCTTAGAAACCGAACCCGGGGAAAAGAGGAGCGTCCTTTTACTTACGAAAACGGGAAGCAGGTTTGGTGGTAAAGTGATAAAAACGTATATTTGAACTGAAATTTTTAGAATTCATTTCAATTTACTACACAATTTTACGAAATAAATTTATAAAGATGGCTGAAAAAGTAAAAATGCCTTGGCGCCTTTGGCGCTTCTGGTGCATATTAGTAATCGGTTCCTTGGTAGTATTTCTTATGTTTTTTTCTGTTGATAAATTTCTTCTGAACCGTGAAAGTAGATTTTGGTACTATATATTCCAATGTTGTCTATTTATAATAGCTACTATAATCTCTATCTGGTATGGGAAAAGAAAAGAGCTGAAAAAATAGAAAGAAAAAGAGTTTTAAGAACCGAAAGAAGATAAATTTCAGATCAATATGAAAAGTGTTGTTATATTCCTACTTGTTATGATGTGTGTTGTGAGTGTGAATGCACAGCAGAGAAGTCAAAAATGGTATGTTGCCCCTTCTGTTGATTTTGCGTCATTTACTGATGGAGATGCTGTTTTTGATGCCGGCTTGACATTCGGACGTTATTTGGGATTTGAACGAGGTGTGCGGATTGATCTGTGTGGTGATCACTATTTTTTGAATAGAGATGTGAGGATTGTTTCGACATCGTTGCTTGCAACGGCTGAATCGGATATTTTTGGTTCACGCAGATTTTTTTCCACCTCTTCCGCAGGGGTAGGTGTATTGTTTCCAGTTTCTTCCGGGAATGTAACAGAAAGTGACTTTTTTGATGTACTTATTCCTTTGAGGTTGGGGGTAGGATACCGTTTTCCAAAATTTTTATCCATCGGGACAGAGATGTCTATGAGTTTTAATCTCGGCAATTTCAAAGCTCGGAGTATATTTTCTACAGGTATCTTTTTGGGGGTACAATTCTGAAACAATGGAGAAGCAGATGGCACGGTGTGTATCGTCCTTCCCGAAAATACGGAGGGTAAGTGTGTTTCCGGAAGTTACACGGGGGTATGTTTTCGAATACCAGTGGAACCGCGAAAAGGGTTGAGTTTTACAATACAGTTTTACCAAAATAGAAACATTTAAACAGATATGGGTATGAAAAAAATCTTCTTTTCTTTGCTGGTTATGTTGGGTTGTATCGGTAGTAGTGTTGCCCAGGAAAAAAGCACGTATATCACCGGTTTTGATACACAGCTTTCTTTGTATGGAGGTTCGGGGTTGAAGCCGGCGGAGCTGGGTTTTGACTTCGGGTATAATTTTACGGATTGGTTTTACGGCGCTGTAAGATTTGAGGAATCCATCGCACTTTTTGAAATTGACGGCGTCCGATCGTATGCATTGAACGAGGTGATGGGGGGTGTTGCGGGGTTTAATTTGCTAAAATCCGGCGTCGGGGTTTTGACGCTGAAAGTGAGTGCGGGTGGTACGAGTAGAAAAAGGAGTGATTGGAAGTATGCATTTTATTCGGGCGGTGTTTATTTTAATATTGGTAAAACCGCATGGAGGCCGGTATTGGGTTGCGGGGTCAGGTACTATGATTCCCGTAGCCGGGGTGTGGATAATTACCTTCGCTTTTATTGCTCTTTTGGATTCAGGTTAAATTAATTTTTCAGCAGAGGAATTGAAAGAAGATGTGATTTGCTCTTGCCTACTTTTATTTTATTACTTCAACCCGAATTATTTTGCTGCGGTTTTCCTGATACAGCTAAAAAAATAGTAACTTTGCAACTCCTTATAAAAGAAGGATTCGTATAGAGTTGCAAAGCATGAGCCAAGAAAAGAGCGTACCGGTGCCGGTGTTGAGGCGGATGCCTTCCTATTTGTCGTTTGTCAAGACGTTGCAGAAGCAGGGGGAGAAGTACGTTTCATCGACCCGGATCGCCGAATACATGGGGATCGACTCCACGCAGGTGACCAAGGATCTGTCGCATACCGGAATAACGGGGAAGACCCGGGTGGGGTATGAGGTGGATGATTTTGTACGGATATTGGAGGAGTTTCTGGGGTTCAGCCGGACGGACAGCGCTTTTTTGGTGGGTGCGGGTTCTTTGGGGAGCGCGCTGTTGCAGGACAAAGGGCTGTCGGCTTTCGGGTTGTGCATAGAGGCGGCTTTTGACGTGGACAAGGCCAAGGTCGGTACCCGGGTAAACGACATTGAAATTTGCCACATCGACCAGTTCCGGGCTATGGCGGCCGAACGGCATGTTGTGATCGGGATCATTACGGTTCCGGCGGAGCATGCGCAAAATGTGGCCGATCTGATGGTGGCCTGGGGGATCAGGGCGATCTGGAATTTTACCCCCGCCCGCATTAAAGTGCCGTCCCACATTGTGGTGCAAAATACGACCATCTACACGAATTTAGCGATTTTGTTCAACAAATTGTATCATCCGGATCATTCCTGATGTGCTTTAATGTATATATTTGCAGCATGATAAAAATTACCTTTCCGGACGGAAACACCAAAGAATTTGAAGCCGGAGTGACCGGCATGGATATTGCCGCTTCCATCAGCCCGAAGTTGGCCAAGGAGGTATTGTCGATTGCAGTGAACGGCGAGACCCGGGATTTGATGCGTCCCATCGATGCAGATGCCGCAGTTAAATTGTATACCTGGGAGGACGAAGAGGGGCGGCACGCTTTCTGGCACTCCTCCGCTCACCTGATGGCCGAAGCGTTGCAGCAATTGTATCCGAACACGAAGTTCGGCATCGGGCCGGCTGTTGAGAACGGTTTTTATTACGATGTGGATCCGGGAGAGGGGGTGGTGTTGACAGACAGGGATCTGGAAGCGATCGAGAAAAAGATGCTGGAACTGGCCCGCGAAAAACAGGAGTTTTGCCGGATAGATGTCAGTAAACGGCAGGCGCTGGAGCATTTCGGTTCGTTGAACGAAAACTACAAGGTGGAGTTGATCAACGACTTGGAGGACGGAACCATTACTTACTACAGACAGGGAACTTTTACCGATCTTTGCCGGGGGCCGCATTTGCCGGATACCTCTTACATCAAAGCCATCAAATTGACTGCTTTGGCGGGCGCTTACTGGCGGGGGAATGAGCACAACAAGATGCTGACCCGCATTTACGGGATCACTTTTCCGAAACAGAAGCAGTTGGAGGAGTGGCTGGTGCTGATGGAGGAGGCGCGCCAACGCGACCACCGCAAGGTGGGGAAAGAGATGGAGCTGTTCGCTTTTTCGCAGGAGGTGGGAGCCGGGTTGCCCCTGTGGCTGCCCAAAGGCGCCATGCTGCGCGACCGCTTGGAGGCTTTTCTCCGCCGGGTGCAGAAACAGCACGGTTACCAGCAGGTGATCACGCCGCACATTGGGAATGTGAACCTGTACAAAACTTCCGGACATTACGAAAAGTACGGAAAAGACAGTTTTCAGGTGATCACCACGCCGCAGGAGGGGGAAGAGTTTATGTTGAAACCCATGAACTGTCCGCACCACTGCGAGATATTCAAGGTAAAACCCCGTTCCTACAAAGACCTGCCGATCCGCTTTGCCGAGTTCGGTACGGTGTACCGGTACGAACAGAGCGGGGAGTTGCACGGCCTGACGCGGGTGCGCGGCTTTACGCAGGACGACGCTCATCTTTTCTGTACGCCGGATCAGTTGAAAGAGGAGTTTACCAAGGTGATCGATATTATTTTTATTATTTTCAAGGCGTTGAATTTTACCGATTTCACGGCGCAGATCTCCCTGCGGGATCCGAATGACCGGGAAAAATACATCGGTACGGACGAAAATTGGGAAAAGGCCGAACGGGCTATTATAGAAGCTGCTGCGGAGAAGGGGCTGAATACGGTGGTGGAGTTGGGAGAGGCGGCTTTTTACGGCCCGAAGCTCGATTTCATGGTTAAGGACGCTATTGGCCGGAAGTGGCAATTGGGGACTATTCAGGTGGATTACAACCTGCCGGAGCGTTTCCAGTTGGAGTATACCGGGGCTGATAACCAGAAGCACCGGCCGGTGATGATCCATCGGGCGCCGTTCGGCAGCATGGAGCGTTTTGTGGCGGTGCTGATTGAACATACGGGCGGAAAATTCCCGTTGTGGCTGACTCCGGATCAGGCTGTGGTCCTGACTGTAAGTGAAAAATCCAACGAATATGCCCGGAAACTTTCGGATTTACTAAATAATTCCGATATTCGCACCGTTTTAGACGACCGGAATGAAAAGATCGGCCGGAAGATCCGGGACAACGAATTGAAAAAAATCCCGTATCTGTTGGTCGTAGGCGAAAAAGAGGCCGAAGAGAACAGGGTTTCCGTGCGCCGCCAGGGGCAGGGAGATATGGGATCCATGACGGTTGAAGAGTTTGTTTCGTATATACACAAGGAGGTGGACGCCCAATTGGCCTCCATCCATAATTATTAATTTTAAAGGGAGGATTTAATATCGCACAAAGAATGGAATTCCGAGGTCCCAGAAACCGACAGATTAATCTCGAACCTCAGCACAAGATCAACGAGTTAATCAAATCGCCGACTGTGAGGCTTGTTGGCGACAACATCGAACCGGGAGTATACCCTTTGCGGGAAGCTTTAGCCATGGCGGAAGCTGCGGGGGAGGACCTGGTAGAGATCTCTCCGAACGCCGAACCGCCCGTATGCCGGATCATTGAATACAGCAAGTATCTCTATCAGCAGAAAAAAAAGCAGAAAGAGATCAAGGCCAAAAGCGTTAAAGTGGTGGTGAAAGAGATCCGTTTCGGCCCGCAGACTGATGAGCACGATTTCAATTTTAAGCTGAAACATGCCAAAGGTTTTCTGGAAGAGGGCGCCAAGGTGAAGGCCTATGTGTTTTTTAAAGGCCGTTCCATCCTGTTCAAGGATCAGGGATCGGATCTGTTGAACCGTTTTATTTCGGAACTGGAAGATTACGGAAAGCTGGAGTCGGCTCCGAAACTGGAGGGCAAGAAGATGATCGTGATGATCGCTCCCAAAAAATAAGGATTTTTTATCGTTACATATTTTCTGAAACACTATTAAATTTAGAGCAAATGCCAAAGATGAAGACAGTGAGTAGCGCGAAAAAGAGGTTTACTCTGACCGCTACCGGGAAGATCAAAAGAAAACATGCTTTTAAGCGTCATATTCTGACCAAGAAGACGACGAAGCAAAAAAGGAACCTTACCCACATCACAGCGGTTGCCGGGGCTGACATAAAAGCCGTGAAGACCATGCTGGCGATGTGATCGTAAGCAAACGAATCCCTATTTATTAACCGGGATGTCATGCCTGAAAAGTTTCCGGTAAGCCGGAACGCTGACATTCAAAAAACAAAAAATTATGCCAAGAGCTACAAACGCGGTTGCTTCGAGAGCACGCAGAAAAAAGGTTTTAAAGCAGACCAAAGGGAACTTTGGCGCCAGAAAGAATGTTTGGACGGTTGCAAAAAACACATACGAAAAAGGTTTGACGTATGCGTTCCGTGACAGACGCAAGAAAAAATCGGAATTCCGAGCCTTGTGGATTCAGAGAATTAACGCTGCCGTAAGAATGGAAGGCTTGTCCTACTCCAAATTTATGGGCCTGGTACACAAAGCCGAGGTGGATATGAACCGCAAGGTTCTGGCCGACCTGGCGATGAACCATCCGGAAACTTTCAAGGCTGTTGTGGCCAAAGTGAAGGAGTTAGCGAAGTAAAGATAAAAAAATCAGAAAAGGGCTGTTCAAATGAGCAGCCTTTTTTATGCCCGTTCGGTTTTGCACAGTTTTGCACAAATTTAAATAAATTGTGCAAGATTTTTTTTGATTTTTAGCCAAAACCTCTATTTTTGTTTCAGATTATAACTTCCGCAAAAATACAACCGAGATGCAAATTGAAAAGATCAGCGATATTTACGCCATTTTGAAGAAAGAGGTGCGTAAAAAGCGTTTAGCCGTGTCGTACGCCAATGACAGCCACTCCATAGAGGCAGCCCACCTGGCGGTGAAAATGGGATTGGTAGAGGCAACTTTGTTCGGAGACCGGCAAGAGATTGAAAAAGTGTGCCGGGCTGAAGGTTATCCCGTATCTGATTTTGAGATCGTAAATGAGCCGGTAGACGTGCAGAGTGCCCGAAAAGCGGTGGAGTGGGCCCGGGAGGGAAAAGCCGACCTGATCATGAAAGGATTGATCAGTACGGATAAATACATGCGGGCGATCCTGAACAAGGAAAAGGGGCTGGTGGAACCGAATACAACGCTTTCGCATGTGACGGTTATGGAGAGTCCGGGATACCACAAACTGTTGGTTATAAGCGATGTGGCTGTTATCCCGTTGCCAGATCTCAACCAGAAAATAGCGATCATTAAATACGTGGCGGAAACAGCGAAAGCGTTGGGGATTGCCTGCCCGAAAATCGCACTGCTCTCCGCGACGGATCAGATATTGCCCAAGATCCCCTCCACGGTGGAAGCGGCCATCCTGACCAAAATGGCGGAAAGAGGCCAGATCTGTCCCTCTATACAGTTGGACGGACCGATGGGGTTGGATGTGGCCATCGACCGGGAATCCGCAGAGATCAAAAAGATCTCCTCTCCGGTGGCCGGGGATGCGGACGGGTTGGTGTTCCCCAACTTGGAAGCCGGAAATATATTCTACAAAGCCAATACCAAGATCGCTCAATCCAACGTAGGCGCTATCTTGGTGGGGGCTAAGGTACCCAGCGTTCTCTCTTCACGGGGCGACAGCGTGGAAACCAAAATGAACTCCATTGCATTGGCTGCTTTGCTGGCGCGGTAAACCGGATAAACCACCTGAAATAAAAAACTGCCGGAATTTTCCGGCAGTTTTTATTTGGGGTAAAGAATACCTTTGATTTATTTCAGCGTGCCGGCTTCGGCTTGCTGGATCATGTTTTCGTCGGCGGTGATGTACACCTCTACGCGGCGATTCAGGGCGCGTCCGGCAGCCGTGCTGTTATCGGCAACGGGATCGTCGAAGGCTAAGCCCCGGGTGATGATCCGGTTGCCGGGAATGCCGCGCCCCATCAGGAAATGGGATACGGCTTCCGCGCGTTCCCGGGATATTTTGTCGTTTACTTCGCGGGTTCCCGTATTGTCGGTGTGGCCGTAAATGGTCACATCCGTATCCGGAGTATTTTTCAACGAATTGGCAAATTGCGTCAGTGAATTCTGGGAAGCCGTACTCAATGTGCTGCCGTTGGTGGGGAAGAGGATGGCGTTGTCGAATGTCACTTTCAATGCCTGCAGGTTGTGTTTGTCGGTGACGGTTTCCACTTTCGCTCCTTCGATCTTTTCCAATTCCGCTTTTTGTTTGTCCATTCTCCGGCCGATCAGAGCGCCGGTTCCACTTCCCAGGGCGCCTCCGATGGCGGCTCCCAAGGCAGCTCCTTTGCCTTTACCGACCAAAGCCCCGATCCCGGCTCCCAAAGCGGCTCCGCCGCCGCCGCCGATCAAAGCGCCTTTTCCCGTGTTGTTCATACTGGCGCAGCCCGGGAAGGCCATTCCGCCCAAAACAATGCTTCCGCTCAAGAGCAGCATGGTGATCACGTTTCCTTTTTTCATTTTTTTTCTGTTTAAGTTTGTCAGTTCATTTTTTCTTTTCCTTGTACGGATTGTCTTTTTTTTAGTGTCAAAATCCGCGGCTAAATTACTAAAAATAAGACGTATTTTTGTGTAAATTTGTATTTTAAACAGAGTCTAAACAGATGGCGGTTTATTTTATCAGCGGCATCGATACGGATGCAGGGAAATCCATCGTGACGGGAGTTTTAGCCCGTTCGTTGCACCGGAAAGGCGTGCGGGTGATCACCCAGAAATTTATCCAGACCGGTTGCCGGGGGATTTCGGAAGATATCGTTACGCACCGGAAGATCATGGGAATTCCTTTGCAGGAGGCGGACGAAAACGGAACCACCTGCCCGTATGTGATGAGTTATCCGGCTTCTCCCCACCTGGCGGCGGAGATAGACGGGGTGGAGATCCGGCCGGAAGTGATCCGGCAAGCGACGGAGCTGTTGGAAAAACAGTACGATGTGGTTTTGCTGGAGGGGGCCGGCGGTTTGTATGTGCCGGTTACCCGGAACTACCTGACCGTGGATTACATCCGGGATAACAACTACCCGCTGATCTTAGTCGCTTCTTCCAAATTGGGAAGCATCAACCACACGTTGATGAGCCTGGAGTTGTGCCGGTTGCACAAGATCCGGCTGACCCATTTGGTGTACAACGATTTTCCCGGCGACAGCGAGGAGATCCGGCGAGATACGCTCCGGGTGATCGGCGATTATTTAAAACAGCATTTTCCGGATTGTCAATTGATGGAACTGCCTGTTATACACGATAATGAATATCCGGATTTAGATCCGCCGGGTATGCTGTATTGAAAACAACATGCGCAAAGTAGAACTATTGGCCCCTGCCAAAGACCTCCGGACCGGGATGGTGGCGATCGACAACGGGGCGGACGCCGTTTACATCGGTGCGCCTGCTTTTGGCGCCCGGCAGGCGGCGGCCAACAGTGTGGAGGAGATCGAACGGTTGGTGCATTACGCCCACCGTTTTTATTGCCGGGTGTATGTGACCCTGAACACGTTGCTGTACGACCGGGAGTTGCAGGAGGCGGAGCGGTTGGCGCACCGGCTTTGCCGGATCGGGGCGGACGCTTTGATTATACAGGATCCGGCTTTCCTGCAGATGGATCTGCCGCCCATTCCGCTGCACGCCAGCACGCAGATGCACAATTACGAACCGGAACGGATCCGTTTTCTGGATCGTTTGGGGTTTCAGCGGATCGTACTGGCCCGCGAGCTTTCGTTGGAGCAGATCCGGCAGATCCGGCAGGAGGTGAAGGCGGAACTGGAGGTTTTTGTGCACGGTGCGCTGTGTGTCGGTTTGAGCGGGCAGTGCTATCTTTCCGGCTACCTGTCGGGGCGTTCCGCCAACCGGGGGGAGTGTATGCAGGCATGCCGCCTGAAGTGGCGGGTGGAGGACGGGGAAGGCAAACAGGTGCTTCCGGAGGGGTATCACCTGTCGTTGAAAGACCTGAACAACAGCGGCTCTCTCTCCGGATTGCTGGAGGCGGGAGTGGATTCGTTGAAGATAGAGGGGCGGCTGAAAGATGCGAACTATGTGGCCAATGTGGTCAATCACTACCATTCGATGCTTTCCGGGATGAAAAACATCGAACGGAGAGGGTCGGGCGAGGTGTTCTCCGGTTTCCGGCCGGATCCGGAGAGGAGTTTTAACCGGGGATTCAGTACCTATTTTTTGCACGGGCGCGAGCCGGGATTGGTGAACCGGGACACGCCGAAATCGGTGGGCAAAAGGATGGGGACGGCGCTCCGGGTGCAGGGAGAACGGTTGCTTTTGCAAACGACGGAGGAGGTGCATAATGGCGACGGCCTTTGTTATGTGGAGCAGGGGGAGTTGAAAGGCATCCGGGTCAACCAAAAGGAGGGGGAGTGGCTGGTGTGCAACGAACGGCTCTCCGTGAAGCCGGGGAGTGTGATCTACCGCAACCGCGACCGCTTGTTTGCGGCGGAGGTGGAGAAAAACGGATCGGAGCGAAGGATCGGCATCCGGGTCAGGGCGGCAGCTTCCGGCGGAAAATTGCAGTTGTCGGCTGTGGACGAAGATGGGAACGGGGCGGTTGTTGCGCCGGAGGAGTTTTTCCCGCCGGCGGTGAAGGAGGAGCAACGGGAGCGGATCCGGGAGCAGCTTTCTAAGTGGGGAGGCTCCGGTTTCTATTGCCGGGAGGCGGTGTACGAAGGGGAGGTGTTGTTTGTGCCGTCGGCCCGTTTGAATGCTTTCCGCCGCGAGTTGCAGGAGCGGTTGGAGCAGCTCCGGGAAGAGAAGCGTGAGGTGCTGTTGCAACCGCCGTTTGACCGGACGCTTTTTTATAAGAAACAGATCGACTGGAAACACAACGTCGTCAACAAATTAGCTGCCGATTTTTACCGGGAACACGGAGCCGAAGATATCGAAACGGGTTTTGAGGCAGGTTTTGAAGGAGGAGGCGCTTCCGGGGTGGGAAAGGAGTTGATGCGGTGCCGGTATTGCCTCTTGTTTGAGGCGGGTATGTGCCGGAAGAGGGGAGGTAAAGGAGTGTCGTCGCCGCTCTGGCTGCGCAACGGGCAGCACCGTTTCCGGCTGGAATTCGATTGCGGGGCGTGTTGCATGAAAATCTACTCCTGAATGACTGCTCTTTACTGCTTCAACCCCGATTGCGAGATGGCGGTTGCCGACGGCAGTCCGTATTACACACCTCCTGCAAACATCCGGAGAATGTCGGAAGAGTTGGCGTACCTGCCTGTCTGGATGGGCGGCGGGGAGGAGGCCGTGCTGGTGTCCGAACTCCCGGATCCGGCTTTTTTGCAGATGAACCGGGAGTTGTTCGGAGTGGATCCGCAGTTGGCGCTGTGGGAGGCGTATTGTCCGGATCCGGCTTTCCGTCCCGTTCCCTGGGGGTGGAGTCCGCGCATGGATTACCTGTTTCAAACCGCCTGTTGGAAGGAGGAGTACCGGGAGTTGATGAGCCGGCTGACTGCCCGGGCCTGTTTGGAACGGGTGTATCGGTTGGGCGGAGAAAGGTTGCCCGGGCTGTTGCCGGAAGTATGCCGGACGTTGGAAGCGGTCCGGCAAGCGGCCTGTCGCGGAGCGGTGGTGGTCAAGGCTCCCTGGTCCTCTTCCGGGAAGGGGGTGCTTCGTGCAGGGCCGGGTGTGCTGTTGGGGAAAGAGGCGGAGTGGGTAAGCGGCATTCTCCGCAGGCAGGGGTATGTGATGGTGGAAAAGAGATTGGACAAAGTGTGCGATTTGGCCGGGGAGTTTGTTTTGGAGGACGGAAGGTGCCGTTTTGTGGCCTGGTCGCTTTTTACTACCGGAAGCCGGGGGGAGTATAAAGGCAATTTCCTGGGGCGACAGAGCCGGATAGAGGAGTATTTGTCGCGGTATGCGGAGTTGTCCGTGTGGGCGGAACTCAAAGAGCGTGTGGCGGACGCCCTGCGTGTTTTGATAGCGTCCCGGTACGAGGGGGTATTGGGGGTCGATATGATGGTGTATAAAGATGATAAAGGAAAGTATAATATACAACCTTGTGTGGAGATCAATTTGCGCCACACCATGGGCTATCTGGCGCACCGGTTTAGCGACCGTTTTGTGGCGGAACAGAGTTCCGGCCGGTTTACACTGGATTTTTTTGCCGGAGAAGGGGAGGCTTTGCAGCGTCACCGGCAAAACAGCCGGGAGTTTCCGCTGAAAGTGGTTTCCGGTAAAATCGTTTCCGGCTACCACGCATTGACGCCGGTGAATAAAAATACCGGATTTATGGCTTCCGTCCGGCTGGTTGCCGGGGAAGGATCAATGCATGATTTTGAAGACCAATTCTCTTAGCAGTTCTCCGTCCGATGTTCCGGCGTTGTTCACGCCTTTGGATTTCAGGTCGTACTCCCGCAGCAACGAGATGACGGAGGCGCATTTCCCGGCGCTGTATGCCCGGGCGCCGTCGGTGTAATCTTTCAAAAAGAAGCTGTGGATCCCCAGCAGGCGGGCCATCTCCTGCTGGTTGGGCGTCGCCTTTTTCTGGTAGTGGTAGGTCAACAGGTTCCCGAAGTATTTGAAAAGGGTCGAGACTGTCAGAACCAGGGGGTTGTTTTTGGGATTTGCTTCGAAGTAGTTGACGATCCGGTTGGCTTTCAGGTAATCCTTGCGGATCAGGGCGGCCTGCAACTCAAAGGTGTTGAAATCTTTGCTGATGCCGGTGTGTTCTTCCACCAGCTTTTCCCCGATCTCGCCTCCGGGAGGGAGCAACAGGGTCAGTTTGTCGATCTCGTTGGCCACCCGGCTCAGGTCGGTTCCCAGGCTTTCGGCCAGAATGACGGCCGCTTTGGAGGTAATGGCGTATTTGTGCGCTTTGCAATACCCCATGATCCATTCCGGTATTTTGTTTTCGTACAGTTTGTTGGATTCAAACCAGACGCAATCGGGCGAACTGCCCAATTTTTTGAATACGTTTTTCCGTTTGTCCGCCTTTTTGTTTTTGTAGGCGATCAGCAGCAGCGTGGAGGGCTGTATGTGCGAGAGGTAGGGGAGCAGGTTATCGAAATCTTTGATGTTCTGTGCCTCCCGCACAATCACCACCTGCCGTTCGGCCATCATGGGAAAGCGGCGCGCCGTATCGGTGACGGCGGTCATGGAGACTTCGTTTCCGTACAACACTGTCAGGTTAAAGGCTTTCTCCTCTTCCGGCAACACTTCCGATTCGATCAACTCCGTGATCCGGTCGATAAAAAACGGCTCTTCTCCGTTCAGGAAATAGATCGGTTTGTAGTGTTTGGATTTGATCTCCTTAATAATTTCTTCAAATGTCATGGGAAAACGTTTTGTGGGCGAATACAGTGAATGACCTGTGCTGTTATTTTAATTTTAACAGAAAGTCGGAGAGGCGCTCTTTGAATTTTGGGGCAAGAGGCAGTTCCGGGTTGCCGTATGTGGCGATCTGTGTGTGTATATCTGTGGTACTGCACTCTTTCAGTACGTGGTTCATGTTTTCCACGATGACTAATTGCGCTTTCGGGTTTCCTTTTGATAAAAGTATTGCGTCTTCTTTTTTGATCTGGATGTCGGTCGTACCCTGAAGGATCAGAACCGGCACCGTTAATTTGGCGATCTCTTTGGCCGGATGGTATTTGAACAGGGAGATCAGAAAGGGTTGCACGGAGGGGCGGAAAAGGCTTTGCATCAGTGGGGAGACTTCTTTCACCTTTTCTCCCGCCTCTAATTGATCGATTATGCGTTCGGCTTCTGCCCGTATCGGTTCGGGTTGGGGGGCCAGTTGTCTTCGGAGGGTTGTCGCCAGATTCTCGCCCGAACCGGCAATGGAGATGTACCCTTTTACCTCCCTGTTATCTGCGGCGGCAAGCATCCCGATCAAAGCGCCTTCGCTGTGCCCGGCAATGATCACACCGGAGAAACGGGGGGCTTTTGCCAGCCATTCCACCCATGCTTTGGCATCCGCTATGTATGTATCAAAGGTGACATCCGCTTCACTGCTCAGGCTCTTGTTGCTGGCGGCAATCCCCCTTTTATCGAAGCGAAGCGCAGCGATCCCGTTTTCAACGAACAGTTCCGCGAGCATCTTCAGGGAATTATTGCTGCCGGCCAATGGATTGTTGCCATTGCGGTCGGTAGGCCCCGAACCGGCAATGATCAGCGCCACCGGAATACCGCTTTTTTGTTCCGGGACCGACAAGGTGCCGTACAAATCCCCCGTCGGGGTATGCAACACTACTTCTTCTTCCTGTGCATGTAACAACCTGCAACCGGATATAAACAAACAACATACAAGCAAAAATGTTCTCATAACTTAATTCTAAATCTTACAATATCTTACTGTCTTACTGTCTTACTATCTTACGGTCTTACGGTCTTACTGTCTTCCTATCTTCCCCCCAAACACAGCGGGATCAAAACAGCCGAAATACCTTCGGTCAATAAAACGCCCGCAATAAACAACCAAGTCAATTTAACGCCTTGTTTCAGGCCGGTAGAGATTTTAAACGCTTTGTACAACAATACCAAGCTCCACACACAGACCAGCATGGCAATCAGCGTAAATACCCAAAACCGGAGGGAGAGTGTGAATGCTATGTTGCCCGATCGAAGCATCTCCATCAATTGAGCCATATCCTTTTGGGCTAAAAACCCCAAAGCGGCACTGATCAAACAGGGATATCTGGAAAGTGTGACGGTACCGAGTATGTCCTGAAAACGGACTTTTTTGGCAAACAGCAACCCCAGCAGGTAAAAGATCAGGACAGCAACGCTTACGGCAATAGCCTGAAAAATAAGTGCGTGGTACAGTTGCAAGCAGGGAATGGACTTGGTGCTGAGAATGCCCGGAAAATAAATTTGGTTGATATTTCCGACAACGGCTGTCAAAAGCAAAAAAACGATCCCGATCAGAAAAGCCTTGTATCCGGCAATCCGGACAAAAGGATTGAAAAGGGTATTAAAGTAATTGTTCATAGGATTTGATTTTTTCAATGATATCGTTCAGGAGATTTCTTACGGTGGGGTAACTGAGGTGCAACTCTCCGGCCATCTCCTTCAAGCTGCCGCTGTACTTGATAAATTTCAGGATAAATTCCTGTTCATCAGGTGTTAAGAGTGTGAGTACAGGTAGTGTATAGTTGCCGGAAACCTCTGTTCCGCACGCTTCGCATTGTAATTTCCTGACTTTTAATGGCTGTTTGCAACTGGGGCAATAAGATGGTAACATCACTTCCGTTATTTTTTCGACAAAAATAAGTGGTATTTTTATAATATCAAATAAATCTTCAATAAAATTTAATCGATCCTCAATAATTCCAAATCTTACGGTCTTACTATCTTACGGTCTTACTATCTTCCCTAACAATGGGGGCGCCGTTCTCGATTTTCCGCACGATCTCTTCAATGTCGTAGTCTTCGCCGTAGGGATCGTAAGCGGCTTTCAGGTTGTTGCCGAACAGTAATGCCAGCGATTGCCAGAAATAGGCGTTGACGCCGCCTCTGTATTCGCGGATGTGGCCGAAAGCGCTGCTTTGGGTTTCCCGGTAGATCAATCGCACCAAAATGCGCCCCTGGGTGACGCTCAGCTTCATCAGCGGTTGTTTGAACGATCTCATCAACTCGTTGTACTCTTTTTTGATGACTTCGTTCCGCCGGGATTTGTTCGGAACGGATTGGAGGCGGGTTTCGATCTCCGCAATTTTTCCGGCGGCTATCCGGGCGTATGGATAAACTTTCCGGACATTGTACTCCAAACGGGCTTGTTGCCTGGTATACCGATTGTATTTCCGGGCAGAGATCCCCTTTGCTTTGATCACAACTTCTTCCAGCCGGATCACAGGGATCGTATCCGTGCCGACGATCAAGGCCGGAAAGATTTGTTGTTGCGCGGAGAGTATCTCTGTGCAGAGTAGCGATAAAAGTAACAGTAAGGTTCTCTGCATACCGAAATAATTGTTTACTTTTGCAGGATACAGGCTGTATTCCGGATGAGTTTGTTTTTGTATGACAACCGAAGCGCATCCTGATATCAACCGGTAAAAATACGAATAATTACGGACGAACAGTTACAAAATTCAATCAGATTCTAAAAATAGCAGGCCGTTCTATCGCTCTCCCCGCGGGGAGGGAGGAAAGTCCGGGCAACACAGGGAACCGCGCTTCTTAACGGGAAGATATCCGCAAGGGTGTGGGAAACGTAACAGAAAAGAACCGTTCCTTCGGGAATAAGGGTGAAAAGGCAGGGTAAGAGCCTACCGGTACTGCGGGTGACCGTGGTAGCCGTACGTCCCGCGGGTTGCAAGACCATGTACACCGGCGTTTTAAGCTTTCCCGGCTGAGTCGGGGGGTAGGTCGCTGGAGCGGCGGAGTGATCTGTCGCCAAGATAAATGATAGAAGCCTTCCGAAAGGAGGGTACAGAACCCGGCTTACAGGCCTGCTATTTTTCTACATGACAAGGAGTACATAAAATATGAAGTCGATCAGAGAAATTTTCAGAATGGGCTACGGGCCCTCTTCCAGCCATACCATGGGGCCTTCCCGGGCGGCCATGTATTTTAGTGAAAAATATCCGGATGCAACTAAATTCCGGATCACACTGTACGGCAGTTTGGCCCTGACGGGAAAGGGGCACGGAACGGATACCGCTATTCACCGGGTGATCGACCGGCCGGACGATACGGAGATTGTCTGGAAACCGGACATCACCCTTCCCAGACACCCCAACGGAATGTTGTTCGAGGCGTTTAAAAACGGTGCGAAGATGGGCAGTTGGGAGGTATATAGTGTGGGTGGTGGCGCTCTCTGGGACGAAAACGGTACATTTGATACCGAGGATATTTACCCGCTGACGACCATGACGGACATCCTGGAGTGGTGCCGGAAGGAGGGATGTACGCTGGTGGATTACGTGTCCAAATACGAGAAAGAGGATATTTTCGAATACCTGGGCGAGGTGTGGGCGCAGATGCAGGTAACGATCCGGAACGGTCTGGAAAACGAAGGGGTGTTGCCGGGTACGCTGAAGTTGGCCCGGAAAGCCAGTTCGTACAACATCAAGGCGCAACAATCGGCCGGTTCTTCCCGGCCTATGGGGATGCTGTTCGCCGCGGCTCTTGCCACTTCGGAAGAGAATGCCGGCGGAGGGCGCGTTACAACGGCTCCGACCTGCGGAGCTTCGGGCGTGGTTCCCGGAGTGATGTATTTCCTGAAGCACGACCAGCACATCGGCGACCACCGCCTGATCCGGGGGTTGGCCACTGCCGGCCTGATCGGGAACATTGTAAAAACCAACGGCTCCATATCCGGGGCCGAGGTCGGTTGCCAGGGGGAATTGGGGACGGCCTGCGCCATGGCTGCCGGAGCTGCCGCCCAGGTGTTGGGGGGGACACCCCGGCAGATCGAATACGCCGCAGAGATGGGGTTTGAACACAATCTCGGGCTTACCTGCGATCCGGTTTGCGGGTATGTGCAGATCCCCTGTATCGAACGGAACGCCTTTGTGGCGCAAAAAGCCAGAGAGTGCGCTATTTTCGCCCTGTTTTCCGACGGGCACCACTTAGTTTCTTTCGACGACGTGGTGGCCACCATGATGGAGACCGGCCGGGATATGCAGGCGAAATACCGGGAAACCGGCCTGGGAGGGTTGGCCAGTGTTTATAAAAAGATCAAAAAATAGTGAACCATGAAGAAGATCAGTTTTGATTATAATCAGACGGAACGTTTTGTATCCGCTCCGGAGGTAGAAAAATTGTTTCCGGAAGCGGAAACGGCGTTGAAAAGTTTGTACGACGGTTCTTGCAAAGGAGCTGATTTTCTGGGCTGGCTGGACTTGCCGGCCCGCATCACGGAGGAGGAGTTGAAAGAGATAGAGCGGACGGCGAAGTCGCTTCGCGAACGGACGCAGGTGGTGGTGGTCATCGGGATCGGGGGGTCGTACCTGGGTTCCAAGGCGGTGATAGAGGCGCTTTCCGACAGTTTCCACAACTACGACCCGGCCGGTATGAAAATTGTTTTTGCCGGCCACAACATCGGGGAAGATTACTATTACGAGTTAGAGAAATATCTGATAAACAAAGAGTTCGGTATTTGTGTGATCTCCAAATCCGGCACAACCACCGAACCGGCCATTGCGTTCCGCCTTCTGAAAGAGTTGCTGGAGAAAAAAGTGGGAAGGGCGGAGGCCGGTAAGCGGATCGTCGCCATTACGGATGCAAGCAAGGGAGCGTTGCGGACGCTGGCCGACCGGGAGGGATATAAAACGTTTGTCATTCCGGACAATGTGGGCGGACGCTTTTCCGTGCTGACCCCCGTCGGTTTGCTGCCGGTGGCTTTAGCGGGGCTGGACATCCGTTCGCTGGTGCGGGGAGCGGCGGAGATGCGCCGGGAGTGTGCGGAGAACAGGAAGAACATTGCCGTCCTTTACGCAGCAGCCCGGACTGCCTTACACCGGAAAGGGTATGCGGTGGAGCTGCTGGCTAATTTCCATCCGAAACTGCACTACATTGCGGAGTGGTGGAAACAGTTGTACGGGGAGAGCGAGGGAAAAGAGCACAAAGGAATATTCCCGGCCGGGGTGGATTTTACCACCGACCTGCACTCCATGGGACAATACATCCAGCAGGGGCCCCGGTTTATGATGGAAACGGTCATCTCCGTGGAAAAACCGGATCATACGGTATCTATTCCGGCCGATGCCGCCGATCTGGACAAATTGAATTTTTTAGCGGGGAGGAGAGTGGACGAAGTAAACAAGATGGCAGAATTGGGAACGCGCATCGCCCACGTGGACGGAGGCGTTCCCAATATGAAGATCACCCTGCCGGAACTTTCCGAAGCCTGTATCGGGCAGCTTTTCTACTTTTTTGAGCTGGCATGCGGGATTTCCGGTTGTATGTCGGGAGTAAATCCTTTTGACCAGCCCGGCGTGGAGGATTACAAAAACAACATGTTTGCTCTGTTGGAGAAACCCGGTTACGAAGAAGCGACTCAAGCGATCCGATCTAAGTTTTAAAACACCGGGATCTGGTAAGCGATCCCTCCGAACAGGTGTTGCGTATGGCGGTTCTCCGCTCCGAACGCCCGGTCGGTGTATCGATAGGAACGCCCGACGTAACTGAGGAACAAATGAAGTGTGGTTTTGGTGGGGAAGTATTCCAATGAGCCGGTGTATCCCCAGGCCGTGGAGTACTTTCCTTTGGTGTATTCGTTGTTCGCTTTGGAGACGCCTGCGGTTTCGTACATCCCTTTTAGCACCAGGTTGACCTGTGAGCTAAGGCAGATATCGGTTTGGAGGACCCGGGTACTGTACCGGGTATCCAATGCCCGGTTGGTGTAACCGGCATTGTAAGCCAACCGGGAGATGATCCCTTTTTCGTCCAACTCTTCCCGGGCGTACATGTAATCCAAATATACTTGAAATTTAGAAAAATAAAGACCGGTA
>JAISVB010000030.1 GCA_031271755.1 Culturomica sp.
CGGAACGGCTTGTTTACCTCCACCAAGGCTTCCACCCGCCGGCCGGAACGGGTATACAGGGTGACCTGCGAGGCATAGCGTTCCGGCTTCGCAGGGTCTTCCTCCATAATAAAACAGTCCAACTGCACGGTAAACGGCAATTCCGTCACCCCTCCTTTTTCATCCGTCCCTCTCCACTCCGAACGGCCGGTCGCCAGGATCATTTCCAATTGCTGCCTGTCGGCGCTTCCCAACGCAGCCCCGGTCACAGCCAGAAACAATCCGAGGTGGTGGAACAGAAACGGGATATCTCTCCGTGTAAAATGATTCAACCGTTTGAGGATCACCAGCCAGAGCACGGTCAAAAACCACCCCGTCAGCAAGGCGAAAGAGCAGGAAAAAATTTCGTAAACATGCCGGCGGGTCGATCCTACGACAATCGCCGGGAATACCAATGAAACGATCGCGCTTACGGAGGCCGGAAACCCGGTCGCCCAACGGAAAAACGGTTTCCGGGATCCCCCAAAGAAGAGCGCGGAGAGTAAGAGCAGATACCCTCCTCCCGCCAAAGCATTGACCGGAAAAGCCAACACCGGCCAACCGGTTTTACCGGCCACCGGTTGCAAGAGCACCCCGGCACCGAACAATCCGGCACACAGCACCAAATGTTTCCCGTATTCCCGGAAAGAGCCTTCTCCCCTCTGACGCATCTGTCTGGTAAAAGTGATACCACACAAAAATAGGGTGTATCTTTCAGAACTGCAAAGATAATTGTACATTTACACCGGTAAAAAGAACAACCGTAAGATCACAAATAACAACCGTATGCAACGATTTTCAACCCCTTGCACCTCCGTTTGGCCCCGGGCCCGCATCCATACCCTCCGGCTGCTTGCCCTCCTGTTGCTGGCAAACCTGCCGGCCTTCTCCCAAAAAGAGAACCGGTATTTAGCCGGAGCAGTCCCCGTCGAAGGAGGGATCGTTACATTCAGCAAGGAGATCCGGGTGCCCGGAATGACACCGGAGCAGATTTTTGACCGGACGGAGGCGTGGAGCAACGCCCGCTTTGTCAAAACGGAAGATACGGACGGCAAACTCCTTTACGCCAACAAGGAGAACGGAGAGATCGTTTGCCGGGGAGACGAATGGCTGACCTTTAAGAGAACCGCCTGGGTGCTCGACCGCACCCGGATCACCTACCGGATGACCCTGATCTGCCAACCGGGCGTATGCCAAGCCCGGATCAGTCACATCCAGTACGCCTACCAGGTGTCCGACAATCCTCTCCCGGAAAGGTTTACGGCCGAAGAGCGGATTACCGACAAATACGCCCTCAACAGAAAGCAGGACAAACTGGTTCGCACCATCGGGAAATTCCGGGTGTATACCATCGACCTGACGGACGAGTTGTTCGGCAGCCTGGAAGACGCCCTGACAAAGCCATGACACGGGGAGTGGTCACCAAATCCACCGGGAATCTCTGTGCGGTGAGGACGGAACAGGGAGAGGAGATCGTGTGCGGCATCCGCGGGAAATTGCGGACGCAGGGAATCCGGTCGACCAATCCGGTGGCAGTGGGAGATGTGGTGGAGTTGGAGGAGGAGAACGGAGCGTTCCGGATCACCCGCATCGGGGAGCGCAGAAATTACCTCATCCGGAAATCCACCAATCTGTCCAAAGAGTCCCACATCCTCGCGGCCAACATAGACCAGGCCGTGATCTTAGTCACCATCAGCCATCCGGAAACCTCCACCGTATTTATCGACCGCTTTTTGGCGACGGCAGAAGCTTACCGGATCCCGGCCGTCATCATCTTCAACAAAACAGACCTCTATACCGAAACCGAATCGGCCCGGTTGGAGGAACTCACCGCCATCTACACCGGCATCGGGTATCCGTGCTACGCTGTTTCCGTCCTCCAAAACCGGAACATCGACGCCGTCCGGCAGTTATTGAAAGGGAAAACAACGGTTATTTCAGGCTTGTCGGGGGTGGGGAAATCTTCCCTGATCAACGCCGCAGAGCCGGGACTGAAGCTGAAAACAGCTTCCATTTCCCTGAGCCACGACACCGGCAAGCACACCACGACGTTTGCCGAAATGTTCACCTTGCGGGACGGGGGAGCGATCATCGACACGCCGGGCATCCGGAGTTTCGGAATGATCGACATGAAAAAAGAGGAGATATCCCACTATTTCCCGGAGATTTTCCGGTACGCCGCAAAATGCCGGTTCTACAACTGCACCCACCTGCACGAACCCGGGTGCGCCGTCCTCGAAGCCATCCGGCAGGGAGCCATCAGCGAAAGCCGCTATTTCAGTTACCTCAGTTTGATGGAGGAAGATGGGAAGTACAGGCAGTGAGAAGACCGTAAGACCGTAAGACCGTAAGAAGATGGAGGATAAGAAAGAGGCGGGCTGAATTTTATTTCAGGCCGCCTCTTTTAATTCATAAGAAATGTTCAAAAATTGCTTGCCAATGAAGCAGGTGAGTGCTTTTGGACATCTTCTTATTTCATGTACTTCAGGTTCAGGCTGTACAGAATAATGAACAGCAACGTCAGAATGGCAGCCATCACTGTATTCCACACCACCATCCCCGAAAAACCGACAAATACGGGCGCCACGAACAGCATCAGGATCTGCGCCCCGGTATAGAGGTAAAATCCGGTTTTCCGCAAACGGAACATGAGGATAGCGCCCAACAGGCTCAACAGGGCAAGCACACTGGTGATGCCGGTGATCGGTTTCAGGTACGGAAGCATCTCCTGAGAGGAGGACAAAAGCCCCGATAAGAAGGAAGAGCCGCCGCCCTCGCCCAACTGTTCCATCTGATCCATTTGCTCCATCATCACATCGGCCGCTGCATCAGCCGTAAAATAAGACGTGACGTTGGAGAGAAGCGCCCAACCGCTCCCGATAAATGTCAATATACACAGGACCGTCAGCAAGGTAGGGCGTGTTACCTGATTTTCTTTTTCTTCAAAAGGATTTTCCATAGTCTTAATTTATTAAAATTATTAGACAAATATATAAAAATCGAGCGTAATAATACCCGCCTTGCATAATTTTTCTTCCTTTCTCAAACGTTTCCAAAATCCCCAAAAGAAAAGTTTGATTATCCGGAGGATTCCAGTAACTTTGAGAAATTTTTTGAAAAAACAAGAACCTATGAAGCGAGATACCGCAATTTTTGACCTGATCAAAAAGGAGTGCCAGCGCCAGAAAGAAGGCATAGAGCTGATCGCCTCCGAAAATTTTGTGAGCGAACAGGTGATGGAAGCCATGGGCTCCTGCCTCACCAACAAATACGCAGAGGGATACCCCGGAGCGCGTTACTACGGCGGATGCCAGATCGTAGACCAGACCGAACAATTAGCCATCGACCGGGCCTGCAAACTGTTCGGGGCGGAGTACGCCAACGTGCAACCCCACTCCGGCGCACAAGCCAACGCAGCCGTATTCTTCGCCTGCATGCAGCCGGGCGATACCTTCCTCGGTTTGGATCTTTCCCACGGCGGACACCTCTCCCACGGCTCCCCCGTCAACCTTTCCGGAATCAACTACAAGCCGATTGCCTACCATGTAAAAGAGGAGAGCGGTTTGGTGGACTACGACGAGATGGAGCGGTTGGCGCTGGAACACAAGCCCAAAATGATCGTTTGCGGAGCTTCCGCTTACTCCCGCGACTGGGACTACAAACGGATCCGGGAGATCGCCGACAAGGTAAACGCCCTGGTGATGTGCGACATGGCGCATCCCGCCGGATTGATCGCCAAAGGGCTGTTAAACAACCCGTTCGAACATTGCCACATCGTGACCACCACCACCCACAAAACCCTGCGCGGGCCGCGCGGCGGCATGATCTTATTACCGAAAGATTTCCCGAATCCCTGGGGGCAGACCACGCCGAAAGGAGAGGTCAAAATGATGTCGCAGGTGCTGAATTTCGCCGTATTTCCGGGACAGCAGGGCGGGCCGCTGGAACACGTCATCGCCGCCAAGGCGGTAGCCTTCGAGGAAGCGCTCTCCGACTCCTATACGGAATACGCCGTACAGATGCAGAAGAATGCCAAAGCCATGGCGAAAGCCTTTATCGACAAAGGCTACAAAGTGGTTTCCGGCGGAACGGACAACCACTGCATGCTGATCGACCTGCGCACCAAATTTCCGGAATTGACCGGAAAAAAAGCGGAAAACACCCTGGTGAAAGCCGATATCACCATCAACAAAAACATGGTGCCTTTTGACAGCCGCACCCCCTTCACCACCTCCGGGCTGCGTGTGGGGACGCCCGCCATCACCACCCGCGGGCTGAAAGAGGCCGACATGCCGGTGATCGTGGATTTCATCGACCGGATCCTGGCCGATCCGGAAAACGAAGCGACGATCGCATCGGTGAAAAAAGAGGTGAACGCTCTGATGGAGAGCCGGCCGATGTTCGCCTGGTAACCCACATCCGTAAATTACAAAACGGCAATCCGGATTTCCTTCCGATTGCCGTTTTTTATTGCTTCTAAAGTTGGTTGTCCGTTACTGCAAGATCTTAAAGGCGATATCCAGATAGCCCTCCATATCCGCCGTCCGTTCCCGGATGCGCTCCTCGCTCCGCTTGTGCCCCATCCGGACAACGACGGCGTTTTTCTCCGGGATCACAAAGACATACTGCCCGCCCACTCCGCGAAAAGCCGGAAAACACCTTCCTTTGTAAGGTACGATCCAAATCTGAAAACCGTAATAATCCAGAGGGCCGTCGCCAAACTCATTTTCTAAATAAGAGGCCGGAGAGAGCGCTTCCTCCATGTAGGCCGCCGGCACCAACTGCCGGTCGTCCCACCTTCCGTTGTTCAGCAACAACCGGCCGAACCGGGCGAATTCCCGGGCGGTCGTATTGAGGCAACAGTACGCTTTCTCATCCCCGTCCGCTTTGTCCAAATTCCAGAGGGCATCGGTACACGATTGCATGGGCTGCCACAGTTTTTCCCGAGCGTAATCGCTGATGGTGCGCCCCGTGGCCGCCTCGACCACAAATGCAAGCAGTTGGGTATCGCCGCTCTTGTACGAATAGCGCTTTCCCGGCTCCTCCTCCGGCTTCAGACGCATCACCAGCGAACGGATGTTATCCCCGTAATACGCCTGGGTCGTGGTGGAAAAAAGAGAGGAGTACGACTCCTCCCAGTTCAAGCCGGAACTCATGGTCAACAGATTCCGGACAGTGACCCGCTCCCGTCCTTCGCCGGTAAATTCCGGCAGGTATTTGCAGACCGGATCGTCCAAACTGCCGATGGCGCCTTCTCCCCGGGCAATGCCCGTCAACAGGCCGACAATGCTTTTGGTGGCGGAAAAAATGTTGGCAAGATCTTGCTGCGTCCAACCGTCCCGGTACGCCTCGTACAGGATGCTGTCGTTCCGGATCACCAGAAAAGAGACGGTTTCCCATTTCGCCAAATACGCTTCGTCGGCCTCGTCCATCCGGAAGGTGTTGTAATCCGCAGCTTCCGTCCACTCCAGGCAATCGGGCGACCGCTCCACCGTGTGGGAAGAGAAGAGGTAGGTGTCGGTAATATCGGGATACCAGTGGATCAGGGCCTCCCGGATGTAGACGGGGGTCGACAGAAACAGCAGGGCTATCAGTACCAACAGCCCGGAAACGAGTCTGATTCGTTTTTTACGCATGATTTTCGGATTCAGGTTCTAAAACAGGCGTCCAGATCGGCCGTCGAAATCCCTTTCGGTAAAAAACGGCCCACGTCTCCCCCGCTCAGATAGATGTTGCGTACAATGGAAGAGCTGATAAAAGTATGATCGGTGGAGGTCAGGATCAGAACAGTCTCCACCTCCGCATCCATGGCCCGGTTCGCCTGTCCGACCGCCCGTTCGTACTCAAAGTCGGCTGCCGTCCGCAACCCGCGAATGATCACGTCGGCTCCCACCTCCTTGCAAAAGCTCACTGTCAATCCCGCGTATGTCGCCACTTCCACGCGGTCATTCCCCTGAAAAGCCTTCCGGATCAGCGCGACCCGGTCGTCTAACTCTATAAACTCCTTTTTCATGGAATTAACGCCGACTGCGATCACAATATTATCAAATATCCGGAGCGCCCGGTTGACAATCTCTTCGTGACCGACGGTAAACGGATCGAAGGAGCCGGGAAATACAGCCGTTTTTTTCATCATTGTTCCTTAAATTTACTGCCCCACAGGCAGGTTTCGTTTTTTTAAATGTATACTTTGCAAACGTAGCAAATCCATTCCGATAATTAATGCTTTTTTTCTTTATTTTTTCCACAAAACAATCGTTTTTCTCTTTTTCATTATTTAAATTTGCAAGGATTACATTCGCAGGCTGCAACCTATTAACCTCTATAATATTGTCGCCATGGCACAAAAATTACTTATTCGGGATCTGACTCTCCGGGACGGGCAACAATCCGCTTTTGCCACCCGCATGAGCCAACAACAAATCGACCGTGTTTTACCTTTGTACCAACAAGCAGGTTTTTATGCGATGGAAGTATGGGGAGGTGCAGTCCCCGATTCCGTCATGCGCTACCTGAATGAAAACCCGTGGGAACGCCTGGAAAAGATCAAAGCGGCAATCGGGGATGCCTCGAAACTGACCGCCCTCTCGCGGGGAAGGAACCTGTTCGGATACGCCCCCTACACCGACACGATCATCGACGGGTTTTGCCGCAATTCAATAGAATCCGGATTAGGGATCATGCGTATTTTTGACGCCCTGAACGACATTGACAACATAAAATCGACCGTCAAATACGTAAAAAAATACGGAGGAACAACCGACTGCGCCGTCTGCTACACCATCGACCCGCATTTCAGTGCAATGGAACGCCTGAAAGCCCGACTGAAAGGGAAACCGTTGCCTCAAGCCGTATTCACAAACGATTACTTTCTGAACAAAGCCCGGGAAATGGAATCGCTCGGAGCCGATATGATCACAATCAAAGACATGAGCGGATTGATCCCGCCTTCCCGGGTCGCCGAGCTGATCCCCCTGTTTAAAAAACACCTGAAAGTCCCCGTGGATTTCCACACACACTGCACCCCCGGCCTCGGACTGGCCGCCGTACTGATGGCCATTGTCAAGGGGGTGGACATCGTAGACACCAATATCTGGAATTTCGCAGGCGGCCCGGCCGCACCGGCCATCGAACTGATCTACCTGTTCTGTCAAAGGCTGGGAATCGAATTGGATATCAATATGGAAGCAATAGCCCGGATCGACGAAGAATTGCTGACCATCCGCAAAGAGCTGGAAACATTCGATGCGGTAAAACAATTTCCCCGCCCGTTCAATCCGCTTACGGATGCGTTGCCCGCCCACGTGGAGGCAGAGTTCGACAAAGCGATCAAAGCCGCTCAGGCCAACCACGAAGAGACCTTGCTGGCTGCCTGCCACGCAATCGAAGCCTGGTTCAATTTTCCGAAGCCGAACGAATTGGTCAAAAAGGCCGAGATCCCCGGCGGCATGTACACCAACATGGTAGCGCAACTGAAACAATTGAATTCCGAAGAGATCCTGGAAAAAGCGATGGAACTGATCCCCAGCGTCCGCCTTGCCGCCGGGCTGGTGCCGTTGGTAACGCCCACCAGTCAGATCGTCGGAGCGCAAGCTGTAAACTGCGCTTTGGACGTCAAGGCCGGAAAACCCATGTATACCAACGTATCGAATCAGTTTGTAGCCTTAGTCAAAGGCGAATACGGGAAAACGCCGGTGCCGGTAGATCCGGAATTCCGCCTGAAAATAGCCGGAACACGGGAAGAGATCCCATACGACACCTCCCATTACCAGATGCAACCCAATCCCGTATTGGAAGAAGCCGGAGGCGTACTTTTGGCGGAAAATGAAAAAGAGGTGCTGCTGCTGGAACTGTTTCCGCAAGTAGCCAAAAATTTCCTGACCCGGTTGAAAATTGAACGTTACCAAGCCCAACAACACCGGGAAAAGAAACAAGAAGCAAAAAGTACGCAGGTAAAAACGGAACCGATAACCGGCAAGGTCGTGGAATCGCCCATGCCCGGAAGTATCTTTAAAATACAAATCAAAGAGGGAGACTCTGTCAGCAAGGGCCAATCCGTGATCATTTTGGAAGCCATGAAGATGGAGAACACCATCACCTCCGATTACAGCGGTCGCGTAAAGCGCATTCTGGTAAAAGAAGGAACGGCGGTTCAGGCCGGAACTCCGTTGGTAGAGATCGAAGTCGGATAAAACGGACGGAACAGTGAAAAAATTCCCCCACTGCCGGTACGGCAAGTGGGGGAATCCGGCTTATCACCTTCTGTTGGTTTTATGCATTGTGCGTGCTCACTATTTTCTCCAATTCCTGCTCCGGCAGCTCTCCGCTGTGACGCCATACCTGCTCTCCGTTGTGAAAAAAAAGCATGGTCGGAATGGTTTGTATTTTATAGGAGTTCACCAACTGCTCATTCTGCGGAGCGTCGATGTCAAAACGCTCTACTTTCAGTTTTTTTCCGGCCTTTTTTTCCACATGGTCCAAAACAGGGCTCATCCGTTGGCAATGCGGGCACCAGCTTGCATAAAATTCTACCAGTACCGACTTGGAATTGTTTACAATTTCGTTTAAATTTACCATATTCTGCTCTTTTTAATAAAACATTACGAATTCTTCGTTTTATATACGACGGGAGCCTGTATAAAAGTTTCAGTACCCTCCGTTTATTTCCACAAAAACCCGTTCCGGTAATTTTACCCCCTGCCTGTCGTCGGATCTTTAGTTCCTGCGATTAAAACCGTCGATCTGGTAAAACGCCTCGGAAGAGTGATCTCCCAGCAGGTATTTCGCAAAATGGAACCACATCTTCCGGATGTAAAACTGCTGTTGAATACCGGAAAAACCGTGCCGCTGACCGGGCAATACCACAAAATCGAAGTTCTTACCCGCCTTGATCAAAGCATCGGCCATACGCAGGGTATTTCCGGGATGGACGTTGTTATCGATATCCCCCGTGACCAACAGCAAATGCCCTTTAAAATTACGCACCAACTCCTGATTCGTCGGGATCTTAGCCGTGAAGGTGATCTCCTCCCGGTCTCCGTTCACACTGTCCTTCACCGTTTTTTTCTTCTCCTTCACCCCGTGATGAGTCTCCCCCCACCACCGGTTGTAAATGTTGTTATCGTGATTCCCGGCAGAAGAGACGGCTGCCGTATAAAAATCGGGGTACGTACACAAAGCCGCCGTGGACATAAAACCACCCCCGGAATGGCCGAAAATACCGACTTTGGTCAGGTCGATAAACGAATAGCGGTCCGCCAACTGTTCCAGTCCGTATTTATCGTCCGCCAAAGCATAATCCCGCAAATTATCATACCCGTAAGTATGGTACCACTTGTCCCGGTAAGGGCTTCCCCCCCGGTGCCCGAAATTCACCACGATAAAACCGAGTTGGGCCAGCGCCGTATTGTATCCCCCGGAAGCACTGAAAGCGAGTACGGCAGCCTCCATCTGAGGCCCCGGATAAACGTAGGAGATGATCGGATAGGTACGGGTAGAATCAAAGTCAAACGGTTTCCACATCACGCCGTACAGATCCGTCACCCCGTCCTTTGCCTTGACGGTAAACCGCTCCGGCATCTGCCAGCCGGTTTCGTACAAGCGCTTCAGATCCGGGCGCTCCAACTCCATGATCACCTTTCCTTCCCGGTCCCGCAACACGGCGCGGGGTTCCAGATCCACCCGGGAGTAGTTGTCCACTAAGAAACGGCAGGATTTCGGCATGTGCACCTGGTGCTGGGCGTCCTCCGGCGTCAGCAATGTCTCTCCCGTCCGGTCGATGTGCGCTTTGTATACCCGTACATAGTAGGGATTCACCCCTTTTTCCCGGTCGTACCCCTCAAAATAAATAGTCCGGCCGCTTGTATCGGTCGCTAAGATCTTTCCGGCCACCCAGTTCCCGCCGGAAGTGATCCTGTTTTTCAACTCCCCGCTCTTTCCGTCGTAGTGGTAATAGTGCCCCCACCCTGTCCGCTCCGACCACCAGATCAGGTCTTTTCCGTCGTTCAGGATCGACAGGTGGTTCAGTTGTTCGTTCAGATACGGTTCGCCCTTTTCGTAAATCAACACTTTCACCGCTCCCGTTTCGGTATCCACCACCCCGATCTCCACCTCGTCCTTGGTGCGTTTTCTTCTTTCAAAATAGAGGAAAGAGGATCGGGAGACCGCACTCGTGTAAACCCGGATCCCCTGATCCTTCCATTTGCCGATGTCCAATACCCGCTTTGCCCAGCTTCCCGTATCGATGACCGACAGTTCGGGGGTTCCAACCTCTTTGTCTCCGGGCAACGGATACCGGTACTCCTCCAATTTCGGCTCTTTGTCCGTCATATTCACGATCCAGAAATCTCGCACCTTGCGGTTGTCGTACCGCACCACGCTGATCTTCTTAGAGTCTTTGAACCATTGCGCCCTGGAACGCAGGCGCTTGCTGCTGGTATCCCGCTCGTTCGAGGCATACGAGAAAAAACGCTCCCCGTCCGTTGTAAGCCGGATCTCCGTCGAATCCGCATCGCCGTTCCGCATCACATACAGGTCGTGGTTCCTGGCAAACAGAATATAAACGCTGTCCGGCGAATAAGTTCCCCAATTGATCCGCTCTTTTTTCGGTACCGTATCCGTTTCGGTCAGCACCCCGGAAACGGTATTATAAGCAAACCGTTTCTTGTCCGCTGTAAAAGTAAACGTCACTTCGTTTTTCTCAAACTCAATGTCTGTAATGGGCAACGCCCGGTAGTTGTAGGGCTTGGAAGTCAGCCTGGTCAACTCTTCCACCAGGTGACCGTTGTCAAACAGCGGTTTTTTCTCCCGTTTGGCCGGATCCACAAAATAGTAATGCGTCCCCTCGCCGGTCTTGTATAAAAACCAAAATTTATCGCTGTTCTTCAAAAAATGGGGTTGTACCGATAAAGACCCCATCTCCGAACCGATCAACCGGAATTTTTCCGCCTGGCGGTAATCGGCTTTCCCCGTCTGTCCGTAAGTCACAGAAATACAAAACAATACAAATACTGTGAAAAATAATCTATACATAAAGAAGTTTGTTAAAAATAAGACGCCTGCATATTGTTTGCAATAGTAGGGAAAAAGATTGAAAAATACTATTTTTACCGCGAAATAACCGTAATTCAACCACGATCCCCATGCTGTCATACGCTTACCTGTCCCCACACACGGAGGAGAAAGCAGCCGAAATCCGGCGGCGGATCCGGCGGTTACAAAACGGCGGCACCGTGGAGAGCCTCCGGCGCATCGGCGCTGACACGTCCGGACAGATCGGCGCCGGTTACGTATCGCTCCGGGAACTGGCCGGCCGGTATGCACCGGAGGAAGCCCTCGCCACCCTGCTGTGGGGAACCGGGCAACGGGAAGAACAGATCGTTGCCTGTCTGCTGTTTCCGGACACTTTAAATAAAGAAAAAATTACCCAATTAGCAGACAACTGTAGCAGTTTGGAGGTGGCCGAATACTTCGGTTCACTGCTCCTTTCCCGCAGCAAAGCGTTGGCGGAAATCGCTCCGGAGTTCGGGAATTCCGGAGTGCCGGCCCGACAGGTCGCAGCCCTGACGGGATGCGCCCGGCATTTGCGTCTGAACAGATCGAATCCCCTGATTACCCAAGCGTTTTTTACCTCGCTGGCCAACCGGAGATATCCGGAAAAATACGCAGAACTTGTCGCCTCCCGGTACCGGTAAGATTTTTCCGTTTTCAGCAGATTTGTAAATTAATGTTAAAGAACAACTTTTATACCGGAATATCCTCCGGATAGTGGAAAATCTTTTCTACTTTTGTCAATATTACGGAAAAAAAGTGTTAATATCTTATCATAACAAGCAAACAACTATGGCAAAATTGGATCTAAGCAAGTACGGAATTACCGGAGTGACGGAGATTATTTACAACCCGTCGTACGACGAACTGTTCAAAGCCGAAACCGCCCCTTCCCTGACCGGATACGAAAAAGGACAGGTGACGGAAATGGGAGCGGTAAACGTCATGACCGGCGTCTACACAGGGCGTTCTCCCAAGGATAAATTCTTTGTGATGGACGATACGACCCGCCACACCGTGTGGTGGACTTCCGACGAATACAAAAACGACAACAAACCCATCACCGAAGCGAGCTGGAAGGTATTGAAAGGGCTGGCTACCAAACAGCTCTCCGGAAAGAAACTGTACGTGGTGGACACCTTCTGCGGAGCCAACGAAAATACCCGCCTGAAGATCCGCTTCATCATGGAAGTGGCTTGGCAGGCTCACTTTGTAAAGAACATGTTCATCCGGCCGACAGAAGCGGAATTGGCCCAATACGGCGAACCCGATTTCATCGTGATGAACGCCTCCAAAGCCAAAGTGGAAAATTACAAAGAGTTGGGACTGAACTCGGAAACAGCAGTGGTGTTCAACCTGACCGAAAAAATACAGGTGATCCTGAACACCTGGTACGGCGGAGAGATGAAAAAAGGGATGTTCTCTTACATGAACTACCTGCTTCCGCTCAAAGGGATCGCGTCTATGCACTGCTCCGCCAATGTAGGCCAGGCCGGTGATACGGCGATCTTTTTCGGATTATCCGGAACCGGGAAGACAACCCTCTCCACCGATCCGAAACGCGCGCTGATCGGCGACGACGAACACGGCTGGGACGACCACGGCATTTTCAACTTCGAAGGCGGCTGCTACGCAAAAGTCATCAACCTCAGCAAAGAGAACGAACCGGACATTTACGAAGCGATCAGGCGCGATGCCTTGCTGGAAAACGTAACAGTGGACGCCCACGGTAAAATTGATTTCAACGACAAATCGGTGACCGAGAACACCCGTGTCTCCTACCCCATCTACCACATCAAGAACATTGTAAAACCGGTTTCCAAGGCGGGCCCTGCCAAAAAAGTGATCTTCCTGACGGCGGATGCTTTCGGCGTATTGCCTCCCGTTTCCAAACTGACACCGGAGCAGACCCAGTACTACTTCCTGAGCGGATTCACTGCCAAACTGGCCGGTACCGAAAGAGGGATCACCGAACCGACCCCGACCTTTTCCGCCTGCTTCGGCGCCGCTTTCCTCTCCCTGCACCCCACCAAATACGGGCAGGAACTGGTAAAACGGATGCAGGAATCCGGAGCGACGGCTTACTTGGTAAACACCGGCTGGAACGGCACCGGCAAACGGATCTCCATCAAGGATACCCGCGGGATCATCGACGCCATCCTGAACGGTTCTATGGACAAAGCGGAAACCGCTTCCGTACCGTACTTCGGCTTGGCGATCCCCAAAGCGCTGCCGGGTGTCGCCACAGAGATCCTGGATCCGCGCAACACCTACGCCAACGCCGCCGATTGGGACACCAAAGCCAAAGACCTGGCCGGCCGCTTCATCAAGAATTTCGAGAAATTTACCGGAAACGACCACGGCAAATCCTTGGTCAAAGCCGGCCCGAAACTCTAATCCGGACACCGGTACCCAAATCTACCCCAAGGGAGCCTTCACCGGCTCCCTTTTTTAGTTTCCCTTTCCAACAGGCCGGAAGTGGACGGCATACAAAAAAAGCGGCCCGTTCCCGAACCGCTCTTCTCTGTCTTGTAAAAACAGGTATGATTTTGTTTATCCCTGGTGATACCCCTTCATGATCCCCCGTTTGCTGTTCCGGACAAACAGGATGATCTCGTCCCGTTCCCTGGAGGCCGGCATCTCTGCTTCGATCCGTTCGATGGCGTCGGAGTTGTTCAAGCCGGACTGGTACAGGATCCGGTAGATGTCCTGGATCTCGTTGATCTTTTCGTTGGAATATTCCCGGCGGCGCAATCCGATGGAGTTCACTCCTGCATACGCCAAGGGCAAACGCCCGGCCTTCACGTACGGAGGCACATCCTTTCCGATCAGAGAACCGCCCTGTATCATCACGTGTTTTCCGATGTGTACGAACTGGTGCACGGCGCTCATGCCGCCCAGAATGGCAAAATCGTCCACCACCACTTCCCCGGCCAACTGGCAGGCGTTCGTGATGATGCAGTTGTTGCCGATCTCACAATCGTGCGCAATGTGCACGTACGCCATGATCAGGCAGCTATTACCGATCCTTGTCACCCCTTTGGCCGCCGTTCCGCGGTTCACGGTCACACACTCCCGGATGGTTGTGTTGTCGCCGATCTTTACAATGGATTTTTCTCCCTGAAATTTCAGATCCTGCGGTACGGCGGCGATCACCGCTCCGGGAAATATTTTGCAGTTTTTTCCAATGTGCGCGCCTTCCAGAATGGTCACATTCGAACCGATGCGTGTACCGGCCTCGATAACAACATTTTTATCTATGGTTACGAACGGTTCTATAACCACATTGTCTGCAATCTGAGCTTCCGGATGAACGTATGCCAACGGTTGTTTCATGCGTATTGTATGTTTAGTGATTATTTTTTTCAGCCTGCAAATATAGCCATTAGTTCTTGGTTTTTGCTACCTGAGCCATAAATTCTCCTTCGCAAACCAATTTTTTCCCGACAAAAGCAAACCCTTTCATGGTGACAATTCCCCGCTTCACCGGCGCCAGCGTGATCAGCTTAAACACCAGCGTATCGCCGGGCACCACCTTCTGGCGGAACTTCACATTGTCGATCTTCATGAAATAGGTGGAGTAATTTTCCGGATCCGGCACCTGGCTCAGCACCAAAATACCTCCGCATTGCGACATCGCCTCCACCATCAACACGCCGGGCATCACCGGCTCCTCCGGGAAGTGGCCGACAAAGAACGGTTCGTTCATGGAAACGTTCTTCACCCCGATCACCTTGTTGTCGGTTACCTGGAACACTTTATCCACCAACAGGAAAGGAGGCCGGTGCGGCAACAGTTTCCGGATCTTGTTGATGTCCATCAACGGCTCCGCATCCAGATTCAGGTCGTGGGGATAGGCATCCTCTTTCTCCAACGCCTGTATCGCTTTATACACCTGCTGCGCCATAGCGGTATTGGCTTTGTGGCCGGGACGCTCTGCAATGACCCGCCCCTTGATGAAACGGCCGCACAAAGCGAGATCTCCCAGCACATCCAACAGTTTGTGCCGGGCGGCTTCGTTGTCAAAATAGAGGCTCAAATTGTTCAGGATCCCCTGATGGATCTGCACATCCTCGTAACCGAAAATTTTCTGCAGGCGGGCCACTTCCTGTTCCGGGATCTCCCTGTCCACGATCACAATGGCATTCTCCAGATCTCCTCCCTTGATCAGGTTATTGCCGGCCAGATACTCCACCTCCCGCAAAAAAACAAAAGTCCGGCAGGGAGCGATCTCCGCCGCAAAGTCGGTTTCGCCTTCCGTAAAATTGGCGTATTGCATCTTCAAATAAGGAGAATCATACCCCACCATCACATTTACACCATACCCGCTATCAGGCAACAGGGTAATACGGGTGCCGGTATCCGGACAGGTGTACTCCAACTTCTCCTTCACCTCAAAATAGCGTCGCTCCGATTCCTGTTCCTGCACGCCGGTTTTCCGGATCGCCTCCACATACAGGCGGGCGCTGCCGTCTAAGATCGGGAACTCCTCCCCGTTCAATTCGATGGTACAGTTGTCCACGCCGCTGCCGTAAAGGGCAGCCAACGCATGTTCGGCCGTAAATACTTTCACGCCCTCCTTTTCCAGACAGTTCGAACGATCTGCAAATTTAGCAAAAGCCGCTGTCGCCGGAATGGCCGGATCCCCCTCCAGATCCGTCCTGACTATCGTATAACCGCTATTTTCCAACGCCGGCTTAAAAATCGCCTTTACCTCCTGGCCGGTATGAAGACCTTTTCCCTGTAAAGAAAATTCACCTTTTAACGTATGTTGTTTTACTGACATTATTTTGACTTTATGGTTTGTATTTCTTTTTCCAATTCCCTAATCTGTCCGTACAGGTCAGGCAGTTTCCGGAACAATACATAGCAACGCTGGTATTTGGAAGCATCGAACGCAGGCGCTCCCATGATCACGGAACCCGCTGCGACATTGACGCCCACTCCGGCCTGGGCAGCCATCTTTACACCGTCCCCCAATTCGATGTGCCCGGCAATGCCGGCCTGTCCGCCGATCATGCAGTTAGCTCCCACCTTCGACGTACCGGCCACTCCCACCTGCGCCGCCATCACCGTATGCGCTCCGATCACAGCGTTGTGCCCAACCTGGATCAGGTTGTCCAATTTCACCCCTTTCCGGATCACGGTCGATCCCATGGTCGCCCGGTCTATGCACGTGTTGGCGCCGATCTCCACCCCCTCTTCCAGCACCACATTGCCGATCTGCGGCACCTTGCTGTACGCCCCGTTGGAGGGGGCAAACCCGAAACCGTCCGCTCCGATCACGGAACCGGCATGAACGGTGCAGTTGTCTCCGATAACGCAATCATGATACACTTTCACTCCTGCATACAACACGGTGTTATCACCGATCCGGACGTTCTCTCCCACGTATACATGCGGATAGATCCGGACATTTTTTCCGATGCGGGCGCCTTTCCCGATGTAGGCAAACGCCCCGATATAGGGCTCCTCGCCGACCGTTGCTTCCGCATGCAAAAAAGAGGGTTGTTCGATGCCGGAAGGGCGGTAACGCAAGCCGTCATACATCTGCAACAAGGCCGCAATGGCTTCGTAAGCGGACTCTACCCGGATCAGCGTACAGGAAACCGGCTGTGCAGGAACAAAATCCCTGTTCACCAAAACAACCGTCGCCTGCGTGGTGTACAGGTACCGCTCGTACTTCGGATTAGACAAAAAAGCCAATGTCCGGGGCTTGCCCTCTTCTATTTTGGAAACATCATCGACAACCGCTTCCGGATCGCCTTCCACCACACCGTTCAACAAAGAAGCGATGTCTTTCGCCTTAAATTCCATACACACTAAAATTTGGGCAAATGTATAAAATTTTCTCCAAATGTAACGTGGTATAGTTTCAACTTCTCTTCCTTTCAGCTACATTTCAATTCTCTCTCCTCTATCAAAATCCATGATTTTACTTCTGAACAGGTATTTGTATTTCGCCTGCCTTCCGCCCGGTTAAATTAAATTCACTTAATCAATCCCCTTGCTGTTCGTTGTAATTGATCTTTACGGGGATTTGCAGCGGCTTCCCGTCCCGGATAATATCAAAGACAACAAACTCCTGTCCCCTGCATTGATCCTTCATTTCCTGTGACAAATCCGCGTGATACCTCTCGTGGCATACCTCCCCATAAGGTATACCGTTTACTTTTACCAACTCATCTCCCTCCTGTAAACCGGCTTCCCGGTAGTAGTTCTCTTTGTAATCCGCCATTTTATTTATGACGTATCTTCCGTTCAGTACCAGCACAGAATAATAGAAACGAATGGGCAAGGGATTAGACACCCGCCGGAAGTTATTGACCGGCTGAAAACCCACCTGTTTATTTTTCATGTCGAAAAACAGATTGAAGCGCTTCAGGAAATTAAGTCCGAGCAAATATTGAGGCGCAGAGTCTTTATAATCGAATGTATAAATACGCAAAGAGTCCATGGAAAAACGGTCAGACAGAGTGGCATTTACTGTGTAATAGCGAGTATACCTGTCTAAGAAACTTGTCCACACGGCACCTTCCTGTTGATTGAAGAAAGTCAATTCCTCTGTAGGATATCCTATTACAATATCCCAAGTGGCGCCGGTATCAATAAAAAACAGCCGGTTAATCGTCAGCGTATCGCCATCCGCACATCGTATATGAAAAGGTAATTGCACGTACATTTGCCTGTCATTAGGATCAATCTTCTGTAAAGAAAACAGCGTCGTATTTTCAGGCATCTTAAACTGATCTGCAGGATGAATTTCCAAGTAACCGGATTCAAAATTTAATTCCCAGACATGCATGGAATCATCCCAGGGAATATCAAACATACCGTCATAAAAATCACTGTTCATTTGTCTTTTCAAATCATAGATACTTGCGTAAGGGTATTTGATGGTGGTTGTTCCGATATTCAAACGTTGTTCCTTGCGAAATAGTAATGAAGGCACTCTTGCCCCTCCCCAAGAATTTCCAGCTTCGGTTCTATAACCAGTATCATTCGAAAACAAATTCGGACGGGCAATTACAACAGAAGAGTCTATGGCAAAGCCTCCTCCCGTATCAAACATAAATTTTACCGCTACGCTGTCATTCAGTGTTACCGGAACAACTATTTTCCGATCTTCCGAAGGGATCGTAAAACAGGCTCGATTCGGGTGACTGTTTTTCTGCTTACAACTACCGGACAAAATGGCCAAAGCGGTCAGTAGTAAAAAAATGTATCTCTTCATAAACATATCTATTTCTTTAAATACCTCTCTTCCAATGCCTTTTTGTAAATATAGAGCGGAGGAAGAGAGTAACATACCCGGTAGTATTCCACATTTTGCTCATCCTCCAAATTGATAAATGTTACCTTGCCGTCAAGGATTCTCATTTGTGTTCCATAACGCTGTTTCAATCCTTTATTAACCATGATACGGTCATACAAGTAAGCCACATTGTGCGAATACGTATCGCCCTTGGCATACGCCTCCTGCAAAAATACCAGACACTTCTCTTGAAATGCCACATCATGGTCAGCATGCTGCGCAATGGCCCAAGCGGCCTGATCCCCCTTTTGCCCCATAACACTGTAACCGGGCCAACATTGATATACATCCAAAATAGAATCCAGAAAATGAGAGTTAGCCCGATCACACAAACGTCCTTTTTCTTCATATTCCTGTAATAAAAAAGTAGAATCAGCCAAATTCCTCAGACTATCCATTCGATGTAGTTCTCTGTAATACTGATCCCAATATTCTCTTTCTAAAAATTCATTAAGCAACAACGTATCAATGATCTTGAATTTGTTTTGCCGGTTTTGCAGGGCTCTTGAACGATATCCCTCGTATTCCGGGCGCTTTTTAATACAATTAAGCGCATTGTTAGGTTCCGGATCGAAATAATAACCTGCTTTTAAGGCCAAATCATAATAATAACTGGCCGAATCCGGTAAATTTTTATAGCAGAAACAGGCGGCAACCCGATATAAATCTCTGTCTATAAACGGTGGTTTGTGCTGTTCAATGGCTTCATCAACCAAACCTTTGTAATGTATAATAGCCTCATCTCTCAAACCTTTCATCCAAAAGGAATCGGCTAAAAAACGGGAACGGCACTGCTCTTGAGAGTAACTGTTCGGAGAAAAAACCAACAAGAACAATATGACAAAAAGGTTATTCATTTTCATAAGAATTGTATTTTATTTTCAACTGCTAATTTGCAACAAAACAAACCTGTTAGAAAAGGAACGATTGCTGTTAAAACATTGGACATACTAACAAATAATTTGCTTGCGAAACAATCTTATCGACGCATAAATATAGCAATTAGATTTTAAAGTCACCTTTTTCAAACCCGTTGTGCATTTAAAAAATCTGTATAAAAAAGTTGTTCATGTCGGATACAATCCGTGTATTTATTTGAATACCAATCAGATAATCATCACAACCACCTTCGATGAAAGTTCCGAAAATACTTCACAAAAAAAACTCCCCCTCCACTTCTGATTCTGCAACCAATCCCATAGTTTGTATCCCGGAACCGGTAGCCCCGGAAAACTTAAAAAGTTGCAAACGATGTTCTCTGATAAAACGCCGGACAAACAGAAACAAAATTCAGACTCGTTCGAAGATATGCTGCATGAGATCGGTATTGTGCCATATCCAACACCCACTCCCATGGAATACACGACTTTAATTCTCTTTCCTATACAATGCTCCCGCCGCGCACCACGCCGTTCCGGAGATAAAAGACATAGTTTCAACGCACATCCCACAAAAACACCACGGTATTATAACGCTCTACGGACAGTTTATGGATGCTCTACGGACGCTCTATCGACGGTCTACCAAAGGCTGCGCAAAGGCCGTACAATGGTCATGTCTCTCGAAAAGAGCTATGCTGCGCCGACCTGTTACAAAGTGAATTTAACAGGATTGCAGCAATTATAAGATATTCAAGCTAAAGAAACCTTGCCTTCAACAAAGGGGGATAAACCAAACATGGCACGACGATAGCCAGAGGATGTTTTTTATACCGAATATTTTGTTTTTCAATATTTTGTAGTATCTTTGCATCCGATTAGCATTCAGGTGCTTTGACGGAGGGGACGAAAACGTCCCCTCTTTGCATGGTGAAACAAAGAAAAAACAGATGCAGAATATAACCGGAATTCGGAAAATTGTGGAACAATTGACGGAAGGTACGGAACTGTTCTTAGTGGAACTGAAACTTTCCAAAGAGAATGTGATCCAGGTATTTATCGATTCTCCCACCGGGGTTGACATCGACACCTGCGGAACATTCAGCCGGGCGCTGGAAGAACGGCTGAACCGCGACGAAGAGGATTTTGAACTGACGGTGTCCAGCGCCGGGATCGGCTATCCGTTCAAAGTGCCGGGGCAATACCTGAAAAACAGGGGGAAACGGGTTTCTGTTCAAACAACGGATGGTACGGTACGGGAAGGCATACTGCTCTCCTGGTCGGAAACGGGAATCGTACTCGAATGCGAAGAAAAGAGAGCGGCAGAGGGGAAAAAGAAAAAAGAAACGGTAAAAGTAACCGTCGCCCTATCCCCGGAAGAGGTAAAAGAGATCAGGGATGTCGTCAGCTTTAAATAAAATCAATTTAAGAAATAATAAAATCTAAAATAACTGCAAAACCAAAATGGAAAATATTAATCTGATTGAATCATTTGCCGAATTTAAGGAGTTCAAGAATATTGACCGGGCAACCCTGATGAGCGTTCTGGAAGATGTTTTCAGAAGCACATTATTAAAACGGTTCGGAACAGACGAAAATTTTGACATTATCATCAATATCGACAAAGGCGACCTGGAGATCTGGAGAAACCGGACGGTGGTGGAAGACGACAAGTTGGAAAACCCGGGCACGGAGATCACCCTCAGCGACGCCCGGAAGATCGACGAAGACTACGAAATCGGCGAAGAAGTGACAGACGAAGTGAAACTGGTGGATTTCGGGCGGCGGTCGGTTTTGGCGCTGCGTCAAAACCTCTCCGCCCGGATCTCGGAACTGGAAAAAGACAACATCTATACAAAATACAAAGACCGGATCGGACAGATCATCCTTGGAGAGGTATACCAGATCTGGAAAAAAGAGATGCTGATCCTGGATGATGACGGCAACGAACTGATCCTGCCGAAACAGGAACAGATCCCCGGTGATTTTTTCAAAAAGGGAGACACCATCAAAGCGGTGGTTATCCGGGTGGAGATGAGAAATGCCAACCCGTACATCATCCTTTCCAGAACCTCCCCGGTATTCCTGGAGAGGCTGTTCGAAAACGAAGTGCCGGAGATATTCGACGGCCTGATCACCATTAAAAACGTAGTCCGGGCGCCGGGCGAACGGGCAAAAGTAGCCGTGGAATCCTACGACGACCGGATCGACCCCGTAGGCGCCTGCGTCGGAATGAAAGGATCCCGTATCCACGGTATCGTGCGGGAGTTGCGGAACGAAAACATCGACGTGATCAACTACACCAACAACATCCAGCTTTACATCACCCGGGCATTGAATCCGGCCAAGATCAAAAACATCGAGATCAACGACAAAACAAAAAAAGCCAACGTATTCCTGAATCCGGAAGAGGTCTCTTTAGCGATCGGGAAAGGAGGGCAAAACATCAAATTGGCCAGCCAGTTGACCGGTTACGAAATCGATGTGTACCGTGAATTCAATGAATCCCGCGAAGAGGAAGACGTAAATTTGGACGAATTCCAGGACGAGATCGAAGGATGGGTGATCGACGAATTGAAGCGGATCGGATGCGACACGGCTAAAAATGTGCTGGAACTTTCCGCCGAAGAGTTGGAAAAGAGAACAGACCTGGAGATTGAAACCATCCGGGAAGTGCTGAACATCCTGAAAGCCGAATTTGAATAAACCTTGTAAAAATCAACTCTCTATATGCCAGTAAGATTAAGTAAAACAGCCCGGGAATTTAATGTCGGAATCTCCACCATTGTAGAGTTCCTGCACAAAAAAGGGGTGAACATATCCACCGACCCCAATGCCAAACTCTCCGACGAAGATTATGCTTTAGTGGCCAAAGAATTTTCGTCGGACAGCCAAGTGAAAAAGGAGTCCAGTATGGTCGACCTGAAAAATACCCGGAAGAAGAAAGAGACGATCTCCATCGACCACCAGGGACATATACAGGAAAACGACGAAACGGATTTTATTTCCGTAAAAGACGAAATTAAACTGGAAAACAACATCCGGGTGGTGGACCGGATCGACCTCGACAAACCGAAAACGGTTGCTCCGCCTGCCGCCGAGAAAGAGGCTATAGAGAAACCGGCTGCGCAGGCACCCCAAACAGAGCCCGTCGTTGCAGCACAAACGGAAAGCGCCGGAGAACCCTCGCCCTTTAAAGTGGAACAGCCCGCCGTGAAAGAGGTGAAAGTGGTCGGCACCATCGACTTGGCCGCGCTTAACCAGCGGACCCGTCCGCCCAAAAAGAGCAGGCTGGAAAAGGAACGGGAGAGAAAAGACCAGAAAAAACCGGTACCGGCGGAGAAAAGTGCAACGGCAGCGAAGGAAGAAGACGCAGACGCCCGCAAAAAGAGGAAACGGATCCGCTCGGACGAAAAGGTGCACATTCCGGCAGCTCCGGCAGCCGATAAAAACACCCGGATCGAGGAGAACAAGAAGAAGCTGAAAAAAATAAAGAATAAAAAACAGAACAAAGTCGAGATCACGGAGGAGGATGTAGACAGGCAGATCAAAGATACCTTTGCCCGGTTAGGCAGCAAAGGAAAATCTTCCGCTTCCAAACACCGCCGGGACAAACGGGACGCCGTGCAGCAAAAAATGCAGGCGGAGATGGAGCAGGAGGAGAAAGAGAAAAGCGTCCTGAAACTGACGGAATTTGTGACCGTTGCCGAATTGGCCTCCATGATGGACATTCCGGTCACCAACATCATCTCGGCCTGCATGAGCATCGGGCTTTTTGTCTCCATCAACCAGCGTCTGGATGCGGAAACGATTAACTTAGTGGCCGAAGAGTTCGGGTATACCGTTCAATTTGTCAGCGTAGAGATACAGGAAGCGATCGAGGAAGAGGAGGTGGATACCGACGAAAACATGCTTCCCCGCCCGCCCATCGTGACGGTCATGGGACACGTAGACCACGGTAAAACCTCGTTGTTGGACTACATCCGCAACACCAACGTAATTGCCGGAGAGGCCGGGGGAATTACCCAGCACATCGGCGCTTACAGCGTAAAATTAGCCGACGGGCGGACCGTGACCTTTTTGGACACGCCCGGTCACGAAGCGTTTACGGCCATGCGTGCACGCGGCGCTCAGGTAACCGACATCGCCATCATCATCATTGCCGCGGACGACAACGTGATGCCGCAGACCATCGAGGCGATCAACCACGCCAGCGCTGCCGGCGTACCCATTGTGTTCGCCATCAACAAGATCGACAAACCGGGAGCCAATCCGGACAAGATCCGGGAAGAACTGGCCGCCATGAACTACTTAGTGGAAGAGTGGGGCGGTAAGTACCAGAGCCAGGAGATAGCCGCCAAACAGGGGCTGAACATCGAAGCGTTGCTGGAAAAAGTGTTGCTGGAAGCCGAAATGCTGGAACTGAAAGCCAACCCGAACAAAAAAGCGGTGGGATCGGTCATCGAATCCTCCTTAGACAAAGGCCGCGGATATGTGGCGACTGTGCTGGTGCAAGCCGGAACCATGCAGGTGGGGGACGTTGTACTGGCCGGCCAGTTTTACGGGCACGTCAAGGCGATGTTCAACGAAAGAGGCAGCCGCCTGGAGCAGGCAGGCCCCTCTACCCCGGCGTTGATCCTGGGGTTGAACGGAGCGCCGCAGGCCGGAGACAAATTCAATGTGATGGGCAGTGAAAAAGAGGCCCGCACGTTGGCCAACAAGCGGGAGCAGTTGCAGCGGGAACAGGGACTAAGAACCCAGAAACACATTACATTGGACGAAATCGGACGACGGATCGCCATCGGCAATTTCCAGGAACTGAACGTCATTGTGAAGGGAGACGTGGACGGCTCCATCGAAGCGCTTTCCGACTCCCTGATCAAGCTCTCTACCAACGAGATCCAGGTCAATGTGATCCACAAGGCCGTCGGACAGATCTCCGAAGGGGATGTCATGCTGGCTGCCGCTTCCAACGCCATCATCATCGGTTTCCAGGTACGCCCCTCTCTGAGCGCGCGGAAACTGGCCGAGAAGGAGGAGATCGATATCCGCCTGTACTCCATTATCTACACCGCCATCGAAGAGATCAAAGCGGCCATGGAGGGGATGTTGTCGCCCGAAATCAAGGAAGAGGTGGTGGCTACCGTCGAAGTGCTGGAAACTTTCAAAATCTCCAAAGTGGGAACCATTGCCGGTTGTATTGTCCGGGACGGGAAAATTACCCGGAACTCCAAAATACGCGTGATCCGGGACGGCATCGTGATCCATACGGGCGACCTCGGTTCCCTGAAACGCTTCAAAGACGACGTGAAGGAGGTCAGCAAAGGATTCGAGTGCGGATTGAATATCAACAACTTCAACGACCTGAAGATCGGAGACATGATCGAAGCCTACGAAGAAGTGGAAGTAAAGAAAACCCTGTAATCCATATCCGTGATGAAGATCGCAGTAATCGCCCACGACGGCAAAAAAGCAGAGATGGTAGCCTTCCTGAACCGGCACATGGACTTCCTGAAATCGGTCAATACGGACATTGTCGCCACCGGAACCACCGGAAAATATGCGCAACAGGCCGGCTTGGAGGTCGAACGCCTGTTGTCCGGCCCGTTGGGCGGGGACGCCCAGATCGCCGCCTTGGTAGCCGAAGGGAAGATCCGGATGGTGATCTTCTTCCGGGATCCGCTGGGCAAACACCCGCACGAACCGGACGTACAGATGTTGATGCGCGTCTGCGACGTTCACAACGTCCCCATCGCCACCAATCCGGCCGCCGCCGAGCTTATGCTCCACGGCTTCTTAGATTCATTCTCCGATAAATAAAGTGTCCCAAAAGCACTCATCTGCTTCTCAGCTAAGCACTTTTGGGACACTCCTTCACCGTCTTACGGTCTTACTATCTCCTCCATCATTTTTTCAAATCCATAAAGCGGAGGATCTGGGTGCCGAGGCCGATGCGGTAGCCGCGGGAGAGGAAAACGACCTCTCCTTTCCGGTTCAGCACCAAAAGCAGCGGCAGGTTCTCCATCCCTTTGAGGGCTAACTCCTGTTCCAGCATCCGGGCGACCCGTCCGTCCCGGTCGTACCCCAACTGCAGGGTGGCAGGCAACGGACGGAAATCCTTGCGGTTGAATTGCCGAAGCTGTTCGGCACCGGCAAAGAGGAAGGTCAGCGGGATGTTCCGGTTTTCAAAATCTTCTTTCAGGGCACTCATATCCCGGATCAGGTGATTGGTGGGCTCCTGATTGACGCCGATCAGCGCCAAAGCGGTGTATCCGCCGGCCGGAAAGGCGACCAACCGTTCTTCCTCCCCTCCTTCCGGCACAAAAGAGATCTCCCCGTTCACCCGGCCCAACACCTTCAACTCTTCGTAGGCATCGCGGAGATCCATCTCAACAACCGTTTGCTCTCCTTCCCGGACGTCAAAAAAGGCCAGACCGGAAAGAACGGATCCGTCGCTCTTCCGGTTACCGGTGGTCAACAGGTACTTCCCGGCTTCCAACTCCACCGGCTTCCGGAAAATCCCGCTCCAGGCCAGCCCCCCTCCCATGTCTACCGCAGCGTTCCTGCCCAGATCGAGCACCCGGGATCTCCCGTTTTCGATCCTGGAAACGGTAAAGTGGGTGTAATAGACCGGATCCTTGACCGCGGTTCCTTTGTTTTTTATCGCCAATTCCCCTTTGGGAACGGCTTGGGCGTCTTTTGAAAAACGCACGGTTTGCCACCTCTCTCCGTCGTAATACTCCGGTTTGCCGTCCACCGGATGGAGGCGCGCCGGTACGCCCATCGTCCGGCAGGCCGCCACAAAGAAGACCTCCCTGGAACGGGTATCCGTCGACAGGGAGCGCAAAACCCCCGTAGGAGGCGTTACCACGTTGATGGTATTGACCTCATCGGCCAGCCCGATCCGGCCGACAGCGGCTGTCAGTTTAGCAGGCGAATCGATGCCGTTCTCCGTTAAAAAACGGCGGACGGGAGCCCTGTACGCCACGATCAGCTCGTTGCCGACCCGGGGATTCAGGATGTAATCCCGGTAGAGCGTTCCGCCTTTTTCCCGGAATACGTACCCGCCCTCCAGGTGATCCGTCAAGACCTCCGAACGGATGTCCTGCAAATCTTTCTCCGTCAAACAGCCCAACAACTCCATGCCGTCGGGAACGGTGTATTTTTCGGAGGCGGCCACCTGTTCCAAAAAGGCGACGATCTCCCCGTAATTTCCTCTGGAAGAGCGGATCCGCTCCCACAATGGTGCTTTCTCCACGCCCCACACAGCCGCTTTCCCGGCAACGGCATCCTCCGGCAAAAAGGTGGCGATGTAAGCGTTGCGCAAAGAATCTTCGTACATAAAACGCCGGTCGTTTTCCGCCCGCTCCTCCTCTCCGGACTGCGCTTCGTACTCCTTCTCCGCCGGCGGAACGATGTGGCAATCAAAGGCGCCGGCTTCGGGGGAATCCAATACCACAACCAACGGATCCGTTGCAGCCGCTTCCAATTCCCGGAAACCGAAACGCTCTCCATCGCCGGCCCACACCAACAAATCCCCCCATCCCACCGTCAGGGAGGACTCTCCGTTCTCATCCGCTTTCAGCACCACCGCCGGATAATACTCTCCGTAATTGTAAACCCGGTACTCGACCGTGGCTCCCGGAACCGGCTTGCCGTCCCGGTCCGTCACCCGAACGTTCGCTTTTTTTACATCCGTATACAGTCCGGTCACATTCACCAGTGTCTGGTTCGGATTGACGGCAGTCACCTCTTCGCTTCCCGAATAGTTCCCGAACACCCGCGCTTCCATATAGACCCCTCTCCGCACCGGAGCCGTAAACCAGGCAATATTAAGCCGGGGTTCGGGTTCGCAGGCGCCGAGGTATTTCCACGCTCCGTCCGTCCACACCTCTATCCAGGCGTGGTTATCGTCGCAATGCGCCCAGCGCGGTGTATACACCTGCCGGGCCGGTATTCCCACCGACCGCAGGGCGGCCAAAGCAAACACAGACTCCTCCCCGCAACGCCCGTAACCCGTTCTCAGCATGGTCAGCGGGGCGCAAGTCCGGGCGTCCGTCGGCCGGTAGATCGCTTTTTCGTGGCACCAGTGATTTACCTCCAAAGCCGCCTCTTCCATCGTTGCACAACGGAGCACCCGCTCCCGCAACTCTTTGTAAAACACCCGGCGGGAGGTGTCCAAGGTTTCGTTGTGTCCCCGGACCGGCAGCACAAAGTGCCGGAAAATCTCCTCCGGAATGTGTTGCCCCCAAGGCATCTCCTCCCGGACTTTCAAAGCGTGGCGCACATCCTCCAACAACAACTCCCCGCCGTACTCCGTCAGGTCGATAAAGGGGGAGTAGGCGAACAAAAATTGCAGCGCCTCTTTCTCCTCCCGATTCATGGACGCTCCGAAAACGGTGAACAGATCTTCCGGCGCCCCGGACAACAGCTCTCTTTTTACGGCAAAATCCCGCTCCACCATCTCCCGGTAAGCGGCATCCGATATAAAATGCGTCTCCTGACGACAAGCGGCCAACACCAGCACCGCCACGCTCAATCCTGCTAAAAACTTCTTCATTGTGTATCTGTTATACTATCGTTTAACAATATGCGATCTCTTTAAATCCGTACACCCCGGTTTTTCCGCCCGGTTCCCGCAGGCGCAATCGCCCGAATTCGTCCAATCCGGCGATCTCTGCGTCAAAAATCCGGGCGGCATCTCTCCAACGGTACCATCCCATCCGCCTGTACATCACCGCTTTAAACTCCTGTTCCAGTTCGCGGTAATCTCCAATTCCCGCGTAGCGGACGGTTATACACTCCAACAACTCCGCCAGTGCCGCCTGCAGATCCGTCTCCCCGCCCGTCAATTGCGCCAAAGAAACCGGATTCGGGGCGTCCGACAAAAAACGCCGCTGGTTGATGTTGATCCCGATCCCGCAAACCGACTCCGCGATGCGGTTCCCGGAGAGTGTATGCTCGATCAGGATGCCGGCGATCTTCTGCTCACCCACGTAAATGTCGTTGGGCCATTTGATCGAACAGCCGTCCGTCCGCCGGGCGATAAAGTCGCGGCATCCGAGCGCGATCACCATCGATACGGCGAACTGGGAAGCCGCCTCCACCCCCTGCGGTTTCAACACCAAACTGAGGGAGAGGTTTTTTCCCGCTTCGCTCTCCCAACGGTTGTGCTGCTGTCCCCGGCCGCCGGTCTGCCAGCCGGTCAGGATCACTGTTTTGTCTTTCTTATCTTCCGGACGCAATCGGGAAGCATACGTATTGGTCGAGTCCAGTTCCTCGAACTCCCACACCTCAAATTCCCCGATCCGGTAACGCTTACAAGGGGTCATTCTATCACCTTTATCTCTGTTCTTCTGTTTTTTGCTCTCCCTTCCTCCGTACTGTTCGGTGCGACCGGCCGCGTTTTCCCGTATCCCCTGTACTGCATCCGCTCCTTTTTGATCCGGTTCAGGAACAGATACGTATAGACCTCCAGCGCACGCGCTTCCGACAACCGGTTGTTGTATTCGTCCGTACCGCTGTCATCCGTATATCCGGAAATCTCGATTTTCACCTCCGGATTCATTCTCAGGAACTCTGTCAACTGTTTCAACTCCTGTTCCGATTCCGGCTTCAGCACAGCTTTATCCACATCAAAAAAGATCCCTTTCAACACCAGGGTTCGCTCCGGCTGGATCCGTTGAAGCACCAATATTTTTGTTTCCGGGGAGTCGTAAGCAGCCCGCCCCACCCGCATCGTATCCGAGCAATAGAGATACCCTTTTTTCAGGACGCTCACCAGCAGGCGGCTATCGGAGGGGACACAGGTGATCAATTCCGGGGGCATGAAACTTTCGTTGTAATAAAAGAGCGTATCTCCCTGTACCAGATCCTGCACAAACACCCGGTCCGGAACGATTTTTCCCCCCGCTTCGTCCTGTACAAGCAGCCGCATATACGCCACCTCTTCGCAAGCCATCTCCTCCTCCAAGCGGTAGCGGTAGATGTTTTTCGGGCCGGTTTTGTCCGACGCAAAATAACCCCATTTCCCGCTTGCATCTACCGCAAACCCCATCTCGTTCCGGTGGGTGTTGACGGTGATCCCGATATGCTTCGGTTCTCCCGAACCCTCCAGATCTACCTTGTAGATGTCCATTCCCCCCATCCCCGGATAGTTGTCCGAAGCAAAAAAAAGGGTTTTTCCGTCGTAATAAAGAAAAGGAGCCATTTCGTTCCCCGGCGTGTTGAGCAGAAGCGGACGGGGCGGCGACCAGATCTGCCGGCCGTTGGGCCAACGCGCCCGCAGCACCGAGTACCAGATGTCGCATCCTCCTTTGCCCCCCTCCCGGCCGGAGGCAAAAAAGAGGCGGGTGCCGTCCGGCGACACGGAGGGTTGCGCTTCCCAGGCATCGCTGTTGACCGGATCCCCCAAATTGACCGGCTCCGACCAGAGCGTGTCCGAAATCCGGTAAGAAACATAGATGTCGCAACTCCCCCGGGAATCGGGAAGATCGCAACCGGTAAAGTAGAGCATCTGCCCGTCCGCTGTCAGCGACTGGGTGCCCTCGTTGTAATAGGGGGTGTTGATATTCAGGTAGTGATCCGCCGAATCCCGGCGCATCCAGATGTTCTCCTCGTTGTTTTCCAAACGGGTGTAGAGTACGGTTTTTCCCGTGATGTCCAGCGAAGGCCAATAGACGTCCCGATCCGATCCGATAAAAAGCTCCACAGGCTGTCGTTCTCCCGTGCGCAAAGCCTCTAAGGCAAATTGACAGTTCGCGATCCGCTTCCCGGCCTCTTCCGCTCTTTTGAGTTTGGTATCGGTCCCCAGGTATTTCCGGTACGCCGCCAATGCTTCCGCATAGGCTCCCCGGTCGAAATACCGCTCGCCCAGGTAGAAGTAATAGGCTGTAAATCCCGTACTGTCCAGCGCAAATCCCTTCTGCATGGAGAGAAGCTCATTGTCCGTATCCTTCAACTGATTATACAGATCCGCCCGGAGAAACCAGATCGAAGCCATCCCGGCATCGTACTGCTCCGCCTTCTCCAATGCCTGCAAAGCTTTTTCGTATGAACGGTCTTTCAGGTATTGCTTGGCCGCTTCGTACTCCTGTAACGCCTTTTTGTTGACCTGCCCGGACAGTCCGGAAACACAAACCGTCAGCAAAGCCACAAAATACCACCTCCATTTCATTCCTCAGAGTCTGTTTACTCTGCGAATCTACAAACTTCCGGCCGGATTAGCAAACCATCTTTTCTCTTTTTCCACCACCGCGGCGGCGGGCTGTTTTCGAAAACGAATTCAGAGTTTATCCTTGAGGGCAGTGTTGAGTTTCATCAGCAGGGTCTGGTAGTGCGCCCTGGTGCTTCCCTTGCTTTTGGCCACCGCTTTGCGCAACAGATCGCGGGAACGTATTGCCAGGTTTGCCAGGAAATCCGCAGAATCATCAATGGCCGACACATCCACCTGGCTTTGGAACCCCTGTCCTGCAGGGCCGAAACGATTGTCGTGCCGGATCTGCTCCGCCACTGCCTGGTCAACTGTGCCCGCGTCGTCTCCCGCAACGCCGCTGCAAAACATGGAGACCATCGTTGTCTGGAGGATTTTGTCGCCGGCGGTCGGCGCACGCCGGGCAAGCAGGTTTTTCCACGTTTCGGCGTATATGTCGTCCATAAATTCCTGCATGCTGTACGGCGAGTCGGAATAATACGAAGAGAGCGCCACGTTCGCAATCTGGCCTTTAAAGTCGTCTGCTACCTTGACCCGCATCGGATATGACCCGCCCACACCGAGTTTGAAGTTGCGTTTGAGCGAGGAGTTGTCCAGCCACTCCATATGCCGGTACTCGTTCATGACCCATCGCAACGCCGCTTTCTGGTAGGCTTTCGGCACGGGCACGATGCGTTCCCCCGCCGTTCCCTCTTTTACTTCGGTCAGGTAGATCCCACCGATGTTCATCAGCACGTTGCGTATGTAGCGGGAATACTGGCCGTTCAATTCGGTGTACAACTCCTGGCGGTGCAGGTAGTCGGGATCGTCATCGATCCATGCTTCGAGGTTGGAGAGAATGTATTTGAGGTTTTTTATGCCGTAATCACTTGCTTTGATGGGGTCGTTCCCAAGATCTTCCTCGATCGAACTCGGATCGTAGCGCGACAATAACTGCTGGCGCCCGTAGCGATAGATGGGGTCGCCCGCCACAGCATCCACCCAGCTTTCCACGGTCGGCGCTTCATCCCATGCGTTTGTGAATTGCGGCAGGTAGCGGTAGTTCCATTGGACGAGGAAATAGTCGTATACGCCCAAGTCGGGCGGAACCAGTTTGACGCCGTAGTCGCCGGGCTGCGCCACGTAGTTGTGGCGGGCGTAGTCCATGATGCACGGAGTGGTGCCGTATTTTTGGGTAAATGTCGCCGACCGGAGCGAATCCACCGGCCATGCCGCCGAAGAGGCCATGTTGTGCATAAAACCCAGACAATGCCCCACTTCGTGCGCAATGACGTATTGCAACGATTCGTCCACCACATCGTCGGGCATCTTTTTGGTGCGCACGCGGGGGTCGATTTGCGCAGTCTGCACAAAGCGCCATTTGTTGATGAGGTCGATGACGTTGCTCCACACGATCACCGAGGCGTTGATGATCTCACCGGTCGCGGGATCTACCCACGACGGTCCCATGGCGTTGGCAGTGCTCGAAGGCAGGTAGCGTATGCAGGAATACCGGAGGTTGTCGGGGTCGAAATCGGGATCTTCCTTTGGGGTCGGGAAGTCGCGCGCCTCGATCACGTTCTTGAACCCGATGGCTTCAAAGGCTTTGTTCCAATGTTCCACGCCTTTTTTGACGGGAGTTTTCCACGATTCGGGAAAGGTGTTGTCGACGTAGAAAATGATCTTCCGGACAGGTTCGACCAATTCGCCGCGCCCGTATGCCGCTACATCCGACGGAACGATCCGCCAGCGGTGTGCAACGGAATAGGGTTCGGAGCCGTCGTTGTTGCTACCGAAACGGGTTTTGAGTGTGTTGTACACCCCCACGCGCGAATCGGAAAGACGCGAAACCATTTTATCTTCCGGCAGCAGCAGGATTGAGCGTGTTACCCGGGCTGTAACCGGATAGTCATCCAACGGTTTTTCATCCCCCGACTCGGACGTAACGCCGAACGAAAGCGTGCTTTTGACTGTTACGTTGTTGTCGAAAGCTTTGATCTCGTCCAGCGAACTGTTCTCCTGTTTAAAGGCAGGGGTCAGAGTGGCCGCGCCGACAGTTTTCGGGAAGAAATCGAACTGGCTGGGATTTTCGAGGAAAAGGTCGGTCATCTCTATGACCACCGCCGTACTGTCGGGACTCCACGCCTCCACGGCGTATGCAAAGAGTATCGGATCTTGGTTTACCCTGCTCAGCGCCTGCTCCAAAAAATCGGTGGTAATGGCGGAGTTGATCCTTCGCATGTATACCGTACTGTCCTGCAAGGTGAAACGTATGTGCATCGGCGGTTTCGCCTTGTAACCGACGTCGCCGAAATCTCCGGAAGAGATCGCCGACAGCGTAGAGGCCATCAGCATCTCTTTCCCCATGTATTTGACCGGTATCTCGAAATAGAGTTTCCCCTCCGCCTTGCGCAAGGTGATAAAGTCACTCTTTGAGATGACCACTTTCTTTTTGTCGTCAAACAAACCTCCGTAAGCCGTTTTTTTCGACACGGACGCAACCTTGGCTGTTTTTTTATTCCCGCCCGATTGAGCTTCAACTTCCCATGCCGGAAGTAAGAAAAGCGCTGCCAACAGCAGCATAACTGGTTTTTTCATACAGAATCGTTTTACATCGTAACCATTTACAATACATGTAACTGATTCTTATTTTTACGTATCTGTATCTATTTTTGTTCGGGAAAAACGATAGGGGCAGTGAGATTCGGACGACACTATACCTTATCGACGGAACGGACGAACTTTATATCTTCCCGGAAAAGTTTCCGGCAGGTAATGTGGGTTTTGACAACCGAAGCGCTGAGGTAATCCATCAAATGCATCATTTGCGGATTAAAATCCCCCACCCAATTCATTTCTAAGTATTTGTAACGACTTCCGCGTTGCACGACAGTTTCACAGAACTTTTTGATCAGCGCTGCCTCCACCCCTTTGCCCTGAAACTCCGGCACCACCCCGAACAACTGTCCGAGAGCGACATCTACCCGGCGTTTGTAGTACAGGAACTTCAACATCCCCACAAAATTTACCCGCCCGTTCAAACGGCGGATCACCTGATTCATCTCCGGGAACATCAGGAAAAACCCGATGGGAGCCTCCCGGAAATAGACAAAATAGATCAAATCCTCGTCGATAACACTCTTCAGGCTTTTGTAGAGGGCTTCCACCTGATCCCGGGTAATACACTCCACACCGTGCACCTCCAAATTCCAAGCCTTGTTGTAGATCTCCAACAACGAATCGACCGCCTTCCCGGCGCCGATCTCCCGGTAGGTGAACACCGAATAATCCGGATTCTTCAGCAGGCGATCCGCTTTCCAGATCACCACCGGGCTGAGACTCTCCACCACCAATTTATTCCGGTAGGTAAACTGCTTGAAATAATCCCGAAAACCGTACGCCTCGAAAAACTGCACATAATAAGGGTGGGTATAGGGCATGGCATAATTGGGCGGACGATCAAAGCCATCCACAAGCAACCCCCACCACTCCATCCGCTCTCCGAAATTCACCGGACCCTCCATCACCTCCATACCTCGCGCCTCCAACCATTCCCGGCACGTATCGAACAGCCGGAAAGCCGCTTCCCGGTCGTCTATGCACTCAAAAAAACCCATCTGCCCGACCGCGTGCTCTTCCAGACGGCAGGTCTTTCCGTTAATAAAAGCAGCCACCCTCCCCACGCACGCTCCCCGATCGTCGATCAAAAGCCACCGGGTACACTCCCCGTGCTTAAAAGAAGGATTCTTTTGAGGGTCGAATACTTTGCGGAGGTCATTGTCCAACGGACGTATCCAGTTGGGATTTCCCTTGTACAGCCGAACCGGCAAGCGGAGAAACTCCTTCTCCTGTCGTTTGTCTTTTACTTCAATTACCGTATACATACATGATCAGGTTGTCAATATCTTTTTGCGGAAACAGGCCTCTACCGCCCACTCCAAACGCCTTTCCCAAACAGCCGGAACGGCCAGCACCAGGCGGGGCAGGATCAGCCACCACACCGGCAGTCCGATCGCCATAAAAAGCAGCGGGTCTTCCAATTGGGAATGGGAGATGGCCAAATGGTGATTCAACAGATCCGCCTCCCGGGGCTTCATCTCGCCCTGCGCCGCATAGTCCAGCATAATGGCGGAACCATACGCCAGCCCGACGGTATTTCCGACGATCCACAAAAACGAAGAGGAAGCCGGCAATCCGAACAGTTTCATCAAAGGCAAAAGCAAGCGTGCCAGGCGTTTCAGCACCCCAAACTCTTCCAACAGCCGTTGCAACACCATCAATCCGGTGATGATGCAGACGATCCTGACGGTGAGGAGAAGGCTGCTGATTACCCAATCCGTCAGCAGTTCCCGGAATCCCGGCGCCGAGGCAACGGCAATCCCGGAGAGACGTTCGGGAAATTCGGGCAGGAGCAGGTGCAGCCCCGCCGCCGCCAACGCACTTCCGGCAAGCCGGAGAATAACCATCCGGAGCACGGAAGAGCCTGTCTTTTTCTGAACCGCCGACTCAATGATAAAGTTGTGGGAAATGAGGCACATCACCGCCAGTATAACGCCCTCCCGGACGGAAAAATCCAGGGTGGCCACCAAAGCGATGACGGTATACAGATTGGTGCAGATGCTTGTCAGAAATACCAGCGCCGCCTCCCCCGGCAATCCCACTCCGGTAAAGAGGGGTTCCGCCAACGCCGCCAAAAAAGGGAGAATGCCGAACCAGGACAAGAGCATCACCCCAAAGGAAACAGGCAACATGATCTTCAAAATCCAGCCGGAGGTTTTCAAGGCGGGAGGCCAGGCTTTTTTCACACAGGTAAAAACACGTTCTCTCACGACCGTTTTAGCTGATTTTTCAGATTCTTATCGCAACTCTTCCGTCAACAAACGGATCTCCATCGCCGGACTGATGTGTTCGTACAGAATGTTGTATACGGCGTTGGTGATCGGCATGTGTACGTGGTAATCCCTGTTGATCTCTTTGATCCCCTTGACGGCATAGTAACCCTCTGCGATCATCAGCATCTCCATCTGCGCCGACTTCACGGAATAGCCCTTACCGATCATGGTCCCGAAGGTGCGGTTGCGGCTGAACTGGGAGTACGCAGTCACGAGCAGGTCTCCCAGATAGGCCGACCCCTTGATGTCCCGTTGGATGGGGTGTACGGCCGCCACAAAGCGCTCGATCTCCTGTATGGCGTTGGATACCAGCACCGCCTGGAAATTATCCCCGTAACGCAGACCGTGACAGATCCCCGATGCAATAGCGACCACATTTTTCAATACCGCGGAATATTCCGTACCGTAAATATCGTCCAGTATCGCCGTTTTGACATAGTGGCAGGCAAATTTCATGGCGACCGAACGGGCCACTTTCAGATCATTGCTGGCAAAAGTCAGATAGGACAAGCGTTCCAGAGCGATCTCCTCCGCGTGGGAAGGCCCGGATATCACCACGATCTGCTCCATGGGCACCTGGTGATAGCGGCTGAAGTACTCTCCGATGATCAAGTTCTCTTCCGGAATAAGTCCTTTGATGGCGGATACGACGATCTTGTCTTCCAACGAACGGACGATCCTTCCCGTCACATTTTTCAGGAAGGCGCTTGGAATGGCAAAAACCAGGATATCACACTGTTCCACCAACCGGTTGATGTCGTCGGTAAAAGTGATCTGCTCCAGGTCGAATTCCACTTCGGAGAGGTAGCGGGGGTTGTGGCTCAACTCCTTGAAGGCGTTGATGGTGTCTATGTTCCGCATGAACCAGTTGAGGTGATCGTTGTTCTCCGTCAGGATCTTGGCGATGGCCGTAGCCCAACTGCCGCCTCCGACAACCCCTATGCGCGGCTTTTCAGGTAGCTCCATGATTCCGGCATTAAGCGTTTTCGGTTGCTTCTTCGTCGCCCTCCCCGCCGCTTTTCTTTTCCGGCCTCATCTGCGGGAAAAGCAGTACATCCTGGATGGAAGGACTGTTGGTCAGGAACATGGCTAAGCGATCGATACCGATCCCCAATCCCGAGGTCGGCGGCATTCCGTACTCCAGGGCGCGCACAAAATCGTAATCGATGTACATCGCCTCGTCGTCTCCCCGCTCCTGCAATTTGGCCTGTTGCTGGAAACGGTCCAACTGGTCGATGGGATCGTTCAGTTCGGAATAGGCATTCGCCACCTCTTTACCGTTGACAAACAACTCGAACCGCTCCGTCAGTTCCGGATTCGACCGGTGTTTTTTGGTCAGCGGGGACATCTCCGTGGGATAGTCGTAGATAAAGGTCGGTTGTATGTAGTGGCTTTCGCATTTGGCCCCGAACAGTTCGTCGATCAGTTTTCCCTTCCCCATCGTTTTATCCACCGGAATCCCCAGTTCGATACACGCTTTGCGCAACTCTTCCTCCGTCATCTTCTCGATGTTGTAACCGGTATGTTCCAGGATGGCATCTGTCATCCGCACCCGCTGGAAAGGCGGTTTGAAATCAATTTCCCGCTCCCCGATCACAGCTTTGGTGGTTCCGTTCACCGCAATCGCCGCCCGGGATACCATCTCTTCGGTAAACTCCATCATCCAGCGGTAGTCTTTGTAGGCAACGTAAATTTCCATACAGGTAAATTCGGGATTGTGGGTACGGTCCATCCCTTCGTTCCGGAAGTTGCGGGAAAACTCGTACACCCCTTCAAATCCGCCCACGATCAGCCGCTTCAGGTACAATTCGTTGGCGATCCTCAGGTAAAGCGGTATGTCTAAGGCGTTGTGGTGCGTCGCAAAGGGACGGGCGGCCGCTCCCCCCGGGATGGCCTGTAGCACCGGGGTTTCCACCTCTACATATCCCCGGCTGTTGAAAAACTCCCGGATGGCGTTGATCATGCGGGTCCGTTGAACGAACACTTCCCGCACCTGCGGATTGACGATCAGGTCCAGGTAGCGCTGGCGGTACCGTTGTTCGGGATCGGTAAAGGCGTCGAAGGTCTTGCCGTCCTTCTCTTTAACGACCGGCAACGGACGCAACGATTTGGAAAGCATCACCAACTCCCGGGCGTGGACGGAAATCTCACCGGTCTGGGTGCGGAACACCTCCCCTTTGACCCCGACCACATCGCCGATGTCCATCAGTTTTTTAAATACCACGTTGTAGGCTGTAGAGTTTTCGTCCGTGGAGATGTCGTCCCGGCTGACGTATACCTGGATCCGGCCGGTGGCGTCCTGCAATTCGAAAAAAGAGGCTTTCCCCATGATCCTGCGGCTCATCATCCTTCCGGCCACTGCGACTTTCCGGAGCGGAGCGGCATCGTCGAATTCCGCTTTGATCTCCGCTGCACGCCCGGTGACCGGAAATTCCGCCGCAGGATAGGCTTCAATGCCCAATTTCTCCAACTCGGCCAACGAATTTCTCCGGATAATCTCCTGCTCGCTCAATTCTGCTACACTCATGATCGTATCGTTAAATTGTTAAACAGACTCTTAGAGTCAATCGGTTAGGGTGATTTTTCGCATTTTAAACGGCAAAGATAATGAAAAATAAGGAGGAATATTGAAAAATATGTAGTTTATTCCCTTTGAAATGACAAGTAATTTCCGGTACTTTGTGTGCAGAATTACAAAAATAGGAATGAAGAAAAGATGGGTAATCCATACTCCTGCTGATGACACTACTATTTCCGAATTAGCACACAAAATAAACTGCAGCCCGGTTATCGCCAACCTTTTGTTACAGAGAGGAATCGATACTCAGGAGAAGGTGCAGGCCTTTTTTCATCCGTCGCTCAACATGCTTCACGATCCGTTCCTGATGAAGGACATGGACAAGGCGGTAGAACGATTAGACAAGGCCATTGCGCACGAGGAGAAGATGTTGATCTACGGTGATTACGATGTGGACGGCACAACAGCGGTTGCGTTGCTGTACAAATATTTGTCCCCCAGATCCAACCGGACGTGTTTGGAGTACTACATCCCGGACCGCTATACGGAGGGATACGGCGTTTCCGTCAAAGGGATCGATTACGCAGCCGATAACGGGTTTTCATTGATGATCGTGACGGACTGCGGGGTGAAGGCGGTAGACAAAGTGGCCTATGCCAAAAGCCGGGGGATCGATATCATTATTTGCGACCACCACACGCCCGGCGATTCGCTCCCGGAGGCGGTGGCCGTCTTAGACCCGCAACGGAGCGATTGCGACTACCCCTACAAATGGCTGAGCGGTTGCGGGGTCAGTTTCAAATTGGTCCAGGCCCATACCCTGCGGCACCATTTGCCGATGTCCGAGTTGTACAAGTTGTTGGATCTGGTCTGTGTCAGCATTGCCAGCGACATTGTCCCGGTGACGGGAGAGAACAGGATCCTGGCCTATTACGGGCTGCAACAGCTCAACGAAAAGCCGAGCTTAGGCCTGAAGACCATCATCAAGACCTCCGGAATTTCCAAGCAGATCACCATCAACGACATTGTTTTCCGGATCGGCCCGCGGATCAATGCGGCCGGACGGGTGGAGTCGGGCAACAAGGCGGTCGCCCTGCTGACGGCGGATGAGAAAAACGCGGCCAAAGAGATCGCTTCCGACATCAATATATTCAACGACAGGCGGAAAAAATTAGACCACGATATCACGGAAGAGGCTGTGGAGTATGTCCGCTCCACCGCGACGGAACAGGGGAAAAAAACTACCGTACTTTACAACCCGAACTGGCACAAAGGGGTCATCGGCATTGTCGCTTCCCGCCTGACGGAATCTTTTTACCGCCCGACCATCATCCTGACGGAGTCCAACGGGCTGGCGACCGGTTCTGCCCGTTCGGTAGACGGGTTCGACCTCTATTTCGCCATTTCGCAATGCAGCGAATATTTAGAGAATTACGGGGGACACAAATACGCTGCCGGCCTGACGCTGAAGATTGAAAACATCGAACCCTTCAAGCGGAAATTCGAGCAGATCGTACAGGAGACCATTACGGAGGAGATGCTGATCCCGCAGATCCACATCGACGCGCAGATCAAACTGTCCGACATTACGCCCGAACTTTACCGGATGCTGCACAAATTCGCCCCGTTCGGCCCCAACAACATGCTGCCCGTTTTCATGACGGAGAAAGTGAGCAATTTTCTGGGCACCCGGAGGGTCGGGCGCGACAACGAACACTTGAAGTTGGTGGTGGTGGACGACACCCGCGCCTGCAACGACCGGAGCGGCATCGGATTCGGCATGGGGCCTTTGTACAACGATGTGACCACCCACAAATGTTTCGACATCTGTTACTCCATCCAGGAGAATGACTTTATGGGAAGGGTGGAGATCCAGATGATCCTGAAAGACATCCGTTTCCCGGAAAAACAGCCGGAACCCGCTGCGAACTGATATGCAAAGCCTCTCTTCGAAGTTATTGGACAGGGCTGTCGAACAGTTCGCCCTGCTGCCCGGCATCGGCCGGAAAACCGCTTTGCGGTTCGCGCTCTTCCTGCTCAAAAGGAAGCCGGAAGAGGTGGAAGCGTTTGTCCGGAGCATCGAGGCGCTGAAAACGGACATCCGGACCTGCCGGCAGTGCAACAACATTTCCGACAACGACCTTTGCGAAATATGCGCCGACCCGAAAAGGGACGGATCGGTGATCTGCGTAGTGGAAAACATCCGGGACATTCTCTCCATCGAGGCCACTTCCCAATACCGCGGCCTCTACCACGTACTGGGCGGCATCATCTCTCCGATGGAGGGTACCGGCCCTGCCGACCTGCACATTGCTTCCCTCCTCTCCCGCCTGGAGCATCCCGGCATCAGCGAGGTCCTTTTCGCCCTCAGCGCCACCATCGAAGGGGAGACCACCGCCTATTACATCTACAAAAAGATCCCGAACCGGGAAAATCTGATAATCAGCACTCTTGCCAAGGGAATATCCGTCGGGAACGACTTGGAATACACCGACCAACTGACATTGGGAAAGTCCATCCTGAACCGGGTGCACTTCACCGGAAAATGACAACTTTCCACAGAGACGGATTGAATTTTAACAATCACTTACAAAGCGCAAATATTTCCCGGAAAAACCTTCCGGATAATAATTAATTTCTTACCTTTGGTTAGTGATTTATTTCCTTGTATTTTTGAAATAAATCATACTTTTTCTATTCCGGAATGAAGAAAAACGCTTGTCACTATAATTATAAAACATGGTAAGAGAGATTCAGAGCGGCAAGATCACCGACCTTGTCGAAAAATTGTGCATTGACGCAAATTGCAACCTCACGGGAGACATTTACCAATGCCTCCGGAGTTGCAGAGTGGCCGAGAAGTCGGAACTCGGTAAAGAGATCCTCGGCACCCTCATTGAAAACGCCGACATCGCCCGCCGCGAAACGGCTCCCATTTGCCAGGACACGGGCATGACCGTGGTTTTTGTCCAAATGGGACAGGATGTCCACATCACGGGCGGTTCGTTGGAAGAAGCCATCAATGAAGGAGTGAGGAGGGGGTATGAAAAAGGATACCTCCGCAAATCGGTGGTGAGGGATCCGCTGGACCGGGTCAACACCAAAGACAACACGCCGGCCGTCATCCACTACGAAATCGTACCGGGCGATACCTTCCACCTTATTGTGGCGCCGAAAGGGTTCGGCAGCGAAAACATGAGCCAGTTGAAGATGCTGAAACCGAGCCAGGGAGTGCAAGGGGTCAAAGAGGTGGTCATCAACACGGTGTCGGAAGCGGGAGCCAATCCCTGCCCGCCGATCATTGTCGGCGTGGGGATCGGCGGAACGATGGAACGGGCGGCCTACCTGAGTAAGAAAGCGTTGTTGAGGCCGGTCGGCGAACACAATCCGAAACCGGAACTGGCCCAATTGGAAACAGAGTTGCTGGAAGCGATCAACAAGCTCGGTATCGGGCCGGCCGGATTCGGCGGTTCCACCACAGCCATGGCTGTTAACGTATTGACGTACGCCACACACATCGCCGGCCTGCCGGTAGCGGTAAACATCGGATGCCACGTCACCCGCCATGCCGAAGGAGAACTGTAAAAACAAAAGAAGATGCAAGAGAGAAAAATACTCACGACCCCTTTGAGTGACGAAGTCATCAGGGAATTGAAAGCCGGGGAGATGGCCTATATTTCCGGCGTGGTATACACAGCGCGGGATGCGGCGCACAAAAAGATGTACGACCTGCTCGACGGGGGAAAACCGATGCCGTTTGATTTTACGGGCGCCGCCGTCTACTACGCCGGCCCGTGTCCGGCCAAACCGGGAAAGCCGATCGGATCGATAGGCCCCACCACCAGCGGCCGGATGGACCTGTACGCTCCGAAACTGATGGATCAGGGGTTAAAAGTCATGATCGGCAAAGGCTTGAGAAACAAAGAGGTGATCGACTCCATTGTAAAACACGGAGGGATCTACTTTGCAGCGATCGGAGGAGCCGCCGCCCTGATGGGTAAAAGTGTAGAGAGTGCAGAAGTGATCGCTTTCGACGACCTCGGCACCGAAGCCGTACGCCGTTTGGTCGTGAAGGAGTTGCCGGTGATCGTTGCCATCGACAGCCGGGGCAACAACATGTACGACGAAGGCCGGAAAAAATACCAGATTTAGTAAAACACGAATTTTATTCCGTGACCGAACCGCCTGTGATGTCCAACAGTTCCGTGGTGATGCTTTGCTGCCGGAGCTTGTTGTAGTCCAATTGCAGGCGGTTCAGCAATTTGTTGGCGTTGTCGTTGGCGATCTGCATGGAGAGGATGCGGGCGGCCTCTTCCGAAACGTGATTCTCTATAAAGGCTTTGTGAAACACCGTCCGGACAAGCAAAGGGTAAAGTACATCGAGGATCTCCCGGCGACCCGGCTCGTAGAGGTAGGTGTGCTCTTTTTCCGGCGTATCGGGGCCGGCCTGCTCTTTGGGAAGTTGTTCGCTCCGGGGCCTGACCGGCAACAGGGGCAGGGAAACGGTTTCCTGGCTCCCTATACTTTTGTAACGGGTGTAGATCAACTCCACCCGGTCTGTTTCTTTGGCCAAAAAACGGCGGATCAACTCCTCCGTCAACACCTTCACTCCTTCTGCCGTCGAACCTGCCGGAAATTGTTCCGGTATCTCCCGCTTTTCAACAGCCGGTTGGCGGCGGAGATAATTTTGGATCTTTTTCCCGATCGGGTATACCTCCGGGCGGGCTACTCCCTCCTGTGCAAGCGCCGTCACCCGCTCCTGCATTTTTTTGTAAAGGTTGGAATTAAAAGCGCCGGAAAGCCCCTCGTTCGAGGATAATACCACCAACGTTACCCGGGAGACCTTCCGCTGTTCGCTCAACGGGGAAACATAATCGCAATCCGCTTCGGAGATGTGGTTCAGGAGGAGCTGCAACTGCTCTTCGTACGGGCGCGCTTGGTTCAACGCCAACTCTGCCCGCTTCTTCCGGGCAGAGGAGATCATTTTCATCGCCCCCGTGATCTTCCGGGAGGATTGAACCGAACCGATCCGGCGTTTTAAATCCCGCATGGTTGCCATACCCTATCCTTTAAAACGTTCAGCCGCCTCCGCCGCTACCTCCTGCATGATCTGTTCCATCGATTCGTCCAACTCCCCTTTTTTCAGGCGATCCAACACCTCTTTCCGGTAGCGGGCGTTGAGGAGTTCCAGGTAGAGTTTTTCAAAATCGGCAACCCGGTGCAACGGCACCTCTTTCAGCAACCCCTGGGTACCGCAATAAATGACAGCGATCTCCTCTTCCGCCGGGATGGGGGCATACTGGGGTTGCACCAACAGGCTGGCATTTTTCCGCCCCTTATCGATCACCATCGCCGTAACCGCGTCCATGTCCCCGCCGAATTTGGAAAAGGATTCCAACTCCCGGAACTGCGCCTGGTCTATCTTCAGGGTGCCCGCGATCCGTTTCATGGATTTCAGTTGTGCATTGCCGCCCACCCGCGAAACCGATATACCCACGTTCACGGCCGGACGTATCCCTTCGTTGAAAAGGACGGTGTCCAAGAAGATCTGCCCGTCGGTAATGGAGATGACGTTGGTCGGTATATAGGCGGACACGTCGCCCGCCTGGGTTTCGATGATCGGCAAAGCCGTCAGGGACCCTCCCCCTTTGACGCGGGAAACGAGCGGTTCCGGCAAGTCGTTCATGCAGGCCGCCACTGCGTCATTGGAGATGATGCGGGCCGCCCGTTCCAGCAAGCGGGAGTGCAGGTAAAAAATATCGCCGGGATAGGCTTCCCGGCCGGAAGGCCTCCGCAGGATCAGGGACATCTCCCGGTAAGCCACCGCCTGTTTGGAGAGGTCGTCGTAGATGACCAGGGCGTGGCGGCCGCTGTCCCGGAAATATTCGCCGATGGTCGCTCCGGCAAACGGAGCGTAGTAGCGCATGGCGGCCGAGTCGGAGGCGTTGGCGGCCACTATGATGCAGTATTCCAACGCACCCTTCTCGCGCAGGACATTGACCAGGGTGGCTACAGAGGAGGCTTTTTGCCCCACGGCCACGTATATACAATAGACCGGATCCCCCTGCTTGAAGTTTTCCCGTTGGTTGAGAATGGTGTCGACGACGATGGAGGTTTTGCCGGTCTGCCGGTCGCCGATGATCAATTCCCGCTGCCCGCGACCGATCGGCACCATTGAATCTATGGCTTTCAATCCGGTCTGCAACGGCTCTTTGACCGGTTGGCGGAAGAGTACGCCCGGCGCTTTCCGCTCTAACGGCAGTTCGATGGTCTCGCCGGACAGGGGACCGGCTCCGTCTATCGGCTCTCCCAACGTGTTGATGACCCGTCCGAGCAATCCTTCCCCCACACGGATGGAGGCGATGTGTCCCGTCCGTTTGACCGAAAAATTCTCCTTGACCCGGTCTGCTTCGTTCATCAGAATGACCCCGACGTGGTCTTGCTCCAAGTTCATGGCCACCCCGATCACGCCGTTTTCAAATTCCACCAGTTCGTTAGCACAGACGTTGTCCAAACCGTATACGCGGGCTACTCCGTCCCCCACTTCCAGCACCGTGCCGACCTCTTCGAACTCCACTTTGGTGTTCACACCCTGCAGCAGCATCTCCAGTACGTTCGATATTTCGTTGATCTTGCTCATAATCTATACACTTTATTTATCCGTCTTTCACAGTCCGTACCCTTTCCGGATCAGAGTGAGTTCTTTTCGTACCGAGGCGTCCAATTGGCGCGAACCGGCTTTCAGGACAAAGCCCCCGATGATCTCCGGATCCACGGATGCTGTAAATTCGATCTCTCCGGCGATTTTTTTCCGAACCGCCGTGCGGATGCGCTCCATCAGCTCTTCCGGCAGTTGCCGGGCTGTTACGATGTTTACCTGTACGATGCCGTGGGCTTTGCGGTACAACTCCCCGTATATCAGGGCGATGGTGCGGATGTAACGCTCCCGGTGGTTTCTGATCAGCAGGCGAATCCCGCGCATGTAGACCTGAACCGGTTCGATCCCGACGGAAGTGGAGAGCAGTAACTCTTTGTCTTCCATAGAGAGTACCGGATTCAGCAATGCCTTTTGCAACGCCGGATGCGCCTGGAATATCTCCAGGAACAGGTTCATTTTTTCGTATACCTCTTTGTCCGCGTGCAGCGAACGGGCGTAACGAAAAATGGCTTTGGCGTAGCGTCGCGGGATCAATCCCTCGTTCATTCCGTCCGGTGTTTGCTGTTAAACATTCCTGTTGTCTGTCAATTGACCTGTTCCATGTCGTTCAGGAACTTTTCGACCATCTCCCGTTGGGCGGCATCTGTATCCAGGTCTTTCCGAATCACTTTCTCCGCAATCTCCAGCGAAAGTTTTCCCACCTCCCGGCGGAGTTGCGATTCGGCCTCTTTTTTCATCTGTTCCACCGACAATTTGGCGGCATCCAACACCTTTTGCGCTTCGTCGAGCGCTGCCTGCCGGGCTTCGTCCACCATCTCCTGACTGGTTTTCTTAGCCTCCTGCAACAGCTCCAACTGTCGCTTTCGGGCTTCTTCGATTAACGATTTCGCCTCCTGTTCCGCCAATTTTTTCCGTTCGATAGCCTCCCGCGTATAGGTAACTCCCTGCTCTATAAATGCCGCCCGGGATTCCATGCTTTTAAGGATCACCGGCCAGGCAAATTTAGCCAAAATTCCCAACATCAGCAGGAACACCAGCAACATCCAGAATACCAATCCGAATTCAGGTTCCAATAGCGCCATGATCGCTTGTTTGTGTGTGAATTCGACTCTCTACTCTATAAAAATGGCCAGCAGGCATACAATGATGGCAAACAAGGCCACCCCTTCGATGAGGGCTGCTATCACGATCATGTTTGTCCGGATGTTCTTGGTCTCTTCCGGCTGGCGTGCTATCGCCTCCATCGCTTTTGCTCCGATTTTTCCGATCCCGATCGCCGCTCCGATGGTTACAATTCCAACGCCGATACAGGCGGCCATTTTGGCTAAACCGGCGCCGGCAGCCACTTGTAAAGCAATTAAACTCAACATAGGTTCTATTTTTAATGAATATTTATTTTTCCCTTGCCAAAGCGATAAAGATCGTCGACAACATCATAAACACATACGCCTGAATAAAGCAGATCAACACGTCTAATAATCCCATAAAAAGGGCGAACAGCACGGAAAAGAGTATGGAACTGCCCAGGGCAGCCGCTCCCATCGCGCCGAATACAAAGATCAGCGACACCAACACCAGCATGATCAAATGCCCGGCCAGCATGTTGGCAAACAACCGGATCATCAGAGAGAACGGTTTGGTGAGTGCGCAGAACAGCTCGATCAACGGCATCAGCGGGACGGGAAATTTAAGCCAGGACGGAACTTCCGGCCAAAAGATATCCCGCCAGTATTTTTTGCTTCCGGAAACATTCACCACCAAAAAAGTACACAGCGCCAGCGCTAAGGTGACCGAGAGGTTTCCCGTCACGTTGGCGCCTCCGGGAAAAACGACCATCAACCCCAACAGGTTGGAGCAGAGGATAAAAAAGAAGAGGGTCAGCAGGTAGGGCCCGAATTTCCGGGCATCCTTTCCCAACACCGGCACAATCACCTCTGCATAGACCATCTCGATGATCTTCTCCAAAAATCCCAGGAACCCTTTCGGCGCCCGCAACGGGTCGCGTTTGTACCAGCGCACTAAGGGAAAGAGCAGCAACAGGATGACCCATGCAGTGATCACAATCGCCAATACGTTTTTGGTCACCGAAAGATCCAACGGCCTCCTTTCCAGACCGTCCGTATCCGTTTCCACGATCTTTCCGGCGTTCGCTCCCTCCGGAGCGATCCGGAACCCTTGATATCCGGCGCCGTCCGTCAGGCGGGAGGAGCTGAACAGGTGCCAGCCGCTTTTTTTACTCCGTACGATCACCGGCAAGGAAATAGCAAGGTGTTTGCCGCCGGGCAAAGCGATACGCCAACCGTATTCGTTTTCCAAATGTTCAAACACCAACTCTTTCGGATTAAATGCCGTTTTTTCCTCTCCGGCCCGGAGTGTTCCGGCGGCCAGGAGCAAAATGCCTGCAAGCAAAGATATGTATCGGAAAAAAATACGCATCTATTTGATCAGTTTATGCACACAGACACCCGGTTCTCCCGGACTTCCGCTATTCCGCCGGCAATGGCTGCCCGCACTTTCTGCCCGTCCTTTTGGTAGACGATCTCCCCCTTTTCCAGGGTGGAGATGAGCGGTGCGTGCCTCTCCAATACCACAAAACGACCGCAGGTACCGGGCAATTCGACCGATTCTACCGGTCCGTTAAAAATCGTTTTTTCGACGGAAAGTATTCTCAGTATCATTTCTCCGCCGCTTTTCTCATCATCTCTTTTCCTTTCCCGATCACGTCGTCTATCGTACCTGCATTCATAAATGCCTGTTCGGGGTATTCGTCCATCCGGCCGTCCAAAATCATCCGGAAGCCGCGGATCGTCTCTTCCAGAGGCACCATGACTCCCGGTAACCCCGTATACTGCTCGGCTACGTGGAACGGTTGGGACAGGAAGCGTTGCGCTCTCCGGGCCCTCGCCACAACCGTTTTGTCTTCGTCGGAGAGTTCGTCCACACCCAGAATGGCGATAATATCCTGCAATTCGTTGTAGTGTTGCAGCAGATTGATCACCTGCTGGGCCGTCCGGTAATGCTCCTCGCCGACAATATTGGGATCCAAAATACGGGAGGAGGATTCCAACGGATCTACCGCCGGGTAAATCCCCAGTTCCGCTATCTTCCGGCTCAACACCGTCGTTGCATCCAAAAAGCTGAAGGTCGTAGCCGGCGCCGGATCCGTCAAGTCGTCGGCCGGCACGTAAATAGCCTGTACCGAAGTGATGGAACCGTATTTGGTGGAGGCGATCCGCTCCTGCAATTTTCCCATTTCGGAGGCCAAAGTCGGTTGGTAGCCAACCGCCGAAGGCATACGCCCCAGCAAAGCGGAGACTTCGGAGCCCGCCTGGGTGAAGCGGAAAATATTGTCGATGAACAGCAGCACTTCGTTACCGGCCTCGTTGCCGTCCCGGAAGGTTTCCGCCACCGTCAGCCCGGACAGCGCCACCCGCAGGCGCGCCCCCGGCGGCTCGTTCATCTGCCCGAACACCAGTGTCGCCTGTGATTTGGCGACCTGCGCCATGTCCACGCGCTCCACATCCCAATTGCCTTTGTCCATCTCCTCTTTGAAACGCTCTCCGTAATCGATCACCCCCGAATCGATCATCTCCCGCAACAGGTCGTTCCCTTCCCGGGTACGCTCCCCGACACCGGTAAAAACCGAATAACCGTGGTGTCCTTTGGCTATGTTGTTGATCAACTCCATGATCAGGACGGTTTTTCCCACACCGGCACCGCCGAACAATCCGATCTTGCCGCCTTTGGAGTAAGGCTCCAGCAGGTCGATCACTTTGATCCCGGTGAACAGGAACTCTTCCGTGATCGAAAGATCTTCGAATTTCGGTGCATCCTGGTGGATGGAGCGGGTATCGGTATAGTCCAGCGGGGCCAGATTGTCAATGGCGTCTCCCGTTACGTTCAGGAGCCGGCCTTTGACCTGGCTGCCGGTCGGCATCGCCAGGGTGCGCCCCGTATCCAGTGCTTTCATCCCGCGGCTCAGCCCGTCAGTGGTATCCATGGCCACACAACGCACGGTGTCTTCCCCAATGTGCTGCTCCACCTCTACCACCAACTTCGCCCCGTTTTCCCGTTCGATCTCCAACGCGGCGTAGATCGGAGGAAGATTTTCCCGCCCCTCTTCGAACAGGACATCCACCACCGGCCCGATCACCTGAGTGATGTATCCGTATTTTTGTTCCATACCATCCGAATTATACTAAAATTAAAATCAGCCCTTGCGCCGTCAATACCCGCAGAAACATGGTCAACGGATAGACGGTGGCGTAACTTACCGAAGGGATGTCGTTACCGGCCACGGAGTTGGAGTAAGCCAGAGCGGGAGGATCCGTCATGCTCCCGGCCAAAAGCCCGGAGAGCGTAAAATAGTTCATCCTGTATACGGCTCTGCCGATAAAACCGATCAACATCAACGGGAGAAAAGTAATTAAAAAACCATATCCGATCCAGGTAAAGCCTCCCCCGTGCACCACCGTTTCCACAAATCCTTCTCCGGCTCCCAGACCGACGCAGGCCAGAAAGAGCGATATTCCGATCTCCCTCAACATCAGATTGGCGCTCATGGTCGTGTATGTCACCAATTTATAGCGGTGTCCGAAGCGACTGATCAAAATGGCCACGATCAACGGCCCACCCGCCAAACCGAGTTTGACCGGTTGCGGAATACCCGGAAAGACAAAGGGAATGCTGCCCAAAAGGATCCCCAGAGCGATCCCGAGAAAGATCGGCACCAAATTGGGTTCCCGCAGGCGGCGCAGGGAGTTTCCCAATACCTTCTCCACATTGGCCACGTCCACTTCTACGCCCACGACGGTCAGACGGTCGCCTATCTGCAACGGCAATCCGGCGCGCGCCACTAAGTCCACTCCGGAGCGATTGACCCGGGTGATATTGACCCCGAAGTTTTTTCGCAGGTTCAACTGCCCCAGGGTTTTTCCGTTGATCCCTTCCTTCGTGACCACGATCCGGCGGGAAACCAAACGGGCGTCCAGTTTTTCCCACTCGGAGCGATCCATTCCGATCTCCTCCCCGATAAAAGCGATGATGGCGTTCATATCCTGCGAAGCCGCCACAATAAACACTTTGTCGTCCGCTTCCAAGTGTGTCCGGGGATTACCGATCTCCAGCGATTCGTTGGCGTGCAGGATTCGGGAAATCACAAATTTCCGGTCGATCAGCAAAGCGACTTCCGCGATCTCTTTTCCAAATAAAGCGGGATTTTTGATCCGGACGGAGGCATGGGTGGCATTGGTCATTTTCTCTTCCGCCTGATTGGCTGAAGCGCTCTCCTTTTGCAGGCTGATGCGGAACAGGAAACGAATGGTCAAAATAGCGAGGATGATCCCTAACACGCCTAACGGGTAAGCGACGGCGTACCCCAATGCAATGGAGGGATCTTCCGCGCCGGTCGCGTCAAAATAAGCCTGCTGGGCGGCGCCCAATCCGGGGGTATTGGTCACGGCGCCGGAGAGGATCCCTACCATCGTGGTGACCGGAAGTCCGGTCGCAAAATGCAGGATACAGGTCGTGGCGACTCCCAGCACCACCACTCCGGCAGCCAGCATGTTCAGCGTAACGCCTCCCTTTTTGAAAGAGGAGAAAAAGCCGGGGCCTACCTGAAGGCCGACGGAATAAACAAAGAGGATCAGCCCGAACTCTTTCAGAAAGTGGAGGGCGTGGTGCTCCATCCGCATGCCGAAATGGCTCAGGACAATACCGACAAACAACACCCAGGTTACTCCCAGGGAGATCCCGGCAATTTTAATTTTTCCCAGCAGGATACCGGTAAATACGACAATCGCAATCAACAAAATAGAGTGTCCGACACTCAGTCCGAACAACAGTTCCTTAAACCATTCCATCCCGATCTGTTTACGTTTATTCCTCCCAATAATCCACTACTACCCGGCTCTCCCGGATCTTTTCACAATAGGAACTGATTTTTACGTGTTCCGGATGGATCTTGTACCTTTCCAGCGCTTTTTCATCTTCAAAGGAAGAGGTCAGCACAGCGTCGTAAGCCATCTCCGACGGGTTGATATTGATCCCTACTTCCAGCGCTTTCAGTTCCGGGATCACGCCATACAGGGCCTCCAAATGTTTTTTCATCCAGGCGGCATTCTCGGTTTTGCTTTTTCCTTCGGCCTCCGCTTTCAATTTCCAGGCGACAATATGTTTCAGCATCACTTCAATTTAAATTTACGACTATTCATTTTTGAGAATAGTTACAAAGGTATAAAATAGGATATGAGAATTGCATTTTTTGGCTTATATTTATACGATGATTATTAAAATAGCTGAGAAAATGAAAAAATTGGTATTGCTGCGGCACGGTGAAAGCATCTGGAACCTTGAAAACCGGTTTACGGGCTGGACGGATGTCGATCTGACGGAAAAAGGGGTGACGGAAGCAGCCCGGGCCGGCGATGTGCTGAAAGAGAGCGGTTTTCTGTTCGACAAAGCCTACACTTCGTTTTTAAAACGGGCGGTAAAAACGCTCAATGTGGTGCTGGAACGGTTGGATCAGGAGTGGATCCCGGTGGAGAAGAGCTGGCGCCTGAACGAAAAACATTACGGTACGCTTCAGGGGTTGAATAAGAGCGAAACAGCGGAAAAATACGGAGAAGCGCAGGTGCTGGCGTGGCGGCGCAGTTATGACACGGCACCGCCGGCTTTGGCGGAGAACGATCCCCGCAATCCGCGGAAGGAACTCCGGTACGCCGGCATTCCGAGCGAAGAGATCCCGTTGACGGAGTCTCTGAAAGATACGATCGAACGCCTGCTGCCTTATTGGCGGAAGGCGATCCTCCCGGAGTTGCAGCGCCAATCCCAAATCCTCGTGGTTGCCCACGGCAACAGCCTCCGGGGAGTGATCAAACACCTGAAAGAGATCCCGGACGACGAGATCGTCCACCTGAACCTGCCGACCGGTATTCCGTATGTGTTCGAGTTCGACGAGGGGCTGAACCTGCTCCGGGATTACATGCTGGGCGATCCCGACGAGATCCGGAAGCAGATGGACGCTGTCGCCGCCCAGGGAAAAAAATAAGAAGCTGCTTATTTTAAACAGCTTCTCAAGGGGTTGTTGCTTTGATCAGCGCGCCGGTTCCAGCTCTACGGTGAAGTGCCGCATGATGGGGAATTCGTTGACGATCCGGTATCCACGGGTGATGGAGTCCCGGCGGTCGTATACGTTCTTTAAAGCCGCCGCCACCACATCCATGTGGTTGTTGGTATAGGTCCGGCGGGAAACGGCTAAACGCAGCAACTCCAATTTCGGGTAGCGGTTTTCACGGGTGACCGGATCCCGGTCCGCCAACATGGCGCCGATCTCCACACCGCGTATCCCCGCCTCTAAGTAGAGTTCGATCCCCAACGTCTGCGCAATGAACTCCTCTTTGGGAACACGGGTCAGTACTTTTTTAGCGTCTACAAAGAGGGCGTGCCCTCCCACCGGACGCTGGTACGGAATGCCGTATTCGTCCAGCCGGGCGCCTAAGTATTCCACCTGTTTGATCCGGGTTTCCAGGTAGTCGAATTCGGTTCCTTCGTCCAATCCCTGCGCCAGCGCATTCATGTCCCGCCCGGACATCCCTCCGTAAGTAATAAAACCTTCGTTCATGATGCAGAACATCTGGGCTTTTTTCCAAAGCGCCTCGCTTTTAAAGGCCACAAATCCGCCCATGTTCACAATGGCATCTTTTTTGGAAGACATGGTCATGATGTCGGCGTAACCGAACATCTCTTTGACGATCTGTTTGATGGTTTTGTCCGCGTACCCTTTCTCCCGCATTTTGATGAAGTAGGCGTTTTCCGCAAAACGGGCGGAGTCGATCTGTAAAGCGACGCCGTATTTTTTGCAGAGAGCCGATACTTCCCGGATGTTCTGCATGGAAACCGGTTGCCCGCCGGCCGTGTTATTGGTGACCGTTAAAACAACACAAGGGATCTTTTCGGCCGGGTATTTTTTCAATACCGCCTCCAATTTGGCCGGATCCACATTTCCCTTGAAGGGCAGTTCCAATTGGGTGTCCGCCGCTTCGTCGATGGTACAGTCGACCGGGATGGCCCGGCGGTATTCGATGTGTCCTTTGGTCGTATCGAAATGGGAGTTTCCGGGAAGAATGTCGCCCTCTTTGATAATGGTTGAATAGAGTACGTTTTCTGCCGCACGTCCCTGATGGGTCGGCAAGAAATAATCAAACCCAAGGATCTCTTTGATCGCTTCTTTCATGTTGTAGTACGACCGGGCTCCTCCGTAACTTTCGTCGCCCAGCATCAGGGCCGCCCACTGTTTGTCGCTCATGGCCCCCGTGCCGGAGTCCGTCAGCATGTCGATAAATACGTAATCGCTTCTCAGGTTGAAGAGGTTGTATTTGGCCTCCCGGATCCACTGTTCGCGCTCTTCGCGCGTGCTTTTCCGGATGGTTTCCACCATCTTGATGCGGTAAGATTCTGCAAATGGTAATTCCATGTGAAGTATAAATTAACGGGTTAATAGTTCTGTGATTATTCGCGCACAAAGCTAAAAATTTTTCAGGCGATTTTGCCATGTAAAGCAGAAAGTTTATCTTTGAAAACAAATCTTACACATACACATTTATCCCAGTCATTATGGAATCAAGTAAAAAAATCGTTCCTGTCGTTATTATTGTGATTATTCTGGCGATTTTGGCAGCCGGCAGTTTCTACACCATCAACACCGGAGAGAGAGGCGTTGTATTGCGGTTCGGCAAGCTGACCGCCAATGTCGGCGAGGGGTTGCACCTGAAAACACCTTTTGTGGATCAGGTAGAGATCTTGTCGATCCGGGACCACAACCTGACCATGAAACAGGAGGTTTCTTCCAGCGACATCCAGACCATCTCCGTCGAAGTGGGTTTGGTATATGCTTTGGACCCGGAAAAGGTGGATCGTATTTACCAAACCTACGGTAAAAACATCGAGACGACCCTGGTGCGCCCCACGTTATCGGAAAAGATCAATGCGGTGATCGCCGAATACCCGATCGAAGCCTTTGTGGAAAAACGGGCGGAGATCTCCAACCGCATCAACAGCGCTTTTGCCAGCCAAGTAGGCGGCAGCGGTATTCTGGTGAAAAGTTTGCTGATCACCAATCACGATTTCAGCGACGAGTTCAACAAGGCGATCGAGGATAAAAAGATTGCCGAACAGGGAGCCCTGACTGCCAAATTTACACTGGAGCGTATGAAACTGGAGGCGGAAGCGCAGAAGATCAAACAGGCCTCGCTCTCCCCCATGGTGCTTCAGGAGATGGCTATCAACAAATGGGACGGAAAAATGCCCCAGTATTTCAGCGGGCAACTTCCTTTTTTGACGATCAAATAGCGTAAAGGGTATGACCGGAGTTATTGAAATGGAAGGCATGGAGTTCTATGCCTTCCACGGTTGCTATGCGGCCGAACGGCTTGTGGGGAATAAATTCCGGGTCGATGCGGAGATCCGCTACGATTGCACGCTGGCCGCCCGGAACGACGAGATCGCGGATGCTTTGAGCTACCAGACCGCTTACGAGGTGATCGCCGCCGAAATGCGAACGGTTTCCCACCTGCTGGAACATGTCGCCCAAAGGATGATCGACGCTCTGTATGCCCGGTTTCCCCAGGCGGTTTACGTGAAGATCAAGGTATCCAAACTGAATCCCCCGCTGGGCGGAAAGATCCAAAGCACCGGCGTGACTTTGGAGAAGTAGTTTCGGGGGAAGGTACGAGATTTTAACATACGAAATGTCTGCCGGTCGTTCCGGTGTATGGTGTGCTGAAGCTGCTTCGCTTTTACGCTTCTTGCACATCCATACACCTGCACGTGGAAAAGGCAGCTTGGTCATTCTTTCCTTTTGGCCTTTGTTTGGCCTTTAGTAGACCGTCGATAGAGCGTCCGTAGAGCATCCATAAACTGTCCATAGATCGGTTGTCGGAGAACATGTTTTGTCGGGGGGTGTTTTCCGGGATGTTGTTTGGATGCAATTTACGGGATTTATTTTATTTTCAGAAGTGGGGCCCTCGATAATCTTTGCAAGCGAGCTTGCACGATTGTGTTTGATTTGCACTATCTTTGTATGAAATACTGACCGACATGGAGAACAAACCGCTGGCGGAGCGGATGCGGCCGAAGTCTTTGGATGATTACACCGGCCAGAAGCATCTGGTAGGAGAAGGAAAAGTGCTGCGCAAGATGATCGAATCGGGCGTGGTTTCTTCGTTTATTTTGTGGGGGCCTCCGGGCGTGGGAAAGACGACGTTGGCCACGATCATGGCGGAACAGTTGAAGCGCCCGTTTTATGCGCTGAGTGCGGTCAATTCCGGGGTAAAAGAGGTGCGGGAGGTGATCCAGAAGGCGGAGAGCCAGCGCTTTTTCAACGCCCCGAACCCCATCCTGTTCATCGACGAGATCCATCGTTTCTCCAAATCCCAGCAGGATTCGCTGTTGGCAGCCGTGGAGAAGGGAACGGTTACTTTGGTCGGGGCTACGACGGAAAACCCCTCCTTCGAGGTGATCTCCCCCCTCCTTTCCCGTTGCCAGGTCTACGTGTTGAAAGCCTTGGAAAAAGCGGATCTGGAAGAGTTGGTGGAAAAAGCGGTCAGCAAAGATTTTTACCTGAAAGAGAAAAAGATCACGGTGCGGGAAAAAGAAGCGCTGATCTCTTTCAGCGGAGGGGATGCCCGGAAACTGCTGAATATATTGGAGTTGGTGGTGAACGCCCAGCCGGGAACGGAGATCGTTGTAGACAATGAAACCGTGCGCAAAGAGTTGCAGGAGAATCCGTTGATGTATGATAAAGACGGCGAGCAGCACTATGATATTATTTCGGCCATGATCAAATCGGTCCGGGGGAGCGACCCCAATGCCGCCCTGTACTACATGGCCCGCATGCTGATGGGGGGGGAAGATCCGAAGTTCATTGCCCGGCGGTTGGTGATCCTGGCGGCGGAGGACATTGGGCTGGCCAATCCCAACGCCCTGCTGATGGCCAATGCCTGCTTCGACGTTGTCCACAAGGTCGGGATGCCGGAGGCACGCATTCCCTTGTCGGAGTGCCTGATCTATCTGGCCACATCGCCCAAAAGCAACTCCGCCTATTTGGCCATCGACGCTGCCATGCATTTGGTCAAGGAGACGGGAAACGCAGCAGTTCCCCTCCATTTGCGGAACGCTCCGACCCAATTGATGAAACAGTTGAACTATGGCAAAGAGTATAAATATGCGCACGACTTTCCGGGCAATTTTGTCGACCAGGAGTATCTGCCGGAAGAGGTAAAGAGCGCGGTGTTTTACAAGCCGCAAGCCAACGCACAGGAGTTGAAGATCCTGGAGCGTTTAAAAGCGTGGTGGAAGAAAAAATACAAATAAAGGAATATGTTTACGGAAAAAAGAAAAAATCCGGAGATGTTCTTTCTGTTGGCCGGCCCTTGTGTGATCGAGGGGGAAGAGATGGCCATGCGGATCGCGGAACGTGTCGCCGGCATGACTGAAAAGCTGGGGATCCCCTATGTGTTCAAAGGTTCGTTTAAAAAAGCCAACCGTTCCCGTTTGGATTCTTTTACGGGGATCGGGGACGAAAAGGCGCTGAAGATCCTCCGGAAAGTAAGTTCGACGTTCGGCATACCGGTGGTGACGGATATCCACTCGCCCGAGGATGCCCGGCTGGCGGCAGCATACGTGGATGTGTTGCAAATTCCCGCTTTTCTCTGCCGGCAAACCGACCTGCTGGTAGCGGCCGCCCAAACGGGAAAGAGGGTGAATGTCAAAAAGGGACAGTTCCTGTCGCCCGAATCGATGCGCTTTGCTACGGATAAAATCCGGGAATCGGGCAATGAGCAGGTATGGGTGACGGAAAGAGGCACGACCTTCGGCTATCAGGATCTGGTGGTAGATTTCCGGGGGATCCGGATCATGCAGGAGGCGTGTAATTGTCCGGTCGTGGTGGATGTGACGCACTCCCTGCAGCAACCGAACCAGACCTCCGGCGTAACCGGCGGCCGGCCGGAGTTGATCGAAACCATTGCCAAGGCCGGCATTGCCGTCGGGGCCGACGGGCTTTTCATCGAAACCCACGAAGATCCTTCCGTGGCAAAATCCGATGGAGCGAACATGCTGAAACTGGATCTGCTGGAAGGGTTGCTGGAGAAAACGGTACGCATCCGGGAGGCGATCCTGTAACGGGGATTTCTAAGTCGAAAATACCACCGTCAGGATGGAATGGGGAAAAGCGGTCAAATCGGTCGCCCGGCCGTTCATTCCCAACTTGAAAGCAATGGGATGGTCTGTTCTGTTCAACAAGATCACGGCGACGGAACCGTCCGGGTTCAGGAATCCTGTCGTTTCCAAATTGTTACGGGTGGAAGAGACGGCAATGCGTTTAGCTCCCCGCCGGATGAACTTGGAAAAATGGCCGATGTAGTAGTAGCTGTTGGTATAGATCAACTCTCCCGTTCGGGTGTCGGCGTGAACAGGTGCAAAACAAAAATTACCCGCGTGGTTCGGGCCGCCCTTTTCATCCAGCAGGATATTCCACTCCAACCAGGCGGAGGTGCCGCTGTTCAGGTCGCGTATCATAGAATATGCATAGCGTTCGCCCAATGCCCAATTCGTTATTTTCTCCGGGTGGAACCCTTCCGCACACCCTTCGGTAAAGAGCAGCTCTTTTTCGGGATAAGACTCCTTCACCAATTTCAGGTTATCGAACAATGCCTGACCGTACCAGTGGAATCCGAATCCCCATACATACCGGGCGGCTTCCGGATCGTTCATGATGGTGTGGGCGCGGTGGTAAATCAAGTCGCGGTTGTGATCCCAGGCAATCAGTTTCAGGTCTTTGTGTGCGCTCCGGGCAATAGTCGGCCCCAGGTAGTTTTTGATAAAATCACGTTCCTCTTCGGCCGTATAAATGCACGACTCCCAGGATTGTGCGGCCATCGGTTCGTTTTGTACGGAAACACCCCAGATCGGAATGCCCCGTTTTTCGTATTCGTCGATAAATCGGATGTAGTAATTGGCCCAGGCCGGCTTGTAAGGATCCAACAGGCTCCCTCCCCGCAGGACATTCCGGTTGCTTTTCATCCAGGCCGGCGGACTCCAGGGGGATACAAGCAACAGAAGTTCGTCTTGTGTGGTCTCCTGTATCTGTCTTAACAGGGGGATCCGGTGTTTTTCATCGGGAGAAAGGTCAAAAGTTTTCAGTTCCGTGTCACCCTCTTCAATGTGGTGATAGGAAGAACTCGAAAAATCACAGCCGGCCATGTTGATCCGCCCAAAGTTATAGCCGATGCCGGATTGCGGATCGTAGTATGCCTGCAACAACTCCTGCTGTTTTTCTTCCGGGAGCCGGGCGAATGTTTCTGCCGCCGCATCCGTAATGGCACCCCCGAATCCGTGCATGGTCTGGAATGTGACGGCCGGATTGACCAACACGTATGGAATGTGTTGAAGTGGCTGCGAATCAGCTTGAAATTCAAGAGCTCCGGTTGGTGTGATACGCAGATCCGTCCCGGCTGCCGTTACAAATACTTCGCTCTGTATCACACCGGACGGTTCCGGTTGGCGCACCGATGCAGACGGCTGGCCGGAACGGCAGGCTGTCGGAGAAACCGCCGCAATTATCCATAAAATTTTCCATACATTCATGCTGATACCCGGATTTAAAAATGAGCACACTTTCAAAGCGGGTAAAGATAGCATTTTTCTGAAAATCCGGAGAAAATCAAAGATAAAATCAGATATTCAACTGAATGACCGTAATGCCGGCGCCGCCCAACCGGAGTTCCTCGTCCCCGTATTGCCCCACGACGGGGTTGGTGCCTAAGTATTGCCGGACTGCCTGGCGCAGAGCGCCTGTCCCGGTTCCGTGCAGCACCCGCAGTTGCTTCACATCCAGCATCACGGCTTCGTCGATCAGGTCGATTACTTTTTGCAACGCCTCTTCTCCCCGCATCCCCCGGACGTCGATGTCGGGTTTGAAGGTCAGCCTTTTCCGGCTCATCTCCTCCCGGAAAGCGCTGTTGGTGCGGAACGCCGGCGCCTGTGCCTGTTTGCGGGCCTGATTGGCGGAAACCCGCTGCAATTTTTCCACCGATACCTGGGTGCGGATGTTTCCCAAAGCGATCACGGCGTTTTTCTCTTTGATCTCTAAGATCTCGCCGATGGTTTCGTTGGGAAGTTTAACATAGTCTCCCTTGGCCAAAGGCGCTTCAGGGAGATTTTTCCCTCCGGGAACATCTCCGGCCGGGCTATTTTTCCGCTCCTTTTTTCCGTTTTCCCGCTCCCGGATCTTTTCCATTTTGCGCCGGATCCGCTCCTCCTCCTCCGCTCCGGCAAGCAACCGCTCTTTTTCAACCTCCAACTTCTTTCTCAACTCCCGGGTCTTCTCCTTGTTTGCCTGCTCCTCTTTGATCTCCCGGATGGTGTTTTCGATCGTTTTATTGGCCTCTGCCAACAAGCTTTCCGCCTCCGCTTTCGCCTCCCGGATGATCTCCTTGCGCAACCGGGCTGCCTCGTTCAACTCGTGGCTGTACTTCTCCACCACTTCGTCCAAACGCTTCTCGTTTTCCCGGATCTTTTTCCGTTTTTCTTCCCAGTACCGTTTGTCCCGGGCGATGTCTTTCAGGTTTTTGTCGTAGTTGATGTGCCCCTCCCCGATCTTCCCGGCGGCCTCGTCGAGGATCTCTTTGGGAAGGCCGATCTTGCGGGCGATCTCGAAGGCAAAAGAGGAGCCGGGTTTGCCGATCTGCAATTCGAACAGGGGCATCATCCGGTGGTTATCGTACAGCATAGCCCCGTTCTCAATGCCCGGCGTGGAGGAGGCAAAGTGTTTGAGGTTGGTGTAATGGGTGGTGATCACCCCTTTGGTTCCCAGGTCGTTCAGCCGGTGCAGGATCGATTCGGCAATGGCCCCGCCCAGCATCGGTTCGGTGCCGGTGCCGAATTCGTCGATCAGGATCAGGGAATCCCTGTTCCCGTACCGGAGGAAATTTTTCATGTTGATCAGGTGGGAACTGTATGTACTCAGGTCGTTCTCGATGGACTGCTCGTCCCCCATGTCGATCAGGATGTTGGTAAAGAGGCCGAATTTGCTGGCTTCGCCGACCGGCACGGGCAGGCCGCACTGGAACATGTATTGCAACAACCCGGCGGTCTGCAGGCAAACCGATTTTCCCCCGGCGTTCGGCCCGGATATAACAATGATCCGCTGCTCCTCGTTGATCTCGATGCGGAGCGGCACCAACTGCTTTTCCGTGCCCCGGAAAGCCAGGTAAAGCAAAGGGTGCCGGGCTTCGAACCACAGCAACTCCGGCCGGGCTTCAAAGAGCGGAACAATGGCGTCGATACTCAGCGAGAATTGGGCTTTGGCCTGGATAAAATCCACGTAAGCCAGAAAATCGTAGCCCGGGATCAGGTCGTCGATGTACGGGCGTATATCGTCGGAAAACTTTCGCAGGATCCGGGTGATCTCACGCTTCTCTTCCAACTGCAACTCCCGGATCTCGTTATTAGTCTCCACAATTTCCGCCGGTTCGATGTAGGCGGTTTTTCCGGTGGCGGATTCGTCGTGGACAATCCCGTTGATGCGGCGTTTGTAGGCGGAAGGAACGGGGATCACCATGCGCCCGTCCCGGATGGATACGGCGCTCTCTTTTTCCGCCCATCCTTCGGCCTGCGCCTGTTGCAGCAAGGATTGCATCCGCCGGGAGATCCCGGCCTGTTTCTTTTGTATCTGTTTCCGGATCTCCGCCAGTTCGGAAGAGGCATTGTCCCGGATCGTACCGTATTTGGAAAGAATGGAATCCAGGCGCTGCAATACGTATGGAAACACCCGGATGTTGCCGGCTTTCCCGGTCAGTACCGGATAATTTTCCGATTTCCCGTTGAAAAAGCGGACAATGGCGTACAGAGATTCGAGGGAGCTTTTCAAAGCGACCAGTTCCGGTATATCGAGGAAAAGCCCTTCCAACCGGATCCGGTGTAAAAACGGCCGGGCATCGGCATAGCTGTTGCCGGGAAACTCCTCCTCCTGCAGGATGCGCATAAATTCCGCCGTCTCCGCCAACCGCTCCCGGATCTCCTCCTCCCGGACGGACATGCCGATGCCTGCCGCCAACTCCCGTCCCATCTCTCCCCGGCAAGAGCGGCTTATTAACTGCCGGATGCGGTCGAACTTGATCTTATTTTCAAAATTGTCCGGATAGATCACAATTATCTTCTCGCTTTAATTTATGGTACAAATTTCTTATAAATACGCCGTTGCTTCCGGGCCGGTGCAAAAGAGCAGATCCAGTATGCTCAGGTTTGCTTCGAACGGAAAACGTTCGGCGAATGTTTGGGTATACGGGCGGGCGGTAAAAAGGGGATCCGGCGCTTTCCGGCGCGCTTCCTTCGGGTGGATCACTTCCCGGAGATCGGAACCCTCCGGAAGCACGGCAACGTACTCTTCCGTCAGGTGGATTTCACGCTGTAAACCGATTATTTCCAACAATTTTGACAAAATGGCGTTGTTCAGATCCAGCAGGTATCGCTCTTTTTTCTCAAAAAAAGGGCGCAATTCGTCGATGTAATAGTCGTAAAAAGGCGAATTTTTGTAAGCGGAAGCGATGGTACGCAAATGGAGGCGCTGCCAATTTTCCGAATAGTCGATCTCTGCCTCCCGGGTCAAAAATTTCCCGCCGTTCTTTTGGCTGACCGGAACAGACAACGTCAGCACCCCGTTGGCGGACAAAATCCGGCAACGGTTGCGGTAACTTTGCTTCCCGTAACTTTCGTACTGTTCGATCCAAACAGCCGGATGACGCCCCATGTGGAAAAAATATTGCACAGGCGGATAGTAAGCTGTTGTTACACAAATAGTTTCTGACATCACTCCAATTTTCCCCGCAAATATACAAATCCGGAAAAGGATACGCAACAGAGATTTATTAAAAAATAAACGCAAATTATTTGCAAAAACGTTAAATATTGCTGTAATTTGGGAAAGAGAGCGTACTATACAATTTGCATTTGCGACAACGTATGCGTACTTAATTTATTCGAAAGTTATAACAAGCTGATTTAAAGCAGTTAAAATAGCTTTTTTGCCTAAAGAGAGAGAAAAAAATGAGGGATAGCTTTGCAGATAAAGACCCGTTATTGGAACCTTTCCGGTTCACCATCCGGCGACGTTACGAGAATTTTATCCTGCGAGAGGTGGGTTTCACCGAAGCGAAAAGGCCGTTGACGGATGCATTTAACTCTTATCTTTATTACGGACTGCACCGGTTGGAAAACGGTTGGGTATTCCGGGAGTGGGCGCCTCACGCGACGGCTATCTACCTGATCGGAGACTTTTCCGGTTGGCAGAAACAGGAAAAATTCCGCCTGCAACCGGCAGAACACGGAAACTGGGAACTTTTCATTGATCCCGGAGAGTTGAAGCACGGCATGAAATACCGCTTGCTGACGGAGTGGAACGGCGGCGGCGGCGAACGGTTACCCAGCCATGTCCGGCGAGCGGTACAGGATGAACAGAGCAAGGTTTTTTCGGCCGAAGTGTGGGATCCGGAACCCTACCGTTGGGAACACGAGTTCCGGAAAAAGTTGAAAAATCCATTGATATACGAGGCGCACATCGGGATGAGCACGGAGCGGTGCCGGGTATCTTCCTTCGAGGAGTTCCGGCAGGAGGTTTTGCCCCGGATAGATGCGCTGGGTTACAATACGATCCAGTTGATGGGTATTCAGGAACATCCTTATTACGGGTCGTTCGGTTACCAGGTAGCCAATTTTTTCGCCGTAAGCTCCCGCTTCGGCACTCCCGAAGAGTTAAAACGCCTGATCGATGACGCCCACGGCCGGGGGATCGCGGTGGTGATGGATTTGGTGCACTCCCACGCGGTCAAGAACGAAGCGGAGGGATTGAGCCGCTTCGACGGCGCCCCCGACCTCTATTTTTATCCGGGAGAGCGGGGGGAACACAAATTGTGGAACTCCTACTGTTTTGATTACGGTAAAAACGAAGTATTGAACTTCCTGCTCTCCAATTGCAAATATTGGCTGGAAGAGTTCCGGTTCGACGGCTTCCGGTTCGACGGGATCACCAGCATGCTGTATTGGGATCACGGCTTGGGCAGGGATTTTACCGAGTACAAATATTACTACGACGGGAATCAGGACGAAAACGCCATTATCTACCTGACATTGGCCAACCGCCTGATCCACCAGGTCAATAAAAACGCCGTGACCATTGCAGAGGACATGAGCGGCATGCCGGGGCTGGCGGCTCCCATCGAAGAGGAGGGGATCGGTTTCGATTTCCGGATGAGCATGGGCGTTCCCGACTACTGGATCAAACTGATCGAAGACCAAAAGGACGAAGAGTGGCACGTCGGGGAGTTGTTTTACCAACTGACCAACAAACGGGAAGATGAACACACCATCAGTTATGCGGAGAGCCACGACCAGGCCATGGTGGGAGATAAAACGATCTTTTTCCGGTTGCTCGACAAAGAGATATATACCTCCATGCATGTTTTCGGGCGAAACATGATCGTGGACCGGGGAATGGCCCTGCACAAAATGATCCGCCTGCTCACCATTACAACAGCCGGGGACGGATACCTGAATTTTATGGGAAACGAGTGGGGACATCCCGAATGGATCGATTTTCCCCGGGAAGGGAACGGCTGGAGTTACCAGCACGCACGCCGCCTCTGGTCGCTGGCCGGGGATACCAATCTGCGGTACCGCTTTTTGAACGAATTCGACCGGGCGATGCTGAACATGGTGACAAAAGAGCGAATTTTCAAAGAGAGACCTGTTGCGATGGTCCGGGACAACGAACGGCAGGCGTTGGTTTTTTCCCGGGGAAATTTGGTCCTGGCGTTTAACTTCCATCCGCAGCAATCGTACACCGGTTACCGTTTCGAAACGATCCCGGGGAGATACAGGGGTATTTTGGATACCGACAGCACTGAATTCGACGGTTTCGGCCGGATAGATGCACAAACGGAGTATTTTACCCAATACGGAAAATCGGAGGAGAACACGCTGAGCATTTACCTGCCGGCCCGCTCTGCTTTGGTTTTGAAATTACAGGAAAATTAATAAAATAACAGAATATGGCTTATTTAAAATTCAACAAGGACGAACTGGTGAATCTGGAGTATTCACTGAAACGGGAAATATTGGCGACAAACCGGGCGGGAGGATATACCTCCACTACGATCGTTTGTTGCAATACGCGCAAGTACCACGGACTCCTGATCGTGCCGATCGAAGAGTTCCGTCACGAGAACCATGTGCTGCTCTCCTCGCTGGACGAAACCATTGTACAGCACGGACAACTGTTCAACCTGGGGATCCACAAATATCCGGGCAATTACGAACCCCGCGGCCACAAGTACATTGTTGATTTTGAATACGAGCCGATATTTACCCTGACCTACCGGGTAGGCGGTGTTTCGTTGAAAAAAGAGATCGCCCTGGTGCACAACGAAGCCCAGGTCATGATCCGTTACACCCTGCTGGACGCTCATTCCGAAACCTTTCTGCGCCTGAAACCGTTTCTGGCTTACCGGAACGTGAACAGCCTCGGAAAAGCCAACATGGCGGCCAACATTCACTACGAGAAGGTGGAAAACGGGATCCGTTCCAAGTTGTACAACGGTTTTCCTTATCTGAACATGCAGTTGAGCAAAGCCGGCGAATTTATTCCGGTTCCCGACTGGTATTACAACATCGAGTATACCGAAGAGGAGAACCGGGGATACGATTTCCGGGAAGATCTCTTTGTGCCGGGTTATTTTGAAGTGCCGATCAAAAAAGGAGAGAGCGTTGTTTTTTCCGCAGCCGTCGCTCCGGCTGTTCCGGGTCGCCTGAAAACCAAATTCCAGAAGGTGGTAGAGGCGCGCGCCCCCCGGAACAGTTTTGTGAATTGCCTGAAATATTCGGCTTCCCAGTTCATTGTGAAAGACGGAAAAGATACGGAGGTGGTGGCCGGATATCCCTGGTTCGGAGCCTGGGGAAGGGACACCTTCATTGCATTGCCCGGCGTCACGCTGGCTGCAAACGGCGACGTAAAAACCTGCAAGGAGGTGTTGGACAGCATGTCCCGCCAATTGCACAACGGCCTCTTCCCGAATCTGGGCAAGGGAGAATATGCGGCTTACAACTCCGTGGATGCGCCGATGTGGTATTTCAAAGCGTTGCAGGAGTACGGCGAGGCGATCGACGACACCGCTCAGGTGTGGAAAAATTACGGTGCCCGGATGAAAGCGATCCTGACCGCCTACCGGAACGGGGTAACGCCTTATGTACAGATGCACGACAACGGACTGATCTGGGCGGACGAGCCGGGCAAGGCGCTAACCTGGATGGATGCCGTGGTGAACGGGCGGGCGGTCACTCCCCGGGCGGGCTATCAGGTAGAGATCAATGCACTGTGGTACAACGCCGTATGCTATACGCTGAAATTGGCGGAAGAGGCAGGTGATCAGATTTTTGTAAAAAATTGGGCCGGTATGCCGGAAAAGATCGCGGAAAATTTCGTACAAACATTTTGGTATGCGGAGAAGGGCTATTTGGCCGACTACGCAGATCGAAGCGGACAGAACATCTTTGTCCGTCCCAATCAGGTGATCGCCTGTTCTTTGGAGTTCAGCCCATTGACAGAGGAGCAAAAGAGCGGAGTTTTGACCGTTGTCCGGAAAGAACTCCTGACTCCCAAGGGATTGCGGACGCTATCGCCCAAAAATTCCCTGTACAAAGGGTTGTACGGAGGCAATCAGGAGACCCGGGACGAAGCGTACCACCAGGGAACGGTATGGCCCTGGCTGATCGGGCCGTACATCGAAGCGAATTTCAGGCTGTACGGCGCATCCTTTACGGAGAAAGCGAAAGAGCTGGTCAACTGTTTTGAAGAGGACATGACCGTTTACGGGGTTTGTTCCATTGCGGAGGTGTACGACGGGAATCCCCCCCATCTGCCGAACGGCTCCATCTCCCAGGCCTGGAGTGTCGGAGAGGTGCTGAGAAGCATCGCCCTGATAGAAAAATTCGGAAAGACTGCATCGCAGGGAAAGAAAAATAAAAAATAACTAAAACTATGACAAGAGTATTAATGTTCGGCTGGGAGTTTCCACCTCACATCGCAGGAGGATTGGGAACAGCTTGCTTAGGCCTGACGAAAGGGTTGGCCAAACAGGATGTCGAGGTGCTGTTCGTGATGCCGAAAGCCAGCGGAGACGAGGATCAGAGTGCGGTCAGGATTATCAATGCCAGCGATGTGGAGGCGTTGTACCACACGACCGATATCGAAGAGTATTGGAAAAAGATCCGGTTTATGGAGATCGGCTCCAACCTGATCCCCTACATGGATCCGGAGCATTTCGAACGGGAGGTCGGCGCAAACCGGAAACATGGACGGAAAGAAGAAAAAATCGGATTCCGGAACAAATACACGTTCTCCGGCAAGTACGGCGCCAACCTGATGGAAGAGGTGGCGCGTTACGCCATTGTGGCGGGAACCATCGCCCGCCAATACGATTTTGATGTGATCCATGCCCACGATTGGTTGACGTATCCCGCCGGTATTGCGGCCAAGCGGGCGACCGGGAAACCGCTGGTGATCCACGTACACGCCACCGAATTCGACCGGAGCGGGGAAAACATCAACTCCTTTGTCTACGAACTGGAACGGCAAGGTATGCTGGAAGCCGACCGGGTGGTCACGGTGAGCAACCTGACACGGAATATCGTAATCAACCGGTACGGCATCGATCCGGCCAAAGTGTTCACCGTTCACAATGCGGTGGATTTCCAATCCTATCCGGAACTGGAGGTGGAGAGAGGGGTCAAGGAAAAGGTAGTGACTTTTCTGGGGCGCATCACTTTCCAAAAAGGGCCGGAGTATTTCATTGAAGCAGCCAATCTGGTGCTGAAAGCCTATCCCAATGTACGGTTTGTGATGGCCGGCAGCGGCGATCTGATGAACCGCTCTATCCGCCGGGTAGCCAAACTCGGAATAGCTACCCGTTTTCACTTTACCGGTTTTCTCCGGGGACAGGATGTGCAAAAAATGTTTGCCCACAGCGACGTTTACGTGATGCCTTCCGTTTCCGAACCGTTCGGTATCTCGCCGTTGGAAGCGATGCGATCGGGAGTTCCGACCATTATTTCCAAGCAATCGGGTGTGGCTGAAGTGTTGAAACACGCCATCAAGGTCGATTTCTGGGATGTGTACGCCTTGTCGGACGCCATTTACGGCTTGTTGAAGTATCCGGCCCTGCACCGGATGGCAGGGCGTTGCGGTCTGGACGAGGTAAACACCCTGAAATGGGAAAATGCCGCTTCCCACCTGAAAGAGATTTACCAGGGAGTAACCGGGAAATAGGCCGGATCCGGGATTCAAAAAAAACCATAAAAACATACAGTCATGAACAAGAAAACTTTATGCTTGTACTTCCAGGTCCACCAGCCGGTGCGCCTGCGGAAATATCATTTTTTCGATATCGGGAAAAGCCACGACTATTTCGACGATTTTGCCAACCGGACAATTATCCGGAAAATCGCCGAACGTTGTTACCTGCCGGCTAACCGGGTGATGCTGGAGCTGATCCGGAAGTACGGGAAAAATTTCAAGGTGAGCTTTTCTATTTCCGGTCTGGCGCTGGAGCAGTTTCAACAATACGCCCCGGAAGTCATTGCGAGTTTCCGGGAGTTGGCTAAAACCGGTTCGGTGGAGTTTCTGGCGGAAACCTACTCCCACTCGCTGGCTTCGTTGGCGGATGAGAAAGAGTTTGCCCTGCAGGTGAAACAGCAGGCGGCGCTGATTAAAACCCTGCTGGGATATACGCCCGTTACGTTCCGGAATACCGAGTTGATCTACTCCGACCGGATCGGCGAAATGGCGGCTAAGATGGGCTATACGGCCATGCTGACGGAAGGTGCCAAGCACATATTGGGATGGAAAAGCCCGAACTACGTATACACCAATGCGTTGAATCCGAAACTGAAACTGTTGCTGAAAAATTTCCGCCTGAGCGACGACATCGCCTTCCGCTTTTCCGACCGCTCCTGGAAAGAGTGGCCGCTGACAGCCGGAAAATATGCAAGTTGGTTGGCCGATACCGTCCGGAACGGAGAGGTCATCAATCTGTTCATGAATTACGAAACGTTTGGAGAGCACCAGCGGGCGGAAAGCGGTATTCTCGCGTTCCTCTCCAAGTTGCCTGAACATGTATTCTCGCAAACGGATTTTGAGTTCCTGACCCCCAGGGAGGTTGTAGCGAAACACCAGCCGGTGGCGCCGTTGAATGTACCGTTCCCCATCTCCTGGTCGGACGAAGAACGGGATCTTACTGCCTGGCTGGGAAACGAGTTACAGACGGAGGCTTTCCGGGAGTTGTACGCTACCCGGGAACAGGTAAAAAAATCGGCCGATCCGGCGCTGACGAACGATTACAACAAATTGCAAGCCAGCGATCATTTTTATTACATGAGCACCAAGCATTTATCGGACGGCGCGGGGGATCGCGCTTTCAACCCGTACGAATCTCCCTACGAAGCATTTATCAATTACATGAATGTGTTGAGTGATTTCATTGTCCGCGTCAACGAAAAAACGGAAAAGTCGGTACAGGGTAAGAAAGCCGGGAAAATCCCTCCGGCCAAAAAAACCGGAAAAACGGCAAAAAAATAGTACAGGGGCGGGAACGTACATAAAACGTTCCCGTCCTTGTGTTGAATTTTTTCGTTTGCAAGCATTTTTATATCTTCGCGAACCCTAAATGACAAAATAAACATCGTTAAAGAGCAGAGTATGGATAGTAACAAGATGATGAATCCCGCCTATTTGTTCGAAGTGAGTTGGGAGGTGTGCAACAAAGTTGGCGGCATACATACCGTTATTTCGACCAAGGCGTTGAATATGATGAAGGAGTATAGCGACAGCCATATATTGATCGGGCCGGATGTGTGGAGATCTACGGAACAAAATCCGGAATTTATCGATGATCCCCGCCTGTTTCAATCGTGGCGGATACGGGCGGCGCAGGAAGGTTTGCGGATCAAGGTCGGCCGGTGGAATGTGGCGGGTCAGCCGATCGTCATTTTGGTGGATTTTACGACCTTTATCACCCAAAAAGATGCGATTTTCTCCTCTTTTTGGGAAAAATACAAATTGGACTCTATCAGCGGGCAATGGGATTACATCGAACCGGCCCTCTTCGGATATGCTTCCGGGAAAGTGATCGAAAGCTTTGTCCGCTTCAACACAACTCTGCGGCAACGGATCATTGCCCAATTCCACGAATGGATGACGGGAACCGGCCTGCTCTACCTGAAAGACGCTCTGCCGCAGGTCGGCTGTGTGTTTACCACCCACGCTACGGTACTGGGACGTTCTGTGGCCGGTAACAACCTGCCTTTGTACGGCCAGATAAAAAACTACGTGCCGGAAGAGTTAGCCCGCCGATTCAACGTCATCTCCAAACAATCGTTGGAAAAGACGGCGGCTCAAAACGCCGACTGTTTCACCACCGTCAGTGAAATTACGGCGACGGAGTGCGAACACTTCTTAGACAAGGAGGTGGATTTGGTGACCCCGAACGGTTTTGAGAATGTGTTCACCCCCAAAGAGGAAGAGTTTGACGGAAAGCGGAAAGCCGGCCGGGAGAAATTTCTCCAGGTGGCCGGAGCGATCCTGGGACGTCCGGCAGATAAAAATGCGCTGATCATCGGGATCAGCGGACGGTACGAATTTAAAAACAAAGGGATCGACGTATTCCTGAAAGCTTTGGGAGACCTGAACCGGGAAAATGGCTTGAAAAAAGAGATCCTGGCGTTTGTATTGGTGCCGGGCGGGCACCAGGGGCCCCGCACAGAGGTATTACGAAACCTGGAAAATCCCAAACAATTGACGGCAACGGGGAACAAGTACCTGACCCACTGCCTGTCGGACGAAGGAAACGATCCGGTAATGCGGGGTATTTACGAACAACGGTTGGCCAATCAGGCAGAAGACAGGGTAAAGGTATTTTTTGCTCCCAGTTACCTGAACGGGGACGACGGTGTGTTCAACATGCCTTATTACGACCTGCTGATCGGGATGGATATGACCGTATTTCCCTCGTATTACGAGCCGTGGGGGTACACGCCGCTGGAAAGCCTCGCTTTCCGGGTACCGACAGTGACGACCACGCTGGCGGGTTTCGGTCTGTGGGTAAAACAGCACTACAACATGGAGCATCCCGGCATCGAAGTGATCCACCGGGACGATACCAACAACGGACAGGTCATTTTGGCCATCAACGAGAGCATCCGCCGCTTCGCCCAACTGAGTGCGGCAAAAATGGCAAAACACCGGGAAAATGCACGGGATGTATCCCGGATCGCCTTGTGGGACAACCTGATCGTTTACTACAAGAAGGCTTACCAGATCGCCATGAACCAGGTGGATAGCCGTTTAAAAGATATACAGGTCCCGCAGAACGAGCAGGTTTCTTACATCGAAAAACAGTTATCCGTCAACAACCCTCACTGGATCAGTGTGATGATTCACCGCTCTATTCCGGAAAAATTGCAGGCGCTGGAAGAGATCGCAAAAAATCTTTGGTGGAGCTGGAATCAGGATGCACGCGAATTGTTCCGCTACATTGATATTAATCAGTGGAGGGCTTGCGGACACAATCCGATCGCTTTGCTGGATAAAATTACCCTGAACCGCTACAAAGAATTGGAGCACGACCAAGAGTTCGTGAACCGTTTGCACACGGTATATACCCGGTTCCGGGAGTATATGGAGGGAAAAAAGAACATGAGCGGCGCCGGAGTAGCCTATTTCAGCATGGAGTATGGGTTGCACACCTCTCTGAAGATCTATTCCGGCGGCTTGGGGATCTTAGCCGGGGATTACCTGAAAGAAGCCAGCGACAAAGGCACGAAGATCACGGCGGTCGGATTGTTGTACCGCTACGGTTATTTTACCCAGAAGCTTTCCGCTATGGGAGGCCAGGAGGCGGAGTACGAAGCCCAGGACTTTATGAAATTGGCCGCGACTCCGGTACGGGACGAAAACGGGAACTGGCAGTTGATCAGTTTGGTGTTTCCGGGACGGACCGTATATGCCCGCATCTGGCGGGTAGATGTCGGACGCATTGAACTCTACCTGTTGGATACCGATTTTGAAGACAATCTGGAAGAAGACCGTTCCATTACGCACCATTTGTACGGAGGGGATTGGGAAAATCGCCTGAAACAGGAGTTGGTGCTGGGATGCGGCGGTATTCAGGCACTGCGCAGGCTGGGCATCGAATCAGCCACCTATCACTGCAACGAAGGACACGCAGCCTTTGCCGGTTTGGAGCGGTTGAAAGAGTATATACAGAATACGGAACTGAGGTTTTCGGAAGCCGTGGAAGTGGTCAGGGCCTCTTCGCTCTTTACCACCCACACGCCGGTGCCTGCCGGACATGATTTTTTCTCGGAAAATATGCTGCGCACCTACATTGCACACTATGCCGATCATTTAAAGATCGGTTGGGAGCAGTTGCTTGGTCTCGGCAAGATCAATATTTCTGATCCGAACGAAAAGTTCTCCATGAGTTTCTTAGCCGCCAATCTTTCGCAGGAGGTGAACGGGGTAAGCTGGCTGCACGGCAAGGTAAGCAGGGATATTTTCAAAGGGTTGTGGCCGGGGTATTTCCCCGAAGAGTTGCACATCGGTTATGTGACCAACGGCGTTCACTATCCAACCTGGACGGCTCCCGAATGGAAAGAGATCGAAGTGCCTCTGTTCGGTAAAGAGTTCTGTGAACACCGGTACGATAAAAAATGCTTTGATGAGATCTATAAGGTTCCGGATTCAACTGTATTCGAGGTGCGGAACACTTTGCGTAAGCGACTGATCGACCACATCAAGAAGATGCTGTCGGAAGGGGTGGCAACTTCGTATTTTACGCCCCGCCAAGTGGTGGAGATCCACGATACGTTGCGGGACGATATCCTGACGATCGGTTTTGCCCGCCGCTTTGCCACCTACAAGCGGGCCCACCTGTTGTTCCGCAACTTAGAGCGCCTGGATGAGATCGTCAACAATCCGAAACACCCGGTACAGTTTATTTTTGCCGGCAAGGCCCACCCGGCGGATAAGGCCGGACAGGATCTGATCAAACGGATCGTGGAGGTGTCCAAATTGCCGCAATTCCTCGGAAAGGTGCTTTTCCTGCCGAATTACGACATGGACCTGGCCAAGAGCCTGGTACAGGGGGTAGACGTGTGGATGAATACGCCGACACGGCCGCAGGAGGCGTCCGGCACCAGCGGAGAGAAAGCGGCCATGAACGGAGTCATGCATTTCAGCGTATTGGACGGCTGGTGGGTGGAAGGATACCGCCCCGACGCCGGCTGGATGCTGCCGATGGAGTGCACATATGAAAATCAGGGGTATCAGGATGAATTGGATGCGGAGATGATATACAACATCATCGACGACAACATCGCTCCCCTCTTTTACGACAAGGGCGAGGACGGCATGTCGCATAATTGGATCGGTTACATCAAAAATACCATCGCCAAAGTGGCTTCCAACTTTACGACGAACCGGATGTTGATCGATTACGAACGCCAGTACTACATTCCCATGGCGGAACGCTACACGCGGATGATCGCCGATCACTATGCCATGGCGACCAGTATCGTTTCCTGGAAAGAGAAGGTTTCCCGGGAATGGGACCACATCGAGGTCGTGGATCTGGATATACCGAGCCGTTCCAAACAGATCATCGCATTGGGCAAGGCTTATTGGGGGAAAATTACCCTGGAATTGGGCGCGCTCTCCGTGGAAGACGTCGGTGTGGAACTGGTGGTTGCAGAACAAAAAAACAACCGGTTGACGGTGAAAGAGAAGCACGATTTTACCCCGGTATCACAGGCACAGGGCAAAGCGGTGTATCATTTGGATATAACGGCGGACGAACCGGGTGTATTGAACCTGGCGATCCGTATCTATCCGAAAAATGCCCTACTCCCCCATCGCCAGGATTTTGCCCTGGTAAAGTGGTTGTAACAACCGGAAAAGAGCGAGTGTATTACTAAATATTAACCATACGAAATTTATACCAGTGGAAAACAGTGTTGAAAAAGTAAAGTGCCTGATCATAGGCTCCGGGCCTGCCGGATATACGGCCGCTATCTATGCCGCCCGTGCGAATCTGAAACCGGTATTGTATACGGGCTTGCAGATGGGCGGACAATTAACGACCACGACCGAAGTGGAAAATTTTCCGGGCTATCCGGAAGGGGTGACCGGCCCCGTCCTGATGGAAGACATCCGGAAACAGGCGGAACGTTTTGCGGCGGATATCCGTTTCGGGAACGTGGACAAGGTGGATTTTTCCGGGAAGGTACACCGGGTATGGGTGGACAGTTCTAAGGAGATCGAGGCCGACACCGTGATCCTGGCTACGGGGGCTACGGCCAAGTACCTGGGATTACCCGCCGAGGAAAAGTTCCGGGGAGCGGGCGTGAGCGCCTGTGCCACCTGTGACGGATTTTTTTACCGGGGAAAAGATGTCGCCGTGGTCGGCGGAGGGGATACGGCCTGCGAAGAGGCCACTTATCTGGCGGGCTTGTGCCGGAAAGTGTACCTGATCGTACGCAAAGACCACCTGCGCGCCTCCAAAGCGATGCAGGCGCGGGTTTTTAAGACCGAAAATATCGAGATCCTGTTCGAACACAACACCATCGACCTGTTCGGAACGGAGATGAGCCTGGAGGGCGCCCGCCTGATCTACAAAATGGGTACTCCGGAAGCCCGGGAACACGACATCTGGATCGACGGTTTCTTTTTAGCCATCGGGCATACGCCGAACACCGACGTATTCAAAGAGTACATTGCGTTGGATAAGGAAGGGTACATCATGACGGAAGGAAAAAGTTCCCGCACCAATGTTCCCGGTGTGTTCGCTGCAGGCGATGTTATGGATCCCGTTTACCGTCAGGGAATTACTTCGGCCGCCGCAGGCTGCCGGGCCGCCATCGATGCAGAACGTTACCTGTTGGAAAAAGCGTAACAGATGACAGTTCCGGCCTTTCAACAAGCTATCCGGCAGGGTATTCCCGCAGAGTTGCCCGCACCCAAAGGGTACGATCCGGCTGTTAACCACGCGCCCAGGCGGAAGGAGATATTGAGGCCGGAGGAGAAAAAGCTGGCCGTGCGGAATGCGCTCCGCTATTTCGAACCGAAGCACCACGCGGTGCTGGCGCCCGAATTTGCGGAAGAGCTGGAAAAATACGGCCGGATCTACATGTACCGTTTCCGTCCGGAGTACGAGATTTACGCCCGGAATATCCGGGAGTACCCCTGCAAATGCGAGCAGGCGGCCGCCATCATGCTGATGATCGACAACAATTTAGACAAAGCGGTGGCGCAGCATCCGCACGAATTGATCACCTACGGCGGCAACGGGGCTGTGTTCCAGAACTGGGCGCAGTACCGACTGACGATGCACTATTTGTCGGAGATGACGGAGGAACAGACGCTGGTGATGTACTCCGGACATCCGATGGGGCTTTTCCCCTCCCACCGGGAGGCTCCCCGGGTGGTCGTGACCAACGGCCTGGTGATCCCCAACTACTCCAAGCCGGACGACTGGGAACGCTTCAATGCTCTGGGTGTATCCCAATACGGCCAGATGACCGCCGGCTCGTACATGTACATCGGGCCGCAGGGGATTGTACACGGAACCACCATCACCGTATTGAACGCCGGCCGGAAAATCGATAAAGCGGGAGAAGGCTTGGCAGGCAAGCTGTTCGTGACGGCGGGTTTGGGCGGTATGTCCGGCGCCCAGCCCAAAGCGGGGAATATTGCCGGGTGTGTCAGCGTGACGGCGGAAGTGAATCCCAAAGCAACGGCCACTCGCCACGGACAGAAGTGGGTAGACGAAGTGATCGACGATCTGGACCGGCTGATGGAGCGGATCCGGAAGGCGAAGGCGGCCAAAGAGGTGGTTTCCATCGCCTACCAGGGGAATGCCGTGGATCTGTGGGAGCGGCTGGCGGAAGAGGACATCGCCGTCGAACTGGGATCCGACCAGACCTCCCTGCACAATCCGTGGGCCGGCGGGTACTACCCGGCAGGACTCTCTTTTGAGGAGAGTAACCGGATGATGGCGGAAGAGAGCGATGCATTCCGGGAAAAGGTACGGGAGTCCCTGCGGCGGCACGTGGCGGCGGTCAACAAATGTGTGGAACGTTTCGGCACCTATTTCTTCGATTACGGGAACGCCTTTTTACTGGAATCTTCCCGGGCCGGAGCGGATGTCCTGAAACCGGACGGAGAGTTTAAATACCCCTCCTACGTGCAGGATATCATGGGGCCGATGTGCTTTGATTACGGATTCGGGCCGTTCCGGTGGGTGTGTACCAGCGGCGACCCGGCCGATCTGGCCCAAACCGACCGGTTGGCGACACAGGTATTGGAAGAGATGGCGGCGGGATCTCCGCCGGAGATCCGTCAGCAGATGTATGACAACATCCGTTGGATCCGGGCGGCCGGAGAGAACCGGTTGGTGGTAGGCTCCCAGGCCCGCATTCTGTATGCAGACGCCGCCGGCCGGATCCGGATCGCCGAAGCGTTCAACCGGGCCATTGCAGCCGGGGAGTTGTCGGCTCCGGTGGTGTTGGGGCGGGATCACCACGACGTATCGGGCACCGATTCTCCTTACCGGGAAACCTCCAACATTTACGACGGTTCCCGTTTTACGGCGGATATGGCGGTACAAAATGTGATCGGGGATGCTTTCCGGGGCGCCACCTGGGTTTCCCTGCACAACGGCGGCGGAGTCGGCTGGGGAGAGGTGATCAACGGCGGATTCGGCTTGTTGCTGGACGGCAGCGAAGAGGCGGACAGGCGGTTGAAAAACATGCTGTTCTGGGATGTGAACAACGGCATTTCGCGCCGCAGTTGGGCGCGGAACGAAGGAGCGGTATTCGCCATCAAACGGGCTATGGAACAAAATCCCGCCTTAAAAGTAACCCTGCCCAACGAAGCGGATCACCGTTTGATAGAGAAGTTGTTTACGGATTGACCAGCACTTTCCGTAAATTTTCCAGGATCGGTTCCACCGTCAACGGATTTCCGGTCGCTTGCCGGATCCAACTGTTCGGGGTCAGACGTCCCAGTGTGTAGATACGGTCTACTTCGGCCGCAAAATCTTTGCCTGTAAAATGGTTTTCCAATTGGAATTCGATGATCTGGCCGAAGGCATACGCCGATAAATAGAGCGGATAACCGATCATGTGCGAGTAGATCCCCAGGACGGTTTCGTCTTTTACCCCGAACACCGGGGAATAATATTTATTCCACACCTCCTTTGACAAACGGACAACGGCTTCCTGCAACTGGAGGGCTGTTGCGTCCGGATGGGCGTACAACCATTTCCAGACAGAGATATCCAACATGGAAACTCCGGCGATCTCGTAAAGGCTCCACACCTTGTCGAGCAGATCCATCTTCGCTTTTTCGGGATCATCGTTCCCGATCCCGAGCAGTTCCAGATCCCGCTTCTGAAAAACAAAAGCAAGCGCCTCGGTAAAGGCCGTATTGGGCACTCCGCTCAACAGGTAATAGTCAACGTCGTACAAAGAAACCGTCTGTTCCACATTGTGTCCGAATTCGTGGACGGCAATGTTGTATCCTTTGTAATCCATTCCTTCCGCAGGGATACGGGTGCGCAGACGGGATTTTTGTCCCTTCATGGATGCTCCCGCCGCATGTCCCGAACCACGGGCGCCGTCGACAGCTATTTTCTCCGCCAGATAGTGCGCACGATCGGAAGAGTAGCCCAATTTCACCAGAATGTTCGCCAGGTCTTTCTCCAGGGCTGCGGCATCGGGGTAGCGCAAACGGATCTCTTTGTCCAACTTTTCCATATCGAGGCCGGCGCGGGGTTTAAATCCGTCGTACCAGATATCGAACGCCCGCAATTTACGCCCCAGACGCTTGGAGATCAATTTTCCGACCTCTTTCAGCTCCGGCGCCGACAGGAAACTGTCGAACAGCGCCTCCACATCGGCCAGGGCCATTTCCATCTCGTCGTTGAACTTGCGGTCGATATAGGTATCACCCGTGTATTGATCCACCCGCAATTGGGCATGAAAGTTGTTGAGCATCTTCTGATAACGTTCCGGGGATTCGGCGGTGAATGCTGTCCGTTTTCCCTCTTTGTACAGCGTATTGGTGTACGGATCCCAGTCAAAATCATCCGAATTGATCATCCGTTGGGGAATTTCCTGGCTGATGATCCGCTTCATTACTTCATACACCGTCTGCTGTTTATCCAGCCCCTCCTTTCCCTGGTTGTAATTCGCCTTGATCTCGTCCCGCAGATTCCAATGACTGAGCAGGATCATATCCTCCGGAAAAGCTTTTGTCCCTTTGGGATCCAACAAATGTCCCATGTAGATGTTGTAGGCATCTATGTACCGGTCGGCATCGTTGCTCACCAAGCCGTTCTGTTGTTGTACGCCGGACGGGATCCGGGTGGTAAAGCGATCTCCCAAACGGGCGTAAGCCCAAGCCAGACGGCCGTCGCCGAGCGCTTCTTTCTCCTGCAAGGTCAGTTTGGGGAAGTTCAACGCAATGTAAAAAGCGATCTTGTTATCGTACAGATCTTCCGTCAAATGCGCCTGTGGCGACAGGGAGGAAAACAGGTGATCGATCTCACGGATCGCTCCCGTATGAACCGTTACATGCCATCCCAATCGCTCGGACATCCAATTAAAATGGCCGTCTATTGCCTCTAAATAATCGCTGATCTTGAGGAAAACAGCTCTTTTTTCTTCGGGATCCGCTATGTAGGCCCCGCGGCAAAAGGATCTGAACGCATCATCGTCGCCGTCTTTTTCCTGCCAGAGGCGGGCTGTCCCGCGAACTCCTTTTTCGATTCCCGCTTTGTCCGAAGGATTCTTTTGAACTAATTCAAGGATCGTTGCCTCCACAACCTCCGGCTGCACGGCATACGCCGGAGAGCATACGGCTGCTGCCAGCAAAAGGAAAATTCCAATGATATGTTTTTGCATCCTGTTATCTTTTTTTGAACAGACTTTCCAACCCTTTTTTGGCTTGTTCTTTCAGTTCCTCTTTGGCTTTGTTCTTTAATTCTTCCTCGGCGGATTTGGCCAGGGCTTTGACCGCTTTGCTCAAATCGGGCGTTACCGTCGGCTTGCTCAGGGAACCTCCGATCTTCACGTCCAAGTCCACATTTTGCACCTTATCCGACCCGGGGATATTTTTCAACAGATTGTTGATATCCTGACCGAAGTGCTCCCGGGCGACATTCATGGAGATGGTGTAATCCATGTTGCCGTCTACGCTCTGGGTGCCGGAAAAAGTGGTCGGATTACCGGCTAAGGTGGTTTTGAAGGGTTCTACGATCACATTCCCTTTCTCGATCTTAAAATTCACGTTCAGACTGCTGACACTGAGCCGGCTCAACTCTTCATTTTTCAGGATGGACGAAAGTTTTTCCAGGGTGGGGTTTTCGTTGATCAGGATCCCTTGCGACGAGATGTTCCCCCCCCCGTTCAGTGTATTCATTACCGGCGACATGGCTTGATCCAAGCGGGAATCTAACTGGATATCGGCGGAAAATTTACCTTGACAATTCATGGCTACCGGCACCATCTCTTTGACGAAAGAAAAAGCTTTGTAAGCCGAATGGATGTCTAAACCGGACATCTTCAACCGGAAATCGAAGCCCGGATCCTCCGGCTTGCTGCTGTCGTATTTTCCGTTCATCACCATACTCCCCTCCAGCAGATCCATACTCAGGTTGGAAAGGTCTGCCACACCTTTTAAAAGACGGATATTTCCTTTGATCCGGTTGATCTCCAAGCTGTCGTACAACACTTTTTGAATGTTGGTGGTCAGTTGCAGATCGATGTTCGCCGGAATGACAACGGCTTCCGACTGCGCGGTATCGACAGCGACATCTGCCGCTGTACTGTCCGCCGCCGGAAGGCTTTGCAAAAATTCATTGGCGTCGATCCGGTTGGATGCCAGGGTAAAACTGCCCTTCAAAGTTTCGTTTTTAAAGAGATAGGGCAGGTAGTTCGCTACATAGCCTTTCAACAGAAAATCCGAAGAGTTGATCTTTGCCTGCAGGTCGTTCAGGTTCAGCCGGGCCGGAGTAATGGTGACGGAACCTCCCGGAATGGATATTCCTTCCGGGAACTCCTTGTTCTTAAAGAGAATGTGGTGGGCACTGAGGGTGCCTTTGGCCATGAATTTTTCGTACTGCTCCTTTTCGATGTATTGGTATTTGCCGTCGAACGCCAGATCTGTGTCGAGGCTCCCTTCCAGCGTCATCCCCTCCATCGGGATCGCTTTTTTCAGGCTGCCGAAATCAATGGTTCCCCGGGCGCCTCCTTTCAGATCCGGATCGTTCAGGTTCGCCACCTTCAGGTGCATGCTGAACGGATTGCCGGCAACGGCAAAGGCCAGGCGGCTCAGATCGACCAGTGTGTTGTCGCTGCTGCCTCCCGGATTGGTGACGTTCAGATCCACCTGGATCTTGTCGATGGATTCCGGCAGGTCGGGATACCGCACACTGGCGTTGTTCACATTGAATTTCAAGTCAAAGGCCGGCAGGTGGTTTTCGTAATACTCTCCCGCCACCTGCATGTTCAGGCTGAAATCACCGCCCATCTGCACCCCCTCGATCTGTTGGCGGAACTCTTGGGGGATCAGGGCCAGCAAGCTCTCGAAACGGGTGTCCGGAGCTTTCAGCAACAGATCCAGTCCGATCTTTTCGCCTGTCATGTTTGCCTTTCCGGTCAGTTCCAGCAACAGATCGTTTAGACTCAGGGTACTTTTCCGGAATTCAAATGCCATGTCTGCAAAATTGGCGGCAATATCTGCGTTCCAACCGGCATTCAAGTTATTCAACCAAACGGTATTTCCCTGTCGGAAGAAAATTTTTCGAAGATCCAGCACGAATTCGATGCCGGTGTTGCTTTCGGCGAAATTTCCGTGCAGGTTCAGGTCAACCGGACCGGCCCCGGCATACAGGCCGGATTGTTCGTCGCTGTAGCGGAGCGCTAACTGTTCCACAATAATGCTTTTCAATTGGATGCTCCCGGAAGGGCTGCTTGTTGTATCTGTTTCCGCTTCCGGCTGCGGCTCTTCGCTCCCGTCGCTTTTTACAATGTCCCAGTTCGCCTGTCCGTCGGCGGCGACCCGTGCATTCAACAGAGCATCTTTCAGCAAAACTTTGTTTACCACGATCTCGTCTCCCCGGATCACCGACATCACATTGACCGACGCTTCAAAGAGGGGAATGGCCGCCAGGGTATCCCCGGAAAATTGATCCTGTCCTTTGACCACCACATCTTTCAGGGCTACATTCAGGTCGGGAAAACTGCTGAACATGTTCAAATTCAGACTCCCGATCTTCAGGTCGGCTTTCAGGTATTGAGCGGATTGTTTTTCAATAATGCCGGTAATGTTCCCTTTCAGGAAAAGCGGCAATAATAGCAGTATGATCAGGAAAAAACCGATAATACCGGCCAGGATGATCAAAATTTTTTTCATACACCGTCATTTTTGAGGAGATCTTAATTACGGGCAAAGATAGTAAATGTAAACAGTCTCTAATAAATATACGGTTTTATTTTTCGCAGTTTATACTCCGCCAGGACACCGTTCCGGCGGAGTATTTCGTAATTGACCGATCCGAATTTCCGGCGGGCATTGAAGATGAGTTGTACATCTTCGTATTCCAGGTAAGGGTGTCGCAACACCTCTTTAAACGACAATTTATCCAGATCCATGCGGCAGATCTTTTGCGCATCCGCCGAAAAGCGGTGTTTGCAGGAGTCTATCTCCAAATAGGTCAATTTCAATTCTTTCAACTGATCCACCGAATGAAAACCGCCCAACCGTTCCCGGTATTTTACGATCCGGGAGGCATAGTAAGGCCCGATCCCGGTTACGGTGGTCAACAGGCTGCTGTCTGCACTGTTCAGTTCGATGACCGGTTCCTGCAGGCGATTGATCTCTGTCAACAGGGAGTCGGGAACCGCTTCCGCCACCGACAGAAAAAAGAGGCGGTGCTGACGGGACTTGAACTGCCGGGGCAACGCCAACAGGCAGACGATCAACACCAATAGCAGGGCAAAGCCCCTCCGTTCGTAGTAATAGAGATACATACAGGCAGGGATTAAGAATTAAACCATACTGTTTGCAATATCCCGTTTTTTCTCCGGAAACGGAAGGGGGCAGGTAAGGCATCACAAGGTATCGCTCAATCCAGTCGCGGTACTTCCACGCCGAGGTATCGCGGAACCACACTTCATAGTCTATCCGGAACGCCTGAAGCATATTCGAGGTGGTCGGCATATTGGAGAGAGACCAAAGATAAATTAAATGCCACGACTTTGGATTTCCTTTATGAAAATGTGCAAAGCATAGTCCTCCGGAAGTGTAAAATAAATCACTTGAAATATGCAAGGCAAATGTCTTGAAATATGTAAAATAAATATTACCTTTGCTGCAAATAACAAATGATACGACTTACGACTATGGCATATCTTCCGAGAATAACCGACGTGGAGTTGGAGCGCAAGCTCGAATCTTCGGGCGCGGTGCTTATCCGTGGCCCGAAAGCGTGTGGCAAAACCGAATCGGCCACGCAGTTTGCCCGCAGTATTTTGCAGATGGATCAAGACCCGCAAGTTCCCGTGTTGATGGGTGTAGCTCCGAAGCGTCTATTGCTCGGTAAAACCCCGCGCCTCATCGACGAATGGCAGGTGCAGCCCGAAATCTGGAACTACGTTCGCCACGAGGTCGATGACCGCAAATTGGAGGCGCAGTTTATACTGACCGGTTCGGCAACGCCCGAAAAAAAGAAGAAACCGGAAGTCGAAGCCAGGATGCACTCCGGAGCGGGGCGATTCACCAAACTCGATATGCGCACCATGTCGTGGCAGGAGTTGGGATTTTCTACGGGCAAGGTCAGTTTGGATAACCTGTTCAACGGAGCGAAGATTGATGTCGACGACACGCCGACAGATATAGAGCAGATTGTCGAGCGAATCATAATCGGCGGCTTTCCGGCACTCGTCGGCAAGAAATTACGGGCGGCAATGGATTTGAACAGGGCTTACGTCGATTTGCTGGCCGAGGTCGATATTAGCCGCATTCCCGAAGAGATAAAGCGCGACCCGATAAAAGTTCGCGCGCTGTTGCGCTCGTTGGCTCGCAACACGGCGACTCTTGCCGAAATCACCACCTTTGAGGCCGACACCAGGATTTCGCGCCCGACAATCTACGATTATCTCGGTGCGCTGGAACGCCTGATGATTGTTGAAGACCAACCGGCATGGGATGCTCATTTGCGTTCGTCCGCCTCTTTGCGGAAAACCCCCAAACGCCACTTTACCGATGTTTGTTTGGCGGTAGCGGCACTCGGTGCGACGAAAGAGTCTTTGCTTGCCGACATGAAATACACGGGTTTCCTGTTCGAGTCGTTGGCGGTACACGAATTGAGGGTGTACGGGCAGGCGGCTGATGCGAAGGTGTATCATTACCACGACTCGAATCATTTGGAAGTCGATGCCATTGTACAGAAATACAACGGAAACTGGAGCGCGTTCGAGATAAAGTTAGGTATCGGCCAGATCGACGAGGCGGCGGCAAACCTGCTCAAGCTCGCGTCGGTGGTTGATACGGCCAAGTCGTCTGCACCGCGTTCGCTCAACGTCATCACCGGCACAGGTATCAGCTACACCCGCCCTGATGGAATAAATGTTATCTCGCTTGCCTCGTTGGGGGTTTAAAATAGTGTTTTGCTCCGCTGTATTGAAAGAAAAAAACGACCCGGTATTTTTGTTTTCTGTAAAAATACTCTATCTTTGCCCGGCAAAATTTTATCCTCAGGGGTCGTATAAGCGGAGTTGCTCCCACCCCGTGGTCTAACAAGTAAACACGTAGAAATGTACGCAATTGTTGAAATCGCAGGACAGCAGTTCAAGGTTGAAAAAGACCGGAAAGTGTATGTCCACCGGCTTGAGGCGGAAGAAGGCGCCCAGGTTGAATTTGAAAATGTGCTTCTGATCGAGAACGGAAGCGATGTAAAGATCGGTACCCCCACAGTGGCAGGCGCCAAAGTGACCGCTAAAGTGCTGAGCCACCTGAAAGGCGACAAAGTGATCGTTTTCAAGAAAAGAAGGAGAAAAGGGTACCAGAAGAAAAACGGGCACCGTCAATACCTGACCCAGATCCAGATCGAAGCGATCCAGGCTTAATTAGTTTGTAACCTCTAAATTTTATTATATATGGCACACAAGAAAGGGGTCGGCAGTTCCAAGAACGGCCGCGAATCGGAAAGTAAACGATTGGGAGTGAAAATCTGGGGCGGACAGTTCGCCACAGCCGGTAATATCATTGTACGGCAGAGAGGTACCAAACACAATCCGGGAGTAAATGTAGGCCTCGGCAGGGATCACACCCTGTACGCCCTGGTAACCGGAAAAGTTGTTTTCACCAAGAAAAAGAACAACAAGTCATACGTATCCGTAGACCCGGTGATCGTTGCGGAGAACGCAGCCGAATAAAATCCGGATCCGAAAATTTAAAACTCCTGTATCACCGCGATACAGGAGTTTTTTGTATTTTTGTACATTCGACACGAACATACAAGAAAAAGATCATGCTCAACCTGAAATTTCTTTTAGAGAACCAAGAAGCGGTCATCGAACGGCTGGCGGTAAAAAACGTAGACGCAAAGGAAGCCGTGGAAAAAATCGTACGCTTGGACGGAGAACACCGGAAACTGTTGCAGGAATCGGAAACCAAACAGGCCCGGATGAACCGGATCGCCAAAGAGATCGGGACGCTGATGAAAGAAGGGAAAAAGGAGGCAGCGGAAAAAGCGAAACAGGAGACTTCGCAACTGAAAGAGGAGATCGCTTCTCTCGGCCCCCGCGTCGCTTCCCTGCAAAACGAACTGACGGAATTGCTTCTCCGTTTGCCCAATATGCCCCACACCTCCGTAAAACCCGGAAAATCGGCGGCGGACAACGAGATCGTTAAACAGGTAAAAACAATTCCGCAACGCACGGAAGGCGATCTGCCCCATTGGGAACTGGCCCGGAAATACGACCTGATCGATTTTGAAACGGGCGTTAAGATCACCGGGGCAGGTTTTCCCCTGTACAAAGGATGGGGCGCCAAACTGCAACGGGCGCTGATCAACTTTTTCTTAGACGAAAATACCAAAGCCGGCTACCGGGAGGTGCTGCCTCCGTTGATGGTCAACGCGGACTCCGGATACGGAACCGGACAGCTTCCGGACAAAGACGGGCAGATGTATTTTGTGACGGAGGACAATCTCTACCTCATCCCGACCGCCGAAGTGCCCGTCACAAATATCTACCGGGATGTTATCCTGGAAGGCGAACAGTTACCGGTTAAAAACACCGCTTACTCTGCCTGTTTCCGCCGGGAAGCCGGTTCGTACGGCAAAGATGTGCGCGGGCTGAACCGGTTGCACCAGTTCGACAAAGTCGAAATTGTACAGATCGCCAAACCGGAAGAGTCCTATGCGGCTTTGGAAGAGATGGTGAAACACGTGGAAAACCTCCTGGTGCAATTGGAGCTCCCTTACCGGATCCTGCGGCTGTGCGGAGGGGACATCAGTTTTACCTCGGCATTGACTTATGATTTTGAAGTTTATTCCAAAGCACAGGAGAAGTGGTTGGAGGTCAGTTCCGTTTCCAACTTCGAAGATTTCCAGGCCAACCGCTTGAAGCTGCGGTTCCGCGGCAAAGGGGATAAGAAAACGACGACGGCGCACACCCTGAACGGCAGCGCCCTGGCGCTTCCGCGCATTGTGGCCGCCCTGCTCGAAAACAACCAGACGGCGGAAGGGATCACCCTCCCCGCTGCTTTGCAGGCGTTTATGGGAACCCGGATAATCAACTGAAAATGAAGCGGATCTTTTGTATTCTGTTCCTTAGTGTCTGCCTGACGGCCGGGGCACAACAGAGCGACTCGCAACTGGCGTTTAATTATTATCAGAATAAAGAGTACGTCAAAGCGGCCGAACTGTTCCTGCAACTGTACGAACGGACAAAATCCGCCCAATACCTGGATTACCACGTTATCAGCCTGATCAACGCCAAAGAGTACGAAAAGGCGGAGGAGGTGCTGAAAAAATACCTGAAAACAGACGGGAAGAACAGGGATTTCCTGATCAACCTGGGATTTATTTACGACCAGCAGGGGAACCGGAAAAAAGCGGACGACTACTTTGAAGACGCCTTTAAAACGCTGGCAAACAACCGGAATGATATCGTTGTTCTGGCTAATAAATTTCGGAATATCCGGGAGTACGGCTGGGCGATCCGAACCTACCGGAAAGGCCGGGAACTGTTGAAAAACCCTTCGGAATTTATCATTGAAATGGGTGACAATTACCTGATGGATCGGGATTTCGACAACATGTTCCGCCTCTATGCCGAAGGGTTGGAATCCAATCCCGGCCTGCTGAACAACGTCACTTCCATGCTTGGTTATTCCCGTTCCTACGATGTGAACGGAAATGCGGACAACGTGATCCGGAACGGGTTGCAGAAAATTTTCGAACGGGAAGCGTATCCGCCGGTATTTGATGAATTGGGAATCTGGTACGCCTTGCAAACCAAAGGGTACGACGAGGCGTTCCGGCATGCGCTCCGGCTGAACCGGCTGCAACCGGATAAAATATACACCTACCAGAACATCGCCCAGGAGGCGTTCCGGGCAAAGGAGTACGAAACCGCCATCCGTTCCTGGCAGCAACTGTTAAATCAGGAAAAGGACAATCCGTACTACCTTACAGCCCGCCGGGAGATCCTCCGCAGCCAATACGCGCTGGAACGTTCCCGACCCGGAGAACCGGCCCGCTTTACCGCTTTAGCCGGAGAGAGCGAAGCGTTCCTTGCCTGGAACGGATATACGCCCGTCAACATAGAGATTTTACTGATGTTGAGCGATCTGTACGCTTACGAGTTAAACCTTCCGGATTCCGCGAACCGGGTATTGGAAAAAGGAATTGCGATCCGCAATCTGGACGCCCCGCGCCAAAACCTGCTGAAAAGCAAACGCGCCGACCTGCTGGCCTACATGGACCGTACGTGGGAAGCGGTCATCCTGTACACCCAGATCGAAAAAGCCAATCCGAACAACGACACCGGCTACGAAGCTAAACTGAAAAAAGCTTTTTTAGCCTACTATGCCGGAGATCTGGAGTGGGCCCGGGCGCAGTTCGACGCCCTGAAAGGCTCCACCACCAAATTGACCGCCAACGACGCCATCCGCATGAGCCACTTTATCAACATGCATTACGATGGAGAGGAAGAGGATCCCGCTCTGCAGGAGTTGGCCCGGACGGAGTTTCTGGTCTACCGGGGAAAAACGGCCGAAGCCATGCCCAAATTAGACAGCCTGACAGGCCTCTCCGACCGGCCGGAAATTTCAGACTATGCCGTATTGATCAAAGCCAATTTGCTGCAGTCGCTTTTCCGGCCGGAGGAGGCTGAAGCGTTGTTTGAAAAACTCCGCACAAATTCGACCGAAACGTTTATACAGGCCGAGGCGCTGTTCAGGCTGGCCGGGTTGGAGGCCGAAAGGGGAAACCTGCCGCAATCACTCCGGCATTACCGGGAGTTGGTATCCGAATACCCCGGCAGCGTATACAGCGTGGAAGCCGGAAAGCGGTACCGCGAATTGGAAAAAGAGATTCCCTGATAACCGGAGCGAACATGCGCATTGTTTACAACACCACCTATGTGATCGAAGAAGCGGCCGAGCAGGAGTGGATCGGTTTTGTCCGCGGAGAGCACCTGCGGCAGATCCGCGCGACCGGCCTGACGGAAGACTTGTTGTTCACGCGCGTTTCCACTGACCAGCCGGAAGGATCCAACTATTCCCTCCAGCTACTATTCCGGGGAGAAGAAAACCTGCGTGCATTTACGGAACGCCATCTGCCCTCCCTCCGGGAACGGATGGAGGCGTTGTACGGCAAACACTATCTCTGTTTCAGCAGCATACTGACCGAACTGTAAATGGCTCTTCCGATGGAAAAACTGATCATGGGCATAGACCCCGGCACCAATTTTATGGGATATGCCATTATCCGGACTGCGGGAAAAAACAAAAAGCCGCAATTGCTGGTTTCGGGCGTGTTGGATATGGAGAAACTGGAAGATCCGTACCTGAAACTGCAACGGATCTTTCAACGCACCTTGCAGGTCATCGACAGCTATCACCCGGACGAATTGGCGATCGAATCCCAATTTTTCGGAAAAAATGTCCAGGCCATGCTGAAATTGGGACGGGCGCAGGGGGTGGCCATCGCCGCCGCTCTGCAACGGGAGATCCCGATCTTTGAATACGCGCCGAAAAAGATCAAAATGAGCGTGACGGGCAGCGGAACCGCTTCCAAAGAACAGATCGCCCTCCTGCTCCGGAAATTCATGGAGATCGAAACCGCTTCCGAAACCCTGGACGAAACGGACGCTATTGCCATTGCCTACTGCCACCACCTGCAAGGTTCCCTTCCCTCCGCCGGCAATTCCAAAAGCCGGGATTGGAAGGACTTTGTCAAAAAAAATCCCGATAAGATCGTGTAACTATGACAAACGTGCCCGCTGCTCCCGCCGATGACCGCTTAAAACCGATCCACCTGGAAGAGGTCTTTAAAAAGAAAAATCCCAAACTGTTCTGCTGGATCCCCGGGTTTGCCTTTTCCGGAATCAAACGGTTGGTTTGTTTGAGAGAGATCAATGATTTTATTGAAAAATACGGCGACCGGAAAGGGCTGGATTTTGCCGACGCCGTCATGGAGTACCTGCACCTCTCCTTCCGGACGGAGGGGGAAGAGCACCTGCCGCCCGCCGGAGGAAGGTACATTTTTGTCTCTAACCACCCGTTGGGCGGGCCGGACGGGATCGCCCTGATCTCTTTCCTGGGGCGTTATTACGCTGAATTGAAATTTCCGGTCAACGACCTTTTGATGAACCTGCGGAACCTGAATAACATCTTCCTGCCGGTAAATAAACACGGCAGACAGGCGAAAGAGGCGGTCCGGGAAATTGAAAAAGCCTATGCTTCCGACGCCCAGATCATCATGTTCCCGGCCGGGTTGTGCAGCCGCAAAACCAAAGGGGTGATCTGCGATCCGGCCTGGCAGAAGAATTTTGTTGCGGAAGCCGTCAAACACCACCGGGACATTGTGCCGCTCTTTATCAGCGGGCAAAATTCCGATCTTTTCTACAACATGGCCAATTTCCGGAAAAGAACAGGGATCCGGGCGAACTTGGAGATGATCCTTCTCCCCCGCGAAACCTTCCGGAAAAAGAACGCCTTCCTGACCATCAAGATCGGCCGGCCCATCCCCTGGCAATCGTTAGACAAAAGCAAAACTCCGCGGGAGTGGGCCGAAACGATCAGGCAGCTTGTTTACCGGTTGTAAATACGGTCGTTACTCTCCCTGAAAGTATGCGGAGTAGGTATCCCAGAAATTCCGGTTCGCCGGTATATCTTCGTAATACATCCGGCCGGTGTGAGGCTCCGGCGTATTTCTGTTGACCCGCGTGGTGATGTATTGCATCCTCCCCCTGACTTCCCGGCCGTTTTCCCGGTAGCTGTACCGGATGGTACTGCCGCTCAGGAAATAGAAACCGGATACCTTTTTGTAATTGGAAGTAAGGGTCATCCGGACCTGCTCGCGGGGTGTGTTTCCCACACGGATCAGATTGCGTCCCAATACGGTAAAATCGCTTGCCGTGATATACTGGGTATTTTTCAAAACAGCCATGTCTTTCAGGTGGATGTAGATCTCTCCGCTGAATCCCGTAATCGACGCAGAACCGGAGGTGGAAAGGGTCGGCTTTTTCACTTCGTAGGCGATGACCTGCACCGAATCTCCTTCGTACAGGAGTTTCCCTTTGCTGCTTAATACATATTCGCCCGACTGCCCGATGTCCAACACGTTCCGGGTATGCCGCACCACGTCGGCCGTCAACAGATCGTCGAAATAGTTCAGTCCGTCAAAAACAGATTGTACCTCCCGGCTCCTTCTTACCTGGGAAAAACGGTAATTCAACTCTTTGAACACCGTATGCACATCGCTCCGGTGATAGCCCCGGCTGTCGTATATGTTTACGATCGCCTCCTTGGAAAACTCCACGGAGTCGCCGGAAGAGAGCGTATACTCAAAATACCCCTCGTAATTGTACGGGAGGGATGGGTAGTTTTTGGGTATGTCCCGCACGACATCTTTCAACATCTTTTCATACACCAATGACTTGGCATATGCATGAGCGCTCTCCAGGGTGAACACGACCGGTTTCAGGGCTACCTGCAACCAGGCAGGCTCAGCCGCTTCGCGGACGGACATCTCCACATGCGCATACCCGACAACGGAGAACCGCAACCGCATATCCGCCGTACGGGCGGGTAGTTGCAGTTCAAATTCCCCGTTGACATCCGAAGCCACGCCGAGAGGCTCCCCCAGCACTCCGATGTTGGCAAACGGAAGAGGCTCCCCCGTCGAAGCGTCCGTAAGCACGCCTTTGATCACCATTCTACCGGTTTCCTGTGCACTTCCGCACATCATCACTCCCCAAAACAGGACAATCGACAAGAGAAGTTTTTTCTTCATACGTAAAATCTGTTTTTTATTTCTATCTTTGCAAAAGTAACTATATTATTCGGTAATCTGACAAAATGAGAAAGAGTGTTTTCTATTGGGGGGGATTTTTGGTATTCCTTGCCCTGACGGCTTCCTGTGTATCAAAGAAAAAATACGACGAACTCTCCCGGGCTAAAAACCGGGTAGACCGGGAAGTATCCCAGTTGAAAAAAGAGAACAAAGAGTTGGAAAAGAATCTGCAACAGACCAAAGAGGATTTCAACAAGATCCGGTACGAATTGACGGAAAACAACGCAGCCAAAGAAAAAACCATCGACGAACTGCACGGAGCGCTCCGGAGTCTGGAAGGAAAACAGAGCAAGCTGCAGACCGATCTCAACGACATGAACAGCCAGATGAAATACTCCTCTCAAAGCAACGAGCAACGGATCGTTTCTATGGAGAACAACCTGAAACGGGTGACAGCCGAACGGGATGAGTTGAAAAAAGAGATCTCGGAAGTACAGAACAAATTGGATTGGGAAAATCGCCAACTGAAAACCGACATAGAAACAGCCAAAGGAAACCTGTTGACCCGGAACAACGAAAACGCCAAGTTGAAAAAAGAGTTGGAAGAGGCCTCCAAAAGCCTCAGTCGGATCCGGAAACAGAAAACCGATGCCGATGCGGAGATCGAAAAATTGACCAATCAGGTGAATCTGCTGAAAAAGGAACTTTACAAATAACCATGGTCTGGCTTTTAACAGGCATCGCAGGGCTTCTGGTGACGGTAGCCCTGTTCACGTTTCTTTCCCGGAAAAAAAGAGCAGGATCCGAACCGGCGCCGGTTCCGGTTCCGGTTCCGGTTCCGGTTCCGGAAAAAGATTGTTGCGGGGCGCACGCCATCTGCGAAAAAGGATTGAAAAAAGCCGGCGAAACCATCCTTTATTACGAAGACGAAGAGTTGGATCTATACCGGAATACCCGGCCGGATCAATACCTTCCCGAACAGATCGACCTGTTCAGAGAGGTGTTGTACACCCTGAAACGGGAAGAGATCTCCGGCTGGCTGATCAGCTTAGAGCAAAGAGGTATTTCCCTTCCCGATCTTCTCCGGCCGGAAGCGTTTGACCTGCTTCAAAACCGGGAGTAAAAAACGGTTTACCTCTTCTCTTTTGCTTTGTAGTGGATCACCAGCAAGGTCATGTCGTCGAACTGCTCGACGCCTCTGGTGTGTTCCGCCACGCTGTGCGAAACGGTTTCAACAAGTTCCTTCGCCCCCGTTCCGGCTGCCCGACGAATGCTTTCGATCAGATTTTGCAGGCCGAAAAATTCAGCCGACCGGCTTTCCGCATCTGTGATCCCGTCTGTGAAGAGCAGTAGTTTGCTGCCCGGATCGAGGGTCAAACGGTACTCTTTGTATTTGTGATCCTCCAGAATGCCGATCGGAATATCCGCATCCTCCGAAAAAGAGGTGACTTCGCCCGATCCGTCGATCAAAAGCGGATTGGGATGCCCGGCGTTGCTGAACGTTACCACACCGGTATCCAGATCCAAAATGCCGGTAAACAGGGTAACAAACATATCATCCTCCGTGGAGTCGCAAATGTGGCTGTTGATGGTGTTGCAGATCCGGGCGGAAGAGTTCTCGCGCGCCGCCACATACCGGAACAGTTTGATGATGGAAGCCATGTACAGAGCGGCCGGAATACCTTTTCCGGAAACATCTCCTATGGCAAAGTAGAGCCTGTTATCGATGATGAAATATTCGTACAAGTCTCCTCCGACACTCTTGGATTGTTGCAACTTGCCCTGTATTTCAACCTCTTTGGAGCGGACGACGGGCTGAGGCAAAAAACGGTTTTGTATTTTTCTCGCCAACCGGATCTCCGTATTCATCCGTTCGTTCTCCTCCGTGGTATTTTTCAACTGATCCACATAGGCCAGCATGTTGTGTTGCATGTACTTGAAAGCATTGTGCAACTCGTTCAACTCTCCGGCGGCAGAACGGATGTCGGACAATTCAACCTCCCAATTACCGTCCGCAATGGCCCGGACGTTGGCGGTAAAATCCCGCAAAGGGTTCATGTGTTTCCGGGTTATCCACAAAACAACGAAAAACACCCCGAAAGCCCCGGCAAGCAAAGCAAACGACAGCAGCCGGCAAAACCTGTTGTGCGGTTCCAGGGTCTCCCGGGACGGGCAAACTATGCCGATCCGCCAGTTGAACAACGGGGCGGGTGTGTAATAGACGCCGTGCCGGATCCCGCCTCTATCCAAATAATCGTACCCGGTATCTCCGTTTTTAAACCTCCTGCCCAACTCCGGCAGGAAAGAAGCGTTGTACCGGAATTTTTCCACATACCGGTCCACGGATCCCAGCGCCTTTATTTCCGGATCCGGGTGGGCCAGCCAATGTCCGGTATGTGTGGCGAGAAATACATACCCGGAGCGAAATATTTTCATCTCCTGCAGGAAATCCAACAAGCGGTCTACCCGGATCTCCATTTCTATAAATTTCAAACGTTGCGGATTTCCGGAAGACAAAAACGGTTCGCTGTAACAGAGGAGGACGCTATCCGGATTGAAATACCTCAACCGCCAGAAGCCGACTCCGGACGTTCTGCGGACAATGCCGGCCGTATCCAACCGGCGCTTAGTCTGCTGTTGGAAAATCCGGCGGTCGTTCCTGTACGCTTCCCGGCAACAACGTTCTTCCGGCACGGCCTGCTCATCGTAGATCCTGCAGGCATTCAAATAAGCATAGCTGTTCAGTACTCTTGAAGGAAGTTCGTTTTCCACGTGTTTGTCCACCTCTCCCAACAGAGCAACGATCCTCTTCGGGATCTGTTCCAGTTCGTGAATTTTACTTTCGAGTTTCTTTACAACCTCATCGCTCAACAGGTTTGCCTGCCGAAAAGCCTGTTCTTCTGCAAAACTCCGGGAGAAATAGAGAATCCCGAGAAAAACAGAAGTCGATACGATCAGAATGGCCAATAAGACGTAAAGAGTCAATTGCTTTGTGAAACCAAAATGTCGTTTTTTCATTTCTTAAATTGAATTAGTTAAATTAGTTTAGTTCTGCAATTTAAGAAAAATTTTCATATATTCCAAATAAAATTGTAAATAATATTATATTTTACATTAGAATTATAAGTTGAAGTTATTATTAATTCTTCTATATCGATTATGTATTTTTAAAAGCTTGGAAATACAGACTGTTTTTCTTTTTTCAGTGTTTTTAACATTCTACCCAAACGTTATTTTTCTTACATTTGTTTCAAATACCGGAAAAAATCTGCTGAGTACACAAATTCGATGGACATGGACGAAAATAACAAACTCCCGAAAAGAAAAGACAAAACACTGATAACCATCATTATAGGTCTTTCGATCGTATTGGTCGCCCTTTTTGTATTTTTTATGATCGAATGGTCTGCCAATAAAAAACACGTAGCTGTCATACAGGAGGAGAGAGCGGTGTTGGAGCAGGAGTTGAGCGATTTGAGCGCAGACTACGACAATTTGAAATCCTCCAATGATACCCTGAACGAAAAATTCCTGCTGGAACAGGAAAAAATAGCCGGTCTGCTGGATGAAATGAAAAAATTCCGGGACAATTCCTACGCGGAGATCAACCGTTACAAAAAAGAGATCGGAACCTTAAAATCGGTCCTGCGGGATTTCGTCGTTCAGATCGACTCATTAAACCGGCTCAATCAACAATTAACACAGGAGAACGTCCAGATCAGGCAACAGAACGACTGGGTGCGGGAACGGAACCAGAAGTTGGAAGACGAACAGAAAGACATGCAAAAAGTGCTTGACATCGCCACGGCGTTGACGGCTGAAAATTTTACGGTCACCCCCATCAATAAAAGAGGGCGGGAGATCAACTGGAAACGGTGTTTTCAGTTGAGAGCCGATTTTGCCATTCCCCGGAATGTGGCGGCCAAACGGGGAACCCGGACACTGTTTTTGCGGATCACCCGCCCCGACAGCCGCGTCATTGCCTTCAGCGACGACTCCTTTTTCAAATACCAAAATGTCTCCCTTGCCTATTCGGCCAAAAGAGAGTTTGATTATGAAGGTGAACGGTTGGAAATGGCGATTTACTGGCCGAACGACGGCAGCCTGATCCAGGGCAAATACACCGCAGAACTGTTCTGCGACAACGAAAACATCGGAAGCACCGAATTTTTCCTGAAATAAAAAAGATTATCAGCGATTTAAATCCTGATCCAGCGTCTGCAGGTAAGCCCGCAGGGAGGTTGCGTTTTCCGGCAAATCATCGCCGGTTATGATCTGGTCGTTTTGCAAATTTAAAACCGTGATTCCCGCTTCCGTCACCAGGCCGGCCATGCCGGAATAGGCGTAAAAAGCAAACGGAAAGATCCCGTCGGCAAGCAGGTTTTTGCTGTATTTGTAAGCGCTGTGGTCTACCTGCAATTGCCCGAACAGAGTGGCTACCAGGTCGGTCTGGGAACCGATCGCCGGAACGGTGATCCCGCCCTGTTTCAGGGCGCCGCCCGCAAAAATCACCGGAATGCGGAATGCTTCCGGTTCGTAGGGTTTCCGCTGTTTGATCTTGATGGTGCCGTGATCGGCGATCAGTACCAGCAACGTATTCTCCCACATGCCGGACGCTTTGCACTTGCGGACAAAATCTCCGATGCAGCGATCTGTATACCGGATGGCGTTCTTGAACTTTTCGGGTTCTTTGGCATTTTTATCCGGCTTTTCGCCCGGCACCTCGAAAGGTTCGTGGCTGCTCATGGTAAAAGCCATGTATAGAAACGGTTGCGGAGCCGAAGCAATGTCCCGGTACAGTTTTTCCAGCAGGTATTCGTCGTGTACGCCCCATTTAAAGGTGTGTTGTTTGGCTTCGCCCGAAAAATCCGTTTCCGTCACCATCTGTTGAAAACTCAGGGTGATGTAGGGACGGAATCCACCGAAATTGATGTCGCCCGCGTAATAAAAGCAAGTGTGGTAGCCGGCGGCTTCCAAATCTTTGGAAAAACGGGGGCGTTCGGCCATTTTAGCGGGGTAATCCAACAGGGAGAAGCCGGGATGGGCCGGATAAGCGCTGATGACCGACGCCAGCCCCCTGTCCGACCGGTTGCCACTGGCATATACCCGGGAAAAAAGTACCCCCTCTCCGGCCAATTGAGAGAGGTGGGGTGTTACGCCCGGTTCGCCTCCCAAGGCCTCCACCGCATCTGCCGTAAAGCTTTCCAACAGCAATACGACGATGTTGGGGCGGTTGTTTTTTAAAAGAAGCGTGGTGTTCCCCTCCGGCCGGTACAACTCCCGCATCCGCTGTGCGGCCTCTTCTGCCGGCAGGTAGTGGTATGTCCGGGAGAGTCGCTTGTAGTGAAGCGCTTCGTACATAAAATTCCAGACCGGATTGACGGCCGCCTGATTGGCAAACAGGCTGGTTTTGTGAAACCAGACGAAACTGGCATTCATCGGAGCTACGTTAAAACCACCCCGGACCGGAAGGATCATCGACCCTCCCAGCAACAAAAAAACGGGTATTTGCACCCATCCGCCCGTTTGGTAACGGAAAGGACGGGCGATCCAACGCAGATAGAGGCAGAAACTCCCGGCCAGCAACAGGAGAAATAACAGTAAAAAGCTCCAAATCAGAGTATTCGACACGGAAGCAAGCGCTTCTCCCGGCGTACGCAAATAGAGCAATGGGGAAGCATCCAAATGATACCCCCAGTTTCGAAATAACTCCAGATCCACGACAACAATCGACCAGAAAGCCGTCAATAATAGACAGGTAACAACTGCCAATAGTGGTTTCAGTATCCGTTCCCGGAGAAAAACGCTTCCGGCCATCAACAGGGAAGCCAACATCAGGATGTAACCGCCCAGCGAAAGATCCAGCCGGATCCCCTTCCAAAAGATCAGGCAATAATCGCCGAAGCGCAAGGATCCGCCGGGTTCATAGATCAGAAAAAGCACTTTGGCCGCTACGGATAACAACATCCAGAACAAGTAGTACTTGCACAGGAACAAAAATTTAATACGCATAGGATCTATCAGGTTTTGTGCTGTTTTTTACGGGCTGCCGGAAAGAGTAAATTATTGAGGATGAGTCGATACCCCGGAGAGTCCTTGTGCAGATCCAAATCTGTTTTGGGATCCCCCACAAAATGCTGGTAATCCTCCGGATCGTGCCCGCCGTAAAACGTCCAGGTGCCTTTCCCGTGCTCTCCGTGGATGTAACGGGCTTCGTTGGCCGCCTTGTTCTCTCCCATGATCAGCACATTGGATTTGACCAGATTCTTGTTAAAGGCTGTCGTTTGCCCCATAAAACCGCGGATCACCGTTTCGTGGTTCTGGCACAGCATGGTCGGCACCGGATCCCATTTGGCCGAAAATTCAAAAAGGACAAAGTAATCGTCCGGCTCGCTTACCTTCCGGGTATCGGTCACATCGATATCGGAATATTCATATACGTTGGGATTCATCTCCAATGTAAAATCCTTGAATGCAAAGGCGTCTGCGTATACCAATTTTTCCTGCGCATCGGGGTCGGCGGGATCTCCGTCAAAGGCCGCAACACAAATATCCACATTCATGGCGGACAAGACAATGTCATACGTATCCGTCGCCGAACACATGGCAAACATAAACCCTCCGTTGTTTACGTAATCGCGAATCTTCCGGGTCACTGCCTTCTTTAACTCGGATACCTTGGCAAAACCATATTTGGCCGCCGTTTCCCGGTTTGCCCGCTCCTCCTCTTTGTACCACTCCATGTGCCGGTAATTCCGGTAAAACTTCCCCACCTGCCCCGTAAAATCTTCGTGGTGCAGGTGCAACCAGTCGTATTCCGTCAATTTTCCGTCCAACAGATCCGAATCGTACACAACATCGTACGGTACCTCCGCGTAAGTCAGGGCCAATGTGACCGCGTCGTCCCAGGGTTTTTTCTCTTTGGGCGAATAAACGGCCACTTTGGGCGCTTTCTCCAACTTCATGGCGTCGGCATTCACTTCGGGAGAGGCGATCTCGGCCAGGACGGCATTGAGCCGGGCGGGCGGAACCACTTCGAAACTCACCCCTTTCAGCATACACTCTGTCCGCAGATCCGCCGTCAGGGGCAGCACAAAACTGCCTCCCCGGTAGTTCAGTAACCACTGGATCTCATACCCTTTGTTGAGCGCATTGTAAGCCACCCCGTATGCTTTCAGGTGGTTGGTCTGGGTACTTTCCATCGGGATCAACAGGTAATTGGCTTTGGAAACACCGGATACCATCAACCCCGCAAACAAACAAATCCATTTTAACATAGCTTCCCTCCTTATAGTCTGTTTAAATCTCGTTTTTACCGGCAAACATCAAAACGGAACTTCTCCGCCGGACAAGCGGTTCTCAAATTCCTGACCGCCCTCTTCAAAACCGGTATTCAAAGGGGGTTCCGCCTCTTCGTTCATTTTGGAACCAAACGTACGGACGGCAGGTTCTCCGGTAGAGGGTTCCGCCGAAAAGGGCGATATTTTTTCCAGGTCGCAGAATTGGGTCAGTTCCGCCCGGAAGCGGAGTTGTATCTCTCCCACCGCCCCGTTCCGGTGCTTGGCGATAATAATATCGGCAATTCCTTTCAGGCTGTTTCCCTGCCCATCGGTCATAATTCCATACTTTTCGGGGCGATGGATAAACAAAACCATGTCGGCATCCTGTTCGATAGCCCCCGATTCCCGCAAATCCGACAACATCGGTTTCTTGGCATCCCCCGTACGCATCTCCACCCCGCGGTTCAACTGGGAAAGCGCAATCACCGGTATGTTCAGCTCTTTGGCAATGATCTTCAGTTGCCGGGAGATGGTGCTCACCTCCTGCTCCCGGTTCCCCCGCATATCGGCCCCCACGGTCATCAACTGCAGATAGTCGACAATGATCATGCGAATACCGTATTTCTGTTTCAACCGCCGGCATTTGGCCCGAAGTTCGAAAACAGAGAGAGCAGGCGTATCGTCTACCAAGATGGGAGCCTTCATCAGCGTATCGATCTTTTTGTGCAGGTGTTCCCATTCGCCGGCCGTCAACCGGCCGTTCTTGAGCTTTTCGGATCCCAGTTCCGTTTCACTGGATATCAGACGGTTGACCAATTGAACAGAGGACATCTCCAACGAAAAAACGGCGATGGGCTGGCCGTAGTCCACCGCAATGTTCCGGGCCATGGTGAGTACGAAAGCGGTCTTCCCCATGGCGGGACGGGCGGCGATCACCACCAGATCGGAGTTTTGCCACCCGGATGTTACTTCGTCCAAAGCAGTAAAGCCGGAAGGCAATCCGCTGAGGCCGTCCGACCTTTTTCCGGCAGCTTCCATGATCCTGATGGCCTCTTCGATGACCGGTTTGATTTCCGCCGTATCCTTACGGACATTGCTGTCGGCCAGGTCGAACACCTCCTTCTGGGCTTTGTCCACCAGATCCGCCACGTCCGTAGATTCGTCGTAGGCCGTCTCCTGTAATTCGGTACAGATCCCGATCAACTTCCGCTGGATGTATTTCTGCACGATGATGCGGGCGTGAAACTCGATGTGGGCGGCAGACGCTACCCGGGAGGTCAATTGGGACAAATAGTAGTACCCTCCGACCTGTTCCAGCTCCCCGCTGCTCTTTAGCTGTTCGCTGACCGTCAGTAAGTCCACCGGATGGTTCTCTTTGTACAAGCGGCTGCTTGCGTTGAAAATACGCTGGTGGGCGTCCTTGTAAAAATGTTCCGGTTGCAGCAACTCGCCCAATATGGTAAAAGCCTCTCTTTCCAGCATCAAAGCCCCCAGCACCGCCTCCTCCAGATCCACCGCCTGCGGAGGCAATTTTCCATACTCCGACGCCAGGTCCCTGTATCCGTTCTCTCTCTTATATTCTGTTCGTTTCGCCATAATTTTTCATTCGAACCTGTTATTTTTCCCGAGCCTTCAGCTTTGTGCCAATAAATTTCTGGCCGCAGCCAGCGCCGCTTCCGATATTTCGCTGCCGCTGATCATGCCGGCGATCTCCCTGACCCGCTCCTCCTCCGAGAGCCTCCGGATCCTGGAGATGGTATGCCGGGAATTATCCTCCTTGTACACTTTGTAATGAACAGCGCTGCCGGCGGCTATCTGCGGCAGGTGCGAGATGCTGATCACCTGCATGTCCGCCGCCATCTCCCGCATCATTTTCGCCATCCTGTGCGCCACTTCTCCCGACAGTCCGGTGTCGATCTCGTCGAAAACGATCACCGGCAACCGGCGGGTACGCGACAACACGTATTTCAATACGAGCATGACCCGGGAGATCTCTCCGCCCGAAGCTACCCGGATCATATCGCCCGGCTCCTGATTTTTGTTGGCGGCAAACAAAAAAGAGACCTCGTCCGTACCGTTCGGCAAAAACTCTCCGGCGCTCTTCAGGCTGACCTCAAACCGGGCGTGTCTGATCCCCAACTCCTGCAACAGGCCGACGACCTCCTGCCGGAGGATCTCTCCGGCCCCGGAACGGGAAGCGGTGATCCCCGCCGCCAATTGATGCATCTCCTCCTCTGTTTTCCGGAGCGATTCTTCCAACTCCGCCCGGTTGTCCGCATAGCTCCGGATACCGGCAAGCTTTTCCGCTATCTCTGCCGCCAGCGCCAACAGTGATTCCGTATCCCCGGCCTTGTATTTTCTCATCAGATCGTACAGGACGGAGAGCCGGTCGTTGATACATGCTATACGCGCCGGATTGTATTCGATGTTCTCTGCCCGTTTCCCGGCCTCTTCCGCCAGATCGTTCAATTCCAGCACCGCAGAGTGAAGCCGCTCTTCGTACTCTCCGGCCTCCCGGACCACCTCCCGGAGAGCGGCGCAAACCGACCGGCATTGTTGCAGGGCCGACAGCACCGAATATTCGGAATCCCGCAACTGCTGCGTCAACCGGTAAAAACCGCTCTGTACCGCCTCTGCATTGCTCAGCAGTTTCAACTCCTCCTCCAACTCCTCTTTCTCCCCCCGTTTCAGCGAAGCACTTTCCAATTGGGCCAATTGAAACTTCAGGTACTCCTCCTCCCGGGAAGCTTCCGCCACCTGCTCCTGCAACTGTTCCAACTGCTCCAACTGCAACTTGCGCTGCCGGTACAGTTTTTTATAGGCGGAGACCTGCTCCCGGTTTTGTCCCAGCGCATCCAGGAGGTCAAACTGAAAATCCGGACGGCCGATAAGCAGGGATTGGTGCTGGGAGTGAATATCGATGACAAACTGTCCGAACTCCTTCAACAATTTACCGTTCACCGGTGTATCGTTTATAAAACAGCGGGATTTTCCATCCGCCGAGATCTCCCGCCTCACCAACACCGTATCGGAATAGTCCAGTTCGTTCTCCTCAAACCACCCCTGCAACCGGTAGCCGGCCACCCGGTACGCGATCTCCACGACGCATTTTTTCTCTTTGTCCATGATGGCGGAACTGTCGGCCCGTTGCCCCAGGGTCAATCCCAGGGCGCCGAGCAAGATGGACTTTCCGGCTCCCGTTTCGCCGGTGATCACGGAAAAACCGTTCTCCATTCCGATCTCCGTCCGGTCGATCAGGGCGTAATTGTGTATAGAAATACTCTCTATCATAGATAATGCCGGTATTTTCTACCCGAAAATCAATTGGTTTTATTCTCTATCAGTACGGAAAACTTGGACGATTGGGCCGGATTTACCTCCGACAGAATGTTGTAGACCCGCTTCCGCTCATCGGGAAAGGCCGGTTTGAAAACCTGGATGATCTCGTCCGTCTTGGCATCGAAGAAAGCCTGTATAATATAGGAATTCTGCTTGGTACGGTTCGCTTTCTGCAACAATTCGAGCGCCGAAATGATCTCTAACCGCCCGTCCGCCACATTTTCGGCCATTACGTCCAATCCCAACCGGTGGTATTTGTAAAAACACTCCCGCACGGTAGCGTAGCTCCGGTCTTGCAGGTTGTTGATCAGCCAATAACGGTTTCGGCGGCCTTCGAAAGATTTCCACCCCGCTTCCCGGGCATTCTGGCTCTGAGCGACAATGTTCTCCGCTTTGGTGTAAAACTCATTCCCGCCCATCAACGCAAAGCTGTCGTAATCCACTCCCAATATAATATAAGCATAAAACGCCAACAGGTTGACCAACTCCGTATTCTGCCCGGATTCGTTGAATTCCAACGGCTCGAATTCACGGTACCGGAACAGGACGTCGTTGTCTTTCAGGTTCAGTAAAACGGTATTGTACGAAGAGTTGTACACCGGACGGCTGACACGCAACTGCAAAGTCCCCCGGAATTCGTCGCTCCCCGACTGTTCGTCCAGGATGATCTGCATGGTACATTCCACCCGCTCGTCGTACGTGAAGACGTTGGACGACCAGCGCCTGTTGTTCATAAATTCATACATATCACGCTGCATGCTGTTGTAGATCTCCCTGTTCGTCCCTTGTATTTTCTGGGAAGATACCGAAATATTGCAACGCAATTCCTGACCGGAAACCGCAGATACCGCTCCCAAAAGTCCCAACAAAACAACCATGTATCTCTTCATATACGCCGTGCCTGAAAACAGATTCGTAACCAGATACGAAAATACAAAATAATTTCAATTAATTTGCTACATTTGTGCCCGTTTACTGAAACCAACGTTCTTATCACAATGACAAGCAGGAGATTAATACGGATCAAAGTTCTGCAAATGCTTTACGCAAACTCGAAAAGAGAGGGGTATTCACTGGCGGAGACCGAGCGCGATTTATTGAAAAGTATCGATAAGAGTACCGATCTCTATTTTTACATCATTTTGTTACTGACCGAGTTACATCACAAGGCTTTTCAGCGGATGGATGCGGCAAAACACAAATACATCACGACGGAAGCGGATCTGCACCCCAATACCCGGTTTATCGACAACCCTGTTTTCGCCCTGCTGAATGCCAACAAACAATTCAAATCGTACCTGCTAAACCACAAGATCAGTTGGAACAATCACCCGGAACTGATTACTTACCTCTACAAAAAGATGGTGGATTCTCCCGGTTACACGGAATACCTGCAGCGGGAACACGCCGATTTTAAGGAGCACAAACAATTTGTCATCAAGCTGTTTACCGGATTGATTGCACAGGAAGAACTTTTTTTTCAGACACTGGAAGATCTGAACATCTACTGGAACGATGATTTTGAGATTGTATTGAACTTGGTTTACAAGACTTTATCCGGACTGAAAGAAGAGAATACAGAAAACGATCGTATTTTCTATTCGGTCTACAATCCGGAAGAGGACATTGATTTTGCCGGTACCTTGCTGCGAAGAACACTGTTGGAGAATACGGAAAATGTAGAGTTGATCGAACGTTACATTGTGAATTGGGAGATCGACCGGATTTCCGAAATGGACAGATTGATCATGTCTGCCGCCTTGAGTGAATTGAAAAACTTTCCTTCCATTCCGGTCAAGGTATCGCTGGATGAATACATCGAAATCTCCAAAACATACAGTTCTCCCAAAAGCAGCGGATTTATCAACGGCGTACTGGACAGATCCATTGCCGAATTAATCGAAAAAGGGCGTATCCAAAAAACCGGACGGGGATTGGTGGAGCAGTAAGAACCGGGCGGAGTAGTAAGAAATTAAAAAAGGGTGCCGAAACACCCTTTTCTACTAAACTAAAACTAATTCTCAAACTCCCTTGTAATCACTACAATAGATATCTTAATTCAATTTTCTACACCACTGTGATCTTCATCCACGATGTAAAAATACAAATAAAATTGTAATACTCCAAAAAAAAGTTGTTTTTTTTATCATTTTTTTTGCAATAAAAAACCTTTCTGCTCTATTTCCGTAGAAACCAACCTCGTAGAAGAAGACCGTAAGATAGTAAGACGTGTAAGACCGTAAGAGGTGCTTTTCTTACGGTCTTACACGTCTTACGGTCTTCTTCTACGCGTCGATGGTCGCATAAGTGGCGTTCTGTTCGATGAATTGGCGCCGCGGCGGCACATCGTCCCCCATCAACATGGAAAAGATCCTGTCCGCTTCGGCAGCATTCTCAATGGACACCTGCCGCAACGTTCTTCCTTCGGGAGCCATCGTCGTTTCCCACAACTGTTCGGGATTCATCTCTCCCAACCCTTTGGAGCGCTGTATGTGCAAGCTGCTCTCTTTGCCGCCTCCCCACTCCTGGATCAGGCGCAACCGCTGGTCGTCGTCCCAGCAATAGCGTTGTTCTTTCCCTTTTCTCACTAAATAGAGGGGCGGTGTGGCAATGTACAGATAGCCCTGTTCGATCACGGAACGCATGTGCCGGAAGAAAAGCGTCATGATCAAGGTAGCGATGTGGGCGCCGTCCACGTCGGCATCGGACATGATAATTACTTTATGGTAACGGATCTTGTCCACATTTACGTCCATAGAATCTTCATCCGTTCCGGGCGTAATACCCAATGCTTTGAAAATAATGGCGATCTCTTCACTTTCATACACCCGGTGGCGCATGGCTTTTTCCACGTTCAGAATTTTACCGCGCAAAGGAAGAATGGCCTGGAACTGCCGGTCGCGCCCCTGTTTGGCAGACCCTCCTGCCGAATCCCCTTCCACCAGAAAGATCTCACAATTTTCCGGACGATTGTCCGAACAATCCGCCAGCTTACCGGGCAAACCGGAACCGGACAGCACCGATTTGCGCTGTACCAGGTCGCGGGCTTTCCTGGCCGCATGCCGCGCCGTAGCCGCCAGGATCACTTTGTCCACGATCGCCTTCGCGTCTTTCGGATGTTCCTCCAGGTAATTGGCCAATGCCGAGCTGACTGCCTGAGCAACCGCCGTACCCACCTCCGTGTTTCCAAGTTTGGTTTTGGTCTGTCCTTCGAACTGCGGCTCCTGCACCTTGACCGAAATGACAGCCGTCAACCCCTCCCGAAAGTCGTCCCCGCTGATATCGAACTTCAGCTTGGAGAGCATACCGGATGTTTCGGCGTAGGTTTTCAGGGTCTGTGTCAACCCGCGGCGGAATCCGGCCAGATGGGTCCCTCCCTCCTTGGTGTTGATGTTGTTAACGTATGAAAAGACATTCTCCGTGAACGAAGTATTGTAGTGAAGCGCCACCTCGACGGGTATGCCGTTTTTCTCCGTACTGATGTCGATGGTCGAGTCGATGAGTTTGTCCCGGTTGTTGTCGATGTACTCCACAAACTCCTTCAATCCGAACTCCGAGTAGAATACCTCCGTAAAAGGGAGTTCCCGTTCCACACCCGGCTCCGGCATCCGCTTATCGGTGATCGACAGGCGGATTCCTTTGTTCAGATAGGCCAATTCCCGCAACCGGGCTGCCAACGTATCGTACTTGTACTCGGTCACATAAAAGATCGTATCGTCCGGCTTGAACGTAATAGTCGTCCCGGTCACATCCGTTTCTCCGACAATCTGCACATCGGACTGCGGAACTCCTCTGGCGAACTCCTGCCGCCAGATCTTGCCTTCCCGGTAAATTTCAGCGACCAACCGGGTGGAAAGGGCATTCACGCAGGAAACACCGACCCCGTGCAACCCGCCGGACACTTTGTAGGAGTCCTTGTTGAATTTTCCGCCCGCGTGCAACACCGTCAGCACCACTTCCAAAGCCGATTTGTTCTCTTTGGCCATTTTGGCTGTCGGGATCCCGCGACCGTTGTCTTTAACCGTAATGGAGTTGTCTTCGTTGATGATCACCTGAATATCGGTACAGTAGCCTGCCAACGCTTCGTCGATGGAGTTATCCACCACTTCGTACACCAAATGGTGCAAACCGTTGGCATTCACATCTCCGATGTACATGGAAGGGCGTTTCCTCACCGCCTCCAGGCCTTCCAGTACCTGAATGCTTTCGGCCGAATACTCTTCCTGTTCCAGGTTCGCTTTCTTCACTTCACTCATATTATTTAATCATTTCTGTTACAGTCATTTAAAATAGAAAAAGATCCTTTTTCCACAAAGGATACAAATATAACCATTTTCCTTCAAAATACCGCCTCTTTTTCAGTAAAAATATCAGGAAATACACACGAAATCCTTCCTCCTTTTCCACCTTCGCACCGACCTCTTCAGGGCGCAACCTCCGGAAAGCAAGTAAATTTTGCAACAAACAAAAAGAGGCCGCTCGAAAAGCGACCTCTTTCCATCTGTATCTCCTCTTAAATCAACTGGAACGAACAGGTTATACCGGCCGTTACGATAGCCACCATGCTCATCAGCTTGATCAAAATGTTCAAGCTGGGGCCGGAGGTATCCTTGAACGGATCGCCGACGGTATCCCCCACCACAGTAGCTTTGTGCGTATCCGAACCTTTCCCGCCGAAATTCCCCTCCTCGATGTATTTCTTGGCGTTATCCCAGGCGCCTCCGGCATTCGCCATAAAAACGGCCAACACGAAACCGGCGCCCAATCCGCCCACCAGCAAACCCATCACACCGGCCACGCCGAAAATAACACCGGTAACAATCGGTATCAGAATAGCCAAAATAGAAGGCAACAGCATCTCCCGCTGCGCCCCTTTGGTCGATATCTCCACACAGCGGGCATAATCGGGCGTCGCTTCGCCGGTCAGGATCCCCTTGATCTCCCGGAACTGGCGGCGCACCTCCTCCACCATGCTTTGCGCCGCGCGCCCAACCGCATTCATCGTCAATCCGCAGAACAGGAAAGCCATCATAGCCCCGATAAATACCCCGATCAAAACGCTGGGATTGATCAGATTGACCTGGTAATAATTCATCAGGTCAATAATAGAAGCTTCGGCTGTTTTAACAACAGCCCCGTCGGCAAACGTCAGGATCTCCCGCCCGACGTGCTGCAAACCGATCTTGATCTCTTCAATATACGAAGCCAGCAGCGCCAGCGCCGTCAAAGCCGCCGAACCGATGGCAAAGCCCTTGCCGGTAGCAGCAGTGGTATTGCCCAACGCATCCAGCGCATCGGTGCGTTTACGGACTTCGGGGTCCAATTTACTCATTTCGGCATTCCCGCCCGCATTGTCGGCAATGGGGCCATACGCATCGGTTGCCAGCGTAATTCCCAGCGTGGAAAGCATCCCCACGGCGGCAATACCTATGCCATACAGACCCAAACTCAGGTTTTGCGCACTCATCATATTGGCCACATCAAAATGGATGGCGCACAGAAAAGCCAAGATGATCGCAACCGCAATGGTCACTACGGGAATAGCTGTCGAAAGCATCCCCAAACCGAGACCGGAAATGATCACCGTAGCCGGACCGGTCTGGCCGGCCTCCGAAACTTTCCGGGTCGGCCTGTACGAATGAGAGGTATAGTACTCGGTAGATTGGCCGATGATCACCCCCGCCACCAAACCGGCAATAACAGAGAGGGAGATCCCCCACCAGTTTTCAATTTGCAAAAGATACATGATCCCGAAAGTAGCAACGGCAATCAAAACGGAACTGACATTCACCCCTTTTCCCAGCGCACCGAGCAATTGTTTCATCGTAGCGCCCTCTTTGGTGCGTACCAAAAAAATCCCGAAAATGGAGAGCACGATCCCCACCGCCGCGATCAGCATGGGAGCGAATACCGCTTTCAACTGCATGCCGGTGTCGACCACAAAAGCCGCCGCGCCCAAGGCCGCCGTTGCCAAAATAGAACCGCAATAGCTTTCATACAGGTCTGCCCCCATACCGGCAACGTCCCCCACATTGTCCCCCACATTGTCGGCAATGGTCGCAGGATTACGCGGATCGTCCTCCGGAATACCCGCCTCTACTTTTCCCACCAAATCAGCGCCTACGTCGGCAGCCTTTGTATAGATACCGCCGCCGACACGGGCAAACAGCGCCTGTGTGGAAGCCCCCATGCCAAAGGTCAGCATCGTGGTGGTGATAAACACCAACTTTTGCGACTCGGTAACGGTTTCGGGATGTGCGTGAAAAAGCAGCACAAACTTATCCAAAATGAGATACCAAAGGGAGATGTCCAACAATCCCAATCCAACCACCGTCAACCCCATGACAGCGCCCGCACGGAAAGCCACCCGCAAGCCGCGATTCAACGAATGACGGGCTGCATTGGCCGTACGCGCCGATGCATACGTAGCCGTTTTCATGCCGATAAAACCGGCCAGACCGGAAAAGAAACCGCCGGTCAAAAAGGCAAAAGGCACCCACCCGTTCTGGATGCCGAGGCCATACGCCAAAACGGCAAAAAAGAGCGCCAAAACAAGAAATACGATGATCACGACCTTGTATTGCTGCTTCAGGTAGGCCATAGCCCCTTTGCGCACATGGGAAGCAATCTCTTTCATGGTGTCGGTTCCCTCGCTCTCTTTCATGATACTCTTGAAAAAGTAGTAAGCGAACCCCAGGGCCAACAACGATGCCGCCGGAACGATCCAAAATAAACTGTTCAACATACGTTTGTTTAATTAAAGGTTACTATTCTGTTTATCCATCCATTCAGCTTCCAGATCGTAATCGCCGGCTGCGGTGATCCGCACCCGGCAAAAAGAGCCGGCGGCGGGCAGCGCGTCGCCGCGAATCAACACTTCGGGATCGACTTCCGGCGAATCATACTCCGTCCGGCCGATCCCCACACCCTCCTCTATCCGGTCAACGACAACCGTTAACTCCTTTCCCACCAAAGAGGCCTGTACCTCCGCCGAAATCTCCCGCTGTATCTCCATGAGTTTCCCGGCCCGCTCCCTTTTCACCTCCTCCGGCACATCGTCCGTATAGTTTTTGCCGCAAAAAGTATCCTCTTCGTGGGAATAAGGAAAGACCCCCAACCGCTCAAACCGCATCTCCCGGACAAAATCGCACAACTCCCGGAAATCGGCTTCGCTCTCTCCCGGATGCCCCGTCATCAACGTAGTCCGGAGAAAAATACCGGGCACTTCCCGGCGGATGGTTTCGAGCAATTCGATGGTTTGCCGCCGGGTGATCCCCCGGCGCATTTTTTGCAGCATCGGGTCGCTGATGTGCTGCAAAGCGATATCCAGGTAGTTGCAGACGTTCGCCTTTTCGCGCATCACGGGCAACAGATCCATCGGAAAACCGGCCGGATAGGCATAATGCAACCGGATCCGCCGCACCCCCTCAATCTCCGCCATCTGCTCCGTCAGCGCCGCAATGCGGGGCGCACCGTACAGGTCGATGCCGTAATAAGTCAGATCCTGCGCCAGCACCAATAACTCCCGGACGCCCGACCGCACCAACTCCCGGCACTCTTCCAATACCTCTTCCATGCGCCGGGAGCGGTACTCTCCGGTCATTAAAGGAATAGCGCAATAAGAACAACGGCGGTTGCACCCCTCCGCGATCTTTACATAAGCATAGTGAGCGGGAGTCGTCACCACCCGGCTGTTCCGGAGCGTTTCGTCGTACATCTTTCCCAAAAAAGGCACGATCCCCTGCCAGTCGAATTTGCCGAAAAAAGCGTCCACCTCCGGAATCTCCCGGATCAACTCTTCCCGGTAACGCTGGGACAAACACCCCATCACCAGGATGCGCCCGACCCGGCCGGCCTTTTTCAGCGCCACCTGCTCCAGAATAACGTTGACCGACTCCTCCTTGGCGTCGCCGATAAAACCGCAGGTGTTCACAATCACCGCATCGGCTTCCGGATCGCTGCTTTCCACAACCGCCTCCACGCCGTTCCTCTCCAATTGCTTCATCAGCAACTCCGTATCAACCAGATTTTTGGAACACCCCAGACTGATAATATTGACTCTCATAAACGACGCGAATTTACATCAAAAATATAGTATCTTTGCACTTTATTCCGGAATAATGCAGCAGGACGAAAAAAACAACTGGTTGCCGACCTCGGCCAAAGAGGCGGAGGAACGGGGCTGGGCTTCTCCGGACGTGATCCTCTTTACCGGGGACGCTTACATCGACCATCCTTCCTTCGGAACAGCCGTCGTCGGCAGGTGGCTGGAATCCCTCGGACTGAAAGTGGCCGTCGTTCCGCAACCCAACTGGCAGGACGACCTGCGGGATTTCAAAAAATTAGGACGCCCCAACCTTTTTTTCGGTGTCAACGCCGGGAATATGGATTCGATGGTCAACCACTATACCGCCAACAAACGCAAGCGGTCGGACGACGCTTACACCCCCGGAGGAAGAGCCGGAGCACGCCCCGACATGCCGACCGTCGTTTACACCCGGATCCTGAAAAAACTCTACCCGGACGTACCCGTCCTCATCGGCGGGATCGAGGCCTCCCTGCGCCGCCTGACACACTACGATTACTGGAAAAATGCCTTGCAGCCGGGCATATTGTACGAAAGCGGAGCGGATCTGCTGGTCTACGGCATGGGGGAAAAACCGCTGGCGGAGATCTGCCGCCTGCTGAAAAGAGGGGTGCCGTTCCACAACCTCACCAATATACCGCAAACCTGTTTTCTCCGGGAAAAGGGAGCGCCGTACGCTACCGGTAAAAATTGGAAGAGCTGCCGGCTGCACCCGCATGAAGCGTGTGTCCGGGACAAAAAACTGCACGCGCAGAACTTCCGGCGCATCGAGGAGGAATCCAACAGCCTGGAAGCCGCCCTCTTAGTGCAGGAGATCGCCGGGAAAGAACTCATCGTTAACCCGCCGTATCCACCCCTCAGCACGGAAGAGCTGGATCGCATCTACGCCCTCCCCTACACCCGCCTGCCACACCCCCGCTACAAAGGGAAAGAGATCCCGGCCTACCGGATGATCCGCCATTCCGTTACGCTCCACCGGGGCTGTTTCGGCGGATGCGCTTTCTGCACCATCTCGGCGCACCAGGGCAAATTTATCTCCTCCCGCTCCCTCTCCTCGGTACTGCAAGAGGTGGAACGCATCAGCCGGATGCCGGATTTCAAAGGAACCCTGTCGGATCTGGGAGGCCCCTCGGCCAACATGTACCGGATGGGAGGCCGGAACCCGGAAATATGCAGGATCTGCAAAAGAGCCTCTTGCGCCTTTCCGGGGATCTGCAAAAACTTAGTGACGGATCACACCCCCCTTTTGGAGCTGTACAGCCGGGTCAAAGAACATCCCGCCGTCAAACACTGTTTTATCGGTTCGGGGATCCGGTACGACTTGTGCCTGCACCGGAGCGGAGATCCCCGGATCGACCGGGCCAACGGGCAATATCTCCGGACGGTGATCCGGGAACACGTATCCGGCCGTTTCAAGGTGGCGCCGGAACACACCGCGGACCCTGTGCTGCGGTTGATGCGGAAACCGCCTTTCGCCCTGTTCCGCCAGCTCAAAACAGTGTTTGACGGCATAAACCGGGAGAGCGGCGCACAACAGCAGATCGTCCCTTACTTTATCTCCTCCCACCCCGGAAGCCGGTTGGAAGATATGGCCGAACTGGCCGTCGAGACCCGCGACCTGCACTTCCGGCTGGAACAGGTACAGGATTTCACCCCGACCCCGATGACTCTTTCCACCACCCTCTACCACACCGGTTATCACCCGTACTCCGGACAAAAAGTATACACCGCCAAAAATGCGGAGGAGAAACGGGAGCAGCACCTGTTTTTCTTCTGGTACAAACAGGAGCTCCGGCCGGTGATCAGCGCCCTTCTGAAACGGATCCGCCGGCCGGATCTGCTGCATAAATTATTCCGGTAAACGGAAAAGAAGGATGTTGTTAGGCCGGGTGTAGATCGGGTATAGATCGGGTGTAGACCGGGTGGAGATCGGGTGTAGACCGGGTGTAGACCGGGTGTAGACCGGGTGTAGATCGGGTGGAGATC
>JAISVB010000073.1 GCA_031271755.1 Culturomica sp.
TTCTCCGTACGATGCCTCCATCGACATCAATGCGGTGTATAACCTGAAAACCTCCCTCTACGAGTTGCTCTCCTCCACCCATTCCGTGGACAGGAGCACCAAGGTCCCGGTGGAGTGCATCCTGAACCTGAGCGATAACTTCCGGAATCCGTTGGTGAAATTCGACATCAACTTTCCGACCCTCGAATCGCAGACCAAAAGCTACATACAAGGGCTTTTTTCCAGCCAGGACGAGATCAACAAGCAGATGTTTTCCCTGTTGATCCTCAATAAATTCTATACGCCGGACTACATGAATACAATCGATCTGGAGGAGCGGGGAAGCAGCTACCAGGCAGGCATGAACACGGCCAGCGAACTGTTGTCGAACCAGCTTTCCCGCTGGTTGTCCCAGATCAGTCAAAATTTCGACGTCGGTTTTTCTTACCGGCCGGGAGACAACATTACTGCGGACGAGGTGGAATTGGCGCTCTCCACCCAATTGCTGAACGACCGGATCACCCTGTCGGCCAACGGCAATATGGATGTGGGCGGGAACCGGAATACCACCGCCGGTTCCACGAACAGCAATATTGCCGGGGATTTTGACCTGGAAGCCAAACTGAACCGGCAAGGCACCCTCAAAGTGAAAGCCTATTCCCATACGGACGAAAAGATCATATACAATTCGACCGAAACCATCCAGGGGGTGGGGATCTCTTACCAGGAGACATTTGATACCTTCAAGGAGTTGGCACAGAAATATTTCGCCGTTTTTTGGAGAAAAAAACAAAAAACAAACGCCAAATAAAGTTTCCGGATACTTTTTTTTCTGCGCTTTTTTTTACAAATTGCACTCCGCAAACGATTACGAACCTTTAAAAAAGATTGCAATGGATTTACAACAGTATATGGATAGGGAAGCCCGTTACGGCGCCCACAATTACCATCCCCTGCCGGTGGTGCTGGAACGGGGAGAAGGCATTTACCTCTGGGATGTACAGGGGAAGCGATATTTCGATTTCCTGTCTGCCTATTCTGCTGTAAATCAGGGGCATTGTCACCCAAAAATTATCGGAGCGATGATCGACCAGGCGCGAAAGCTGACCCTCACCTCCCGCGCTTTCTACAACAACGTGTTGGGGGAGTGGGAGGAGTATGTCACCCGTTATTTCGGATACGACAAGGTATTGCCCATGAATACCGGGGCGGAAGCCGATGAAACAGCCCTGAAGCTCTGCCGGAAATGGGCTTACCTGAAAAAGGGAGTTCCCGACGGGAAAGCGAAGATCATTGTTTGCGACGGCAACTTCCACGGTCGCACCATCACCATCATATCCCTCTCCAACGATCCGGATTCGTACGGCGGCTACGGCCCCTTCACACCCGGTTTTGTCCGGATCCCCTACAACGACCTGAAAGCATTGGAGCAGGAGTTACAGGATCCGCATGTCGCCGGATTTTTGGTAGAGCCGATCCAGGGAGAAGCGGGCGTATATGTACCGGATGCCGGTTACCTGAAAAAAGCGTACGAATTGTGCAAACGGCACAACGTTCTGTTCATGGCGGACGAAGTGCAGACCGGGATCGCCCGGACGGGAAAATTGCTGGCTTGCGACCACGAAGGGGTACGCCCCGATGTGCTGATCTTGGGAAAAGCTCTGAGCGGCGGCGTATTTCCTGTTTCCTGCGTGCTGGCGGACGACGAGATCATGCTTTGCATCAAACCCGGAGAACACGGCTCCACATTCGGAGGGAATCCGGTGGCTGCCCGTGTTTCCATGGCCGCCCTGGAGATAGTGAAAGAGGAGGAATTGGCCCAAAATGCGGAAACACTCGGAGAACTGTTCCGCGAACGCATGCAGGCGATCGATTCGGACAGGATCGAGTTGGTCCGGGGAAGAGGCTTGCTGAATGCCGTGGTCATTAAACCCAAGAACGGAGAGACGGCCTGGGATGTTTGCCTCAAGATGCGGGACAAAGGGTTGCTGGCCAAACCGACCCATCAACACATCATTCGCTTTGCTCCGCCGTTGGTGATCCAAAAGATCGAACTGCTCGAAGCGATCGGCATCATTGAAAATGTCTTTGCGGAATTGCAGTAAGCGCCGCTCCTCGCTTTACCGGTAATACTCTTTTTCCGCGGGGATCAGGATGTGGTACGTTTTGTGGGAAGCGTTCCGCAATTTCGGCTTCCGCAGCCAGGGGTTGAATCTTTTCAGGGTTTTGTAGCTGATCCCCTGTTTTTGGGCGAAATCCGCCAGGTCGTTCACCGGGCCGCTTACCTCTACGATTTCGATTTTTTCCACCGGGTACGCTTCCGGAGTGTCGAAATTATACAGACGGGGATGGGTCAGGATCTGTTTCATGGCCAAAATGCGGAACAGGTATCTTTCGGTCTCCTCTCCCAGCAGCAGGTCGTAATACTTCTCCTCTTTCTGGATCTCCATCTGTTTTTGGACCATGTTTCCCCCTGCGTTGTATGCGGCAGCGGCTGTCGTCCAGGAACCGAATCGTTCGTAGGATTTTTTCAGATAGCCGGCGGCAGCCACAGTTGCTTTCTCTATGTTGAACCGTTCGTCGACCTCGCTGTCTATTTCCAAACCGAACTCTTTGGCGGTTTCCGGCATGAATTGCCAAATGCCTGTCGCTCCGGAGGGAGATACGGCCAACGGGTTGAGATTGCTTTCGATAACGGCTAAGTATTTGAAATCGTCGGGAATGCCGTGTTCTTTCAGCAGGGGTTCGATGCGGGCAAAGATGCGGGGCGCATGCTTCATGATCTGGATGGAGTGGGAGTGCAGGTAGGTATTCACGATCAATTCCCTGCGCAACGCTTCCTGAACATCCCTCCGCCGGAGGGGAACCGCTTCGCCTGCAAAGCTGATCTCAGCCGGGACCGCGACATCGACGGTTTGTTGCCACTCCTCCGGGAACCCTTCATACGAAGCGGCGGTAACGCTTCTGCTCCCGCCGGAAACCCGGGAATAAAAAAGGATGGCGAACAGGTTGATAACAGAGATCGTGATACACAGATACAGCAGGGTTTTGTGGTGTTGCATTTTTTCCCGTTTAAAATTCAAATCCGCTTCTTTTGCCAGGAGGCAAACTTCAGGTACAACAGGGAAGCCAGCCCGATACAGATCCCGTAGATTAATTCGCAGCTCCAGACCAAGGCGACGTTCGCGCCCGGCCAATGAGCGAACAACCAGACGGAAAGCGTATAGACCGCCAATACCCCCATTTCCAACCACAGGGCATGGGTGGTATTTCCCGTACCGGAAACCGCTTCGAAGAGTGTCAGGCCGAATGCCATGCCGATAACCGCCACACAGATCACGTACAGGGAAGGAATAGCCCCGGCGATCAGCGAAGGGTCGTTGGTATAGACGGAGAGTATTAATTGAGGAAAGAAGAGGCAGCACAGCAATACCGGAGATATACAGATCAGGCTGAGCCGCAGTATTTTCAACAACGTGGGTTTGATCTCGTTCAATGATCCGGATCCGATCAGCCGGCTTGTCAGTGTATTGGAAGTAGCTGCAAAAGCAAATACCGGAACGGCGATCAACATATAGACACTCCGGATAATGCCCGAAACCGCCGTCTGCTGTTCGCCCAAATGTTCTACCAATATAAAAAAGATAAACCAACTGCCGAACGACAGCAATTTTTGCAGCATCGTCGGAAAAGCCAGCCGCAATATGGACTTCATCAGCCACCCCTCCAATTTGTGGAACGTAAAGAGAGCGTATTTTTTCAGCGGCAGCTTTATCAGCGTATAACCGATAAAGAACAATAGGGCGGAAACCTCCGCGCATACGGACGCCAAAGCTGCCCCGCCGATCCCCATTTCCGGCAATCCCCAGTGGCCGAATATCAGGGCGTAATCCAACACAATATTGACTACCGCCATGAGCAGGGTCGTAAAGCTGATCACTTTGGTGTTGGAGAGGCCGATGTACAGCGCCCGGAACAGGAAGTTGAAACAGACAAAAGAGATGCCGTAATGCCGGTACGCCATAAATTCAAGGGTGGCGGCGTAAATGTTGGGCGATTGGATGACCTGAGCCAGCAACTGCTCCGTAAAACAGTGCTGGATCAGAAAGAGGGAGATCGCCAGCAACAAGACAACGGCCAACCCGTGTTCAAAAACAACCCCGATCCGGTTCAATTTTCCTTCTCCCAGCCGCCGGGCAACAATGATCTGGATCCCGATACTGAACCCCCAGGCCAGTGTTGCAAACACAAAATAGTAGATACCGGCGATCATGGAAGCTCCCAGCGCCACGGCGCTGACTCTTCCCAAAAACGCAGTATCTGTCAGGGCGATCAGGGTTTGGGCCAGGTTCCCGAGAATGATGGGATACCCGATATTCCAGATGGTTTTGTTGTTGATGGCCGTCATACGATGCGTTTATACGATCCCGGAAAATCCCATAAACGCCATCGCTAAGATACCGGCTGTGATCAGGGAAACAGGCGCCCCTTTCATGCCTTTGGGGATGTCGGCCAGCGCCAACTGTTCGCGGATACCGGCGAAAATAACCAAAGCAAGCCCGAATCCCAAAGCGGTAGAAGCGGCGAACACAACGGATTGCATCAGGTTGTACTCCTTCTGGATCACCATAATAGCCACCCCCAATACGGTACAGTTCGTGGTGATCAGGGGCAGGAAAACCCCCAGCGCCTGATACAGGGAGGGGCTCACTTTTTTCAGGATGATCTCCACCATCTGCACCAGGGCGGCGATGATCAGGATAAAGGCAATGGTTTGCATAAAACCGATCTGGAACGGATCCAGTACGGTTTTTTGTACGATAAAGGTGACGATAGTCGCCAATGTGATCACAAAGGTCACGGCTCCCGCCATTCCCAAAGCTGTAGAAACCCGCTGGGATACGCCTAAGAAAGGGCAGATCCCCAAAAATTGAGCCAGTACGATGTTGTTGACAAAGACGGCGGCGATAAACATCAATATGTATTCCATAGTTGTGTTGTTTTTAACGTATGTCAGGCCTTTTTAAACCGGTTCACCACAGCGATCAGGTACCCGAGGGCAAGGAATGCTCCCGGAGCCAGTACAAAGATCAGCATACCGTAATCTTCGCTGTAAACCGGAATAGAAAACACTTTGCCGCTGCCCAGAAATTCCCGTACGGCTCCCAGCAGCGTCAGGCTCAGGGTAAAACCCAATCCCATTCCCAACCCGTCCAGCATGGAAGGCAGCGCTTTGTTTTTGGAGGCAAACGCTTCGGCTCTTCCGAGCACAATGCAGTTGACCACGATCAGGGGGATGTATATTCCCAGGGCAGCATGCAAGCCGGGCAAATAGGCCGCCATACACATGTCCACGATGGTGACGAATGCGGCGATGATCACAATATAACCGGGGATCCGGATCTTATCGGGAATGATATTGGTCACCCAGGAAATGGCCAAGTTGGAGAGGATCAATACAAAACAGGTGGCCAGGCCCATGCCTGCTCCGTTTACTGCAGAAGTGGTCACCCCCAAAGTGGGGCACATCCCCAAAAGCAGCACAAAGATGGGATTCTCTTTAAAAAGGCCGTTGGTAAAAGTGGATAGATTGCTCATAATTGTTTCTGCTTTAATTGGATTCGGTGTTTTCGGAAGTTGTTGCCCCGCTGGTGGAGTCGTAAGAAGTCGCATCCCCCTGTAAAGCTGCCGCCGCCCGGTTGACCGCATCTAAAAATGCCCGGGAGGAGATGGTGGCAGCGGTAATGGCATCCACTTCTCCCTGATCCTGCTTCACTTTCAGCGGGTTTTCCGCCGGTATCCGGCCGGTAATATCGCCCTTACCCCCTTTTACGAACCAAACGTCCATTTTGGAGCCGAGCCCCGGCGTTTCTTTGTGTTCCAGTACCGTATAACCGGTTACTTTCCCGTCGGGCAGAAAACCGACCATCAGCCAGATCTCTCCGCTGAATCCTTTTTGGGTATAGGTTTTAACAGCCGTCCCGACGGTTTCGCCGTTCTTTTTGGCCGGATAGAACTCCAGTACTCTTCCGCCCTCGCTCTCTTTACTCCATTTATCCGCCATCGGATCGTTGTCGAATGTTCCCGGGATAACCTCCCGGATGGCCGCTGCCTGTTTGTTGAGCCGCGCCTGGTTGATCGGCTCTTTCGTCAGGGTGTATACGTAAGCGACCGAGGCCGAGGCCAACAAAGTCACCCCAAATAACACCACTAACATGTTTCCGAAGGTAGAAGCTAATTTTTTTCCCATAAGTATCGTATTTAGGCAAACCTTGCCGGTTTGAAATATCGGTTCAGCAACGGCGTCAACGCATTCATGATCAGAATGGCAAAAGACATTCCCTCCGGATAGGCTCCGAACTGGCGGATCAGCACGGTCAGGATGCCGATCCCGATCCCGTAAACCGTCATGCCTTTGACGGACATGGGCGAGGTGACATAGTCCGTCGCCATAAAAATGGCTCCGAGCATCATCCCTCCGGTCAGCAGGTGGAACACCGGATTGATAAACAGGTCCGGATTTGCCAGATGCAAAATACCGGCAAAAACAAAGACGGTGACAAAGATCATGACCGGAATGTGCCAGGTGATGATCTTGCGGAAAAGCAGGTAGACAAACCCGATCAGCAAAGCGAAGGCGGCCACTTCGCCCAAACTGCCGCCCAAGTTGCCCAGGAACAGGTCGCGATAGCCGGAAACGACGCCGGAGGAGATCAGTTCCGATACCGGTTTTCCGGTGTTGACGGCCGCTTTCATCAACGCCAGCGGGGTGGCTCCCGTAGCGGCATCTGTCAGCGGAGTGGTGACCCCGGCCGGAACCGGCCAGGTCGTCATCTGTACCGGAAAGGAGATCAACAGGTAAACGCGCCCTACCAAAGCGGGGTTGAAAATGTTGAACCCCAATCCGCCGAAACTCATTTTACCGATCCCGATAGCGACCAGCGCCCCGATCACAACGATCCACAAAGGGATGTTGGAAGGGAGGTTGAAAGCCAGCAACACCCCGGTAATCAAGGCCGAACCGTCAAAAATGGTCGGGCGTTTCCTCAGCAGGAACTGTTGAATAGCGTATTCGAACACTAAGCAGGCCACTACCGAGGTCAGTGTGACCAGAACAGCTCCCAACCCAAAGAACAGGACGGAACAGATAAAAGCCGGGATCAGGGCGATCAGGACTCCGTACATGTTCTTTTCAATGGAATCACCACTGTGGACATGCGGGGAGGGAGATATGACTCTATTTTTCATTGCACGCATTTTTAGCATTCACATTTATTTTTTCCTGTTCCGGATCATCACGCCTGTTCTGCCTTTGCCCAAGCGGATGTAATCCAGCAGGGGGCGGTGGGAGGGACAGGTAAAACTACAGGAGCCGCATTCGATGCAATCCATCACCTTCTCCGTTTCCAACCGTTCCGGCAACTGGAAACGGGAGAGATCCATCAGCAGGTAGGGTTCCAGTCCCATCGGGCATACCGAAACACATTTGGAACACCGGATGCAATTGGACTCAGGCTTTCGCAACGCCTCTTTTTCGCTCAGGATCAGGATACCGCTGGTACCTTTGGTCACCGGAGCGTCTAAGTTGGCCATGGCGCGCCCCATCATCGGCCCGCCGCAGATCACTTTGGCGCTGTCCGCCGGAAGGCCTCCGGCAGCCTCGATCAGCCGGGAAATGGGGGTTCCTATACGACACAGGAAGTTGCCCGGTTTCTTAACCGATGTTCCGGTTACCGTGACAATACGCTCTACCAGCGGTTTCCGTTTCATCACTGCTTCGTATACGGCCAGCGCCGTTCCGACATTCTGAACGACCGCTCCGACAGCAATGGGAAGTCCGCAGGAAGGGACCGTCTTTCCGGTCACCGCTTTGATCAACTGCTTTTCCCCGCCCTGCGGGTATTTCACTTTCAGCGGGCAGATCTCCACTCCCAATACCTTGGTGGCGATCCCCTGCAATTTGCCGATAGCGTCCGGTTTGTTGTTTTCAATCCCGATCACGGCCTTCTTTACTCCCAGCGCCTTCATCAGGATCATAGTGCCGACAACAATGTCTTCCGCCCGTTCCAGCATGATCCGGTGGTCGGCCGTCAGATACGGTTCACACTCCACCCCGTTTATGATGAGCAGTTCGGCGGTATTTCCCGGAGGCGGGGAGAGTTTCACCCGGGTGGGGAAGGCAGCCCCGCCCATTCCGACGATACCGGCTGCGCCGATCGCTTTCAGGATCTCTTCCTTAGAGGCGGTGATATTGTGTTCCGCCCTTTCCGACCGGTTGATCCCTTCCATCCATTCGTCCCCTTCTACTTTGATGACGACAACAGGCCGCGGGATCCCTCCTGCGTCGGGCCGCTCTTCTACAGCCGTAACCGTACCGGAAACAGAGCTGTGCACAGCGGCGGAAACAAAACCGGCCGCCTCTCCGATCAGTTGTCCGGCCTTTACGTGATCTCCTTTTTGTACGACAGGGGTTGCCGGAGCTCCAATGTGCTGTCCCAACGGGATCACCACCTCTTCCGGTACGGGCAACACTTCGATTTTCCCGTCCGCTGTCCATTTGTTTTCAGGAGGATGCACCCCTCCGATTTTAAAGGTTTTCAACACGGCGTATGTTTTTAAATTTTAAAATCAATTTCTTCGTCGGTTGCCAGGTCGACTTTCCGGGGAACTTCTTTTTTTTCCTCTTCCGGAATAGTTTCTTCCACCACTTCCCGTTCTTCGGTCATTTCCGGCTCTTCCGCTTTTTCTCCGGCTGAGACATCTTCTACAGTCACAATTTCTTCTTCCACAGTCACAATTTCTTCTTCCACAGTTACAACCTCTTCCGTAACAACAACCTCTTTTACAACTGTGACCGCCGTCGGAACAAGTGTGCCGGTTACCGCCGTTTCCGCTGTCAATGCGGCCGGTTTCACCGTTTCCTTTGCTTCGGCGGCAACGGCCGGCGTATTTTCCGTTTCTTGTATTTCCGGCGTTATTTTCCGGGCGGGAAAATTGATCTCTTGAATGGCGCCGGTCGGACAAACACCGACACATTTCCGGCACAACCGGCATTTGGTAAAATCGATGTAAGCCAGGTTGTTCTCGATGGAAATGGCTTCAAACGTACACGCTTTGGCGCACTTCGAGCAACCGATACAAGCCACACTGCACGCTTTCCGGGCTGTGCCGCCTTTCTCTTTATTCACACAGGCGACAAAGATCCGGCGTTCCTTCGGGCCCCTGTTCCGCAATTCGATGATCGAACGGGGACAGGCTTTGACACAGGCCCCGCAAGCAACACACTTGTCGTTCACCACCGGCAGGCCGGTCGTTTCGTCCATATGGATCGCATCGAACACACAGGCCTCCACACAGTCGCCGCATCCGAGGCAACCGTAAATACAGGCGGTTTCCCCGGCATACAAAGCGTGTTCTACGGCGCAGGAGGGAGCGCCGTCGTACCGGTTGATCCGGGGTCTGTTGTCACAACTGCCGTTGCACCGGACAACCGCAATCTTTGGAGCCGCTTCACTGACCTCCCGGCCCAGGGCGGCGGCGATCTTTTGCATACCGGCCGTTCCGCCGACCGGACAGAGCAGCCCTTCCATATCGTTCGCCTTTACAATGGCTTCTGCTAACCCGCGGCAGCCGGGGTATCCGCACCCTCCGCAATTCGCTCCGGGCAGCAACCCTTCCACGGTGTCGATCCGCGGATCTTCCTCCACGTTGAATTTTTGTGCAACGATATACAAAATAACGGCCGATACGATACCGATGGCGCACAACGAAACGATCGTAATGAGAATTGTGTTCATAGTGAATTTGACTGAATATTTTGTTTCTCAACCGTAAAACGGATCTTTTTTCCCATTTTCTCCCGGTTCAGGTAAAGTACAATGTAGTAAAGCGTTAAAACAGACAGGGAAGCAACGGCGGCGATCACCTCCCGGCTTCCGGCCGCGCCCATTGCCCAGATGGTTCCGGCCAGCAACAGCGAAGGAATGACGTATGCAAACAGGACGGCATAGAGCGCATTTCCCTTTGTCGCATAGACCGTGACCCGTTCGCCGGGCTGGAACCGGTTTCCCTCTTCCCGGACCTCTACCAGCTTATCAGCGGATTCGGAGAGGCCGCAAGCGCTTTTCGCATGACATCCGGCGCAGGCGGAACGGCTCGTGATCAATACCGTAACGGATTGTTTTGTTACCTTTTGTACGACACCTTCGTGTCCGATCCTTTCGTTGTGCTCCATGTCAAAAAAATGTCTGTAAAGATACTACTTTTTCCGCATAAACAGTTGGATCGGCACTCCGGTAAAATTCCAATTTTCCCGGATTTTATTTTCCAGGTAACGCTTGTAGGTCTCCCGTACATATTGGGGGAGATTACAGTAAAAAGCGAAAGAGGGGGCATGGGTCGGCAATTGCGTGATATACTTGATCTTAACCGTCTTTCCCTTGGTCATGGGAGGAGGATAATTCTCGATCGCCTCCAGCATCACCCGGTTCAGTTCCGACGTTTTCAGCTTCTGCGTCCGGCGGTGGTACACCTCGATCGTTAACTCCAGCGCTTTCAGCAGGCGCTGTTTGGTCAGGGCGGAGGTAAAGACAATATCCACATCCTGAAAAGGAGCGATTTTCTCCCGGATGGCTTTTTCAAACGCCACAGCGGTTTTGTTGTCCTTTTCCACCAAATCCCATTTATTCACCACAATGACCACCCCTTTCCGGTTTTTTTCGATCAGGTGGAAAATGTTCAGATCCTGGGCTTCGATCCCGCGGGTCGCATCCAGCAACAACATACAGACATCCGACTCCTCGATGGCCCGGACGGAACGCATAACGGAATAGAATTCCACATCTTCGCTCACCTTGGCCTTTTTTCGCAGGCCTGCCGTATCCACCAACAGGAAATCGTGCCCGAACCGGTTGTAACGGGTATGCAGGGAGTCGCGGGTGGTTCCGGCAATTTCCGTAACAATATTCCGCTCTTCGCCGACCAGTGCGTTAATCGTGGAGGATTTACCGACGTTGGGGCGGCCTACGATGGTAATGCGGGGAAGGTGATCCGTATTCTCCACGGTATCTTCCCGGAAATGGGAAATGATCGCATCCAGCAACTCACCCGTTCCGAAACCGTTGGCAGACGAAATACTGAACAGATCACTCTTGATCCCCATGCGGTAAAACTCCCCGGTTTCGTACATCCGTTCGCTGGTGTCCACTTTGTTGGCAACCAAATAAACCGGCTTCTGGATGTTGCGCAGCAACCGGGCGAAATTTTCGTCCAGATCGGTCAGACCGGTTTCTACGTCCACCATAAACAGGACGACGTCGGCCTCTTCCATGGCCAGGATCACCTGTTTGTTGATCTCTTCCTCAAAAATATCATCGCTGTTGGAAACATACCCACCCGTATCGATCACGGAAAACTCCTTGCCGTTCCACTCCGATTTTCCGTAGTTGCGGTCGCGGGTCACGCCGCTCTCTTCGTTCACAATGGCCTGGCGTATTCCGACCAGCCGGTTGAAGAGGGTGGATTTTCCGACGTTTGGCCGGCCGACAATGGCTACTATATTGCTCATATTACATACAGTGTTATAGTTGATAAACCGAAAAAAGCCTTACTGGATATAGCCGAAATGTTTCAAATCCTGCTCCCGGCTCCGCCAATCCTTTTGCACCTTTACATACAGGTTCAGGAATACGCTTTTTCCAAAAAAAATTTCAATGTCTTTTCGGGCTTCCGTGCCCACCTTTTTCAGGGCTTCTCCCTTGTGCCCGATGATGATGCCCTTCTGGGAATCACGCTCCACATACACTACCGCCCGGATCTCGATGCGTTTCTCCTCCTCTTTGAACTCTTCCACACCCACCTCTACCGAGTAGGGGATCTCCTTGTCGTAATGCAACAGGATCTTCTCCCGGATAATCTCGTTCACAAAGAACCGGGCGGGCAGATCGGTCAGTTCGTCTTTCGGGAAATAGGGCTCCCCCTCCGGCAACAACTCCAATATCCGCTTATAGAGATTGTCGATGTTGAAATTTTCGGTGGCGGAAATGGGAAAAAACTCCGCCCGGGGGATCAATGCCTGCCAATTGTCGATCAAATCGACCAATTTCTCCTGGGTGGTCAGGTCTATTTTGTTGATGACCAACAGGACGGGAGCTTCGGAGCGGGCTACTTTTTCTATGAAGTCGCTGTTTTTTTTGCAATCTTCCACCGTATCGGTCACATACAGGATGACGTCGGCGTCCGCCAGCGCCGATTTGGAAAACTCCAGCATGTACTCCTGCATCTTGTAGCTCGGTTTCACCACGCCCGGCGTATCGGAAAATACGATCTGGAACCGGTCGCTGTTGACGATTCCCTTGATCCGGTGCCGGGTCGTCTGCGATTTGGAGGTAATGATGGAGATCCGTTCCCCGACCAACCGGTTCATCAGGGTCGATTTTCCAACGTTTGGGTTCCCTACAATATTGACAAATCCTGACTTGTGGTCCATGGGTTTATTTTTATGCCGCGCAAAGATACAAAAATTTTAGAAATCACTATTTTTGCACCGTAAAACCTAAAACAGACCGGAGATGATTATTGACAGTTTGGACAACGCCGCACGGATCGAAGGAGTGAATCCGTATTTCAAGCAGGTATTCGATTTTTTACGCTCGGAAGACCTGCTCCGTTTGGAACCCGGCCGGATCGAGATTGACGGGGAGAATGCCTGGATCAATGTCGTAGAGACCACCGGGAAGGAGCGGAGCAAGGCTTTGTTGGAAACCCACGACGAATACACCGACATACAGGTGCTCATCGCCGGAAACGAGGAGTTCGGCTGGAAATCCCGGAAAGCATTGACCCGGATCCGTCCCCACGATCCGTCCAAAACCGACATCGACTTTTACGACGACGGCGCTTCTTTTTATTTCCCGCTTTCTCCGGGTTGTTTTGCGGTGTTTTTCCCGGAAGACGGACATGCTCCCGGCATCGGAGAGGGAAGGATCAAGAAACTGATCGCTAAAGTGCGTTCCCGCTAAAAAACGCACCATCTCCTGACTGTTTTCTTTTTCCACCACCGCTCCGGCCTGTTGTTTCCGGAAGCGGGTCCTCCCCGTTGCGGTTATCAAACTACCTCTCCAGAGCGCAGGTGTATTGATCCTTCGGAACGGTTGTCGGGAGCAACGATCGTTGTCTTTGCCTGTCGGGGCGATCGGAATCCGTTCTGTTTGACGAACGAAGTGAGGAATTAACCGATTAAGTGAGCGCAATGGGAAAATTCATTTTCCCATTGCCGAACGGAAGGTTAATCGAGCGAAGCTCAATGTCGGATTCCAGCGAACGGCAGGCATTAGACAACCGTTGCGGAGACAGGGTTCCCGAAGGACAATACACCGAAGCGTCCGGATGCACTAACCACAAAAACAACCCATTTGCATGCGTTTACCTTAGGTGGCGGAAAAAGAACATTTGTAATTTACAGGAGATTGATTATATTTGTACCCTGATACTTAGGTGTACTATGGGATTTATAAGAAACAGGGTTTGCATGGTATGGCTGTTGGCAGCCATACTGGCTTTGCCTGCGACCATTAAGATCACCCATATTGCCAACAGTTGCCTGGCCAAGGAGTGCGACGCCTGCCCGGATGATGCGCGTCCGCAGCACGATTGCAGCGCCTGTCCGGTCTGTCATTTCATGCTGGCCTCTTTTATTGAGGCTGTCGCCGGAAGCGAAAACAGGTTGCCGGCGCTTGAAACCGTCGAAGCGGTTCCGGCTGTCCGGAACAGGATCTGCCTCCCTGTTCTTCTCCCTTGCGGCCTCCGGGCGCCCCCTTTCGTGTAAATACTTCCCTTTTTCGGACAGGGTATCCCCCTCACGGTCCGTTTATTTACACTTAATTTTTACAGCTATGCAAATCGGAGTCATTCCGGTTATGCTTCTGTGGATGTGCACACTGTCCGCAACGGCGCAGGAAGTTGATTCCCTGAAGACCGTCACGCTGGAAGAGGTTTCCGTACGCGATTCGTACAAGAGAACAAACAACCTCCGTTCGGCGCAACCGGTTGAAATAGTAGATGAAACCTTTCTCAGCGAACACTTTACGGGCAATTTGATGCACACACTGCAGCATATTCCGGGCATTCATTCCATGAACATCGGTTCGGGCTTCTCCAAGCCCGTGATCCGGGGCATGGGATTTAACCGCATCTCGGTCACGGAAAACGGTATCAAGCAGGAAGGACAGCAATGGGGCGCCGACCACGGCCTGGAGATCGACGCTTTCGGCGTGGAACGCGTCATGATCCGCAAAGGGCCGGCCTCCCTGCTCTACGGAAGCGATGCCATGGGTGGCGTGATCGAAATCACCCAGCCTTTCCCGCCGGCCGAAAACCAACTGTTCGGCGAAGCCGCCCTGTTAGGCAAAAGCGTGAACGGGACATGGGGCGGTTCGCTGATGCTGGCCCGGAAGAAAAACAACTGGTACCTCAAGTTCCGGTTTTCCGAACAGCATTTCGGCGATTACCGCGTACCCACCGACACGATCGTGTACCTGACGCAACGCCTGCCCATTGAGGGAAGGAAATTAAAAAACACCGCCGGATTCGAACGCGATGCAAGCCTGTTTTCCTCCTACCGGAAAAGGCGCTACTACGCCAATCTGGCTGTCAGCAACGCTTACCAGAAGGTCGGTTTTTTTATGGGTGCGCACGGTATGCCCGATGCAAGCCGCTTAAAGGACGACGGCGACGCGCGAAACATCGAACTGCCGTACAGTACGGTGAATCACCTGAAAATCACCACTCACCAGCAATATGTCTGGGAACGCAGCGCCGGTTACTGGGACATCGGTTACCAAAACAACTACCGCGAAGAGTGGAGCCGTTTTCACACACATTACGGAACACAACCACCGCCCCTTGCCGATCCGGATAAAGAGTTGGAATTTTCGTTGAACACATTCAGTTCTTCCGTCAAGTTCAAAACCTTCTGTTCCGACGAGTGGGAACACACCGCCGGCTGGGATTTGCAATACCAGCGAAACCGCATTGCAGGCTACTCGTTCCTGATACCGGAATACACCCGCTTAACATCGGGCTTGCTCTGGCTGAGCACGTGGAAGCCCAACCGGGAATTCTCCGTGAGCGGCGGGATCCGGTACGATTACGGGCGAGTGGATGCGGCGGCTTTCCGGGATCCGTATTTAGAGGAGTATTTGCAGCGGCAGGGCTACTCCGAAGAGGAAATTGCCGGTTACCGGTGGCGGAGTTACGCCGTCGACCGCTCTTTTGACGATCTTTCGGGTTCGCTGGGAATTGTGTGGAATCCAAACGAAGCGCATTTGGTAAAAATGAACATCGGCCGCAGTTTTCGTCTGCCGGGCGCCAATGAGTTGGCCTCGAACGGGGTGCACCACGGCACTTTCCAGCACGAACAGGGCGACGCTGCACTTGATTCCGAACAGGGGTGGCAGGTAGACGTTTCCTACACCTACGAACGAAAGGGGGTCTACCTGTCGGCAACGCCCTTCGGCAGTCTGTTCAATAACTACATCTACCTGCAACCGACGGGCGAGTGGTCGGTGCTGCCCCACGCAGGACAGATTTACCGCTACTCCGGCGCCCGGGCCATATTTGCCGGCGCGGAACTGGAGTTCGGCATCGATTTCCTGCGCCGGTTCAATTACCGGGTATCGGGCGAGTATGTGTACAACCGCAATTTGGATGAAAAGATCCCGCTCCCGTTTTCACCTCCGGCATCCATGCGCAATATCCTGACCTGGGAAGAGGGGAAGTTTCAACTCCATGCCGAACTGCACAGCATCGCTTCGCAGAACAGGAAATCGAGGAACGAAGATCCGACCCCCGGAGCCCATTTGTGGAACCTGGGGGCTACAGCGACCCTTCCGGTGGCCGGAACCGGTGTGGAGATCACCCTGTCCGCCCAGAACCTGTTGAACACCAAGTATTACAACCACCTGAGTTTTTACCGGAAAGTGGAGATCCCCGAACCGGGACGAAACTTTCAATTATTTATCAAAGTACCTTTTAAAACAAAAATCAAATGAAAGCAATCTATTTATTTCCCGTGTGCCTGCTGGCACTATCTTTTGCAACGTTCGTATCCTGTAAAGACGAAGACGGCGACACAACCAAACCGGTGATCACCCTGATGGCGCCGGCAGAGGGCGATACCCTGCACATCGGCGAGGGAGTCCACTTAGATATGGAGTTGGAGGACGACGTGATGTTGAGCGAGTACAAAGTAAACATCCATCCCAATAACGACGGACATGTACACGCCCACGCAGCCGTTGTACCGTTCGCGGAAGCGGATACAACGGTAGCTTTGGATGGTTCGTGGGTGTACGACGTATCGGGTAAAAAGAATGAACCTGTCCATCACCACGATATTGTGATCCCTGCCAACACAAAGCCCGGCAAGTACCATTTTATGGTTTACTGTACGGATGCCGCAGGAAATCAGGCATTGGTCACACGGAACATTGTCCTGGCTACGGAAGGCGGAGAAGAGCACGACCACGATGATCATGACGATCACGATGACCATGACCACGCAGAGTAAGGAAAACGTGTAAGAGAACAGACAGCAAAAGCAGGCTCTCCGGCCTGCTTTTGTGTTACACCCCTTTCGGTGCTTATTCGACCAACTCCATCTCCCGGATCAGGTGTCCCGCTTCGGCGAATTTGTCCACAATGAACAGCACATAACGGATGTCTACGGAGATGTTCCGGCAGATGGAGGGTTCGTATTGCACGTCCGACATCACCCCCTCCCAGGCCCGGTCGAAATTTACGCCGATCAGGTGGCCCTCCGCATTCAGCACCGGGCTTCCGGAGTTTCCGCCCGTGGTGTGATTGCCCGCTATAAAACAGACAGGCACCTCCCCGTCCTGCATATAGGGGCCGAAATCTTTGCGTTGGTAAAGCTCTTTCAGTTTAGCGGGAACCCGGTAGTCGTAGATCTCCGGATCCTCTTTTTCCAAAATACCCGACAAGGTGGTAAAAGGCCTGTAATAGATCCCGTCGGCCGGCGAATAGCCCCCTATTTTTCCATAAGCGACCCTCAGGGTGGAGTTTGCGTCGGCATAGAACCGTTTATCCGGCTGCATCTCCATCAATCCGGCCAACCACACACGGTCTAATTCCCGGAGTTGATTTTCGATCTCCCGCAAGGGCGGAGAGATCCGGAGCGTCCGGAAATCCGCTATGGAGGAGGCCAACAGATAAGCCGGATCCTTTTTTAACTTCTCCTGCAACGGGACGCCTTTCCAGCGCTCCAAACAAGCCAGCAAACGGGTCGAATCGGTAAAAAACGATTGGTGGAAAAGATGCGCTGCATAAGCATCGTATCCGCCTTTTTGTCCGGACTCCTTCACGGCTTCCGGTTTCCACTCATTCGGAAGTTGCCGGTCATACAGTTTCAGCATTTCCGACAATATTTTCTGATCGGTGGCGGCATCGTAATTTTTGAAAAACGAACGGATCTGCTGATCGACAGAGGCCGGCAAGAGATCGTTTTCCGTCATTTCGGAAAGCCGGTCGGTCAGCGAACGGGCAAAAGCAATGATCTCCGCTCCTCCCAGACCGGCTTCCAGGGCGTATGCATCGGCCAAAATCAACTCCTTCCGTTCCCGGTACAACGCTTCGTAACGATCCGTCACACCATCGTAAGGGACTCTTCCCACAGCCCACGTTTTAAACTCCGCCTCTAACCGGCGTTTCTGTTCAACCGTGCCGAAACGGGTCAATCCCTTGGTCTCCCCTTGCCACTTTTTCCAGGAATTGGCCACGCCGGCAGCTTTGGCGGCATATTTGAGGCGAAGCAGTTCGTCCGAATTCATCGCCTGGTCGATGAGCTTCAGTTTGGCCGTCCGGATGGCCGTTTTGTGCGGATTTTCAATTTCCAGCAACTGTTCTGCGGCGAAGGAGGGCAGGTATTCCCGCGTGCTGGCGGGATAACCGAACACAAAGGTAAAATCCCCTTCCCGGACTCCCCCGGTCGCTATTTTAAAATGGGTGGCCGGCCGGTACGGGACGTTCTCCGGGGAGTAAGCAGCCGGTGCGTTCTCTTTCCCGGCATAGATCCGCAAAAAAGCGAAATCCCCGGTATGCCGCGGCCAGGTCCAATTGTCGGTATCCCCGCCGAATTTTCCGATGGCCGAAGGGGGCGCTCCCACTAAACGCACATCCCGGTAGATCCGGAACACGGACATAAAGTATTGATTCCCGTTGAAATAAGGTTTCACATTGGCTTGCAGATCCGTTCCTCTCACGGCCTCCTCCTCCAATTTCCGGCTGAGCTTTTCCACGATCGCAGCCCGTTCCTTTTCGTTCGTTCCGGTTGTCAGCGCTCCGTTGATCTGCTGGGTCACATCCTCGATCCGCACCAAAATGGAGGCGGTAATGCCCGGGTTGGCTAATTCGTCCGGCCGGTTATACGCCCAGAAACCGTCTTTCAGGTAGTTGTCCGTCAATGTGGAATGCGCCTGGATCAGGCTGTACGCGCAGTGATGGTTGGTAAGCAAAAGCCCTTCCCGGCTGACCAATTCCCCGGTACAAAAATGGGAAAAAGGGCGTCCTTCCCGTCCCAGGCCGACCACGGCGTCTTTCAAAGCAGCCCGGTTGATGTCGTAAACATCTTCCGCCGTCAACCGGAATCCCTGCCGCTGCATCTCTTCCAAATTGTATTTTTTCAACAACAACGGGATCCACATCCCTTCGTCTGCCCTGCACGTGAGTTGAAACAACAGTGCGACGACCCACATCAGTCCGATTCGTTTTTGCATGCTATTTTGGTGTTAATGGTTCTCTTTCAGTTTTTTCAATTCTCTATATAAAGTTTGTACGGGCAGTCCCATCACGTTGTAGAAAGACCCTTCGATCCGCTCGATCCCGATATAGCCGATCCACTCCTGGATGCCGTATGCCCCCGCTTTGTCAAAGGGCTTGTAAACATCCACGTAACGTGCGATCTCTTCGGCTGAAAGTTCGGTAAAGTAAACCCCGGTAGCGACAGACCAAGCTGTTTGCCTGTCGACAGCCGTCAGGCAGACGCCGGAAATAACCGTATGTTTCCGGCCGGACAGTGCTTCGAGCATCCGGATGGCATCCGCCCGGTCCGCCGGCTTGCCCAACAGAACACCTTCCAAACAGACAACCGTATCCGCCGTGATCAGCCACTCGCCGGCCCGAAGCTCGCTCCGGAAAGCCTCCGCCTTCAAACGGGCCAGGTATTCCGGCACCTGCTCCACCGGCAATTCCGGAGGATACACCTCTTCGACCTCCTTCGTCCGGACTTCAAACTCGAATCCGGCATCCCGGAGCAGTTGCTGCCGCCGGGGAGATGCAGAGGCCAATATCAATTTACATTCCATCTCCTTTTGACGGATTACATGCTTTTCACGTAACAGGTGGTGTCCATCCAATCCCCGCGGGCCTTCAACACCTGGGAGATCACATCGCGGGCGCACCCGTCCCCGCCTGCCGTGTCGGATATGTATTTGGAGATGGATTTGATCTCTTCACAGGCGTCCGAAGGACAAACCGGCAGGCCGACCATCTGCATGACGTTGTAATCGGGGATGTCGTCGCCCATGTACATAATTTCCTCTTTTTCAAGCGAATATTTCTCTATCACTTCCAGTAAGGCTTCAATCTTGTTCTCTATTTTCAGGTAGATGTCCCGAATCCCCAATTTCCGGAAGCGTTCCGCCATTCCCGGTGCTCCGCCGCCGGATATAATGACTACCCGGTACCCCTTCCGGATGGCATACATGATCGCGTACCCGTCCTTTGCACAGGAGGTGCGTATTAATTCCCCTTCCGGAGTGAGGCTCATGGAGTGGGCGGAAAGCACCCCGTCCACATCAAAAACAAACGTTTTTACCTGTTTAAGTTCTTCTTTAAAAAACATACGTTATTTTTCTTATTATTACCACAATGTAAGCATCAACGGATGCTCTCCGTTTTCCAGCGGTCCCTCTTTGATTTCCGGTTTGGGAGCCCCCTCTTTGATCAAATCGCTCAAAAGGGCGTATAATTCCGCCCATTTTTTATCTTTTTTCAGCAAGCTTTTGTGCATATTCAGGATCTTATCGTCCCCCCTTCTGGCCGGTCCGGTCTGGGCCTCTTCCGGGGAGAGCAGCATCACTTTGTGGGCTGTTTCAAAGATCAGCGGGCGCAGCAGGGCAAAATCCAAACCGTTCTGTTCCAATAGATCTCCGGCAATTCGGTACAGGTGATTCACGAAATTACAGGCGAAAACGGCCGACAGATGCAGTATTTTGCGCCGTTCCGAATCCACCTCTATCACCCGGTGCGAAAGCGCTTCCGCCAACTCTTGCACCAATTTCAGGGTTTTGGCATTGGAGGCCTCTATGCACAGGGGGATTTCGCTGAAATCCAGCTCTCTTTTTTTGGAAAAGGTTTGAAGCGGATAGAGCACCCCGGCCGCTCCGGGACAAGAGTCAAAAATCCCCAGCGGGAGGCTTCCGGAGGTGTGCAGAAGCAGTGCTCCGTTATGTATTCTGATACTCTTATAAACGGGAACTAAGGCATCGTCACTTACACAAAAGATATAGATGTCTGCATCCGGGTAGACGACGTTGGGATCCGCCGTGTAGGCGATCCCGGTCTTCATGCCCAACTCCCGGGCCGATTCGATGCTGCGGCTGTATATCTGACAAAGGTTCAGATCGGATTTCAACAATGCCGCCGCCAGGTGATGCGCCACGTTTCCCGCCCCTAACAACACGATCCGTTTAGTTTGCATCCTCGAAAACAATGTTTTTGGGTTTGATTTTTCCTTCTTGCAGCAATGTTATCAGGCGGGAAGCGGCGGTGCAGATGTCCCGGTAAAATACCTCCGCAATGAAGAGCAACTGCCCGCCGCTCCGTTCCAAATGCCGCGCTGTCCCGGCCTGTTCTTCCCGGTTGACTAAGCGGATTTCGCGGGAAGGCAACAAGGCGTGGGTCATCTGGTTCCTGAATTTACGGTAAAGGTAATTTCCGTCGTTTAATGCCCGGTAGTTGCCGCCGAACAGGTGGTCGATCGCCGCGGCAAACCGCAAGGCCGCCTGTCCTTTGGCCTTCATCGGCCGGTTGTCCAAAAAGCCGCCCAATACCTCTATGGCCTGCCCCATCGCCACAAATTGCATAAAAGCCAGTTCCGCCTGTACCAGCTTCCCCAACTCTCCGACAATTACCTGCTGCAAAAACCGTTCGATCCGGGCAATTTGTTCTTCCGTTGTCATACGGATTCAAAAATAGTTCAAATTACCGATATAAGTTACTCTTTGTGCAAGTAAATATCGAACGACGTTCGGGTGGTAGTTTCGGTTTAGGATCTTAAATGGAACTAACAAACGAAATGCGGGTATTACTCTTTGTATAAATATAAGCTGAACGATGTCCGGATGCTATCAGATGCAGGGTATTGGGAGTAGTATTTTTGTGCGTTTTTCCGGGTGACGAAACGAACTATCATTACTGCATTTGAGCGCACCTTGTAATTCATGCCTCTATATCTTCTCATTCCG
>JAISVB010000003.1 GCA_031271755.1 Culturomica sp.
CAAACCCGCCCCGTTGCACCCACCCCCAACACACTCACCCCTCCGTTTCTTTTTACCTGTTTTCCGCCCCTGTCCCCAACACAAAAAATAGGTAAAAACCAACCCGACCCACCCAATCCACACCCCAATCCACAAACCCGCCACCCCGGCAATATATTTTCGGAAAAATCCACTCACACAACCCCTCCGAATTTTCCCTCAAAAACATTGCCTCCCACACACCGCACCCCTTCCCGTGCTTGCCCGGTGTCCGCAAGCCTCCACCCACAATCCCCACACTCGTGCTTGCGGCCATCCTGCCGGGCAAGCTCCAACCCTCAATCCACCTTATAACTCAAATATCCAAATTACCACTTTGGCAAACAACAAATTCACCTCCTCTTTCTCTTATTTACCCCCGAAAAAAAGAACCCTGCAAAAGTAGCAATTCCGCTTACCGGCAGTAAAGGTCAAGCCCTACGGGTTTTTATAAAAATCTCCACACCTCCGCTGCGCTACGGGTAGTATTTTTACAAAAAACCTTGACAGCCGCCGCTCCATTGCTATCAGAAAGGCATCTCCTTTTTTTCTTCCTTTTTTCTCTCTTCCGGAAAAATAATACAACGGATTTTACTGCCTCAAAGCAACTTAATACACTAAAAGGCATAAGCCGCCAACAAAGAAGCACAAGCAAACACACACCCTATTTTAGCATTTGGATAAGGATTGGGCCATACCAAGTCCATACCAACTCCAAGTAAAACATATTTTTTAACAACTAAACATTTGAGAAATGGGAACAATTAAAAAAGGAATCCTCGGAGGATTCTCCGGAAAAGTCGGAACAGTCGTAGGGGCAAGCTGGAAAGGCATTGCATACATGCGCTCCCTTCCGCAAAGCGTAAAAAATCCACGTACAGAACCGCAAAGGCGCCAACGAAGCAAATTTGCACTCGCACTCGGCGTACTCAAACCAATGACCGCCCTCCTGCGTACGGGGTGGAAACTCTATGCACACAGGCAATCGCCCTTCAATGCGGCAACCGCCTACACATTGGCCAATGCCATAACCGGGACCTATCCCGCTTATGAAATCGCCCCGGACAAAATACTGGTTTCCCGCGGATCCCTGACACCCGCTGCCAATCCACACATCACGGCCACAATGGGAAACATGGAATTTCAATGGGAAGACAACAGCGGAACAGGCTCGGCAACACAAACCGACAAAACCCTGATTGCCATCCTCAACCTGGCCAAAGGCGAAGCCATCACCGGAACAGCAGGAGCTGAACGGGCAGAAGAAGCACAAACCGTTCCAATCCCCGCCGACTGGGCAGGCGATGAAGTACACGCCTATCTTGGTTTCATATCCGAAGACGGAAATGAAATCGCCAACAGTGTCTACCTTGGAACGGCCACCGTTACACAAGCGTAAAAAAAATAGCTGACAACACCAAGGGCCGCTCATTCGGGCGGCCTTTTTAGAAACAAAAATCATAATCAATTAAAAACCAAGAACATGAAATTACTTTTTATACCCTCCCTAATAAACGAAGACTGGAGCCATCTCCATGCGCTTTTAGCCGTTTTGGCAATCCTCTACGCCTGCGTATTCGCATCCGTACTGATAGACCTCTTCTTTGGAATAAAGCGGGCAAAACGCCTCAAAATAGCCCGGACAAGCTTTGGATACCGTCGAACCATCACCAAATTGACAAGCTATTTTGGCCTGATGCTCATGCTATCCATTGCCGACATCGCAGCAAGCGTCATCCTCAAAATGCCTTACTTCACCGTTGCCGGCGTAATCGGAATTGTAGCAGTAGAAGCAAAATCCGTACTCGAAAACATCAGGCAACAGGAAAAAGGAATTAATGAAGCGCAAAAAATACTTTTGAAACTCTTTGAAAACAGGGAAGAACTCCAAGCCCTCATCACCTTCCTAAACACTCAAAAAACAGAAAAACCATGACACCACGAGGATACTGCAACAACAACCCTCTAAACATCCGGCACAACGCAGATCTCTTTCAGGGCGAAACCAAAGGCACAGACAAAAGCTTCAAAACATTTTCTACCATGTCTTACGGTTACCGTGCAGCCTTTGTAATCCTATACACCTATCTGACAAGAGGATGGAACACCATCGAAAAGATCATTACCCGATGGGCGCCACCTGCCGAAAACGACACCGAGATGTACATTACCAATGTCGAAAAGTGGTCCGGTGTCCCACGCCATAAGAAGCTGACCGCTACCGATGGAATGGACTACATCATGATAATCGCCGCCATGAGCTTCATTGAAAACGGAAAAAACGCCGATATAACAGAAATCCAGGCGGGCTTTAACCTGCAAACCAAAATCACAATGCCGTGAAACCCGCATGCTGCCAGGCACAAAAGAGCCTGTTTATACAAAGGGTTCCATACGGCCATTGAAAACAAATTATAAACGTATGAAACCGATCATCTTTCTTGCAACCACAACACTTCTATCGCTCTGCCTTTGCAACTCCTGCAAAACCCTGCAATACATCCCGGTAGAAACCATAAAAACAGAATACCGCGACAACCACATCCGGGATTCCATATTCCGCTACGACTCTATTTTCGTCAAACAAAAAGCCGACACCGTATTTTTCGAGCGCTACAAATACCTATACAGGGATAAAATCATCACAGATTCCATTTTCATTCAGGACACCATCCGCATACCCTATCCGGTGGAAGTCATTAAGGGAGTAAAAAAGCCTTTATCAGGCTGGCAAAACTTCCAAATCTGGAGCGGCCGCATTACCCTTACACTCAGCTTGCTTGCGCTTGTGTATTTCGCACTGAAACTGAAAAAGAAATTGCCGTTTTAGTACCGTCGAAAAATAATTGCCTCCTTACAGAAAAATTCCGCTATTCAAAAGCGGAATTTTTTTGCTTCAATCTATCATTCTTTATCTCAAAAATCATTTACCTTTACAGGTAACTAATATTTTCTTTTTATTACTTCTTGATAGTTAGGTGTTTAATGTACCATATTTGTACCACGAATACCATAAGAAACTGAAAATAAATATATTAAAAATACTGCATCGGAAAGTAGACCGGGCAGAACAACAATCGACAACGATCACTAAAATGCTGTTAGACGCCCGTTTGGAGCGTCTTTCGGCGTTTGCGCGTTATTGTTGTTTTTCTTTTTTGAGCGGTTTTGACTACCGTTTTCGCCCTTATTTCTCCCCCGAAACATTTTTAGAGAGCCACCCCTGCGTGTCAAGTGCAGTCGTGAGACACTATGAGACGTGGAGGGACGCCATGAGACAATTTTGGACGGTGTTTTATGACATCCGCCACATTCTGCACTACTCTGGCGCTATGACCGGAGAAATCACTTCTTATATCATAAAGCCATGAGTAGCAACATTGAAGTTGAACGCATCTGTCAATTTTGCGGCAATGCGTTCGTGGCGAAGACGACCGTCACAAAATTTTGCTCCCATCGCTGTTCGTCGCTCGCCTACAAGCAGAAGAAGCGGGAAAGCAAGATTGAAAATTCAAATTATGAGACATTAACTCAACTTAATTCTGCGCACGATCCTATCCTAAAAGGTAGGGAATTCCTCACACCGCGAAATGCAGCTTTGCTGCTCGGCATCGGACGGGCGACGATGTATTGCTACCTCGCCGACAATGTTGTGAAATGCGTACGCATCGGCGGGAAAACTTTTATCCGTCGGCGGGATATCGATGCATTGTTCGACGCTGCCGGAGCATACGAACCGAAAGTGGAGGAACAACCCGAACCGATCACGGAATTTTATACGATCAAGGAGATAATGGAGAAGTTTCAATGTGGCGAGACTTGGGCTTACCGGGTCATCAAGGAGAAAAATATCCCTCGGGTGTCGCGTTTCGGGCGCACCTTATATAGTAAGCGACACGTCGATCGGTCGTTCAAGGCGAAGTCGAAACCGGTCACCTTTGAATATTACACTACCGAGGAGGCTATAGCAAAATATGACCTGACCCGCGACTCGCTATACCATATCATCAAGAAGAATAACATTCCGAAGATTAAAGCCGGACGGCACATCAAGATCGCGGCGGCGGAACTCGACAAAATTTTTGAAAAACCAATAATACTGTAAACTATGGCGACAAAAGTAAAACTGCGGTGCAAGCCCATCACGCAGGGGCGAGAGAGCCTCTACCTCGATTTTTATCCGCCCATGCGCGACCCCGAGACGATGAAAATGATCCACAAGGAGTACCTCGGCATCTACATTTTTCAGGAACCGATCAACGAAATCCAGCGCGAGTACAACGCCGATATGCTGCTTAAGGCCGAGGCGATCCAGGCGATGCGCATTCAGGCCGTCATCAACGAAGAGTACGGATTTCTTGATAAGCGCAAGCAGAAGGGCGATTTCTTGGAGTATTTTCGGAGCTTCCTGCTGCACAAAGACCCGAAGTGGAAGATGCTCTATGCCCATTTCGAGAAATTCACTAACGGTCGGTGTACGTTTGGCGAGGTGAACGTCGATCTGTGCCGGAAGTTTCGGGAGTATCTTTTGAGTGCGAATCAGCGACATCCTGCAACCCGAATGGCGACACATTGTTCCGGCATCGGACGGTGGGTACTGTATGCGTCTGCGTACTGAGAAGACCCAAACCGAGACCACGCTGCCTATCAGCGATGAGGCATTGGAACTGTGCGGCGAGCGTGGTGACGGGCGGGTTTTCCGTGGATTGGAGCGTTCGATGATCCAGCATCCGTTGCAGAAATGGCTCCGGCATGCGGGCATCGGGAAGCACATCACGTTTCACTTAGCGAGGCATACCTTCTCGACGACGGTCGGAATACTAAATGGCCTGCCAATCGAGACGTTAAGCCGTATGCTTGGCCATATAAATATTAAGACCACCCAGATTTATGCGAAGATACTCGACTCGAAGATATCGGAGGATGTAAACTTACTGTCTGACAGGGCGTTAAATTTGCGGAATTTGTATCAGTGAAAAGAGTGGAGCACAACCTTGCTATTTTTGGAGTCAAAGGTTCGAGTGTCATTTGCGCTCACGGCAAAGTTCTAAATATTAACGAATTGTAAATCAGGCTGTTTTACCGTTGCCAAATCGTGTACCTTTGGGCATATTTAGTCATATTGCAGTTGTTAATATGCTGATAACAAACTTATTGTAAATGGCACATCAGACCCTCGTTTTGAGTCTAACCCTATCCCTATAAATTATTTGGATTATCTTAATGCAGTAATTATTAACTTTTTAGAAGCATTTTTTCTTTTCGCATAGCCTCTTTTTTCTTATCCCGATACATCTCTCTTATCGTGTTTGTCATTCTTGCAGGCAACTTGTCATGCTTAAGTTTAAGTTTAGTTAACAATTTTAAGAAAGTATCCTCCTCGCGTGAGTCTGATTTTGTATGAAAATATAAATGCTCGATCAATTTCACGATTAAATAAACTTGCACCACATTATTGCCAACAGAAGAAATAAACTTATTGATATATTTCACATAATCTTCTCCATTATTCTCCCAATATAATCCTACTGAGAAAAACTTCTCTATGTCAGAGCACTCTTTATCGCGATTATCTGCCTCTATTTTTTTATAAAAAACAGAAGTCAATTTGTGGGTGCCAAGATGTTTTTGTAACCCCGTAAACATCCCCAAGGGTACCGTTTTTAAAATCCATTCTAAATTAGTGTTATCGGAAAATATAGGAGGCAGATGTTTGTGTTCGATATAGTATCGAACTATCATCTCTTTAAAAACAATGGCCCATGCTATAGTCCCATTTACGATAGAATGATATATGTCTTGTTTTAATCTTACATCCTCAACCCCCTCAGAATTCCTTAATATGTTGGACATTATTACAATAACCTTGTCAAGAGAGTAATAATTTGAGGTTGATATGTTTACATCATCTGGGATTTGTGCTAATTGTTCATCATAATGAGACAACATTTTTTCTTCTGTTGGCCGATTAGCTTTAATCTTGGATGTATCAATTTGCTTTGCTATGGGTTCTTCTTTTTTTGATGTGTCCCTTTTAACTACATTCGTAAAGAAATCATCGATATCAACAGCATTTAAAATGGGTAGAATAGAGGCACTTGCCTTTTTATACCAACCATAGATTTCTTCAAGAGCTTTTTTGTCCGTTCTGGTTAGTCCTGAATAATAATCAATTTCTCTCGGAAATTTAAAAAATTGGTCTTCATGGAACACGCACTCTCTAAACTCTGCATTGTCAATCATACGCTTTGCCAAGAAAAAATGAAAAAAGCAAGAGTGACTAAATTTAATATGGTTGCCATTCACCTTGGTAAATATTTTCCGAATGATGAAATAGGAGCCAATAGCATTTGCATCATATTGGTCGTACCCGACCTTTTTTAGATAATCATGTATGATCCCCAAATACTCCGAGTAGAGTATTATGTAATTTGAGTTACCTGCATCCAGCATTTTTTCTGCGATATTAGCAAGCAACATTGTTTTATTTTTATAATCCAAATGGGCTCTATAAATATTTTCAGAGCTCATCTTCTCAAGAATTAACTCCACATAAATATCCAACAGAACGGCTTGGTTAATCGGCTTCCGGTCTGTATGTTCACACCACAAAAACAAAGAAACTGACATGGCAGTACTTGGCAATGAGTAAGAACAGAACGAAGAAACCATTTTGTCCAATCTCCTATTATAGTCAAGATTGTCTGCTTCTGGCATCCATTTACTTAACATATTTTTTATATGCGACGACCGGAATGGCAATAAGTGATTTTGCTCAAATGCAATTGTATTCTTGAGAAAAGAGGTCGGAGTAACACCTGTTAATTCACAGCCAGCAGTTGCTTTTATTTGAATACCATCATTCTTTCGTATAAATCCTTGAAGTCTCTTTATAAAATACTCATTCTGATCTTCAAAATCCATATTGTCAACTAAAAATACTACTGCTTTTTGACCGACAAGTAAATTTGCATTATCCGTTGAACATTTTAAGAAATCTTTGATGATGGTTATTATCTCTTTCCCAGATGACTCATTTACATCGATATAAATCGGTATCTTCCCAAGATAAGAATCTTCCATGTATACCTGTAATAATCGATAGAGCAAAGTTGTTCTTCCGCTCTCTGCGGGGCCAAAAAATATTTGATTTTGACTGTTTCTAATGATATCCGTGACCTCCATATAAGAGCCATTTTCTTCTCCCGTAATACCATCCTGTATGGGTGGCATTATAAAGGCCTCTTTGAGAGTCTTAACTATATTGGCTTTATTGGGGATTATTTGTTCATCAATTCTCGGATAAAAATCTTCTTCAATGGTACGTCGTGCATCATTAATAACTCTCTGTAGATTGTTGAGATTTTGATTGGGAATTTCAAGCTCTAAGACACCTGCATCACCTAATTGTGTGTTAGGAACATATTTGCGACCTTTGAAATTATATGTATAATATTCCGACGTTATTAGCTTGTGAGCATTGTCATATGTTATTATTGTGACTCCATTCGCAAACGCCTTACCTCCACTACTTCTTATTTCACTTTGGAAAGACGGAGCAACATTGATAAACATTGCTCCATACATACCGAGTTGCATAGTGGTATCACTATCATGGACATGTCCGACCAATAAGATATCAAAGCCTTGAGTAATCAAATGGATGGTTGTTTTAGTCTCAAGTTTGAACCAATCTAAGGGATGATGAATTAATGCAATGCGAACATCGCAGTCTTTGAGGTAAGAAAGACTTTTATTGACTTGTTGCTCCCCTAAAACAAGATGATTTTTATCGTCATCATCATATGCATGCCACGCAGAATTAAAGCAGGCAACTCCGATCTTTTGCTCTTGTATGTCATAAATAAACGAACTGCCTAATAAAGAAATATTTGCACTACTCTCGTTTTTATATAGAGAAGTCTCGAACTCTTTGAACGGTATTATTCTTTGTATTCCCTCCTCATTTCCTTTTTCAAGGACATTTTTAACAAAGTCAAGAATAGCCTGATAATCAGCCTGAAACTTCTGATTCATGCCAAGATTAACAAATTCAGAATCAAGACTTCTGTCAATATCATGATTCCCCGGGATAATTAAAAAGTGATTTTTAGGGAAAGAAGTTTTGTTTATTATATCGTTAATTACCTGTTTTTCAAAGATATCAAATGCCTCTTTCGGGCTAGAAAAATCTCTTCCCGCTTTATCGATTAGATCGCCTGTACAAGCCACAATCGTATCGGCCCCAATTAACCCTTTTTCATGAATCAACTGAACCAAGGCCGGCGAAATGTACTCGATCCAATCGCTAAGGTTTTGTTTATTTAAATGGAAATCGGATAAGTGTACGATATGAAACATGGCGATCAAGTTAGATGTTATTGGTATGTAATCAAGTTAACTATGGCAAAGTTAATATTATTTCATACAAACTAATACAAGTAGCTTTCAATAAATATCGTACTCGTAAATTGGGAAATCTGGAATATTATTGCGTAATTTGCGTAACGGAATTAACGTAACGCAAAATGCGCAACATGAAAACACAGCTCGATAATCCATTCCTCGACCAGGGCTACGAAAGCCCGAGGTACTTCTGCGACCGCGAGGCCGAGACAGCCGGTATGATCTCCGCGCTGAAAAACGGCCGTAACCTGACGCTCATCTCGCCACGACGCATGGGCAAAACGGGCCTCATCAAGAACGTTTTTTACAAACTTCGCGAACAGCAGCCCGACACTATCACGCTCTACATGGACATCTTCCCGACGCAAAACCAGAGCGAATTCGTCGCGCTTTTCGCCAGCACGGTCTTGGGGCAACTCGACTCCGCACCGCAAAGGGCGATGTCGCGCATCGGGAAGTTCATCAAGAGCATCCGCCCTGTCATCACGCTGAACGAACTTTCGGGGGCGCCGAAGGTGACGATAGACATCTCCTCCACCAACGAACAGGCCTCGCTCGGGGAGATTTTTGACTACCTCGCCTCTGCCGACCGGCCGTGCTACATCGCCATCGACGAGTTCCAGCAGGTGGCCGACTATCCTGAAAAGGGGCTCGAAGCGGCCCTGCGCACCCACATCCAGAAGCTGCACAACGTCCATTTCATCTTCTCCGGCAGCCGCCAGCACGTCATGCAGGAGATGTTTGTCTCGGCCAAACGCCCGTTCTACCACAGCACGCAACTCCTCCACATCGCCCCTATCGACAAGGGCAAATATTACGAATTCGCCGCTGGGCTGTTTGTTCCACGACGACTTCCGGAGGAAGTTTTCTCGCACATTTACGACACCTTCGAGGGCCACACCTGGTACATTCAGGCGATCCTCAACCGCCTTTACAGCTACTCCGGCCAGCCGGATATAGCCGCCTTGCAGCGTGCTGTGGAGCAGCTCGTCGCCGAGAACACCTACTACTTCGAAAACGTGCTCGCGGCCTATCCGCACGGCAGCGTGAGGCTGCTGAAAGCGATTGCCCGGGAGGGGGTGGTGCGCGAGATCAACTCCGGCGAGTTCATCGCCCGCCACCGCCTCAAAGCCGCCAGCTCGGTGAACGCCTCGCTGCGCAAACTCCTCGACAAAGAACTGATCTACCGTTCGCAGGAGGGTTATATGGTGTACGACCGGTTTATGGCGATTTGGCTTAGGGGGTTGGCGTATTAGGATTATGGCTATCTTTGCGACAAAGGAAAAACAATGAACCAAGGAGAGATTATAATCTACCAGACCTCGGACGGGCAGACAGAACTTGATGTAAAAGTCGAGAAAGAGAGTGTATGGCTGTCTCTCAGTCAGATAGCGATGCTATTCGATAGGGATAAGTCGGTGATTTCCCGCCATATAACCAATGTTTTTAGAGAGGGGGAACTTGATAAGGAGGCAACTGTTGCAAAAAATGCAACAGTTCAATATGAGGGAGACCGGAGTGTTGTCCGAGACATTGAATTTTTCAATCTCGACGTGATTATCTCGGTCGGTTACCGGGTTAAGTCAGCACGAGGCACGCAGTTCCGCATCTGGGCCAACCGGGTACTGAAGGAGTATCTGTTGAAAGGTTATGCGCTCAACCAAAACGCGAAAGTCGAGCAGTTGGAGGAGTTGAAAACCGCTGTCGGGCTGCTCGCCAACGTATTGGAGAGGCAGGATTTGTCGGCGGACGAGGCGACGGGGCTATTGAAGGTCATCACCGATTTCACCTATGCGCTCGATACGTTGGATCGTTACGATTATCAGCAGCTCGAAATCACTGATACCACAGCCGGTGCTGGGTTCCACGCGACATACGAAAGCGCGATGAAAGTCATCGGCGAGTTGCGCGAAAAGTTCGGCAGCGGCGGTCTGTTCGGAAACGAAAAGGACGGATCGTTCCGAAGCTCGATTGCCACAATCTACCAGACCTTCGACGGGGCGGAGCTATACCCCAGCGTCGAGGAGAAGGCGGCGATGCTGCTCTATCTCGTGGTCAAGAACCATTCGTTCAGCGACGGCAACAAGCGCATCGCGGCATTCCTGTTCCTGTGGTTTTTGGAGGGCAATCGCATCCTCTACAAGCCCGACGGCACCCCGCTCATCGGCAACAACGCCCTCGTCGCCCTGACCCTGATGATCGCCGAGAGCCGCCCTGAAGAGATGGAGGTAATGATCAAGGTCGTTGTGAACCTGATAAATAAACTAAATTAACCCTGAATGAAATTATCAACATCAGAATTGCTAAGTTACTCTACTGTCAGAATATCATGTGAGTATAATGACGGAGCAATAGGTACGGGCACGGGTTTCATTTTCAATTTTCTCGAAGATAAGGAGAAAAATACGGTTGTCCCGGTGGTAATCACCAATAAGCATGTAGTCAAGGATGCAATCAGAGGGAAATTTGTTTTTACTATAGCTACAACAAATCAAGAACCATCTGATACAGACCATTATGTAACAGAATATGAGGATTTTGAATCTTTGTGGATAATGCACCCTAACGACGATGTAGATTTATGTGCGCTATCAATCGTTCCTCTGATTTTGAGTGCTAGAGCCCAGGGGATAAATATATTCTATTGGGCGCTTTCCAAAGACTTATTGCCTGATGAGAAAACTTATGATAGCATTAATGCTTTAGAAGAAATAGTTATGATTGGTTATCCCAACGGATTATGGGATGAAGTTAATAACAAACCTATCTTTAGAAAAGGGATAACAGCTTCTCACCCAAAATTTGATTATTGTGGTAAAAAGGAAATGATAATAGATGCAGCCTGTTTTCCGGGCTCAAGTGGTTCTCCTGTGCTTATTTTCAATGAAGGAGCTTGGAAGGTAAAGGGTAACGATCATATCATGGGAGGAACTAGATTGATCTTAATGGGTGTACTATACGCTGGGCCTCAATATACAGCCGATGGAGAGATTGTTGTTATTGACGTGCCTACTGTTCAAAAGTCTATTTTTGTGCCACATAATCTATTAAATCTCGGTTATGTAATAAAAGCTGAGAGAATATTAGAATTGGAAGAGCTTTTCAAATCGGCGTAACAATAATTTACCCTATCCCCCCTCCATTAACCGTTATGATGCTGAGCCAAAACATTCTATCCTTTCTGCATCGGAAAATAACCCCTAAAACCAACCATAAAGCAAAAAAACAATCAACTGAAATACATCTATTTTAACAGATGCTGCAAAAGATTTTCGGAAATTGAATACAAATAACAATTAACAAATCAAAAAAACAACAAGCCGGCTTCCACCCTGACAACTATGCAAACATCACTGTCATGGACAGCCTTATCATCATCCGCCCAGCTCCTGAACACACGACCTAATCCAATTCACACCATAAGCATCTATCACCAAGATGCTTATGGTGCCTCAAACACCCTCTCATTTCATATAAAGCAGCTTTATCCGGGATCCTCGTCGATAAATTCTTACTACTTCCAATTGTTAATCCGTAGAAAAAGATATAATTTTACCCAATATGTCCGAACACCAAAACATAGAATACAAATCCATTTGGAAAGACGACTATCTGAAATGGATATGTGGCTTTGCCAACGCACAAGGCGGTACACTCGTTATCGGAAAAGATGACAAAAGTAACATCGTTGGCGTAAAAAATTCCAAAAAATTATTGGAAGAACTACCCAATAAAATAACCACCATTTTGGGCATCGTTGCAGATGTAAATTTACACGCGACCGAACAAGGCGACTACATAGAAATCATTGTTGAGCCACAGCCCAACCCTGTAAATTACAAAGGAGAGTACCACTACCGGAGCGGTAGCACAAAACAGGAATTAAAAGGTGCGGCTTTGGACAAATTTCTGCTACAAAAATACGGCAGGAAATGGGACAGCGTTCCCATTCCCAACATCTCCGTTTCGGAACTAAAACAGGACACCTTCGAATTTTTCAAGAAAAAAGGCATTGAAAGCAAGCGTTTAAGCGAAGGTAGCCGTAACGAAACGCCCGAACAATTGCTCAACAACCTGAAACTGATTGACAACGGAAACCTGAAAAGAGCCGCATTGTTGCTTTTCCATCCGGATCCCGAAAAATTTGTAACAGGAGCATTTATCAAAATCGGCTTTTTTCGCACGAATACAGATCTGCTCTTTCAAGACACCCTCCACGGCAACCTGTTTGAACAAGTGGAGAAAACAATAGAATTGCTACTCACCAAATACACCAAAGCATTCATAAGCTACAAAGGCTTATCGCGTATTGAAACCTACGAATATCCCGAAGACGCCTTACGTGAAGCACTTTTAAACGCCGTAGCCCACAAAGACTATGCCGGGAACATCCCCATTCAAATCAGTGTCTACCCCGATAAAATCATGATGTGGAACATGGGACGACTGCCCGAAAACTGGACGATCGACACCCTGCAACAAAAACATTCCTCCATTCCCCACAACCCCGACATCGCCAATGCCTTCTTTCGCAGCGGTTACGTTGAAGCATGGGGGCGTGGCATCGAAAAAATCACAGAACTATGCACCACCGCCGGCTTACCTACACCGCAATTCTCACCCCGAGGAGCGGATTTTTGGGTAACTTTCCGCAAAGACATTTACAACAAAGAAGATTTGAGTAAGTTAGGACTGAACGAAAGACAAGTTGATGCATTGGTTTATTTTAAATCAAAAGGCGAAATAACAAACTCTGAATACCAAACGTATTTCAATGTGTCAGAGCGGACAGCACGATATGATTTAACAGAATTGGTAGAAAAAGAATTACTTGTGAAAACAGGGGATAAAAAATCCACAAAGTATATTTTTGCCGTTAAATTGCCGATAAAACAGTAAAATTGCCGTTAAATTGCCGATAAAAATAAGAAATAACGGAAGCAGGGATACCAACCCTCTCTCATTTTTAGTCGATCACCTCTGACACCTCTTCAACACATCACTCAACAACTTGATATAAGCCAGAAAACCGTTACAGGTAACTAATATTTTATTTTTATTACTTCTTGATAGTTAGGTGTTTAATGCACCATATTTGTACCATGAATTCCATAAAAAACTGAAAATAAATACATTAAAAATACTGCATCGGCAAGTAAGAGGCGATTTCCAATGATTAGCATAGATTACAATTGATTATAAAGGCGTTCATTTTGAGCGCTTCTTTTTGTGCATATTAGCGATAGTGGTCGTTGGTACTGCATTTTCAGCTCATTTTTGTACCGCATTCGCTGAAATTTCATGTTTAAGCTAAAATTACGAAACCTTGTTATTCAAATTCCCTCTTCAACCAAATTCTCATCACAGGATCAGGTATAATAACCTGTTGTTTCTCGGTTTCTATCAGTTCCTTCTTGATTAGCGCACGTTTAACGGTACTCACATTAGCCGACGAACCAAGTTGATACTTCTGCAAGACTTCTTGCGTAGTGAACTCTTTATGAACGCCATTGATAATGGCCCGTAAGAAATTCATCTGATAGGTCGTTAAGCTCTCTGTTTGTTTCTCAAACAAAGGAGTATTCTGGTCGACAATATCTTGAAAGGCATCCTCGAAATTCTGGTCGGTTGCTATTTCCTTTGTCTGAACCCACACTAACCAAGCCAATTGCTGTACATATGATGAATGGTTATCCGCTGCTCGACAAATCTTCTCAGCCAGTTCTTTTGATATATGTTTTCCCGTTGCTTCGAAACGTCCACAGATATACTCCAACCAATCGGGAGTACTGATTTTTGGTAGATAGACGGCATCTCCAAACTTATAAAACGGAAGGCTCTTTTTTTCAAAAAGTTCGTTCATCAGATGCTTCTTGCTCCCGAACAGGCAATAGGATACAGATTTCTGTAATTGCCATACCGAACGCAAGCGTTTCTGAAACGTCTTTGAATCCTTAAACTCTGCTATCTGCTGGAATTCGTCGATGCACACTACGATGTTTATCCCTTTTTTCTGTGCAATCTTTTCGGGCAATTGAAGAATCTCATCAATATCATCACTTTTCGGGTTCAATTCCAATGATATGGAGAAGTCCGACATAGGATCAGGCCCCAAAGAAATCTTGGGACTGATACGCGAGAGGAACAATTTAGCGTTCTCCACCCATTCATCCCACTTTGATGATGTTTGTTTAAGCACGGCTGCTGCAAAAGCATTATAAAACTCCCCATCACTACGGCACGAAAAAATATCTAAATAGACAATCCTCAATTTATCAGATTGAGCCAAACGACATACCTTCTGCACCAACGAAGTTTTTCCCCAGCGGCGAGGTGAGATCAGAACAGTATTGACACCATGCTGAAAGTTAGACAACAGGCGCGCTGTTTCCTTCTCCCTGTCAGTGAAATTATCACCGAACGTTGCCACTCCAAAGATAAAAGGTTTACTTTCCATAATCTAAATCCTACTTTTTACGCAAAAATAAGTAATAAGTTTGTTAGTAACAACTTTATTACTAATAGACTTATTACAGTTCCGAATTATTTTTGATTAAAAAGATGCAATCATGCAAATTTATTAAAGAGTACTCCTTATAGTATAAAATACCATTTGCGGCAGTTGACAGCTAATGGAATCATCAAGCACGAAGGTTCTACAAAAGCCGGAAAGTGGGTAATATTGTAAGATATAAGCTTTGAAATGGATGACAATTCTTAAAGAATACCTATATTTGCCATGCAAACCATTTGTAACCTAATTGCGGTAACAGTCAAGAAACCAACCTACTAAAGTTGATTTCCAACTCTTACAAATGGGCTGAAAAAATGCGGTACATTACGTATACTGAAAGTGTTCATAATCAAAAACTTGCATTTGCCCCCAAATTCTGTGAAGTTGTAAAAATGAGGTCTGTACCGTTGAAAGCGTAGAACGCTGTTAGTCAATTCTATGAATATGCTGTATGGGAAAATAACCCTTAAGACGAAATAGAATTTCGTTGAAAAATATCCCGGCGAGCCGATCATCGAGAACGGTGTGCAGCTCAGGGATATGCAGGTGTTGACCAGACCGATCCGCCCCGTTGATGGCAGGATAATCCCGGCAAGCAAGATGGATCAAGCGTGATTGATGTGAATGGCGATAAACCAACATAAAAAATACAACGTATGAAATTCAACAATGTAAGATTATTAGTCCGGGACTACCGGAAATGCTTCGAATTCTACACCCAAAAACTTGGTTTTGAACCGCTTTGGGACATCGAGAATTGTTATGGCGCATTCAAAGTGGCTGTCGGCATCGAAGGATTGGCCATTTTCCTGAGCGATTACATGGCTCCGGTGGTCGGCAACGCGGATCGACAGCAACCTGTTGGAGGACGCGAAAAGTCGATGATCTCGTTTGAGGTCGAGAATGTGGACGAAACCTGGCGCGAACTTCAGGCCAAAGGCGTTTCCTTTATCAACGAGCCGACCGATATGCCCGGCTGGGGAATACGCGTCGTCCATCTGCGCGACCCGGAAGAAAACCTGATAGAACTCTATACTCCGCTCCAACCCCAATAAGATAACGGAACAGGGATTGGTTATCTTTGTTCGTATGAAAATCGTCGAAATCGAATAAAAATTGTATGACTATGAGTAAAATGTGTGAAAGCTGCGGAATGCCGATGAGCAAAGACCCGCAGGGTGGCGGCACGAACGCCGACGGGACTAAGAACCCGGATTATTGCAGTTATTGTTATGCCGATGGCAAGTTCACCTTCGAGGGTACGCTCCCTGAGTTCCGGGAAATTTGCCGCAAAGCAATGATCGGCCACGGTACTCCGAAATTTATGGCATGGCTCTTCACGCGTGGCATGAGCCGCCTTCCGAGGTGGAAAAAACAGGTAACACAATGACATGAAAAACAGATCCTCACAGAGATCCGGTGGGCGTTGAAGAGGAGCATTGACGAAAAAAAGCAAACTACGGGTGACCGCATCTTCAAAAATGAGGTCAAAATGTATGGCGTCAAAATTCCGGTTGCTGTCCGCATCGGGAAGCTCGTTTTTCAAAAGATCAAACACCTCCCCCAACCGGAAATATTCGGGTTGTGCGAAGAGCTTTGGCAGTCGGGCTATATAGAGGAAGGACATATCGCCTGCCCATCTTCCAATCGGCCCCGGTGAAACACAAGATCATTATCGAACCGCTTTTGGAGCACATCGACCTTGCTCCGTACCACATCGGTTCCTGGATCGAACAGGTTGTTGCCGGAGGGGAATCGGGTTACGAAGCGCGTCCGTGCAATTTCGACTGGGTCATGGAATTGCGGAATGTCTGTGTGGAACAGGGTGTTTCGTTCTGGTTCAAACAAACAGGAGCCAGGTTTATCAAAGACGGGAAGCTCTATCCCGTCACCCGCCGGCTTCAACATGCACAAGCCCGCAAGGCAGGGATAAATTTCAAAGGATCAGGGAGTAAACAGTAAAACAGACGACGGTCAGGAGGCCGGCGTACAGGATCACATTCTTCTGTTCAAGGGGTTTTCGCCCTTCCATCCGTTCCCGGATATCGCCCGAATAACGCAGGAAAGCGGCCACCCGGGGCTGCTTCAGGAAAAACCGGAAGAGAAAAAAGAACAGGGAAGCACCGGCCAATGCAACCACCATACCGGCCAGCAGGTCGCCCGGATAGTGTACGCCTAAGTACACCCGGGAATAAGAATTAACGGCAGCCCACAACAGCACAAACACCGTGACAGGCCCTCGGCGGAAAAACAGGAACAAAAACGCCAGGCCGAACGAATTGGCGGCGTGGCAGGAGGGAAAACCGTACCGCCCTCCTCTTTTCCCGTTGACAAGGTGAATGAACTCGGAAACCGGATTATCGGGATTGGAGGGGCGCATCCGCTCCACCCACGGACGGATCCAGGAGGCGCACACCTGATCGGTAAAAACAATCGTAAGCGTAATCGCTACAACCAAATAAAAGCCGACCGACATTTTAAAATTACGCAGAAGGACGTACAGGATGGCGGCATACATCGGGACCCAAGTCAGTTTGCCGGAAAAAATCCACATAAACGAATCCCAAAACGGCGTGTGGCAACCATTGATCAATAGCAAAAGCCGCTGATCCAGTTGTTGCAGAAATTCCATCATACAAGTGTTATTTTTTTACCTGCAACTGTTCCGCGATGATTTTTTCCAAGTCTGCTTGCGGACGCAGGCCGGCCACAGCGATGGGGCGACCCTCTACCGGAATGAAGATCAACAGGGGAATGCTGCTTACCTGAAACAATTGAGCCAACAGCCGTTCCTGATCCGTATTAACCTTGTAGATCTGAAGTTTATCCCCGAAATCTTTCTGTATCTGCTCTAAAATAGGGGAGAGTTTTTTACAGGGGCCGCACCAGTCGGCATACATATCAATGATGACCGGTTTGGTTCCTTTGTATTTCCACTCTTTATTCTGTTCAAAGTCCCAAATTTTCTCCAGAAACACCTCCTTGTTCATCTTCTCCACACTCTGCGCCTTCGCAACGGTCAACAGACCCGTCAGTAACAGCGTCGCCAATAAAATCATTACATTTTTCATTTCGACACACAATAAAGGTTCATGAAACTATATTCGGCATACCTCCGACAAGATATACTATACAAAGGTAGTGAATAATTTTAGAATCTTGTTTTTTAATCCTATTTTTATCGCCTTGAATTTAAACAGACTATAAGACAACAAAAACTGATATGGTAGTATATCCGAACGCAAAAATCAACATCGGGTTGTATGTAACCGGAAAAAGAGAAGACGGATTTCACAATCTGGAAACCATTTTTTACCCGGTAGGGATCAAAGACATCTTGGAGATCAACCGGATCAACAGCGCCCAGGGAGTATGCCTGTTTGAGAATACGGGTTTGCAGATCGACTGTCCGGACGATAAAAATCTCATCGTCAGGGCCTATAAAATGCTGGCTTCCGTTTTTTCCTTGCCGGCCGTGGGAGTGCGTTTGCACAAAGTAATCCCGTATGGCGCCGGTTTTGGGGGAGGATCTGCCGATGCCGCCTTTATGTTGCAGGCGCTAAATACCTACTTTGATCTGAAAATACCGGAAAAAAACCTGTTGAACTACGCGGCGCGCTTGGGAAGCGACTGTCCCTTCTTTTTGAAGAACCGTCCCCTGTTTGCCGGCGGAATGGGAAATGAATTCGAAGAGACGGAGCTCTCCTTGGACGACTACACCATCGTGGTGGTGAAACCGGATTGCGGGTTGTCTACATCGGAAGCCTACGCCACGGTCACCCCGGCTCCAGCCCCGTTCGATTTGCGTAAGATCACCGAAATTCCGGTTGAACAGTGGAAAGAGGTGGTGCGGAACGATTTTGAGGAACAGGCCTTTGAACGCCATCCGGAGATCAAACGGGTCAAAGAGAGGTTATACGGGTTGGGCGCATTGTATGCCTCCATGACGGGGAGCGGCTCCGGCGTATTCGGTATTTTTAAACAGGGAAAAGGGAAGATCGATGCCCTGAAAGGTGAATTTATCTGGAAAAGCGAATAAATGAAAGGCTATTTATTGATTATACTGATCGGCTTGGTGGCCGCCTTTGTCGGCATCCTGCCGCTGATACGGAGAAAGGCGGACAGGTATCTCTATCTGGCAGCTTTCGTCTTCTACCTGATAATGCCATACGTGGTTTACCACATCTCCGTTCCCGGTATCCCGTGGTGGCTAAAAGGTGCCGTAGTGACATTTTTCCTTTCGCTGCCGTTGGCTGTTTCTGCCGGGCGCGGCAACAAACGGTGCGTCTTTCCCCTGTTGGTGATGTCGGTGGTGGTAGGGGCGATCATCACCTTTTTGGGACACTTTTTGTTGTAGTACCGTTTTTTCCGGTCATAAAAAAACAACTGCTCTTTGGGAACAGTTGTTTTTTATTTTTAAACAGCGCGCAGCTTATTCGATGATCGTCACCCGGTTCAACGGATTACTGTCGAACAGGTCGGAAACACCGCCTTTGGCCTGAATCTTCAACTGATTCGGATTTACTCCGAACTCTTTTGTCAAGATGTCATACACATGTTGCGCACGTTTGCGGCTCAACTCCATGTTGTACTCCGGCGTACCGGTTGCACTGTCGGCATACCCTTCGATGGTGTATGTTTTGTTGGTATTTTTCTTGATCACATCGGCAGCATAGCGCAGATTCACTTTTTCTTTTGCAGTTACATTGGTCTTGTTGATGTTAAAGAAAATAGCGAGGGGAGCGCTTTCCACAATTACTTTCGGCTTTTTAGCCCTTTCCCGTGTCAGTTCATTTTCCAACCGGCTGTTGCGTGCCCGTTCGTCGGCCAGCTCACCTTCTGCTTTCGTCAGCCGCTGATTGGCCGCTGCCAGTTCAATATCTTCCGCCATTACCAGAGCCGCAGAGCTGCGATTGAAGTCGGCTTTTTGCAGATTGAACGTGAAACCTCCGGTAAGGGTACCGATTGCATTGGGATGTGCTCCGCCTTCACCGGCAAATTTCTTGTCAAACACCATTCCCCGCATTTCGATATTGAAATCGATGGTTTGTGAGATACGCATCTTGTGGATCAAACCGGCTCCGGCCATCAGTACAGTCGTGCCTTTTTTCTGGCAGGCATGCATCCAGCCGAATCCCAGGTAAGGTACCAATTCATAGAAACGATCGCTCCGGTACCCCCCGATCCAGTTGGAAAGATTTATCAGCACATCCCCGTGGATGTTGTATTGTTTCCAACTTTGTTTCAGAAAACCTTTTTTAGTTTTCCCGCCTGTCAGGTAGTAGGCGTGCCGGTCTCCGGCTACTGCTTTCTCTCTGAATCCGCTTCCTTGTATCCGCAACCCCAAGGTCGGTACAATCCATTTACCTACTGACAAATCAAAAGCAGGAGTAATCCGTTTGCCGAAATCCTGTTTTACGTCAGCTTTCCCGAAGTATACCTGTGCACCTGCACCCAAAGAAATAAACCAGTTATCCCAGAAACGGTTGGTTTCATATTCGCTCCAGGCGGCTCCTTTCTCTGTGACGGAAACTTCATTTTGCGCGAACGACAGCAGAGGTGTCGACGCAATCAGCAGCATTACAAATGTCTTTTTCATTTTTAATTTTAGTTTAGTTTCGAGTACTGTAACGATACATTCAGGGTAAAGTTACCCCATAACCGGAATTTTTATCTAATTTTTAGGTATTTAATGTTAATCGGCCGGTTTTTTTAAAATTGTATAGTATTTTTGTCTGTCCAAGTATCCTCTAATGGAAAACACATGAGAAAATACCTGTTATTTTTACTGTTCCTGTTTACTTTTGTTTCACTCCACGCCGTCTCTTCCGGCCGGGAAGAGAGGAAACGGATCGCTTTAGTGCTGAGCGGCGGAGGCGCCAAAGGATTGGCGCATGTGGGCGTGATCAAAGTATTGGAAGAAGCGGGAATCCCTGTAGACATGGTTGTCGGAACCAGCATGGGCGCTATTGTCGGAGGGCTGTATGCGATCGGTTACAATGCGCATCAATTGGACAGCTTAGTCAGAATGCAAAACTGGAGTTCGTTGTTAGGAGACAGGATACAGCGGGAGCAGATGTCCTTTTTTGAGCGGGAACAATCGGAAAAATACGTTTTCACGCTTCCGTGGAACCCAAACAAAGAACGCAGAGGATTAACAGGTTTAATAGAGGGGCAGAATGTGTACAATCTCTTGACGGATCTGACCGCCGGTTACCACGATTCGCTCGATTTCTCCACGCTTCCCTTGCCTTTTGCCTGTGTTGCCGCGAATATTGTGGACGGGAGCGAGGTCGTTCTGCGGAGTGGAAATCTGGTACAGGCCATGCGGGCCAGCATGGCGATCCCGGCCGCCTTCACCTCTGTGCGGATAGACAGCTTAGTATTGGTGGACGGAGGAATTGTGAACAATTTTCCGGTAGATGTGGCCCGGGCTATGGGAGCGGAGATCGTTATCGGGGTGGATGTGCAGGCCGAGTTGCGGAAAGCGAACGAACTGGAAACATTAAGAGGGGTGATGGGACAGTTGATCAGTTTACTCTGTCTGAACAAATTTGAAAAAAACAAGGCGATGACGGACATCTTCATCAAACCGGACATCAATGAATACTCGGCGGTCAGCTTTAAGAATAATGCTATCGACACCATGATAAACAGAGGGGAACGCGCTGCCAGGGCGAGTTGGGGAGAGTTAATAGCATTGAAAGAACAATTGGGCATTTCGGAGCATCGGTTGCCTGCCAAAGTTCCGGTTGCCTGTCCCGATTCGTTTTACATCCGCAAGTTGACGTTGAAAGGAGTATCGGAGCGGCATGCAAAGTGGCTGAAACGAATGATCCGGATCCCGGAAAACAGGTATGTTACAAAAAAAGAGATACAAAATGCAGTCGCTTCGCTGTATGGTACCCGCTCCTTTTCAGATGTTTCCTACCGCCTGACCGGCGGGCCGGAATACCAATTGGAAATAACCCTGAACGAAGGAACTCCCAACCGGGTTAATTTGGGCTTCCGCTTCGATTCGGAAGAGGTCGCGGCCATTCTGCTCAACAGCCGGATTGATTTAGATATGCTCAGCGGTTCCCGGTTTGAATTGACGGCTCGCCTGAGTAAAAATCCATACATACGGGTGGATTACTCTTTGGAGAATCCCTGGCTGCGAAAATTTAATCTGTCGTATCTCTTTAAATATACAGACTTCAGTATGTATCACCGCGGGGATAAGATCAATACGGTAAACAACCGGTACCACTTGGGGGAGTTGAGCGGAGCGGATGTTTTATTCAAAAATCTGAAATTTCAATACGGGCTCCGGTACGAATATTTCGATTACGATCCTTTTCTGTATAAAGCCGCCTATCAGTCCACAGATATACATTCCGAAGGCTTTTTCAGTTATTTCGCCCTGGCAAAGCTGGAGAATCTGGACAGGAAATATTACCCCGAAAAAGGGATCTCTTTTGAGGCGTCCTACTCTTTGTATACGAAAGATTTCCTGCAATTTGGCGGAACGCCTTTTGCAGCAGTGAACGGCGGTTTTACAGGGGTGATTTCACTCACCAATCGTTTCAAATTCCAACCCTCTGTGTATGGGCGGGTATTGGTGGGGACCGGGATCCCGTATCCCTATCTCAACTATGTCGGGGGCAGTATGCCCGGCCGGTACGTGACACACCAGCTTCCCTTCCCCGGGATCGCTTACGCAGAACTTATGGACAACGCTTTTTTAGCTGCCGGTTTTCAATTCCGCCAGCGTATGGGAGCCCGGCACTATCTTGTATTCACGGGGAATTACGCCATGCAGGACAATAACTTTTTTGATATGCTGGGCGGTCAGAGGATCTGGGGAGGAGGGGTCGGATACTCCTATGTAACCTCCCTGGGGCCCATAGACGCCCGCATCAACCTCTCCGACTGGAGCAAAAAACCGGAGGTCTACATCAATCTCGGCTTCTACTTTTAAGCAGTGTCCCCCCAATACCCATCTGCTTCATTGCTTGATTTATCAGTCGTCGGCCACATACGTTAGTATGCTCCCGTTCACCTGAAAATCAGCGGCTTCGCAGCTAAGCACTCTTTGAATACTTCTTATAGATAAAAACAAGAGGCTGCTTAAATGTCACTTTTAAACAGCCCCTTCAAACGGTTTTTACCTTATTTCAGAAAACCCACCGGCTGTACCAGGGTAATTTCCTGCTTGTCCGTCAGTTTCAATGCCTTGTGCAGTTCTATTTTCTTAAAGGAGCCGCGAGCCACCGTTCCCAATCCGAACGATTCGGCGAACAGGTAGATGTGCCCGGAAATGTAACCGGCGGAGAGGTACGCATACTCCCGGGAAGCAGCTTTGTCCAAATTGGCCACGATGATCACGGAGAGGGAGGCGTTGTTGCTGATGTTGGCCTGTCCCAGGGCCTCTTTGAAGTTCCCTTTGGCGACCTGTTTCAGGTGGTGCGCTTTGGCTTCGTACAGGTAAACCCCTTCGTCGGTCATCACGTAGATATCCAACTCCTGCTTATCCTGTGCGGTCGGTACGGTCCGTTTGTTTTCCCGGTTGAAGCCGTTGGATGCCCACAGCAAATCCGACATCATCTGCAAAGGCATTGCCTTTTTTACAAAAGTCCGTTCGGAATGCCGTCCGTTAAATACCTTCATCAACGGTTCTCCTCCCGTTTTCACCGGTGCGTTCAGTTTAATGTCCTGTGCCGTTACTCCGAAGGCGCAGGCAATGGCTGCGATCAATAACAATGTTTTTTTCATACGGTTTGATTTTTATGACCCATACCTGCAAATTTACCATTATTTTGCACAATACAGAATACGCTTCGGCAATCTTTTTGAAAACAAACTTTCAAAATCGCTTACCTACCGCTTTACCGATGCCGGAACTTTTCTTGTTTTTTTGCGTAAAATTACGTTCATAGTAAGATAGTAAGATAGTAAGATAGTAAGATAGTAAGATAGTAAGAACCAAATACAAGCACACGATGGAAATTTTGTACAAAGCAACCGCCGTGACAGAGGGCGGAGGAGATGGTCGGGTCCGGAGTTCCGACAACCGCATCGACATGAAGTTAAGCACCCCGAAAGAGATGGGAGGGCAGGGGGGAGACGGCACCAACCCGGAGCAGCTCTTTTCGGCCGGCTACTCGGCTTGCCTGAGCAGCGCCATCGGCTTTGTAGCCCGTCAGGAAAAGTTGTCGTTGAAGAGTATGGCCGTGCAGGTGGAAACCGGGATCGGCCCGAACGGAAAGGGCGGATTTATCTTTTCGCTGGTCATCGATGTAACGCTTGGCGGCCTGTCGCAGGCCAAAGCCGAAGAGTTGGTGAAAAAAGCCCATCTGGTTTGTCCCTTCTCAAATTCCACCGCCGGAAACGTAAAACTGCAGGAGAGGGTGCTGGTGAAGTAAAGAGATCTCAGCGAATGTTTGCAGTCAAGTCCCGGATGACCACGGAGGCGGCAAAGCATCCGAAAAAGGGAGGCATATAGGAGATGGTGCCGACGTTGGACTTTTTATTCTGTCCTTCGCTCAGCACGACGGCGGCGGAATCAGTCGGTTCCGAGGAAAAGACCACCTGTACCCCCTCGTACACCCCCAACCGGTGCAGCCGTTTCCGCAGCATCCGGGCCAAGTGGCAGTTGTAGCTTTGGGAGATATCGGCCACCCGGACTTGGGAAGGGTCGGTTTTTCCGCCCGATCCCATGGAACTGACCACTTTCAGGCCTGCTTTAAGACTGTGGTAGATCAGGAATATTTTGGGCGCCAGCGTGTCGATGGCATCCACCACATAATCATACGGCGCAGCGCTCAGGATATCCACCATCTCTTTGTCGCGGATAAAACGGTCGATGACGTGTAACCGGATCTCCGGGTTGATATCCGAAAACCGCTGCGCCATCAGGTGCGCCTTGGATTTGCCGACGGTGCTGTCCAACGCCGGCAATTGGCGGTTTTTATTGGTCGCCTCCACCACATCCCCGTCGATGATGGTCATCTCCCCGATACCGGCCCGGCACAGCATCTCCGCCGCATAGGCGCCGACTCCGCCCAGTCCCGCCACTAAGACATGGGCGTTCCGCAGCTTCTCCATATTAGCCGCCCCCAGCAACAACGCTGTCCTGTCCAACCAATCTGTCGTCATTTTTTATCGTGAAATGTGCGCCGGAAATTCACCCATACATGCTCCGTCAGCCTCTCGACGGTTTCTCCCCGCAAGCGGGCGGTCTCCCCGTATATCTTCTCCAGCGGAAAGCCGGAATCGTCCGTTTCCAAAAAAAGCCGGTCGGCCGGAACCAGGCTTACCCACTGCCGGATATTGGATACGGGATCCAGGATGTGCTTGCCGGCCGATACACAAAGCCCCTGCCGCAACAGCGCTTCCAGAATCTCCCGGTTGTTGTTGTATCCGTGAATGATCCAAGATTCCGAGGGACGCATGTTCTTGTGCACCGACAGCAATTCGGGAAAAGCCCGCACACAATGAATGATCAGGGGCAACCGGTATTTTTCGGACAACTCGACCTGCCGGGAAAAAAAATACTCCTGCTTTTTCAGGCAGACCGGAGCATTCCGGTCCATTCCGCACTCTCCGATGGCTGCCAGCACTCCGCCGGCCGCCTCCGTTTCGATCTCCCTCAGCTCCTCTTCTCCCCGGAAAAAGAGCGGATGGATCCCCTTGGAGTACAGCATGCCCGGTACGCGGGGCTTCCCGTCGCTGATATCCAGAACAGCCGTGCAATGCCCCGGGGCGGGGGTATGGGTATGTATATCCGTTGCTGTTTTCATGCACACCGGTACGCGAAACAGCTATTTCTTGTTGCGCATGATGTGCAGAATTGTCTTGTCTGTCTGCTCCATGCCGGCCGTTCCGATAATACCGATGTTCCGGATGGTCTGTTCAACATTCTCCTCTACGATACCGTCGTTGTGGGTCTTGATCCCGCGCATGGAAAGCATAGCTGCCTGAACCGCTGCGGAAACCCCCGAATAGACCTTCAGGGCGCACCCCTGCTTGGCGCCGTCGCACATCATCCCGGTCAGGTTGGAGCACATGGTTTTGATGGTATTGACCACCTGTTCGTAATTCCCCCCCATCAGGTAGGTGATCGCCGAGGCCGATCCGGTCGCTGCGATCAATATGCCGCACAGAGCGGAGAGGTGCCCCATGTAGTAGTGAATATGCGCTGCGATCAGGTTGCTCAACGCCAATGCCCGGATCAACTGTTCCCGGGAAGAACCGAAACGCTCGGCGGCAACGATCACCGGCAGGTAAACGGTAATACCCTGATTGCCGCTTCCGGAATTGGTCATTACCGGCTTCTCACACCCGTCCATTCTGGCGTCGGAGGCTGCCGTGGCGCGTATCAGGGCATTGTTCAGCAGGTCATCCTCCAACAACCCTTTTTCAATATTTTCCAACAGCGTTTTTCCGATCTGCAAACCGTACTCGCTTTTCAGTCCCTCTTCGGAAATCGCTTTGTTCATCTCCGCTCCGTTCAACACGAACGCTATTTTTTCCGTCTCGATCTCGTGGATAAAGCGCCAGATCCGTTCCACGCTCAGTTCCGGCCTTTTGTGTGATTCTTTCGCCGAGCTGCCGGACTCCTTTTGAAAAATGATCTTTCCGTTCTTTTCAACCAGCAGGAAATTGGTATGTGCATAGGCAATAATGGCTTTGACCGTATCCGTTCCGCGGGAGCAGACCGCTTCCGCGTAGAGCTTGTCGGGGGCCTCCTCTTTCATATAGACCCGGACCGCTCCTTTTGCTTCCAACTCTTTTGCTTTCGGCAGATTGTCGCCCGCAGAAACATCCTTCAACACCTCCAAACCGTACTCGCTGCGGCCGCATACCGCACCCACCGCAGCCGCAATGGGCAAACCGTACATACCTGTCCCGGGGATGCCGACCCCCATGCCGTTCTTGTAAATATTGCCGCTTACCCATACCTCGATCTGCTCCGGAATCCCGCCCAACTCTTCCCGGCACCGGGCGCACACCAACCCACAGGCCACCGGCTCCGTACATCCTAAAGCCGGTATGGCTTCTTCCTGTAAAATCGCAATTAACTGCTCATTTGTAGCCTGACACATACACTGTTGTTTTATTTATTGAACAAAAGTACCTGTTTATCCGGCATATTTTGCCCGATAACCGGAGAATTAACATTTTTTCAAGATTCCGATCGACAGGCAATCCTCCCCAACGGGTATTTTTTCGTATTTTTGTCCCGCCATGTCCTCCGATATCAACATACGAAACAAACGCGCCTCTTTCGACTACGAATTTATCGAAGAGTTCAACGCCGGCATTGTCCTGACCGGGACGGAAATCAAATCCATCCGGGCCGGCAAAGCCAGTTTGGTAGACTCGTATTGCTATTTTTCACGTGGCGAATTGTGGGTCAGGGGGATACACATCGCCGAATACCGGTTGGGCACCTACTACAACCACGAAGAAAAACGGGAACGGAAACTATTGCTGACCCGGCAGGAGTTGCGGAAATGGGAGCGCAAAGTCAAAGAGAGCGGCCTGACCATTGTTCCCGTCAAACTGTTCCTGACGGACAAGGGATGGGCTAAACTGCGCATCGCCTTAGCCAAAGGAAAAAAAGAGTTCGACAAACGGGAATCCCTGAAATTAAAAGACGCCAAACGGGAGATGGAGCGGTTCCGGCGGTAATTTTTTGCCTGAAACTTAAAAAACTCCCGATAAGGATCACAGCGGAAACCGCCGGCCGTTGCCGAACGCTTTTTTGCTAATCTTAATGCCGGGCGGGCATTGGTAGCGTTTGTATTCGTTCCGGATCACCATGGAGACCACCTTTTCGACCGTCTCCTTTTCAAATCCCCGGAGAACGATCTCCCGGGCGGAGTGCCGTTCTTCCAAATAAAGTTTCAGGATGCCGTCCAAAACATCGTACTCCGGAAGCGAATCCCGGTCTTTCTGACCTGGCCGCAACTCGGCAGAAGGGACTTTGGTCAGGGTGTGTTCCGGGATGATCTCCGTGTCCCGGTTGATGTAGCGGGCCAATTTGTACACATCGGTTTTGTACACATCGCACAGCACGGCTAAAGAGCCGCAAAGGTCGCCGTACAGCGTTCCGTACCCGACCGCCGCTTCGCTCTTATTGGAAGTGTTCAGGACAATGTGACCGAACTTATTGGAAACGGCCATCACCAGATTCCCCCGGATACGCGCCTGCAAATTCTCCTCCGCCACGTTGAACGGCCGCTGGTAGAAAAGAGTGTCCAGCGTTGCCAAATACCTTTCGTAGATATCTTGTATCGGAAGAGTATGAACAGGCATTCCCAGGTTCTTGGCCAATGCCTCGGCGTCCGTGACCGAATGGTCGGAGGAGAAGCCGGAAGGCATCAACAACCCGGTGGTGTTTTCGGCGCCGATGGCCTCTGCCGCCAAAGCGGCCACCACGGCCGAATCCAAACCGCCCGACAATCCCACCACCGCCTGGGTGAACCCGTTTTTCCGGAAATAGTCCCGGACACCGAAAACCAGCGCCCGGTGGATCAACGCGACCGGATCCGTTTTTTCCTGTTTCAGCAGCGGGTAGTGTTGCACCCGGTCGATCTCGACCACCGCAAAATCCTCCTCGAACGCTTTCAGGTGCAGCACCGCTTCCCCCTTGTAATTGTAAATCATCGAGTTCCCGTCAAACAACACCGAAGTGGCCGCCGTAGCGGGATGGACGGACACAATCGTTTTGCTGTGCCGTTTGGAAAGGGCCCCCAGCACCTGCTTGCGGTAGGAAAGGCTTTCCGTGGTAAAAGGAGTCGATCCGATGCAGATCACCAGACTGTCGCCCTTATCAATAAACTCCGACTCGTATTCGTCGAACAGGATCCGGATGTTTTTATTCCGGAAGCGGATCGGCATATTCTCTTCCCCGGCCACAAAATAGCGGCTTTCGTCGAACACATCGTAATCGCTGAGCACGGTTTTGTGCACGCCGTCCGCCACCTCGCCGTTCTGGATAAAATAGGCGGAGTTGTACATAATGCCGTTGGCCGGATCCAAATTCGGCGCCCCGATGATGGCGGCCATGCTTCCGCAGGCGTCCGCCAGCCGTTCCACCGTTTCGCGGCACTCCGTCACGAATCCCTCCTGTTCCAGCAGATCCTGGGGCAGGGGACCGCAAACGGCCAATTCGGGGAAGACGATCAGGTCGGCCTGCTCCGTCCGGGCTTTCCGGATGGCTTCCAACATCAATTCGCAATTTTTCCGGATATCTCCCGTCCGGTAATTCTGTTGAGGAATAGCGATGCGCATGTGTTACGGTGCTGTGGTTTGTAATCTGTTCCGTAAAAATACGGGATTTGTTTGTATCTTCGTATCCTCGTATGTCAAATCGGAATGGTAAAAATACGACTTTTACCGTCAAAATAAAAACGAACAAAGATGAAGTTTACAATGGCCGCGTTGTTTTTTTGCCTCCTGCTGGCCGGATGCAAAAGCGAAAAGAGGCCGGACGTCCGCCAATACCGGCAGGAGAGGCGTTTTATCCGCTTTGAACGGGACCTCTTCGCTTTGGACAAAGAGCATCCAGACGCCGCCTCCCTGCAGGCCCGGTACGGCCGTTTTTTCGACCTGTATGCCGGCGGGGTTTTGCAGTTGGGCGATCCCCGGAGCGAAGAATTTCCCCGCCTGCTCTCCTACTTTTTAAAAGACTCCGTGATGCGGCAACTGTACGACAGCGTGGAAACCGTCTATCCCGACATGGCGGCGCAGGAGAACGAATTGACCGGTGCATTCGCCTATTATGCCTGCTACTTCCCCGGTCGTCCCGTTCCGGCGCTCTACACGCACATCTCCGGCTTCAACCAGTCCATCGTGTCGGACAGCGCCTGGATCAGTGTCAGCTTAGACAACTACTTGGGCGAAGAGAACCTCTTCTACAAAATGCTGGCGACGCCGGTTCCCCGCTACTTAGCCCGCAACATGACGCCGGAAAACATCGTCCGGGATCTGCTGCTGGGCTGGTTAACGACCGAATTCCCGTACCATCCCCCGCAAAATGACCTGGTGAGCGGCATGATCTACCAGGGAAAATTGCTCTACATATTGGAAAAACTGTTGCCGGATTACGCGCCGGAGCAGTTGTTCGGCTTTACCCGGGAACAGTGGGAGTGGTGCCGCGACAACGAAGCGGAGATGTGGGGATTTTTGATCGAGAACGAATACCTCTTCGACACCGGACAGATGTTGTTGCGGAAATACCTGTTTGCCGCTCCTTTTTCGCCCGGCATGCCGGAAGAATCCCCGGGGCAGGCTGTGTTGTGGAACGGTTACCGGATCGTCGGCGCGTACATGAAAAAAAGCCCGTTAACGGCGGAAGCCCTGATGGCAGAACAGGATTACCACAAAATACTGCGGGAAGCAAGGTATCAACCATAGGCCATGGACAAACAGGCAGCAAGAAAAAAGATCCGGGAGTTGAAAAAGGCGGCCACCCCGGAAGAAAAACAACAGGAATCAGAAGCCGTATGGAGCGAATTAGAGCAGACGGAAGCCTTTGCAAAAGCCCGGGTCATATTGACCTACTGGTCAATGGAGGACGAAGTCCGCACACACGACTTCATCAGCCGCTGGGCCGGCAAGAAATGCTTCCTGCTTCCCTGTGTCAAAGGCGACACACTGGAACTGCGCCGCTTCGACGGCCGGGAAAAACTCTCTCCGGGAGAAAGCTTTGCCATTCCCGAACCGGCCGGCCGGCTCTGGGAAGAACCGTCGGCAATAGACCTGATCATTGTGCCCGGAGTCGCCTTTGACAAAAAAGGGAATCGGCTGGGCAGGGGAAAGGGGTATTACGACCGGATCCTGAAAACCTCCACTGCATACAAGATCGGCGTATGCTTTAGCTTTCAGTTGTGGGGATCGGTACCTGTCGAAGCGCACGACATACCGATGGACTACGTTATAGCCGGAAACTAAAAAAGCGGCCTGCAGGCCGCTTTTTTATTATGTGTAATCAGGCTTGTTTGATCGCCTCTACCGGACAAACTCCGGCGCAAGTTCCACAATCTGTACAAGCATTCGGATCGATCTCATAATGATCGGCGCCCATGGAGATCGCTCCTGCCGGGCACTCCCCCTCACACGTACCGCAAGAGATGCAGTCATCGTTGATTACGTAAGCCATTTTTTTAGGTTTTAGTGATTAATACCCCGCAAAAATAGAATCATTATTCGAAAGAAAAAAGAAAATAAGAAGTTTTGACAACTTTATTTCTTTTTGCTGCACTCTTTCTTACAATCTTTAGTGGCTTCGGCTTTCTTGCACTCTTTTTTACACTCTTTCTTGCAATCGGCTTTCTTGCCTTCCTTCTCCTTGCAGCACTCCTTCTTCTCTACGCACTCTTTTTTGCACTCTTTCTTGCCATCCTGGCCGGTTTGGTTACTCTGAGCCGAAGCAAGGCTCACAGTAAAGAACAATGCAAGCATTGTTACCATCGCTTTCAATTTCATACTGTGTCGATTTTAGTTAGTACTATTTCGGAATTCATACCTGTTATTCAGGCAATACACCTACAAAGATGAATAATAAATATCAAAAAAGCAAATAAAAAAGCAGCAAAGTGCAAGGACGTTGCTGCTTTTAGGAAAAAATAATATCCGTTTATTCGGCTTTCGGCTTAAAGATCAGGTTGACCTCTTTCGCTCCCGTAAAGAGTTTTTCGGCAAACTCCTGCATACCGGAAGTGCTGATCCCGTCCAAAATCTCTTCATAATTCCGGGCGTCGGCAGGATTGTATCCGTACCGGTACCAGGTCTGCAAAGCACCTGCCCAATAACTGTTGTGCAACTTGGATTGTTCCCGTTCTTTCCGCATGTTGGCCACCACTTTGTCCAAATCGACCCGGGTCGGCCCGTTTTTCCGGAAATCGTCGATCTCCTTCAGCACCAACGATTGCAAATAGTTGGCTTTATCGGGATCGCAATCAAAAACAACAGTCAGTTGGTACTGCACTCGCGGATCCCTCACCGAATTGCTCGAAACCCCCACACCGTATGTACCTCCCTCTTTTTCCCGGATATTTTCGGTATATTTTATTCTCAAAATAGCAGAAAGCACCGACAAATAAACATTATTCCGGGGAGTATACTCCATATTATTTTGCCGGAAATCCGTATAACAGGTCGATTTAGGCGTTTCAAACAAAATCCCTACCTCTTTGTTCAGTTCTTCGGGACTGAGCACCCGGTTGTCCACCCACTTTTCCTGCCTGTGCGTGGCCGGAATGGATCCGATGTACTTTTCCACCAACGGTTTTACGGTTTCGGCGTCTATGTTGCCGACAATGATAAAAGTAAAATCGGAAGCATCCTGGAAACGGTCCCGGTAGATCTCCTCAATTTTCGCCAGGTCGATCTTGTCCAGATAAGCCTCGTTCATCAACAGCGTCCGCGCATTGTAACTGCTCATGATCATTCGAAGGGAATCCTGCATCACCTGTTGCGGATTTTTGCTGGCATTGATCAAAGCCGGGCGCAGCCGGTTCAGGTAGGCTTCGTGCGCCTCCTTGTCAAAGCGGGGAGATTGGAAGCGCAGGTACACCAACTGCAACATCGTTTCAAAATCCTGCGGAGTAGAGCTGCCGCTGACCCCCTCGGAAAGAGAGCTGAGGCTGATCGAACTGCTCGCTTTTTTACCCGTCAGCGCTTTGCGCAGCGAAGTGGCATCCAAATGGCCCAGTCCATACGCCGCGGTAAATCCGGACAGGGATTCCGCCGAATAAAGATCTTCCACCCCGTACAAAGAAGTACCTCCCGGACTAAATGCGCTCAGGCTCACAGCGTCCTTGTTGTAATCCGCTTTCCGGAACACCACCGTGGCTCCGTTGGACAACTTCCACTCTTCGGCCTCGAATTCGGGCAACTGTTTCACAGCGACGATCTTTCCTCCCGGCAACTCTCCCTCGATCAGGTCGGAGTTCACAGCCTCATCCTCATATGCCGTGATCGTTTTGTCGTTTTCCACCTCGGCAATGATCTTCAGGGCTTCCTCCTCCGTCAGGTGTTTGGCGTCCTCCTCCGGGCCGGTAATGGCGATGGCCCGGTTCCCCTTCGTGTACCATTCGTTGGCTTTTGCGGAAACCTCTTCCACCCGGATACCGGGCAGGATACTTTTCATAAAATCGTAATAATACTCAATGTCCACCAAGGGGGTCTGTTCCAGATAGTGGTTACCGATCTGACGGGCAAACTGGTCGTTGTTCCGTTTATCCTTTTGCTTCACGGCAGACTCCTGATTCACCAACAAATTTGTTTTGCCCCTTTCCAACTCGGATTCGGTAAATCCGAACCTCCGGACTCTTTCGTTTTCCGTCAGCAGGGCGCGCAACCCCGCCTCCTCTTCGTTCGGCTTAGCAACAACGGACAGGGCGTACGTATCATATCCCCGCACCATACCTCCATAATAAACAGATCCGTAGATAAAAGGAGGATTCCCTTTTTGTAGCATTTCGCTGATGCGATTATTCAACATGCTGTTGTACAGGGAAGTGATCAAATTCTCCCGCAAATTGCTGTGTCTGTTTTTTACCGGATTTTTCTCCCGGTGGATGACGTACATGGAAATAGCAGACTGCTGCGCTTCCGGATCGGTCGCCACCACGAAATAGGTCTCCTCGTGCGCAGGAATTTCATGGAAAGGACGCTCTTTCGGATTTTCAACGCCCGGGATCTGTGAAAACAGGGCGATCACCTTCTGTTCCATCTCCTGCAGGTCGAAATCACCCACTACAGCGATCGCCTGCAGATCCGTCCGGTACCAGTCGTGATAAAAATCCCGGATAGTCTGGTGCTTGAAGTTTTGGATCACCTCCAACTCACCGATGATATTCCGTTCGGCATATTTGGATCCCTTCAGGATCACCGGATTCACCTTCTCTCTCATGCGGCTTGCCGAATTGCGGCCGGTTCTCCACTCTTCGGAGATCACGCCGCGTTCATCGTCGATATCAGCCTCCAGCAGGGACAAACTGTTCGCCCAGTCAAACAGCACCAACAGGCAACTGTCCATCAGGGGCTTGTTCGTTGTCGGCACATCGCTGATATTATACACCGTCTCGTTCTGGCTGGTGTAGGCATTGATGTTCCGGCCAAAAGCAATCCCGTGCCTTTCCAGGTTTTTGATCAAAGAATTGCCGGGGAAGTGCTCGCTTCCGTTAAACGCCATGTGCTCCAGAAAGTGCGCCAAACCATCCTGCTCATCTGTTTCCAACAGAGCCCCCACATTTTGGATAATGTAAAAACTGGCCCGTTCTTTGGGCTCTTTGTTCACACGCAGGTAATAGGTCATGCCGTTTTCCAGCTTTCCGATTTTCACCTCCGGGTCTGTCGGTACTTGGCTTTCCAGGTCGTATTGCCCGTAAAATAAAGTCGGGAACGACACAAAGAACAGCAGCAAAAAGATACATTTTTTCATCATTTTGTTTTTATAGGTTGTTACTCGGGATCAGTAGCCAAAACGGACTTGTATCCGTAGGTTTTGGCAATATTCATCACCCGCACCAGGTGCTCTACCGGTACGGATTTTTCCAACTGGATAACAATACTGGGTTCGTCCGAACTCTTCAACTCCTCCACAATCCGGCTCTCCAACCGGGAAAACGGGGTCACCTTCCCGTTCAGGTAATACACCAGATCCTGATCGACCGAAACCGTTACCGAAACCGGATGATTAGCGATCTGATTCGTGCTTTTCGGCAACTCCAACTTCAGCGCATTGGGATTCACGAGGGTAGAAGTGATCAGGAAAAAGATCAGCAACAGGAAAACAATATCAGTCATGGACGACATACTGAAAACCGTGTTGATTTTATTACTGCGCTTAACCGCCATGCTGTCTCTATTTTTTCAAATCGTACAGGGCATCTATAAATTCGGAAGAGGCGTTTTCCATCTCGACGGCGATCCGGTTGATCCGGCCGACCAAAGCGTTGTAGCCCAACGAAGCAACAATACCCACCGACAGCCCGGCAACAGTCGTCACCATAGCCGTATAAATCCCGTTAGAAAGCAAAGATATATTAATATTATTTCCCGCCATCGACATATCGTAAAACGCCTGGATCATACCCATCACCGTTCCCAGAAAACCGATCATCGGGGCGATATTCGCAATAGTTCCCAGCGTGGAAAGCCCCTTTTCAAGAGACGCCATCTCCGCATTGGCGGCATTTTCCATGCTCATCCGCAGATCTGCCGCCGGGATCTCCGCATACCGGATCCCTTTCAGCAACACACGGGCAACCGGAGCCTCCCGCTGCGCACACTCCTGCATCGCCGCGCCTTTGCCGTCGCGCCGCATCACCTCCAGCACCCGGCCGGTAAAACCGGCCCCCGTACGGGTCGCCTTCCCGATCCGTGCATACCGCTCACAAATAATATAAACAGCCATCACAGAAAGCAAAAAAAGCGGGATCATCAGCCATCCCCCCTTCACAATCATCTCCCACAAACTGATCCCTGTTGTTTCGATCAAAAAAATGTGCATAACCGGTATATTTCTGACAAAATTTGTTTACGACTGCAAATGTACAAAATCCACACAAACTCACAACCGCTAATTCACAGATCGTAACAGAATGTATGCATATTTTAACACATTTCCTCCCCAAACTTCCCCTCCACCTCCCTCGGACCTCGGTCGTACCATCGTCGTACCATGTTCGAGTTTTGCCCCCTGCAAAAACCCTGCAAAACCCCATAAGTAAAATTAGGAAAATCCTTGAAAATTTAGGATTTATTGTTGAAAAAAAGTGGTAATTTTAACGGCGAAAATCAAAATCATACGCAAATACATCCCATGGAAAATAAGTTGGACATCCTGACCCGGAAACTGTACGACGAAGGAGTAGAAAAAGCCAGAAAAGAAGCGGAAGAGATCGTCGGGAAAGCAAACCGGGAAGCCGCGGAAATGCTGGCGGAAGCCCGTGCACAAGCCGACAGCATCGTCCGGGCCGGACAAGAAGAGGCCGGTCGCCTGAAAAAGAGAGCGGAAGCGGAAACAGCACTGAGCGTAAAACAGGCAGTTGCATCCTTGAAACAGCAGATCGCCGATCTGGTTTCCGGCCGGATCGCGGCCGAATGGGGTAAAGCAGGATTTCAGGAAACAGCATTTGTGCAGGAATTGTTGCTGACAGTCGTCAAAAAATGGGAAATCACTTCCGGGACGGCAGACCTGGAATGCATCTTGCCGGAAAAGGAAAAACAGGCGTTTTCCGCCCTCGTTGCCGCCAAATACAAAGAATTGCTGCACAAAGGCTTGGAAATCAAAACCGGCTCCCTGCCGGAAACCTTTGTGCTGCAACCTCGCGACGGAGGCTACAAGATCACCTTTTCGGAAGAACTGTTCGAAGCCTTTTTTCGTCCCTATCTGAAAAAATTGGCCAAGGAATTACTCTATGCGTAAAACATACGAAGCGTTTATTGCCGGATTGCCGGAGCCGGTTCGGGAGGAGCGCAAAGCACCCCTGACCATGACCGCTTTCCGGGAACAGGCCGCTCTCTACCTGTCGGGAAGGGACAAAGCCTGGCTGGAACTGCTTTTTTTACCGCACGACAACCGGCAGGTCTTAAACCTGCTGAACAAATACCATCCGGATCCGGACGCACCCACCGTCTACCCGCTGCCGGTACTGGAAGAAGAAGTAGCAGAACCGGGGCAAGTGTTGCCGCCTTACCTGCAGGATTTTATAGCACGTTTCAAAGCAGAAGAACTGCACCCCTTCGGGCAGAAACCGGAAAATGTACTGAGCTGCCTCTACTACGACAGCCTTATCCACTCCGGGAATGCATTTTTAGCCGGTTACGCCGCCTTCAGCCTCAACCTGAAAAACCTGTCGGCAGCGCTTACCTGCAAAAAATACGGCAAAGAGTTGGAAGCGGAAATAGTCGGAGAGAACCAATTCGCCCAGGCTCTGAAAACTTCCCGCGCCAGGGATTTCGGCTTATCGGCAGAGTACCCCTGGGTCGAACAGGTCGTCCGGCTGATGGAGAACGAAAACCTGACGGAGCGGGAGAGAGGCTTGGACAATTTAGTGTGGGAATACGTAGAAGAACAGACAACATTCACCTACTTCTCCATCGATCGGATCCTGGGATTAGCCGTCCAGGGGATGATCGTGGAACGCTGGAGCCGGATGGATCCGGGAACCGGAGGGGAGATATTCCGGGAATTGATAGAGAAATTCAAGCAAAATCTGGTGATCAATACATAGCGTATGGAAAAAACAGTCGGAAAAATACACAGCATCATCTCCAATCTCGTCCTGGTCAGAGTGGAAGGGCCGGTTTCCCAGAACGAGATCTGTTTCATCGAAGCAGGAAACGTGCGGCTCATGGCGGAGGTGATCAAATTTACCGGAGAGCTGGCCTATATACAGGTCTTCGAAAGCACCCGCGGACTGAAACCGGGCATGCCCGTCGAATTTGAACAACACCTGCTGGAAGCAAGCCTTGGGCCGGGTTTGCTCTCGAAAAACTTTGACGGATTGCAGAACGACCTGAACAAAATGACCGGTTTGTTCCTGAAAAGAGGCGAATACACCCACCCGTTGGAAGAGGAAAAAAAATGGCTTTTCGAACCGCTGGCCAAACCGGGAGATACGGTCAGGGCGGCGGACTGGCTCGGAAGTGTAAAAGAAAATTGGCTGGATCACAAGATCATGGTTCCCTTCAAGCTGGAAGGCGAATACACCGTAGAGTCCGTGGCAGAAGCCGGGGAGTACACCATTCTGGAACCGGTAGCCGTCCTGAAAGACAAAACCGGGAAGCGGACAGAAGTCACCATGATGCAAAAATGGCCGGTCAAACTTGCTATAAAAAAATATGCGGCGAAACCCCGTCCCTTCACCCAAATGGAAACAGGCATGCGGGTCATAGACACCATGAATCCCATGCTGGAAGGAGGCACCGGTTTTATTCCGGGGCCTTTCGGAACCGGGAAAACCGTGTTGCAACACTCTTTAGCCCGGTTTGCCGATGCCGACGTCATCATCATGGCAGCTTGCGGAGAGCGGGCAAACGAAGTGGTGGAGATCTTTACGGAATTTCCCAAACTGCAAGACCCCCGTTCCGGGCGCTCCCTGTACGAACGCACAACCATCATCGCCAACACCTCCAACATGCCGGTAGCCGCCCGGGAAGCCTCCGTCTACACAGCCATGACCATCGGGGAATATTACCGGGCCATGGGATTGAAAGTGCTCCTGTTGGCGGACTCCACCTCCCGCTGGGCGCAAGCGTTGCGCGAAATGTCCAACCGCATGGAAGAACTACCCGGACAGGATGCGTTCCCCATGGATCTGTCGGCCATCATCGCCAACTTCTACGCCCGCGCCGGACTGGTTTACCTCAACAACGGGAAGACCGGCTCCGTCACCTTTATCGGCACCGTATCCCCGGCCGGAGGGAACCTCAAAGAACCGGTGACGGAATCCACCCAGAAAGTAGCCCGCTGTTTTTACGCCCTCTCCCAGGCGCGGGCGGACTCCAAGCGCTATCCGGCCATCAACACCCTGGAATCCTACTCCAAATATTTGGAGTATCCGGAGTTCCGGGAGTACGCCGAAAAACGCATCTCCGCCACCTGGATCGAAGAGGTGAACGAAGCCCGGGACGCCCTTGTGCGGGGCATAGAGAGCGCGGAACAGATCGATATTTTGGGAGACGACGGCGTGCCTGTGGAGTACCACGTCCTCTTTTGGAAATCGGAACTGCTCGACGGGGTGATCCTGCACCAGGATGCCTTTGACGAGATAGACGGCTCCACCTCCATGGAACGGCAACGCTACATGCTCGGCAAAATACTGGAGATTGTCCGTTCGGATTTCGCATTCGAATCGTTTGACGAGGTAAACCCCTATTTCAAACGGATATTGAACAGCTACAAACAGATGAACTATACCCCCTTCCTCTCCGTCCGTTTTAAAAAATACGAACAGGAAATAGCGGAAATAGTGGCAGAAAAAATAGCAAAAAAACAACCCTGACTCTTATGCTCTTAATATGTCAACAATCCTACTATCTTACAGTCTTACCATCTTACGGTCTTAACCCATGAGCACAGCTTTTCAAAAAATATACACCCGCATCACCCGCATCACCAAAGCAACCTGTGCGTTGAAAGCCCAGGGGGTCGGAAACGACGAACTGGCCCTGGTGGACGGTCGCCTGGCGCAGGTGGTGAAGATCTGGGGGGACGACGTCACCCTCCAGGTGTTTTCCGGCACCGAAGGGATCCCGACCGACTCGGAAGTCGCGTTTTTGGGAAAAGCCCCCTTCCTGAAAGTGGGAGAGGAGCTTTCGGGGCGTTTTTTCAACGCATACGGGGATCCCATCGACGGCGGCCCTCCGGCGGACGGCGAAGAACGTGAGATCGGCGGCCCCTCGGTAAACCCCGTCCGGCGGAAACAACCCTCCGAACTGATCGCCACCGGCATAGCAGGGATCGATCTGAACAACACATTGGTTTCCGGGCAGAAGATCCCGTTTTTTGCCGACCCGGATCAGCCCTACAATCAGGTGATGGCTGATGTAGCCCTGCGGGCGCAGGCCGACCGGATCATCCTGGGGGGGATGGGGCTGCCGCACGACGATTACCTCTACTTCAGGCAAATCTTCGACGATGCAGGGGTGTTGGACCGGATCGTCAGCTTCATCAATACCACTGAAGATCCGACGGTGGAACGCCTGTTAGTGCCCGACATGGCACTGACAGCGGCCGAATACTTCGCCGTGGACAAAAACGAAAAAGTACTGGTGTTGCTGACCGATATGACGCTTTACGCAGACGCGCTCAGCATCGTATCCAACCGGATGGACCAGATCCCTTCCAAGGACTCCATGCCCGGTTCCCTCTATTCCGACCTGGCCAGGATCTACGAAAAAGCGGTTCAATTCCCCGAAGGCGGCTCCATCACCATCATTGCGGTAACCACCCTGTCGGGCGGGGATATCACCCACGCGGTCCCCGACAACACCGGTTACATCACCGAAGGGCAGCTCTTTTTGCGGAAAGATACGGAGATCGGCAAAGTCATCGTCGACCCCTTCCGGAGCCTCTCCCGCCTGAAACAGTTGGTCATCGGGAAGAAAACCCGTAAAGACCACGCCTACGTGATGAATGCGGCGATCCGCCTCTACGCAGATGCGGCCAACGCCCGTACCAAATTGGAAAACGGCTTTGACCTGACCGATTACGACCAGCGCACCCTGAAATTTGCAAAAGCCTATTCCGGCGAACTGCTGGCGGTGGATCTGAATATCGACACGGATCGCATGTTGAATACGGCCTGGGAGTTGTTCCGGAGCTATTTCAACCCGGCGGAATTGGGCATCAAAGCTGAAATTGTAGACGAATTCGGAGGATTTACAGCACAACCATGATCAGCTTCCAATACAACAAAACCTCCCTGCAACAGTTGGACAAACAGTTGAAAGTACGGATTCGGGCATTGCCGACTATCCGGAACAAGGAGGCGGCTTTGCGTTCGGAGGTAAAAAAAGCCAAAGAGAAAACGGAGGCGTTGAACCGGAACCTGGCGGATACGCTGAACAGCCTGGAAGACGGGCTCCGGCTGTACAACGAATACCGTCCCGGGCTCTTGAAGATCAAAGAAGTCGCGCTGTCGGTAAAAAAAATAGCCGGTGTCCGCACGCCGGTACTGGACCAAGTGCTCTACGAAACGGAAGATTTCAGCCTCTTCAATGCGCCGGCCTGGTTTCCGGACGGGATCGAACAGCTCAAGAAGGTCGTCGCCATCGCTTTGGAGCGGGAGTTGTACATCCGGAAGATGGAACTGCTGGATCAAGCCCGTAAAAAAACCACCCAGAAGGTCAACCTGTACGAAAAGGTGCAGATCCCGGGATTTGAGGCGGCAATCCTGAAAATCAAACGCTTTTTGGAGGATGAGGAGAACCTCTCCAAATCGTCCCAGAAAATAGTTAAAAACCGCCGGACGGATACCGATTAACGCTTTTACGCTGTAACAGATGATTGTACAGATGAAAAAACTATCCCTGCTGATCTTCCACGAGGATTACCGGCATTTTCTTGAAGAACTTCGGGAGAAAGGGGTGGTTCATATCCACGAAAACCGGGAGCGTTCGGCTGCGGACGACCGGTTGCAGGCGCAATTGGCGACGGTCAAACGGCAAAACGAACTGATCCTGCGGTTGCAGCAACAGGGGCAAGCAGGGAAGCGGCAGGAGATCGAAGGTGTAAAAGAGGAGGATGTCGAAGAGCACCTCCGGAAAAAATACCACCGGCTGGAACAGTTGGTGCAGCAGATCGCTTCGGTGCAGAAGGAACTGGCGCTGTACGAACCCTGGGGAACCTTTTCCGCAGAGCGGATCGACGCCCTGGAACGAGCCGGCTGGAAGCTCCGTTTTTACTCGGTTCCCGAACAGAAATTCCGCCCGGAATGGGAGGAAGCGGAGGAGATCGCGGAGATCGGCAACTGCAAAGGATACCGTTATTTTGTCCACGTCGGGAAAGAAGATCCGGAACCGGATCTGGAAGCCGATGCCTGTCGTTTTCCGGCTAAATCCCAACAAGAGCTGGCCGGATTGGAAACCGCTCTCCGGAACGAATACGACGAACTGAAAACGTGGCTGGACGCTGTGTCGGCGGACGCCGTTGAGCGTTTGAAACAATACCGGGAAAAGGTGCTGGAAGTCGTGGACGAAAGGCAGGTGCAAAATGCCGTTTCCGTCGCGATAGAGGGGCGCGTTATTGCTTTGGAAGGCTGGTTCCCGGCGGACAGGGAGGCCGAACTGTTGCACTTTCTGGAAAACCGGGAACTCTATTACGAAATAGCGCGTTCGACGCCGGAAGACGAAGTGCCGGTCAAATTGAAAAACAACCGCTTCAGCCGTCTCTTCGAGCCGATCGGCGCCATGTACGACTTGCCGAATTACGGGGAGTTGGACCTCACACCCTTTTTCGCCCCCTTTTTCATGCTCTTTTTCGGCTTGTGTATGGGAGACGGCGGATACGGGTTGCTGATCTGGGCAGTCTGTTTCCTGCTCCGGAAAAGGATGGCGCCCGGCCTGTGTCCCTACCTGAAATTGGGAGAATACCTGGGGGCGGCCACCACCGTGGTCGGATTGGTAACAGGCTCTTTTTTGGGCATCTCCTTAGATGCGGTAACCTGGCCTTGGTTGCAGGGAGTGAAACACTATTTCCTGACCCAGGACAACTACGGTGCCCATTTGGGCGGATACAACCCGATGCTCCTCTTTGCCTTTGCCATCGGCGGCGTCCAGATCCTGTGCGGCATGTGCCTGAAAGTGGCCAAGATCGCCCAACAGCACGGCTGGAAATACGCCCTGTCGGACTTGGGATGGACGGTGCTCCTGGTGCTCCTGGCGGTCGTATTCGGCTTGCCGGCTTTGGGAGTGACGCTTCCGCAGCCTCTGGTTTGGGGATTCTATGGGATCATGGGGCTCTGTGCGCTGGCGATCTTCTTTTACAATTCGCCGGGCAAAAACATCTTCCTCAATCTGGGAGCGGGCATTTGGGGAGCTTACAACATGGCGACGGGCCTGCTGGGCGACCTCCTTTCGTACGTCCGCCTCTTCGCCCTCGGCTTAACCGGTTCTATTCTGGGAAACGTATTCAACATGCTGGCCATAGATATGACAGCCTCTTTGCCGATGGTGCCGAAGTTTTTGCTTATGTTTTTTATCCTGATAGCCGGTCACAGCCTGAATTTTGTTATCGCCATGATCGGAGCGCTGGTGCATCCGATGCGTCTGACATTTGTGGAGTTTTACAAAAGCGCCGGATTTGAAGGAATGGGTAAAAAATACGATCCCTTCCGGAAAAGAGTACGGTAAAAAGAAATAATAATCACCCATAAAAACAAAAATGATGGAACCAATTGTATTAGCTTATTTGGGAATTGCTTTGGTGGTCGGTTTATCGGGAATCGGCAGCGCATACGGTGTAACTATTTGCGGGAACGCGGCAGTGGGCGCTTTGAAAAAGAACCCCACGGCGTCCGGACAGTACTTGGGATTGTCGGCCCTCCCCTCCACGCAGGGGTTGTACGGATTTGTCGGTTATTTTATGTTGAGCTCCTATTTGGTGCCTGCAATAACATGGTATGTGGCGGCAGCCTGTTTTGGTGCCGGTTTGGGTTTAGGTTTGGTGGCCCTATTTTCGGCCATTCGTCAGGGACAGGTATGCGCTAACGGCATTGTGGCCATCGGAGGCGGGCACAATGTCTTTGGAACAACCATGATCCTGGCGGTGTATGCGGAGTTGTACCCGATCCTCGCCCTGCTGATCCTGATCCTGATCACCGGCCTGATCCCGGCCTGATACAGTATAATTCGCTTATTTGTAGTCATTTAAGAAAAAATTGAAAAAATGACTTGAAAATTTTTGTATCTTCTGCTTTCTTGCATTACCTTTGTGGCCGCTTTGGAATAGAGGAGTGTGATTTTGTACAGTCGGATCTTCCACAAGTTTTTTAGAAAAAGTCTTTGATTTCTTTGGAAAATTGGATACCGTGACTTACTTTTGCAGTCACTTTCCTCGAAAAATTTTGAGGGCTTTTTTGAGTATTCCGTGTGGTGTTTACAGGTTTGTATCGGAGGGTTCGGATGCTCGGTTCTGTTAAAGGAAATTTGTTCTTTGATATATTGAAGTGATGAATTAGCAAATTGTATAGCATTCATTTTGCGTATCAAGTATGTAAAAGGATCCGTAGATTTTGGTCTTTGGTATTTTTTATAGTAATTTTTAGAATGAAGAGTTTGATCCTGGCTCAGGATGAACGCTAGCGACAGGCTTAACACATGCAAGTCGAGGGGCAGCACTGGT